>NZ_BTGG01000004.1:0-348710 GCF_042848195.1 Alteromonas sp. MTD1
GCTAATAGAAAGTGCTTTTGACTAAAAAGAGGCTAATTACAGTTCTTACTTTGTCATTAACGAAGCAAGCTTTTCAGAATCTATACTTTTTCTAATTATAGCTTGTAATTCTTTAATGCCGCTTGCACCTAATTGTGCTTGCAGCGCGTGCACAGACTCCATGCCACTAGTTAAAGCGCTTAGAACGTCTTGTGTTATTAGTTTTTCACTAAGACCTGCATTTGCACGTTGATAATGCGCAATAGCAATAAGGTAGGGCTGCGCATCACCAAGCTGTCGATACCCTGAAGCAAAATGAAGCACCTTTTTAACGTATAGCGTTTGCAAACTTTCTGACAAGGAAGAAAATGTCGCACTGGCGTTTATTGCTGTTTGGAGGTTCTGTAACGTTACCGTGAGGGCACGAGCGTTGTGAGTTAAGGGCAAAAGTGCCATTGCGCTTGTTTCGCCACTGGCTTTGTTGGGTTTTCTGCCTGTATCAACAATAGAGAATTTATTAGCCTCCCAGAATGCATGTAACTCCTGTGTTGCACCGTACGACGTAGATACGGCATCCACACCTTCGCTTTGAGCCTCTTTAATAATTTGTTTAAGCATATTACTGCCCAGTCCTAGGCTTTGAAGGTGAGGTATAACTGCAATGCGATTTATTCTCCAGTAATTAAGTAAAGCCGTATCTTTATTAGCGCTCAAAAGTGCTAATCTTTGGGCGCCTAAATGGCCTTTAGGACGACGCTTACCGTCAGCAATATCAGAAGCCAGTGGTGCTAGTTTTTCTCCGCCTTCTTTGTTTACGATACAAGCCGCAACAATTTGATGTTCTATTCTAAGTACTGCTAGCAATGTCTCTGGGCTATCATAAATTCGCATGAAATCGTCAGGAGTCGTCTGATAGTGCGCTGAAGCAAGTAGCTGCATTATGCTACTCACATCCTCTAAAGACAGTCGGTTAATTTCTTCAATTGAAAACACAGCATGTTGTATCTCTAAATCGTCGTCTCTTTTAGGGCTAAGAGATAGTGAGCTGTTGAACAAACAGTGCGACGTAAGGAAACGCTCGAGTAAATCGTTGTCATACCAGCGTATTGGGCTGGTTAGCGTTATATGGGATACCGTATTACTATTACTTTCCAAAGTCGGCATAAGCTTAAGCATAAAGCCGCTACCGCTTCCCTCGTACCCTTGAAGCGTAGTACTTAATAACCAATGATGATGATGGGAAATAAATGACTGCAACGAAGGTAAAGGTATAGAGGCCGCTTCATCAACAATTAAAATATCCCATTGTTCGTCATGGTCGTTAACCAATCTAGGATCGTCCGGCGCTACCCATTGCAAGGTGCCAGAATCTAGCTCTAATCGTGTTTTTCTTGAAGAAATAGTTAAACGTTGGTCATCGTCGTTAAAAGGAAGACGTTGTAGTATATTCGCAATGTTTTCTATGTTGCTGCTGGTAAGCAGAATGTTTTGCCCTTGTTTTAACAAGTGAACAGTAAATAAGCCTAAAAGAGAAGACTTACCTCGCCCTCTAGGCGCGGTAATAGTGGCATTAAGTGCTTTCTTATTGTAAAGGGTAAGTAATTTGGCAAATGCTTTTTGTTGATCGGCCGATTTGAACGGCAACGCAATATTTTGCTTGTCTGTGCTTGCTGCCAGTTCGTTGTTGTCTGGAATAATGGTTTCATTCTCGTTATGAAAACATACCCATGGTTGCAGCTTAAGGTGTGTTACAAAATAGCGCAGATATCGACTGTACTTTTGCTCGTAGCCAAACGATATAAAGTCTAAATTTACATTATTAGGCCACTTTTCTAGGTCAGGACACAATAAGACCAAACAGCCACTTTTCTTCACGGTTCCAGCGACAGCCATCAAAATACTGGGCCTAAATACACTGCGGCAATCTAAAATAGCAATGTCCCATTCGTTTCCCAGTAAATTCTGTCGATTCTTACCCTTTAACTTAGCACTGTCGAAGGTGTTTACAGTTAACTCTGCGGGTAATTGTGCTAATAACGCAGTGGCCTGTTCATCAACAAATGTTTCGTTACCGTTAACAACAAGTAATCGCCTATGCACATGGGCGTTTGACTGTGCGTTTTCATAAGGAAAATGAAGCCAATTACGTAATTCGTTTAGCGCCATAGATCTGATTTTTCGTTATACTTAGCCATATAGTAGCGATTTATAAAGAGGAATTCGAATGCGCTTTCTTTCTCGGCGTTTAGTGATGCCAAACGACCTTAACTATGCCAATTCACTTTTTGGTGGGCGCGCGTTGGAATGGATAGACGAAGAAGCTGCCATTTGGGCAATTTGTCAATTGGAAACCAATTGCCTGGTAACAAAGCACATTGGTGAAATTAGCTTCGAGTCTCCGGCATTACAAGGCGATATTGTAGAATTTGGATTAGAGACAAAAGCAGTAGGTCGTACTTCTATAACGGTAAGTTGCTTGGTAAGAAACAAGGCAACAAAAAAGACAATTTGTTTTGCCGACGATATTGTGTTCGTAAAAGTAGATCCTGAAACTCGCCTTCCAACGTCTCACGGAAAAACTTTAGAAGTTCTTAAGGCACAAACCGACGATGAAGTTCGTAGGCTTAATATGAATATCGAAGAAAGCTAAGCGTATATGTTATTTCTAATATGAAGTTAGCTTAACGCTAACTTCTCTTGACGATGTTTATCTAACTGGTAGACTCCGTCGCAGTTTTTGAGTGCGGCAGCTTAGCCGTACTCACGTTACCAAGGGGTGTCCGTTTTCGGTCTGAGATCCACATTGTGGGAACCCTTACACCTGATCCGGATAATACCGGCGTAGGGATGGTGCACAATTTAGCCTAATCACCTGCCGTTAAAGCCGGGTCTTTTTTCTTAAGAAGAATAAGAGATCCCATGTACAAATCACTTTTCACACTTTCATTAATTGCCAGCTCGGTTTCTAGTTACGCTCAAAACATTAACGAAAATGCTCAAGCAAATAGCGCACTGCCAAAAAACATTGAGCGCGTTGTTGTAACAGGCGATTTTCGCCAAACTACGTTAGACCAGCTGAGTGCTAGTGCTTCAATTGTTGACCAAGAGCGCCTTCGCAGCAGACAGCCTTCTCATATCGACAGTGTGTTAAACAGTATTCCAAATGTTAATTTTGCTGCTGGTGCTTCGCGAGGACGTTTTATTCAAATTCGCGGTATTGGTGAACGCAGTCAATTTGCTGAACCTATTAACCCTTCTGTTAGCTTTATCGTTGATGAATTCGACTTCTCTGGGTTAGCCGCTGCTGGCATTATTTTCGATACTAAACAGCTAGAAGTATACCGAGGCCCTCAAGCCACACTTTATGGAACGGGGGCATTAGCCGGAGCAGTAAAGCTTACAAGTAATGAAGTGGGTGATGCTGCGCCAGATTATGTGGAAGCTCGAATTGGCAATAAAGATAGCTACCGTGTAGAAGCGGCCACGGGCAATGATATAAACAGCGATTGGGGATATCGCGTTGCATTAGTGCATAACCGCAGTGATGGTTTTGTTGAAAATACGTTTTTAGGTAGAGACGACACCAATAATATTGACGAATCGGCACTGCGTTTTGCTTTAGAAGGTAACGTTAGCGAACGCACTAAGCTAGCTTTAACCTATCGTTGGTTCGATATAGATAACGGCTACGACGCATTCTCATTAGATAACGATAACAAAACGCGCTCGGACGAGCCGGGTTTCGACGAGCATCAAACCCATGCAGTGAGCGTACGCTCTACAACGTCTTCAAAAGCGGGCGACTTAATTCTTATCGCAACACATGCGTCTCATAATATTGCGTATGGCTACGATGAAGATTGGACGTTCACCGGCTTCCACCCATTTGGCTATACCTCTTTTGACGCTTATTTCAGAGATGTAGAAACACAAACCGGTGAAATCCGATTTGTTTCATCTGAGAGTGCTGCTTTGTTTGATGGCATGACCGATTGGACACTGGGCGCATTTTATAAAACCACTGAAGAGAATTTGATTCGCCAATACACCTTCGCAGACGGCGACTATGCAAGTACCTACGAGCCAACCACTACGGCGCTTTATTTACAGACAGAAACCGCGCTTCAAGAAAACCTGACATTGGTGGCCGGCCTTCGTTTAGAGAATTATGACTTCGACTTTATCGATAATAACGGTTTAGGCCGTGCATTCGACACCAATATGGTGGGCGGTAAAGTGGCACTGCAATATACAGCCGGTGACCATTTCTACTATGCAAGTATTTCGCGCGGCTTCAAAGGCGCTGGCTTTAACCCAGACAATCGTCTTCAAGACAATCAACGTTTCTTTGATGAAGAGTACAACTGGAATTATGAATTAGGTGTGAAAGGACCGCTGTTTACACCGTCACTAACAGCACGTGCCGCTATTTTCTTCATGGATAGAAAAGACACACAAATAAGTGACTTTGAAGTCATTGAACGTGAGGATGGTAGCTCGGGTTTTGCAGACGTTATTGCCAATGCTGATGTGGGCGAAAACAAGGGAGCTGAACTAGAGCTTTCTTGGATTGCGAGCGATGCGTTTCGTATAGATGCCTCGGTAGGTTACCTAAGCGCGACATTTGAAGGTTACACGCTTGCTGACGGTACTGTTATTGATGAACAACGCCAGGCGCAAGCACCTAAGTGGACCGCTAACGTATTTAGTGAATATGCGTTTACCGACAATCTACTGTGGCGCGTCGATGTAGACTTTAAAAGTGAGTACCGTTTCTCAGATGGCCATGACGTAACGTCACCAAGTTTTGCTTTGGTGAATTCAGAACTGGTGCTATTTAGCGGCGATTGGCAAACTTCATTATGGGTACAAAACGCGTTCGATAGAGAGTATTTCACACGTGGATTCGGCGGCTTTAGTAACGACCCTCGCGATGAGTATGCATTCGATGAGCCGTACTTTCAAATTGGCAACGGTCGTCAGTACGGTGTTACGGTTAAGTACGAGTTCTAGGAGGCGTTATGCACGTTATGGTTGAGTTGTCGCTTTATCCATTGGTGAACGAATACATTCCACCTATCCAAAACTTCATTGATAGGTTAAACGGTTATGACACCATCACTGTCTCGACTAGCTCTACGAGCACGCAAGTGACAGGTGAATACGGTGAGGTAATGGGTATTTTGGGTAAAGAAATGCAGCGTACGCACGAAGAGGTGGGGCAGGCAATATTTGTGGCTAAGTTCCTCAACTTTGACGCGATGCAGGCAAGAAAGTCGTAATGGCCGATTTCCTAACAAGCTTTTCAGAGCAAATTGCTGCCACTTCACTACTAGAGTGGGTGGCAGTAGTGCTTGCCATTGGTTATGTATTATTAGCCGCTTTGCAAAATAGTTGGTGCTGGCTGTGTGCTTTCGTGAGCACGGCTATCTATACCTACTTGTTTTGGCAAGTAACTTTGCCTTTTCAGTCAGCATTAAACTTCTTTTACATGGTAATGGCGGGTTATGGCTATTATCAGTGGTCAAAGGGGGGGAGCGGTTCAGAGAAAAGCGCGATTATCCACTGGCCATGGTGGGTACATAGTTTGTTAGTGCCTACCTTATTGTTGCTTGCTTGGGGCTTGTCGATAATGGCTAGCTCTCAGTTCAATAGTGACTTTTTACTGCTCGATGCAAGTATCAACTTGCTAAGCGTCATAACTACCTTTATGGTAGCCCATAAGATATTGGAGAACTGGGTGTACTGGTTCTTCATCAATATTGCTTCCGCCTTTTTATATTTTCAAGTGGGTTACGCACTGTCTGCCTGCTTGTTTGCAGGCTATGTCGTTTTCTCAATATTTGGTTACTATCAATGGATGATGCAGTACAACAAGCAGAGCAGAAATGTTGAATATCCTCCCGCTTCTGCAGAAGGCGCTTAGGCTTTCCGACAATGCAAAAATCACCAAGCATCCCTCAGGCGCGGTAAATGATGTTTATCGCGTTCAGGATGAAGGAAATGACGATACATCTTCAAGCGCAGACTACGCAGTAAAATGGCTGGGTAACGACACTTTCAGCGGTGTGAATCGTACTCACCAGTTTGTACTTCAACAACAGTTGCATTCGCTTGATATTGCTCCCCGTGCCATTTGGCTAAGTGATGATGAAACACTATGGGTAGAGCAATGGCAACCAAATATAAAAGTTGCGCAGGCAAAACCTGAAACCCTTGCTAATGTACTCGCTCGAATCCACCAACTGCCAATTACTGCAAGGCCATTGAATCTTATTGAACGCTGGCAACACTATATCCATGTCGCTAATTTGGCTCCAGATGATTCGCTGTACCTGCACGCTGTATCGCTTCGTAGTAAAGTGATTAAAAGTGAGCAAGACGACGATGATTTAGTGCTTTGCCATAATGATTTATTAGCCAGTCATGTATTATGCAGAGCAAACGATATTCCCGTTGTTATTGACTGGGAGTATTCAGCAATGGGGAATCGTTACTTCGACTTGGCAAGCTGCTGTTTGATAAATAAGTTATCTATTGAACAGAGCAAAGCGCTTTTACAATGCTATACCACCATACTTGGTATTTCTTTTGACGAAGCTATAGCTAAATTCGAGCTTCATAAAGAAATTGTATCGGTTACAAACGACTTATGGTTTAAGGCCTTAGGTCAAAGTGAAGCAGAATAGGCCGAAAAAACATCGTATTGCATGTTAAATGAGCATGCAGTTGCCGCTGACACGAAAAACGCTTTACCTTTGTTAACGCATCCGTATAATGCACAGCGCGCTAGGGGTGTAGTTCGAATTGGTAGAACAGCGGTCTCCAAAACCGATGGTTGGGGGTTCGAGTCCCTCCACCCCTGCCACTTTCTTCTCCTGTACTTCCTGTACAGAACGATATTCTTACTGATAAATAGAAAAGCAAATTACTTACACAAGTAATGCATAAAAGTACCTGTTTTCCGTGTCTTGTATTTCATATGAAATGTTACGTGTATGGCGTACTGGCAAGGTTTAATATTGTATGAACATCGCGTAAACTACGCGAAGTCAAAGTTATTCTGTGAGCACCATGTCGCTAACCTCATACCAACAAGCTGTTCTTCAAGAAATGGGGATTACCGTTTGGGTAACCAGGAAAGCTTATGAGGAGCAAAAAAGCGATAGCACGGTAGAGCAAGAAGGTAACGGGGCAGCCTTGTCGCAGCCAGCGCAAACGCAAGTTACAGAACGCTCACAAGCCAAGCCGATTACCCAAGAAGAAAAGCAATCTAAGCTTGCGCAGTTACGCGCACAAATGGGGGGCGGAGCCAAATCAGAAACCAAGCCTGATAAATCTGCAGTAAAAACGTCAGTTTCCGCACCTTCAAATGAATCAGTACATAGCAGACCTGCAACGCCGAAAAACGTTCCTTTAACCCCTGAGGGCGTTCCTTTAAGTGCTCAGCAACGCGAGCAAGCGGCATTATGGCTAAGTGATTTACAGCTTGCTTGTGTGCAGCTTGGATTGCCGTCTACACTGGTCGGTAGCGTGATGATAAGCACTGCGTTAAAGGTAGACGAACACGCCATTATTCTCCCTACAGCTCCCCTTTCTTTAGATAAAAAACAAAAGCGAGCGCTTTGGCAGGCATTAATTAGCTTTGCGCAAACTCGATAGTTACTAATGGACCTGCATCTTGTCACTTCTGACACATCGACTGAATGGATAGCGCAGGCCTACGATATTCATGCTAATGCACAGTTTTCACCTTGGAAACTCACCACCTTCGAAGATTGTTTAACGCCACCTTATTACTGTGTTTTTGCAGTAGAAGATGAGATGGTTGTGGGTTATGCCATTATGCTGGAAGTACTAGATGAAGCCACCCTTATGGACATTGCGGTTAAACGTGAATGCCGTGGCCGTGGAATAGGGGATATGTTGCTTAAGCACGTGCTGGCATTATCATTACACAACAGTATGGTAGAAGTGTGGTTAGAGGTGAGAGAGAGCAATGAAAGTGCTATTGCACTGTATGAGAAACACGGCTTTGATCATATCGAAATTCGCAAAAACTATTACCCGCTAGCAAACGGTAAGGAAAATGCTGTCATCATGAAGTGGGAAAAACCACAATAAACACTACCTTGCTTGTGCATTTTTTTATCTGTAATTAATTCTTTCCATACACTGTTTATTTATGTTGACCATGTGGTCAGTTTTCTCTGCTGTTTAACCTCGCAATGGTTTCAATCCTCATTGAATTAACTTATATTTGCGCCCGCAAAAAACCGTACCCTGTTCTAGTATTCACAATACGGTTTTAGATTCTTCTTAATCGCGACAAAGTAACCTCGCTTTATCTTGGACAAGAAAATAAATGTCTACAGCACCGATAATGGAAAAACAGCAGTCTAAAGGCATAAAGATGCTTTTGGTTGCCGTATTGTGTTTAGGGTTAAACTGGCCTGGTATGAAAGTAGGGTTAGAAATAGTTGACCCAGTGTGGATGGTGTGCTTGCGCTTTTTATTAAGCTTACCCGTCCTTGCTATTTTCGTGCTGATCACAAAGAAAAGGCTGCCTATTTTAAACCGCAAAGATCGCGCAGTTGTGCTGGTGGTAGCTTTTTTTCAATTTATTTTATCAATGGGGTTAATTACGCTATCGCTGCAATACATTCCAGCCGGTACTGCAAGCATATTGATCTATACCACACCGCTTTGGATGTTACTTATCGACACGCTGTGGTACAGGCAAAAGCCGCCTTCAAAAAGACTGATATTAACGGGTATTTCTACCATTGGTTGTGCCATGATTTTGTTCGCTAGTGGTGAGCCTGGCGCTTGGTTACCCCTCTTTGGAATGTTACTTGCTTCTGCATTATGGGCGCTTGCAATTAGAAGGGTGTCGTTTCACAAGTGGCAGGGCACGGTGATTGAGGCCGTATTTTGGCAGTTCACTGTTGCAGGCGCGGCGATGCTTGCCCTAGCGCTTGTATTTGAGCCCACACCAGATTTTGTAAACTATGCATGGCAAGACTGGCTGCTTTTAATGTACATCGGCCCTGTAGCTACAGGCTTAGGGTTTGGCTTAATGGTTGCTGCTGGCCCGAAACTTCCCCCTGATAAAATTGTACTTATAAGCACGCTTACGCCTATTGTGGGTTATGTAAGTTCAGTGATCATATTAAACGAAACACTACTGCCTATGGTGGTTGCTGGTGCAGTACTTATGATTGCTGCGTTGATTGTGAATGGCTTGCCGCCGAGCGCCTTGAAAAAGCTACTAGGCAAAGGGCAATAACCTGCGTTTAAAGTGTCAGCCTTGGTTGAATAAAATCAAGAAAAGCAGTGATACGTGAAGAGACAGCACTATTTTTGTAGTAAACCGCTTGCACGGCTTCTCGTCGGTTTGGAGAGACAATATCGTCTTTGAAAATAGGGACCAGCTTACCGTTTTCGATATCGTGATGAATCATAAAATAAGACAACAAAGCGATTCCTTGGCCCGCTAAACACAAGTGCCTAATGGTTTCGCCACTTGATGCCTGCAAATGAAATGAAAGTTTAGGTTCTTGCTTTAACGGCCATTTATTAAGGCTTGCTGAATCGCTAAACCCAATGAGTTTATGTTGGGGTAATGAACTCGCGTCGCCATCGATAGGGTTATCTTTTAAGTATTCAGGGCTTGCAACAAGATAAAGCTTACTTCTACCTAAGTGGCGAGCGTGCAGGTTTGAGTCACCTAAATCACCTATGCGGATAGCAATGTCAGTTTTGTGCTCCAGTAAATCGATAATACTGTCGTGGCTAGTGATATCTAACGAGATATCTGGATACAGCTTATTGAAAGGTTTGACCAAAGGCGCAAGTTGATGAAGTACAAAAGGGCTTGCGGCATCTACACGAAGCTTTCCTGATGGAGCGTGTTTAAGCAGCTTTAGCGCTTCTTCACCTTTTTCTAGCGTGTTTAAGCTGTCTCGGGCGTAGCGTAAAAATAGAGCGCCTTCCTCGGTCAACTCTAGCCTTCGCGTTGTTCTGTTTAACAGCGTGACGTCTAATTGCGTTTCAAGTCGTGTTACAGCTCGGCTAACTTTGGCTACTTGCTGATTTAACAAGCTTGCAGCGCCCGAGAAGCTTCCTGTATCTACCACAGTAAGAAATGCCTCAAGATCTTCGGTTTTAGATTTCACTGCCATAATGCACACTCTTTTACGAAAACAACAAAAGTATTTTGTCATTAGTGCTATTTTTTGCAAATAAAAAACACCTCACACTGTACACACTTTTAAATAACAAAGAACAGAGCGCTTTTTATTACTGCTGCGCTTTGCCTTTTAACAATGTGAGGATTAACAATGCCTATTGCATTATTTGCACTAACGTTAAGTGCGTTTGCTATTGGTACTACAGAATTTGTAATTGTAGGGCTAGTGCCAACAATTGCCGCTGATTTAGGCGTTTCACTACCCAGTGCGGGTTTGTTAGTTAGCTTGTACGCCGTTGGCGTTGCCGTTGGCGCACCAGTATTAACCGCCCTTACCGGAAAATGGAACAGAAAGCATGTTCTATTGAGTTTAATGGCGCTTTTTGTGGGGGGGAACTTACTGGCTTGGCAAGCTCCTAGTTACGAGAGTTTGATAGTGGCTAGAGTGTTAACAGGTCTTGCCCACGGCGTATTTTTCTCTATAGGCTCTACTATTGCTACCGGTTTGGTAGCAAAAGAAAAAGAAGCGAGTGCTATTGCCATTATGTTTACAGGCTTAACGGTAGCGCTTGTTACTGGTGTACCGCTAGGCACTTGGATAGGGCAAAACTTTGGATGGAGAGCTACATTTCTAGTGGTTTCCGCGCTAGGTACTATGGCGCTGATTGGCAGCACATTACTGGTGCCAAATAAATTAAAGCAAAGTAGGCCCGCTACGTTGAGTGAGCAAATGAAAGTACTTGTTCAGCCTAGACTTATTCTGGTCTATCTTATGACCATATTAGGTTATGGCGGTACGTTTACAGCCTTTACCTACTTAGCGCCCATTTTGCAGGAGGAGGCCGGTTTTGCTCCCTCAGCCATAAGCCTAATTATGCTAATTTACGGCGTATCGGTTGCAATAGGGAACATATACGGTGGGAAACTAGCGGATAAAAAAGGCCCAGTTCGCGCACTTACCGTTATCTTTTCTGCACTTGCCATTATTCTTTTTGCATTAACGTTTACAGTGGGAAGCAAAATAGCTGCTGTGATCACGGTACTGTTATGGGGAGCCTTTGCATTTGGTAACGTGCCCGGCCTTCAAGTATACGTAGTGCAATTGGCCGAGAAGTTTACGCCAAATGCCGTAGACGTAGCTTCCGGTCTTAACATTGCCGCGTTTAACATTGGCATTGCAGTGGGCTCTATATTAGGAGGCGTAATTGTAGATGGTATGCAATTGTCTGATACGGCATGGATAGGTGCGCTTATCTCGGTCGCAGCACTTTTACTCACTCGTTTTAGTGGTTACCTAGACAAAACCTCTCTGCAAACGCATAAGTCTTAAATTCTACGAGATTAATCAATCTAGAAATCAATGCCCATTTATTCAAGTTCAATAGCCTGTAGTTAGTGAAGATAAACGATTTGGGGTTGAAACTGGTCTAAATGGGCTTATCAAACACTATAAAGTATTCAACTTAAAAGGAGACGTTATGCAAGTAGCACAGCAATCACCATGGAACATTCCTTCATTAGGCGTAGGTACATTTCGTCTAAAAAATGACGAAGCATACGACAGCGTAACAATGGCGCTAGACGTTGGCTTTAGGCACATTGATACAGCACAAATTTATGGTAACGAAGAGTCTGTAGGTCGTGCTATTAAAGACAGTAGCGTTGAGCGAGAGGATATTTTTGTTACTACTAAAGTGTGGAATGACAAGCTAAACAAGTCACAGTTTGTTGATAGCGTAAAAGAGAGCTTAAACAAGCTGCAGCTATCTTATGTCGACCTTTTGCTTATTCATTGGCCTTCACCTGAAAACGGCGAAAGCATGGAAGAGTATTTGGGTGAACTTCTGCGCGTGAAAGAAATGGGCCTTACCAAAGCAATTGGCGTTTCTAATTTCACCGTTGCGCAAATTGAACAGGCAGTAAGCATCTTGGGTGAAGGCCAAATTGCCACAAATCAGGTTGAGGTTCATCCTTATTTGATAAACGAGAAGGTACGTGAGGCCTGTGCAAAGCATGGTATTACGGTGACTGGCTATATGCCTTTTGCAGTAGGTAAAGTACTGAAAGACGATACCATTATCGCCATAGCAGAAAAGCACAATGTGACAGCCGCTGAAGTGGTAGTTGCATGGGAGTTAGCACACGGCCTAATAACTATACCGTCTTCAACAAAGCGCAAGAATTTGGAAACGAACTTCAAGTCGTTATCACTTAAGCTAGACGCTGAAGACATTGCAAAAATTGACGCTCTTGACTGTGGAGACCGTCAAGCGACGCCCGACTTTGCACCTGAATGGGACTAGTTATACTGCGTAGTAGATGTTTTGTGCAGGTAGTACGTTAATTGTTAACTACCTAGTATTATATTTCGCCCTTTATCCTTCGCGGCATAAAGGGCTTTATCTGCTCGCCTAAACGCATTAACGATATCATCAGAAGCTGTGCAGTTCGACCAACCTATGCTCACACCTACTTTTTAAAGTAACACAATAGTTAAATTTGATTGTTACTGTCTAGTTTTTGATACCCAGATGTAGCAGTAGCATTCTTTGGCATTATTCGTTTCATCAACGACAAAAAACACCCCAAAGTTTCTTGCCAATTCACTCTACTGTTACGTGCCGTAAAATGCTAAAATTCGCGCCAATAAATTCCATGATGTATCAAGCGTTTTATCGCAACGTTAAGTTTGCGCGGAAAAGCAGTGCTTATCCGCTTTGAAACGCATTAGCAAACACGTTGTTTGCAAAGATGATAGTTAACGAAGATAAGTATTAATGTCAGATAAGAAGCTGTTAGAAGAGATTAAAAAGCGACGCACGTTCGCCATCATATCGCACCCCGATGCTGGTAAAACTACCATTACTGAAAAAGTGCTACTGTTCGGACGCGCGTTACAAACTGCCGGTACCGTAAAAGGTAAAAAGTCAGGGCAGCATGCCAAATCTGACTGGATGGAAATGGAAAAAGAGCGTGGTATCTCGGTGACAACGTCTGTCATGCAGTTTCCGTATAGCGACCACTTGGTGAATCTTCTAGATACCCCAGGGCACGAAGACTTTTCTGAAGATACTTATCGTACGCTTACCGCTGTTGATTCATGCCTGATGGTAATTGATGCAGCAAAAGGGGTAGAGGACAGAACACGTAAACTGATGGAAGTTACGCGTCTTCGCGATACACCTATCGTAACCTTTATGAACAAGCTTGACCGCGATATTCGCGATCCTATGGAACTGCTGGATGAAGTAGAAACGGAGCTTGATATTTTGTGCGCGCCAATAACCTGGCCAATTGGTTGCGGTAAAAGCTTCAAAGGCGTGTATCACCTGCATCGCGACGAAACTATTTTGTATCAAACCGGTCAAGGTCACACAATTCAAGACGTGCGTATTATCAAAGGGCTAGATAACCCAGAGCTTGATACTGCGGTAGGTAGCGACCTTGCTGAAACACTGCGTGATGAATTAGAACTTGTGCGCGGTGCGTCTAATGAATTTGAACAAGAGCTTTTCTTAGAAGGTCAATTAACGCCGGTATTTTTCGGTACAGCATTAGGTAACTTTGGTGTAGACCATATGCTTGATGGCCTTGTTGAGTGGGCGCCTGCACCACTTGGCCGTGAAACTGAAGAAGGCACTATCGAGAGTACTGACGGTAAGTTCAGCGGTTTTGTATTTAAGATTCAAGCGAATATGGACCCTAAACACCGCGACCGCATTGCATTTTGTCGAATTGTGTCGGGTAAGTATGAAAAGGGCATGAAAATGCGCAACAGCCGCTTGGGCAAAGACGTGCGTATTTCAGATGCACTAACTTTCCTCGCTGGCGATCGTGCCCTCCTTGAAGAAGCTTATGCTGGTGACATTATAGGTTTGCATAACCACGGCACCATCCGCATTGGTGATACGTTCACATCGGGTGACAATTACCGTTTTACCGGCATTCCTAACTTCGCGCCTGAGCTATTTAAGCGAATTCGATTAAAAGATCCGCTAAAGCAAAAGCAGCTGCTTAAAGGGCTTATTCAGCTTTCAGAAGAAGGTGCGGTTCAGGTTTTCCGTCCTCTTGCAAACAACGACCTTATTGTGGGCGCGGTAGGTGTTCTGCAGTTTGATGTGGTTGTTGCGCGTCTTAAAGCGGAATACAACGTAGATGCCTTATACGAGCACGTTAACGTAGCAACGGCGCGTTGGGTTTACAGTGGTGACGAGAAAAAGCTGGACGAATTCCGACGTAAGGGCGAGCAAAACCTAGCCTTAGATGGTGGTGATAACCTTACGTACATCGCACCGACTATGGTGAATTTACAGCTTGCTCAAGAGCGCTACCCTGATATTCAGTTTACCAACACGCGCGAAAACTAAGCTGATTTGGATAAGCTTATTTAAACGCAAGCTAGCAAAAGCACAGTCAGTAAAAATTTAAAAAGACAAAACACATTATGAATATACATGCACTATTAGTTAACCGTTTCACTGACGCTCTTAAAGAGATGGGCGTAGATAATGCGCCAGTGCCGGTTGCGCGCAGCGCTCGACCTGAATTTGGCGAGTATCAGTTTAACGGTGCTATGGCATTAGCAAAGCAGCTAAAGCAAAAGCCACGTGATATTGCAGAAAAAATTGTTGAAACCGTAAAGCTTGATGACGTTGCAAGCAAACTTGAAGTCGCTGGCCCTGGTTTTATTAACGTGCACTTAAATAACGATTGGTTAGCTAACCAATGCGAAGCGTCGCTTGCCGACTCACGTCTAGGCATCACAAAGTCAGAGCAGCAAAACATTGTTGTAGACTACTCATCGCCAAACTTAGCGAAAGAAATGCACGTAGGCCACCTTCGAACCACCATTATTGGTGACGCCGTTGTTAAGGTACTTGAGTTTTTAGGTCACAATGTAATTCGTCAAAACCATATGGGCGACTGGGGAACGCAGTTCGGTATGCTTTTGGCACACCTTTCTGACAAGCTGCAAGACGAAGTAGCGGAAACAGCGCTTTCTGATCTTGAAGACTTCTATCGTGAAGCAAAAGTGCGTTTTGATGAAGAAGAAGGCTTTGCTGATCGTGCACGTGAATACGTAGTGAAGCTTCAAGGTGGCGATGCCCAGTGCCTAGCGCTGTGGGAAAAGTTCATCGATGTGTCTATTGCACACTCTGAAGAAGTATACGACAAGCTAAATGTAAGCCTAACTCGCAAAGACATTATGGGTGAGTCGGCTTATAACGACGATTTAGCCAATGTAATTAGTGACCTGAAAGCACAAGGTATCGCGGTAGAAGACCAAGGTGCTCAGGTAGTGTTTATTCCTGAGCTTGCTGATAAAGAAGGCAACCCTGCGGTATACATTGTGCAAAAGTCAGGCGGCGGTTATCTTTACGCCACCACCGACCTTGCGGCAATGCGCTATCGCAGTGGTAAACTAAACGCAGATCGTACCCTTATTCTTACCGATGCTCGCCAAGCACTTCATTTCAAGCAAACTGAAATTGTGGGTCGTAAAGCGGGCTTTATGAAAGCGTCGCAAAGCTATGAACACTGCCCATTTGGTATGATGCTTGGTAATGACGGTAAGCCATTCAAAACACGTACGGGTGGCACGGTAAAACTTGTTGAATTGCTTGATGAAGCCGTTGAGCGCGCAGGTAAGCTTATTGCTGAGCGAGACAGCGACTTAACGGAAGCTGAACTTGAAGAAGTAGCGCGTAAAGTAGGTATTGGCGCGGTGAAATATGCCGATTTATCTAAAAACCGCACTACCGACTACATGTTTAACTGGGACTCGATGCTAAGCTTTGAAGGCAACACAGCACCGTACCTTCAATATGCCTATACTCGCGTGAAAAGCTTATTTAGAAAAGCAGGTGTTGATATGGCAGCATTGGCAGCAAGTATCAACATTGCTGAAAAACAAGAGCACGCATTGGCAGTATTGCTTCTTCAATTTGAAGAGGTCATTGGTCTAGTTTCTCGTGAAGCAACGCCTCATGTACTGTGTACTTACCTATACGATGTCGCGTCTGCGTTTATGACATTCTACGAAGCATGCCCAATGCTGAAAGAAGGCATTGAGCCACAGGTTCGCGACAGTCGCTTAGCATTGTCAGCGTTAGTTGCCAAAACCCTTGAACAGGGATTAACCCTTCTGGGTATTGAAACACTGGAAAAAATGTAGCGTTCGAGGTACAACAGGTTTAATAATTTTTAAAAGGCTGGCAATTATTGTCAGCCTTTTTTTATGTTCTCACGTTAGAAGTATTGAAGATAAGTAGTCTGAAGTTTGAATTGCCGCGGAACAGGTAGTTAAACTTAACTTATCGGTTATTAAAAAATATCAACGACAGGAAACTCAAATGACTAAGATCCTTGCTTTTGCAGGCAGTACTCGAAAAGGTTCGTTCAACCAAGCCATCATGAAAGTTGCCGCCGAAGGTGCCCGTGAAGCTGGCGCTGAAGTTACAGTCATCGATTTGGCAGACTATCAAATGCCAATATTTAACGAAGATGAAGAGGCGCAATATGGCACACCTGAAAAAGCGCAAGCGTTTAAAGAGTTACTAATGCGCCACGATGGTTTTCTCATTGCGTCTCCAGAGTACAATTCAAGCTATCCAGCACTGCTTAAAAATGCCATTGATTGGGCGTCGCGCATGGGGGAAGGTGAAAAACCACTGCAGGCCTACCGCGGAAAAGTGGCGGGTATAATGGCGGCTTCTGCTGGTGGTTTAGGTGGAATGCGCGTGCTAGTCGTGCTTCGTATGCTGCTTGAGAACTTAGGCACTATGGTGGTACCAAATCAAAAAGCGATAGCGAAAGTCGACTCGTTAATGAATGATAGTGGTGAAATTTCAGATGAAAAAACCATTAAACAGCTTAAAAACTTAGGCAAGGAAACCGCAGAACTTGCCAGCAAAGTGGCGGGATAAGCCTTTAGGTCAAACGCTTTACACGTTTTTCTATAGTATTAGATATGGTAAGGGTATTGACAACCTACCATATCTACACCTCTTTTATTCTCCATAAAAACTTCAGTTTCTCTTTTTTATTCAATTAGTAATTGTGTGAAACAGGGAATAGGTACAGTCGAAAATTACTCCATCTCTGATTAAATTACTTTCGTGCATGTGCACACAACGCAATGTAAAAGGAATTTAAATAATGCAACTATTGAACAAAGATGAGCTCGCCATTGCATCTGGTGCTGGTTTAGTAGCGGACGCTGTTTATGAAGTCGGCTATGGAGTTGGTTACGCAGGAGGCTACTTTTATAAAAACGTAATGACATCTAATCGCTGGTTAGATGACGTCGCCGATCTTTTATTGCCGTAGGAGGGACTATGACTTACTTGTCTGATGATGAAATTGAAATGTGTAGTGGTGGTTGGCTGAATTACACACTCACTTATCTAACCTTTCTAGATATGGCTCATGAGTTTGGGCGTGGACTAGGTGACGGTTTTTTTGATGGTGTTCAAGAACCTGAAACTCCATAAGCGAACAAAGCAGTAGTCGTTTGTCTACTGCTTTATATTCTACCAAACTGAGATTATCTAAATGAATTTAAAAAAACATGAAATGCTAACTTTTTGGTTTTTAATTGGATTAAACCTGCTCTCGCTTGCAGAGAAAACGATAGTTGAAGCTGGTTTTTCAATATTCGAAAAACCAGAGTTTCAAAACATTTTATTGCTTGCCATTATTTGTCAGCTTAGAAAAAGCGCTACTATTAATGATGATGAGTCAAAAACAGCGAAGCTAAATTAGAGGGTAAGCAGAAGTTTAATCATTGGTTTAATGTATTTTAAAAATGTAAAGTTTGGGGTGTAAAAGTTATTGGGCTACAGTTTTTAAAAGAGAAAACAATCTAGCGGGCTTCTTAAAGCGATGCCATGAAGTCGTCTATTAGGCTAAACCTATATTTCAGTTTTTTAATTTCGCTTTCGTTATCCGTAAGTGTTAAGGGCAATGCTGCTTCATCAGGCATGGATTTTGAAGCGTTTAACTCGCACATCGAACATGTTAGAACCCTGCCAGATAGCGAATACGACTACGACTCTCACGACTATTACACCTCACTGCTAAGGCTTGCACTCTCAAAGACTGAAAGTGAATACGGTAAAGCCAAATTAACTTTCACTAAAGAACGCCTTGTACAAAGTCGTATTGTGAAAGAATTAGCGGGCAAAGGCGGTATTGATGTTTTTTGGACCGTAACATCAAAGGAACGAGAAGCCACCGCTATTCCCGTTAGAGTGCCTCTGTTAAACGGTATCATGGGTTTACGGGTTTCCCTTGTACTTGAAGAAAACCTGAGTAATTTCACAGTCCCCACCCAAGGTAAGTCGCTCACTGAAATGGTGGCAGGGCAGGGGCATGACTGGCCCGATTACGAAATTCTTCACTCAAATGGTTTTTTAGTATTAGGCACAAGTACTTACGACCTGCTTGTTGAGTTGCTTAAAAAAGAGCGCATAGATTACTTTCCCAGAGCATTAAATGAAGCCATTGTTGAGCAAAAAGCGCTTAAAAATAAAGGTATTGTAATAGAGCCTAATCATGTACTCTATTATCCCTCCTACATTTTCTTCTTCGTGTCTAAGGCGAAGCCTGAACTTGCTAGTCGCATAGAGAAAGGTTTAAAAATTGCCGTTGAAGATGGAAGTTTTTCGAAACTCTTTAAGAGTTACGTTGATACAGAGCATCTTAATAACGAACTGGATTTGGCCAACAGAACCATGCTTAGATTGCAGAATCCATTACTCTCGGAAGAAACTAAAGCGCTTTCTACATCTTTTGATGCAATGCGCTATTTGTTGAGTGCCTATTAGAAGCGGTACTACTTTAGTGTCGTTCTTTATCTTTCAAATTGACATTACATCACTACACACTCAATGTAGTGCTCTAGTGCCTGCCTAATTCCCTCTTGGCTAAAGAGCGCACTACGAAAAAACACTTATTATAATTACAAAGGAATAATATGGACGTTAGTAAGAACGCACTACTTATTGCAAGTGCACTATTTATTTCTGCGCCAATTCATGCGCTAACTATTGAAGACGAAAACACGGTTACAGAAGACGCCGTCGCCACCGCTGAAGCGCCGTTAGCCGCAAATAACGAACAATCACCACAGAATGAAGGTGAGGCGCTGTTATCAGAAGAACCCGGCGCGGGTGTAGAGTCTGAGCTTTCTGAAGAAGAACAACAGCAACTGGCTTATTTAAAGTGGGCAGAAGAGTTCGAGGCATCTTTAAACTACCAAACCGGCGCCATTGAATTACCGGGTGGTAAAGCCAGCCTAAATGTACCGGAAAGCTATTATTACCTGTCGCCTCAAGATGCTAAACGCGTATTAGAAGAAGGCTGGGGCAACCCTGAAAGCGAGCTTACGTTAGGTATGTTGTTTCCCCAAAAGTATCGCGTGCTTGATGCCGAGTCGTGGGGCGTAACCATTGAATACGCTAGCGATGGTTATGTATCTGATGAAGACGCCGCAGACATAGACTACGATGATTTGTTGAGCGAAATGAAGGCTGATACTAAAGAGGAATCTTCATGGCGCGAGGAGCAAGGTTATCCTTCAATTGAGCTGATAGGTTGGGCGGAGCAGCCTTACTACGATGAAGCAACACATAAACTCTATTGGGCAAAAGAGCTGAGTTTTGGTGGAAGTGAAGCCAACACCCTTAACTACAACGTAAGGGCGCTAGGACGCCAGGGTTATATAGTGATGAACTTTATTGCCAATATGGAGCAGCTTGAAGAAGTTAGCGCTGCACGAGATGAAGTACTTACTATGGCAAGCTTCAACGATGGTCATAAGTACAGTGAGTTTAATCCTGATATCGACGAGGTAGCGGCATATGGCATTGGTGGGCTAATTGCTGGTAAAGTGCTTGCAAAAACAGGCTTTCTAGCGCTTGCTCTGGTTTTCTTAAAGAAATTCTGGTTTGTATTATTGTTGCCTCTTTATTGGCTTAAAAATAAAATATTCAGTAAAAAAGCCGAGCAGTAAGCACCGTTTTCTAGCGCTAGTGTTTACGTGCATTTTTACGCAAACAGTTACAGGTTAACTACGTAACTATCTGCGAAAATCATTGTTTAAATAACAGTTAAAATAAAGGTGGCCTATGCCACCTTTATTCTGTCTAGAGTGGTATCGAACTCACAGGTTTCCCCAATGTTACTCTCCACCCAGCTGGTATTGTAGTAAGTGTCTTTATACCGTTCTCCGCTGTCACACATAAGAGTAACAATTGACCCGCTTAACCCTTCTTTCCCCATGGCTTGTGCTTCATTTAACGCGCCCCACAAATTAGTACCGGTGGAGGGGCCAGCCTTAATGCCCATTTTTTCATTTAGCCATCGCATTGTGGCAATACTTGCAGCATCGGGAACACGCAACATAGTATCGATAACATCATGCTGAAATGAGGCCTCTACCTGAGGGCGGCCAATACCCTCAATACGACTTCCGCGTTGTGATGTAAGCGTATGGTCTTTTTGATAAAAGCTATCAAAGAAAACGCTGTGCTGTGGATCAACTACCATTAATTTTGTGGTTAATCCTTTATAACGAATATAGCGACCGATAGTAGCTGAAGTGCCGCCGGTGCCTGCACTCATGACAATTGTATGAGGTATGGGATGTGGCTCAGCGCTCATTTGCTCGAAGATACTTTCAGCAATGTTGTTGTTGCCTCTCCAGTCAGTAGCGCGCTCTGCGTATAAAAACTGGTCCATAAAGTAGCCATTTAGTTCATTGGCAACCCGTTTGGCTTCGCTATGCATTTGAGTAGGGCAGTCAACAAAGTGGCATTCACCACCATAGCGTTCAATTAACGCTATTTTACTCTGTGCCGTTGAACGCGGCATTACTGCAACAAATGGAATGCCTATCATTTTGGCAAAGTAGGCTTCAGACACAGCGGTACTGCCCGATGACGCCTCTATCACCGTTGTGTTCTGATTAATTTTGCCATTACAAAGCGCGTATAAAAACAAAGAGCGCGCTAAGCGGTGTTTCAAACTCCCAGTAGGATGTGTGCTTTCGTCCTTTAAGTAGATATCTACTCCTTGAATGGCAAGTTGATCTAGCTTTATAAGATGAGTATCTGCTGAACGTTGAAAGTCAGCATTTATAGTTTGAATTGCTTTTGAGACCCAATGAGACAAGGCACACCTATATGTTGAAACACCACTTTATTTACAGTAGCAGGGCAAACCTAGAATAAATGTTTAAATTTGTGCGCTAGTATTGGCTTCCTTAAAACTATTTTTTAATTTCAGGTCTTATTTTAATATTTTATTTTTATGATTTGCTTTTGCTTGGCTTATTTTGCTTCTAAATGTGCTGAAAGGTATGCGCGCTTAATAAATCATAACGTGTTGGTTATGCTGACGTGTTAGTTATGTGGGGGATGTTAGTTACATGGAGGTAATAGTTACGTAGAGGTGTAAGCTACGTGGAGGTGTATGCTGTGTGGTAAGAACAGCGCGTAACAAGAACTTGCAGCCGCGGTATTGCTTAGCTCTCACGTTCTGGTATGTTTGTGTGATAATGTAACAAAAGCTGCCCTCATGAAACCCATAACTTTTTTCGCGCTGCTAGCGCTTTTACCTTTTTCTATCTTTTCACAGCCCCTTAAGGTTGCCACATTCAATGTAAGTATGGAGGCAACTAATTATCGCCACCTCAACATGCCGCCAAGTGACAAGGTTCTGCAACACGTGCTTAGCACAGGTGACAACGATCAAGTAAAAAACATTGCTGAAATTATACAGCGTGTTAACCCAGACATTATTCTGCTTAACGAATTCGATTACATTCAAAATAAAGAGAGTGGTGTAAACGCTTTTTTAACTCGGTATTTGAACGTTTCTCAACAAGGGCAAGCGCCGCTTGATTATCCTTATACTTATATTGCAACAGTAAATACCGGCCAACCAACTCCATTCGACTTAGACAATAACGGTGAAGCTACGCAATACGGCAATGACGCATACGGTTATGGTTTGTACCCAGGGCAGTACGGCATGGCCCTTTTGTCGAAGTATCCCATTAAGAAAGACGAAGTGCGCACGTTTCAGTATTTTAAGTGGAAAGATATGCCCAACGCACAGCGCCCAATGCTGGCAGATAAAAATCAACCAAGTACTGATAGCGCTTGGTATTCTGATGATGAGTGGAATGCTTTTCGACTAAGCTCAAAATCGCACTGGGATATTCCCGTTTTAGTAGAAGATAAAACAGTACATATACTGGCAATGCACCCAACGCCACCAAACTTTGATGGTGATGAAGATCGAAACGGGAAACGCAATAGCGATGAAATTCGCCTTATGACAGATTATTTATCGCCTAAAAAGGGCGATTATATTTACGATGATAATGGCAAACATGTGACGCTTAGCGAAAGCTCACGATTTGTTCTTGTCGGCGACTTCAATGCAGCGGATATAGGTGACAAGTATCGAAAAGGTGTTATCGAGCAGTTAACAGAACATCCACTGGTAAACAATTCGGTTATACCTAAAAGTGAAGGTGGGGCAAACTCATCGGATTTACCTTACAGCAATCGGTTTACCGCTTATTGGGGAGCAAGAGCCGACTATGTGCTTCCCTCAAAATATGGCATGTCGGTAATCGACGCTGGCGTATTCTGGCCAGAAAAGCAAAGTGCTCTGCATCGTTTAGTAAAAGACAGAGCTGCAAGCTCAGACCATCGATTAGTTTGGGTAAGCTTGCAGTTAGAAGAGTAATTTCAGTATTACTGAAATTACTCCAGTAGGACAATAAATTAAAGCTTGGCTTGGTGCTCACTATCATTGCTTAATGTGTAGTGCGCAACAATGATGAGGTTAGCAATAAACCATAAATCTTTGATAACAAAGTGCCCCAAGCCGTTAATCAGCGTGTCGCCATTAAAGGTGCCAGGTACTGAAAACATAAACGTTTGCGTCATTACGAATACAGACAAGCACGCCAGGCCGCTTATCACAAGAAGCGGCTTGTTGCGTATGAAAATACCAATACCAAGCAGTATGGCAAAAAGGATATCAAAGCCACCAATTACGTTTGACGCTTGCTGTACGGTAAAGACATCGTAAAGCCAAGACATAAATGGAGATGTTTCGACAAGCCCTATAATGCCGTTTGCTTCGAATTCATAGAACTTCATACCGCCAATCCAAAAAAGCACCACAGCAACCGAGGCGTAATTCATGAACGTATGTTGTTTCGCCGTAAATTTGTCTTTAAAAAATAGGAATGCAACAAGCGGTAATACTGCAAAGTACTTTATTATGCCTTGGCCGCTGCCAATGATAGGAAACCCGCCTAAATCGGCCATCCAGCGAGTGGGTGATAGCAAAGTAAGGAGCGGAACTACTACTGTGATAAGCGTAATTGATACTGGAACAATAACGGGCAATACGCCTATTCTTGCAGCTAATGTTGTTATGGTAACGCTTAACATGCCAATGCCCGTCAGCACGCTGAGTGTTGACGCACTCAACATATCGGTAAGTTCGTAGAAGCCGAATGTTGCTGTTAACGCCCCAGGATTAGCGCCTAGTAAAAACGTAATACCTAAAACGGCAAAGCTAAATGTTAGTAATAAGGTTACGCTGTTTTTTGTTTGGGGGTATGGCATGAAAAGTCCAATTCGTTAATTAGTGCAAACAGTAGGCACACATAGACCTAGTAAATTTAAATAAAATTTCATCTATTTATTTTTTTGAACGGCGCAAGCAATCTGTTTGCGTAATAAGGCTTTATAATTTATTGAAACTTATTCAAAAAAACAGGTCAGACGTAAAGAATATAGAAGGAATTGCTATTATGCGCTATTCATTTACTGGCATTAATGTCACTGGTACTTTTCTTATTCTGGCATTCGTTTGTTTGACAGGATGCGGTGCAAAACCTCCAGAGAAGATACCTACGCTCAAAGAAATTGCACAACTAGAGGCGACGGTTGATACATCGCTACCGCTTGTACAGCAGGCGTATTCTATCGCTTCTGAAAAGGTGTGCGAAAAACATTCGGGGCAGTGGAAACGCATTGGTAAACAACAAAAGGAAAGCTGTGTTTTACCAGCAAGCGATGCCGGTAAGTCTTGTCAAAGCAGTAGCGACTGTGAAGTAGCTTGTGTTGCGCTTAACGAACCCGTTGCACCGGGTACGGCCACTGCCGGAGTTTGCTTAGAGTCTACAAATTTATTTGGCTGCCGAACGTATGTGTCGGGCGGCACAGCTGAGCCTACGCTTTGTGTAGATTAATTCGACAAAATCGGATAACCGTGAATACAAAATAATGCATAGTAAATGCTGTGCTGTTCTTGCTGCGTAAACCGTGACACACTATTGATAATTAAAGGAACTTTTATAAGGAATAGGTAACATGCTTGCGAACATCGTACGCTACGCCAAGCCAATTGTAACATCGCTAGCTGCTATTTTTATCTGCTTTGGTGTGCTTGATTTCATATGGTTAGGTGTAGTGGCAGATAGCTGGTATCAAACTGAAATGGCACCTTTGTTACGAAGCGAGTTTATAACCTGGCCTTGGCTAGTATTTTACGCAATGTATGGATGCGTTGTTTTTGTGCTTGCGGTAGTAGCTAATCGCGATAAATCACTGCTTTATGCAGGCATCGATGGCGCTTTGTTAGGGCTGGCAAGCTACGGCGCTTATAACCTTACTGCCTACAGTATTATAGATGGCTTCACACTTTTTATTATGAGCATCGACTGGGTATGGGGAACGTGTTTAACGGGCGCAAGCGCAGTGTCGGGCTGGCTAGGGTTTCAACTGGCGCGAGATGATAAATAGCACCGAGGTTTAATGTTTCTCAGTGCTATTTTATTTATCACAGTTAACTGCACGCTTGTTGACGTACATCACGTGCTGATGATTGTGTTTATGGTAATGAATATCGTAATATGCGTTTGAGTACGCTTGAATATTGCTTAACAAAGCTACCGGTGTTGTAGTGCATGCCATGTTCTTCAAACACGGCTTTAACTTTGGGCGCCATTTCTCGATACCTGCGAGCAGGAATATCGGGAAATAAGTGGTGCTCTATTTGAAAGCTAAGGTGCCCAGTAAGCACATGAAAAACATTCCCCCCAGTTATGTTTGAAGAACCAAGGGCTTGGCGATAATACCACTGTCCTTGTGTTTCGTTCTTACAATCTTCTTCTTTGAAGGTTTCTACGTCGCCTGTAAAGTGGCCGCAAAAAATGATGGTAGACGTCCATAAGTTTCGCAACAAATTGGCCAATACATTTCCTGCAAACACCCACAGGAAAAGAGGTCCTGCGAGTAAAGGGAATAACACGTAGTCTTTTACAAGCTGTCTGGCCCCCTTGCTGAAAAAGCGCTTTTTCAATTGAGTGTGAGTAACTGTGTTTTTTCTATTGTCTTTTTTCTTACCAAAGAATACACGCTCTGCAGCCATTTCGTGGTACGCCACTCCCCATTGAAAGAAAACGCTTAGCAAAAGGTAAGTAATAAATTGCCAAAGATTTTTAACACGCCAGCGAAAGTCGCTTGAAAGCCTGAGTAAGCCATAACCAAAGTCACGATCTTTGCCTATGATGTTGGTATACGTATGATGCTCGTAGTTGTGCACTCTGTTCCAACTAGCACCATCACAGGCAATGTCCCATTCGTATGCTTTAGAGTTTATATGTTTGTCGTTCATCCAATCGTACTGCCCGTGCATTACGTTGTGACCAATCTCCATATTGTCGAGAATTTTGGCAGTAGCCAAACTAAGCACACCAACAGCCCACAGCATCGGCTGTAAAAAGCCCAGCATAAGCAATATTCTTCCCGTCCACTCACAGACACGCTGTAAAACAATCACGCGTTTAATATATTGAGCATCTTCATTACCAACGCGTGCACGAATGTCAGTTTTAATTGCGTTTAGCTGCTCGGCTAGCCTTTCATAATCCGGCTTATTGGATCTATTGGGTGTTATTGTCGAAGTTCGTTTACTCGTCATTATGATTGAAGCTCCAAATTAGTAATGGCTTGAGATACACATAGCTGAATGAGTTCCTCGGCGTTATCTGACAACTCGCCGGTACGCATATCCCGCACAATTCCCTGTTTCTTTACACACTGGCATTGATGGCAAATGCCCATGCCACACCCATAATTTACTGACACATTAGCTTGCTGTAGCTGAGTTAGAAGCGATTGCTGGTTGTTAACATGAAGCACTTTGTCGTCATGCTGAATAAGGAAAGTTTGCTCTTCTTCTGAACTATCAAATACAGTGGGTAAAAGTGCAGTAAAATGTTCGCTTTCAAGTGAAATATTATTTGCCAAAGCGTTTTTTGATACTGGCCCATACAGTGATAGAGGGCCGCACACCATCCACTCATACGAATTAAATTCAGGTAAATAGCGTTCAACATCACCGTCATTCGCTTTAGTGAGTAAACGAAACGCAAAATTGGGTAGCTTTGATGAAATGTTTGATAGCTCGTCAATAAGCAAGTGTTCGCCTTGCTTGGCATAGTAAAGCAAGTGAATGTTTGGCTTCATAGAAGCCTGGCTGCTGTGGTGCTCATTACAGTCATTAGAGCTATGTTTGGCTGCATGCTTCGATGTGTAGTCTTCTAACATTGCGATGAAGGGGGTGATGCCAGAGCCGCCTGCAATCATCAATATATCTTTATCTTCCCGCAGTGCAAAACGCCCCATGGGTGGTGAAATGTTTACCCACTGTCCAGGTGAAAGTGTTGGTAGGTGAGGGGTTAACGCCCCTTGCTCTTTAATACGGATGATCAGGCGTAATTCATTTTCTAGTGCGCGAGTACTGGCTCCCGATGCAATAGTAAACACACGAGTTGTAAGTCTGCCGTTGATCTCAAGGGTAAGTGACACATGCTGCCCTGCCAGGTGTACTGGCCACTTTTTTTCTGGCGATAATAAAATTTGAAGTGTATTTGGGTTTAAGTAGGTTGCACTTGTTATTTGTGCGCGAAATAGGCCATCTCGCCACGCAGGTTTAAACCGTTGAACAAGTGGCTCCCAATAACCTTTCCATGTTAAGTGATGGAAAAGAGAATGACTGATTTTCGAAAGAAGCGATTTCACTAAGTGCTTTGACCTTACAAGAGTTAAAACGACAGTTAATAATTTGAGCGTACACTTGTACTCTATTTTGGCGTACGAGTGTACGCTCAAATAAAAAAAGATCAAGTATCATGTTTTTGGCTACAACTTGTCCAAATGGTCAGTTTTCTATTGCACTACGTAGTAATACTCATTAATCTTCATGCCCCCTTTTGAAAAGTGGAACAGAACATTGCTTGAAAATTTACGTCAGGATGTTGTGGATGCGTACAAAAACGCATTAGCGGCACGAGAAAACTCTTATTCTCCGTATTCTCATTTTAAAGTTGGTGCAGCAGTAAAATTCAAAGGTGTTGAGCAGGTTTTTTATGGCTGTAATGTTGAAAACGCTAGCTATGGTGCAACTATTTGTGCCGAGCGAAATGCAATATGGAGTGGCGTTGCAGCGGTAGGCAAACAGGATATGGAATACCTTATTGTGGTTGCAGATCAGGAAGACCCGGTGCCGCCATGTGCTTTGTGCTTACAGGTTATATCTGAATTTTACGATGCCGAAATGCCAATCTATTTGGGTAATTTGCAGGGCCTAAAAAAGGTATATAAGTTAAAAGAAATACTGCCTGTGCCGTTTAATAGTTTCGTTGCATAAAAACGACTACTACGAACAAAGCCGTATCCTTCCAGTATTCGAGAAATCGTTGTAATAACGACTTCTCGATATGAATTAGTGCTGCTCGGTAGTATCAAGTGCTATTCAGTAATGATTAGCGTTTTGGAGTTAACGCTCTCGATTCTTGTAAAGCCAATTTCCTATGCCGATGGCCGCAACAATCAGCGATAGCACTGGCCACATGAATGATACTGGTGCGCCGTCGGGGCACTGTAGTGTCATGGTTGAACCCGCTAAATCGCTACAATCTACTATTGGGCCCATGGCTAGAATAAATAAGCTCAAAAGTATGCCAATGATGGCTGAAGATAAATTATTTAGTGACATTTTGTTCCAAATTGGTGCATATAAGAAGTAAGTCGGCACAGAAAACGTGAAATTAAAAACGCCGCCAAATCAATAAGTATGGACATGTTTTGCTTTAACAAGCTGTGTTGAAAGTCATTTGTCGGCCAATTCCTATCGTTCAACGAAAACGCTTCTAATACAAACCAAAAGAAGATGGCAATATTTGCGCCAACCCCTATCAAAATTACCTTAAATTCGGTACTATCCGCGGTCTTGAATTTTACGAAATAAGCGGTCTATGTTTGAAATAAACCCCGTTACCAATGCGATAAAAGATATCCGCGAGCGCACCGATGCGCTTAGGGGGTATCTTTGACTTTGATGCAAAGTCAGAGCGTTTAGAAGAAGTAAGCCGAGAGTTAGAAAGTCCTGACGTTTGGAACGAGCCAGACAGAGCACAGGCGCTTGGCAAAGAGAAAGTTGCACTAGAGCAAATTGTTGAAACTATTCACAAGCTAGAGCAAGGTGTAGAAGACGTAGAAGGGCTGGTGGAACTGGCCGTTGAAGCGGAAGACGAAGACACATTTAATGAAGCCGAAGCTGAACTGCAGGGGCTTATTGAGCAGTTAGAAACGTTAGAGTTTCGACGCATGTTTTCAGGTCCAAACGACACCAACGATTGCTACATTGATATTCAGTCTGGTTCAGGTGGTACTGAAGCACAAGACTGGGCAAACATGCTTTTACGCATGTACTTGCGATGGGGCGAGGCTCACGGCTTTAAAACAGAACTTATTGAAGTGTCTGAAGGTGAAGTAGCTGGCATTAAGAGTGCAACACTGCGTCTAGAAGGCGAGTATGCGTTCGGATGGCTTCGCACTGAAACCGGCGTACACCGTTTAGTTCGAAAATCACCTTTCGATTCTGGAAACCGCCGACATACGTCGTTTTCATCAGCTTTCGTGTATCCTGAAATTGATGACGATATTGATATCGAAATTAACCCTTCTGATTTACGTATCGACACTTATCGCGCATCAGGTGCAGGTGGTCAGCACGTTAACAGAACAGACTCAGCGGTACGTATAACGCATGAACCCACAGGTATTGTGGTGCAGTGTCAGAACGACCGCTCGCAGCATAAAAACAAAGATCAGGCGATGAAGCAGCTGAAAGCCAAGCTTTATGAGTTTGAGCTGCAAAAACAAAACGCTGAGAAACAAGCGATGGAAGACAGTAAGTCGGATATAGGCTGGGGTAGTCAAATACGTTCTTATGTATTAGACGACTCTCGCATTAAAGACTTACGTACCGGCGTGGAAACACGTAATACTCAAGCCGTACTTGATGGCGACTTGGACAAATTTATTGAAGCCAGCCTAAAATCTGGGCTGTAAACCGAACAACGAAGTGAAAGGTTATGACTGACCAACAAACAGACGATAACAAATTGATTGCAGAGCGCCGTGCAAAGCTAAGCGCTATTCGCGAGCAGTGCCGTGCAAACGGTTTCCCAAACAGCTTCCGTCGTGAAAACTACGCTGATGAACTTCAAGCTAAGTTCGGTGAATTCGACAAGGAAACCTTACAAGAGCAAGACAACAAAGTAAGCATTGCTGGCCGTATTATGGCTAAGCGTGGACCTTTCTTGTTACTACAAGACATGACTGGCCGTATTCAAGCTTATGCAGACAAAGACACGCAGAAAGCGCTTAAAGCACAATATGGTGCGTTGGATATTGGCGACATTATCGGCGTAGCAGGTGCCCTTCACAAGTCAGGTAAAGGCGACCTTTACGTGAACATGGAGCAATATGAACTGCTAACTAAAGCGCTTCGTCCGCTTCCTGAAAAGTTTCACGGCCTTAGCGACCAAGAAACTAAATATCGCCAGCGTTATGTTGACCTGATCACCAGTGAGCAAACGCGTAAAACCTTTATGATCAGAAGTAAGATTGTAAACGGTATTCGTAAGTACCTTACCGAGCGCGACTATTTAGAAGTAGAAACGCCAATGCTACAGGTTATTCCAGGCGGCGCCACGGCGAAGCCGTTCGTTACTCACCACAATGCGCTAGATATCGATATGTACCTGCGTATTGCGCCAGAGCTTTACCTAAAGCGTTTGGTTGTAGGTGGCTTTGAGCGAGTATTCGAAATTAACCGTAACTTTCGTAACGAAGGCTTATCAACGCGTCATAACCCTGAGTTTACTATGCTTGAGTTCTACCAAGCATACGCAGACTACAATGACCTGATGAACCTTACGGAAGATATGCTACGCACGCTAGCACAAGATATTCTTGGTACCACTAAAATTACCAACACCACGAAAGATGCAGATGGCAACGTAACAAGCGAAGTAGAATATGACTTCGGTAAGCCGTTTGAGCGTTTAAGTATGGGTGAGGCTATTTTGAAGTATTGGCCAGAAGCCAATGAAGCCGCTATTCGCGACCCAGAAGCAAACCTAGATGCGCTTAAAGCAATGGCAAAACAGCTTCATATTAAAGAGCCTGAAGTAGACGGTATTTGGGGTGCAGGTAAGTACCTTTGCGAAATCTTCGAAGCCACTGCTGAAGAGCAGCTTATGCAGCCTACGTTTATTACTGAATATCCGTGGGAAGTATCGCCGCTTGCACGCAGAAACGACAATAATCCATTCATTACTGACCGTTTCGAGTTCTTTGTTGGTGGACGTGAACTTGCTAACGGGTTTAGCGAGCTAAATGACCCTGAAGATCAAGCTGAGCGTTTTGCGAAGCAGGTTCAAGAAAAAGACGCTGGCGATGATGAAGCAATGCACTTCGACGATGACTACATTCGCGCGCTTGAGTATGGCTTACCGCCAACAGCGGGTGAGGGTATTGGTATCGACCGTTTGGCGATGTTGTTTACCGACAGCTCAACCATTAAAGACGTGATTTTGTTCCCGCACATGAAACCACAAGCGACCAAAGAAGCGTCTGAGTCTGAAGAGTAAGGTAACGCTTACTTAGCAAAACCGTAGTAAGCGCTGCGTATTAATGCTGAACAAGTGCTAGACCAAAAATGAAAAAGGCGAGATTGAATCTCGCCTTTTCTGATCTCGTTTTCCGGAAATTCTACAGCCTTTAACTCACATACTAATGTTTGTATTAAACTGCGCTTCAATCTCTTTTATTTGCTGAGTAAGCAGCGTATTGATAGGCGTTGCGATGCCTTTTTGCTTGGCTCTTTCTATAAGATAACCGTTAATCGCACCTATTTCGCTAGGCCTTTTATTAACGATATCTTGATGCATGCTTGAATAATTCTCGCCTGTCGCTTTTGCCACTGCCATTACACGCTCATGCACCTGCTTCTCACAAAATGAAAAACCATATGCATTGGCGGTTGCAGTAAATTCCGAACAAATAGCTTGCCGTTGTTTATCAAATTGCGAGTCTAAAATGTGTTTGTTTTGAATATTATTTATTGCCGTAAGCGGGTTGATAACGGCGTTTACAGCAAGCTTGCTCCAAAGCGCTTTTTGAATGTCGTCACAGTAATGGGTAGGGGGTAACGCTGCGCTTAAAAGTGATATGGCACTGCTAAGCTTAGACGGAAGTTTAGAACAGAGCTTAGAAGTCAGTATCGAAGAGGTCTTATTAGAGCATCCAAAAGCTTGAACGTCTAACGCACCCATTTGCGTCTCGCCCTTCCCCGTATACTCAACGATAACACTGCCATTTTCGGTTTCTTTTTTAAGCGCACCATGACTTGTGGTTGCTAGCAATAATGGGTAATCGGGGCCAAGTATATCATTCGCTATTTCTGCGCCGCCCATTCCATTATGTAGCAATACCACAGTAGGTTGGTTTACTAAGTAGGGTAGCCAAAAATGAAGTGCTTGTGACAGTTGATAGACTTTCAAAGGCAATACGACTACATCATCAGCTTGTAATACTGAAGGCATAGAGCACGCTGGTTGTAAGGTAACGATTTCGCCGTTAAGCCATACAGCAGAAGACGGGCAATGTTTAACATTTCGAGGGTATTGTTGATAGGGCACGCCATGCTTTTGCGCCCCTGCAGCCACTAGCGAACCAATAGCGCCGCCACCAACGATATACAGCATTGCCACTAATTAGACTCCTTTGGTGCAAGTTCATTCACAGAGGCTTCTTCTAATACCTTTCCCTTTAATGGGCTCAAACCTTTAGGTAAGTTTGGCCACGGTAGAGTTTCGGGAGGCTGAAGCTGTGAAAACCATTCTTGTACTTGCGGGTCGGCAAAGCCATCTTCGTATTGCTTGAAGATAAAGGCGTTTTTCTCAAAAAACGCAAGGTGAGTCTCAATATTTGCGCTTACGCTAACCAGCCCAGTTTTTAGTGGCAGCATTAAGCGCCATGCGTGAAGATTGAGTCGTTCTGCATTATTGCCGCCGTAAAGTGTATCTCCATTAATAGGAGCGCCGATACTTTTAAGCGCAACGCGAATTTGATGCGTTTTTCCGGTAAAGGGTTTTACGATAAAACCGCGCACGCCGGGCTTGGCAGATTGGCTGAAAAACTGCGTAATAGCCGGTCTTTCAGTTGTCTTTAACAAAATCCTTTGACCGCCTCGTCGGTTTTTCATGTCGCCAATTATTGCGCCTTGTTTCTTTTTAGGCTTGCTATCGCTTAAGGCTACGTAGTATTTTCTTACAGTTCTTGCTTTGAATAACTCGCCTATTTCAGCGGCAGCCCGTTCATTTTTAGCTAAACAAAGGCAGCCCGATGTGCCGGTATCAAGGCGATGGCATAAATGCAGCTGCGACAAGTTTAGCTGCTTTTTAAGCAACGTTACAATACCTGGAATAGTGAGTGTTTCTTGAGTACTAGGTTCAGACGAAGCCAATTGCTGCGAAATAAATTCTTGCGAAGTAATTTGCTTAGAAGTAGGTGAAGGGGTTTGAATAGCTTGGGTATCGTGCATGCCGATACCCGAAGGTTTATTCACAACAACAAGTTCATCGCTGTTGTATAAGATACACAGGTCTTGCACTAGCTATTTTCTAATTCAGCTATAGCGGCTTCGTAGTCTAGTTCGTCAACAGCATCAACAATTGCAGCTTGTTTATCGTTGGGAAGAGAAAGGCTGGCAAGCCATGAATCAAGGCGTTCTTGTGAAATAAATTCACTGGCCTTAAGTGCCGCTAAAAGCTGTGTTTTCGCTTGTTCAGCCGCAGCGTTATTTACAGGTGCGTTTTCGGCACTGTTTGTGTCAGGCTCTGCTGTTAGTGCATCTACCGCTGCCATAGTTTCATCTAAACAAGCGATGAACGCTGGGTAATCGTCTGAAATACGCTGATCGTTTCGCAAGCTGCTTTCAATAGGCTTACTAGCATGATGCAGGGCAAACAATCCTAAGTTACCAGTAACACCTTTTAAGGTATGTACAAGAGAATAAGCTTCTGTGAACTCGCCTTTTTCTACATGTGTTTGAATATCTGCGTCAATCGAACGATATTCTTCGGTAAACTTTCCTAGAAGGGTAAACAACAGCGTTTTGTTACCGCTAAGCTGAGACATTCCAAAGTCAATATCGAGTACTGTTGTCGACTGATCCATTAAACGTTCCTTTTAACCTCATTATTGCTTACGGTTCAAACTCGGCCTTTTTATCTGCCAATGACTACCAATAAGCGCAATCAACTGGAATAACCAATGAGTAGTGTAGATGATTATTCATTAGTGTATTTCAGAATTACATAAATTAATACAATCATAGCAAAGTCAGACGAAGTAAACCGTTTAAAAGTCTGGTAATCTTCTGAAAATTAGTATGGTTATTGCCACACTTATCTAGGTGTGTTGAATAGGAAAGGAATAGTCATGTCAGGAAAACTGACCCTCAGTTCGCTGGTAATTTCGCTCGGTATTTTAGCGGTTTCAGGTTGCCAGCGTGCGCATGTTGAAACGCCAAAAGCTGCCAACACCGTATCAATAGATTATGAAAAGTACACATTAGAAAATGGCTTAACCGTCATTCTTCATGAAGACCATTCAGACCCACTTGTCCACGTTGACGTAACGTATCACGTTGGTTCGGCGCGCGAAGAAGTGGGGAAATCAGGTTTCGCTCACTTCTTTGAGCACATGATGTTTCAGGGGTCTAAACACGTTGCTGATGAACAGCACTTCAAAGTTATCACTGAGTCGGGTGGCAATTTAAACGGCACTACAAATACCGATAGAACCAATTATTTTGAAACTGTTCCTGCTAATCAGTTGGAAAAAGTGCTGTGGCTTGAATCAGACAGAATGGGCTACTTACTTGAGGCCGTCGATCAAGAAAAGTTCGAGAACCAGCGCGAAACCGTGAAGAACGAGCGAGCACAGCGTGTCGACAATCAGCCCTACGGTTTGCGTTTTGAGCTAAACGGTGAAGCGCTGTATCCAGAAGGGCACCCTTATTCTTGGCTAACCATTGGTTATGTAGAAGACTTAGATCGCGTAAATGTTAACGATTTAAAAGCGTTCTTTAAACGTTGGTACGGACCAAACAATGCGGTGTTAACCATTGGCGGCGACATTGATGTTGCAAAAACAAAGGAATGGGTTAAGAAATACTTCGGCAACATTCCTGCAGGCCCTGAAGTTGAAGAACCAGAGCCAGAACTGGTTACATTGCCTGAAACGCGCTACATGACGCTGGAAGATAAAGTGCATCTGCCGCTGTTACAAATTACCTTCCCAACGGTATATGCAAGGCATGAAGACGAAGCGCCGTTAGATGTATTATCTGATATTTTAGGTGGTGGTAAGACATCTTTATTTTACAAGAACCTGGTAAAAGAAGGTTTAGCCGTTCAAGCCGTCGTTTCACACCCTTGTAGAGAACTGGCTTGCGAGTTCCAGCTATTGGCATTAGGTAATCCAGCAAAAATGCAGTCGCTTGCTACTCTTGAAGAAGTGATGGCCGATACGTTAAACGAATTTGAAGCTCGAGGAGTGATGCCAGATGACCTAGCGCGTACAAAAGGACAAATTGAAGCGCGTACGGTATTCGGCTTACAAAGTGTCTCGGGTAAAGTATCTGCGCTAGCAGCAGGTGAAACTTTTCATCAGACTCCCGACCTAATAGCCGATGATATAGCACGTTATAACGCGGTAACTGCACAGGATGTAATGCGTGTGTACAAGAAGTATATTAAAGATGCCAACAGCGTTGTGCTTAGTGTTGTACCTAAAGGTCAGCCTCAGCTTGCTGCCGCAGAGCCTACTTTCGAACGCCCAGTACGCAATATTCCTGAGTCGCTAAGCGATGACAAAGAATTAGCCAATAATGCGCTTTCTGACGAGACGTTCGTAAGCGCACCTTCTAGCTTTGATAGAAGCAAGATCCCTAACGCAGGGCCAGCACCAGTGGTAACCGTGCCCGATTTTTGGGAAGCGAAGCTTGGTAATGGTATTGAAGTGCTTGGTGTTACCAGTAATGAAACGCCTACTATTACGATGACAATCGGTCTAGATGGCGGCATGTTGCTGGATACCAGTGAGAAAGCAGGCACCGCTTACCTTACTGCACTTTTAATGAATGAAACCACGGCGAATTATTCTAACGAAGCACTTGCTAATCAGCTTGCCAAGTTAGGTAGTTCAATAAGCTTCAGCACCGGCGGTCGCTATTCTCAAATTTACGTTTCTACGTTAACTAAACACTTAGATGCAACGCTTGAACTTTTGAAAGAGAAGCTGTTTAACCCTGCTTTTACTCAAGTCGATTTCGATAGAATGAAAGAGCGTGTGCTGCAAGGGCTGCAGCAGCAAGCTAAAACACCATCAAGTATCGCTAAGCGTGCTCGCGACTTAGTGTTGTTTGGCGCTGAAAACCGAGTAAGTCTGCCCGATGAAGGCACTATTGATACAGTAAACGCCATTACGCTTGATGATATTAAACGCTATTACCAGCAATACTATTCTCCGTCGAAAGCAAGCATTGTGGTGGTGGGCAACTTGCCTCAAGAAGCTGTGCTAAGCAATCTAGACTTTTTAGCTAAATGGCAGGGCAATGATTACGAGTTTAACGAGTACAGTGCTTTTCCTGAGTACCAAGAAAATACTATTTACTTGGTAGACAGCCCTGAAGCGGTTCAGTCTGTTGTGTACATTGTTGACCGCAGCCTGCCTTTCGATGCCACTGGCGACCATTTTAAAACACGTTTGATGAACTTCCCTCTAGGTGGTGCTTTTAACAGCCGCATTAATTTAAATCTGCGAGAGGATAAGGGCATCACCTATGGTGCAAATAGCGGCTTTATTGGCGGTAAAACGTTAGGTTGGTTTGAAGTAAGCACCGATTTAACGGCCAACAATACCGCAGAAGGTATTGCTGAAATTCTACGAGAGATTCAGTTGTATAGAACGGAAGGGGTTACAGAAGAAGAAATTCAATTCATGCGTAACGCTTACACGTTAAGCGATGCATTAGAATTTGAAACACCAACCAGTAAGGCGCGCTTCCTTCGCCAGATGCTAAGTTACGATTTAGAAAAAGGGTATCGCGCTGAGCAGCTCGACATTATCAACAACATTGATAAAGACACCATTGATGCGCTTGCCAAGCAATATTTGAATATAGAACAGATGCAAATTATTGTAGTGGGCGATAAAGCGAAAATTTTGCCTCAATTAAACGCGTTATCAATGCCAATTATCGAGTTATCAGTAGAGAGCAATACGCGAGAAGCGTTAAACTGATAGATTGATTTTTGTTGAATTTACACTATTGCCCCCCATAACTGGGGGCAATAATGACATAACGGACCATCATTTTGACTGCAAACTCAACCCGTTTTGAGGCGCGTATTGAAGCGCTTCAGTCTTCAGAGTTTTTATCTTCGCTTAAAGATATCAAGCGTGGTGTTGAACGAGAAGCACTGCGAATTAACCCCAATGGTACGCTGGCGCAAACTCCGCACCCTCAGCCTTTAGGCTCAGCACTTACACATGAATCGATAACGACAGACTTTTCAGAGTCACTGTTAGAGTTTATTACGCCTCCTGAAAGCAGTGCAGCAACAACAACTGCGCAACTTAAAGACATTCATAAGTACGTAATTGATAACATTGGTGAAGAGCAAATTTGGCCGTTAAGTATGCCTTGTTTCATCGATGATGAAGCGCACATTCCCATTGCTTATTTTGGCGAATCGAATGTGGGTAAAATGAAGCGCGTATACCGTATTGGTCTAAAGAACCGTTACGGCAGCATGATGCAGGCCATTGCAGGCGTACACTTTAACTTCTCATTACCAGACAGTTTCTGGGCGCAATGGGCATCGTTAAACGGTAAAGCGCATTCACAAGAGCAAACGTCTGCCGACTACTTTGGCCTTATTCGTAATTATCGACGTTTCTGCTGGCTAATCCCATTCCTATACGGTGCGTCTCCAGCACTTTGCGGTTCATTTTTAAAAGGTAAGCAACATGCATTACCCTTTGAGAAAGTAGGAAAAGGCACTGTTTATATGCCATATGCCACGTCACTTAGAATGAGTGATTTAGGTTATACCAGTGCAGAACAATCGTCGCTGAAGATTTGTTATAACGAACTAGATAATTACGTACATTTATTAAGAAGCGCAATGACAACACCGTCTACACGCTTTAGTAGCTTTGCTGCAGGCGAAGAGGGCAATTATCAGCAGCTTAGCCGTAATATTATTCAAATTGAAAATGAGCTGTATTCACCTATTCGTCCGAAACAGCCTACTAAGTCAATGGAAAAGCCTACCGACGCCCTTGTTCGCCGCGGTATCAATTACATTGAAGTACGTGCCTTAGATGTAAACCCATTCTCGTCGATAGGCATAACGCAAACCCAGTTTGATTTCCTAGATGTGTTCTTATTATCTTGCTTGCTAATTCCAAGTGCCGAGCTTGATGAAGCGCAGCTTAATGAAGCCAAAGAGAACATGAATAAAGTGGTGCTTGAGGGTAGAAACCCTGAACTTATGTTGTCGAATAATGGCGCGGAAATTTCACTGCCACAATGGTGTGACACGTTGTTTGGCTACTTTAAACAGGCTGCAACCCTCCTAGATAAGGCTAACGACACCGACCGTTACTCACGTGCAGTAGCCTCTGAATTTGAAAAAGTGGGTAACCCTGATTTAACGCCGTCGGGTCAATTACTTAAGATGTTACTTGAAAATGATAAAGACAACGGTGTGTTAGGGTTAGAGCTTGCCCAACAATATCAGCAGGAAATGAAACACTTCAGCTATACCTTTACCGATGAAAAAGGGTTTGCGGAACAGGCTGAAGTGTCGTTTAAGGCGCAGAAAGAGATTGAAGCGGCTGATAATAAAGACTTCGATACGTTTATACGCGACTATTTCGCTGAAGCACCGGCAAAAAAAATGCCTGACAAGGGTCAGGCATAGAAGGGTTCCAGGGAAACACACATTTTACTAGAACATTAATTAAGACAAGCTATGAACCAAAAGTTCAAAAAACTGGTTATTTTTTTATCAACTTTCATCGTTCTTTTTCCGCTACTTATCGCGGGCTGTGCAACTACGCCTCCTAAAGATATAAGTAATTTATGCGAAATTTTCTACGAAAAGGACGATTGGTATGATGCAGCTGCTGATGCTAGAGATAAATGGGGAGTACCCATTCACGTGCCAATGGCCATGATGTATCAAGAAAGTTCGTTTAGACATGATGCGCTTCCCCCCCGCGATTATGTGTTTTTTGGGCTAATTCCATGGGGCCGCGTAAGTTCTGCCTATGGTTATTCTCAAGCAAAAACACCTACATGGGCCGACTATATTCGCGAGTCAGGTAACAGTGGGGCAGATCGTGACGATTTCGAAGATGCCATCGACTTCATGGGTTGGTTTATCTACAAGTCTCAGAAAGTGAATGGCGTGTCTAAATGGGATGCTTACGCACAATACTTAAACTACCACGAAGGCTGGGGCGGTTATAAAAGACGCAGCTATGATAAGAAGCCTTGGTTAAAGAAAGTTGCGTCTAAGGTTAAAGCCCGTTCGCTGCGTTATGCAACACAGCTTAAAACCTGCGAAGAAGATCTTCAGAAAGGTTGGTTTATGAAGCTATTTACGTAAATGTTTGCGATGACTAAGTCAAACATCTCACGACTTAATTATCTATAAAAGCATAGATAAGATACTAGTACTAAAAAAAGAGGGATAGACGGGCGTCTATCCCTCAGCGACGCTAAGCCAAGACCGTTTTTTACCCAACGTCGAACAGGCATTTACAAGATAGTGCAAATGAGAATTATTTTCAATAAGTAATTTGGATAATTTTCTCCTTTTACAGGAGTGGTTTACTCTTTCTGTCTTGTGCCTTTTTTACGTTGAACGTCGAAACTCAAGTCTTTGATACAAATTCATTTGATACCTATACAGAAATTTAGCGTAACAAGTCATCGTGTTACTAAAATCATTAGGTTGATAAACTCATCAGGTTCATGATGAAAACGGTGATGAATAATATAGCAGTACAACATCGTGTCGAGCGGCAGTCTAACCCCACAGGCATAGTAACAGCGGCATATGAACGCAAGGTACATGCGGGCGAGGTTCGACAAGATAACGCACAATTTGCTCTAGCGGCAAAACTCGATGCTCTGCATGAGTCTCTTACCGCACTCCCACCAGTACCAGTGCGCACCGACAAATCGACAGACAGCGGCTCTATAAGCCGCAGTTCGCTGTTACTTCGACCCAAGCAAGCTTTGGCATCTGCCCAGTCCTTTTTTCAAAAGAAGTTTTATTTGTGGTCTTTTGGTCCGCCACCGCGAGGTATGTATATTCATGGCTCGGTTGGGGTGGGCAAGAGCTTTTTAATGGACCTTTTCTATGCGCTGGTTAATGTGCCTCAAATAACCAAACGCCGCGTTCACTTTCATGAATTCATGTTAGAGGTTCATCATCGAATCTTTGTCTACAAACAAAAGCATCCAAGAGATGATGCGCTCCCTATTATTGCGCAACAACTTGCACAAGAAGCCCAGCTGCTTTGTTTCGATGAATTTCAAGTAACGGACGTTGCCGATGCCATGATTTTGAAACGATTGTTTTCACTATTATCCAGTTTGAATGTTGTAGTGGTGGCCACCTCGAATCGCTCCCCCGATACGTTGTATGAAGGAGGTATAAACCGCTCACTTTTTTTGCCATTCATCGATATGTTGAAAGACACGTTAGACATTGTTTCCATGGAGGGTTCGCAAACAGATTATCGACGCGAAACGAAAGCGAGTGGTCAATCCTATTTTTGGTCAAACAATGATGGCGACACAAAAAACAGTATACAGGCGCAGCTAGAGGACATATTTGGTGGCACTGAATCTGGAGCGCAGGCCGAGGTTATATCTGTCCACTTTGGTCGCACTGTCCAAGTGAGTAGATTGAATGATAGGTGCGCGTGGTTCAACTTTTCCGAGTTGTGCTACCAACCGCTTGGGGCGGCCGACTATATTTCCCTTTGCCACCGGTTTCCGATGCTCATTGTTGACCATGTACCTCAACTAAACGTCAACCACCTTAACGAAGCCCGACGATTCGTAACCCTTATTGATGCGTGTTATGAAGCTCGCACTCGCTTAGTGTTGGCGGCACAGGTCCCGCTCAACGAGTTGTTTGTCTACTTTGAAGCGCATGTCGAGAGCGATGATGGCGATGGAGAATTAATTGTTAACGACAAAGGGGGGAATTCGAGTTCCTTTGCGACGACCATGATCCGAACCAAAGACGGGAAATATTACGAGTGGTCGGCAACAGGTCGAGTTGGCGTATCACTAGCACAATTTTCATCCGCCAATGATCTTGCTTTTTCCTTTCGAAGGGCTGCATCTCGGCTGGTAGAAATGGGTGGTAAAGAATGGGGGCGGCAGTGATGGAAGTTATTTATCTTGCAAATTATTGCACTTAATTCGGAGCTGGCGCTCACAATAGGTTTCTTTCCCGTTAGGCGGGCTAGAGAAAAGCGCTACAATGTTACGAGTCTGACTGATTTAACTTATTAAGCCTCTCTTCGTATTGGTTAAGCTTTTCTAAAAATAGCATGATGAAACGACCATCTTTATTTTCATCAGCAATAGATAATGCAAATTTAGCTTCTTTTCTTATCTCTTTACATTGTTCTGCTGTCGCACTATCCATTCCATACAAAATACCAGCAGGCCATTCATGCTCGCAATGTGATAGCCAATTTAAAATGCTCCCTAAAAGTAGAGCTCTACCTTCAGGGTTTAAAGAATCAATTTCGTAGCATTTACGGTAGAAATCCATATCAACCAAGGAACCTAGTTCTTCAAAAACTCCTTTGGTTTGATATACATTTTGAATTAGCTTACCAAGCCATAAAGTAGAGTTGTAGTCGTCAACTTCAAACCCTTCCTTGAGTGTCGGGTATACCAAATGAATAAATATCTCATGTCTGATACAGTTATGGCGGTTCTTTTCAAGGTTTGGTAAATATGACCAGACCCAGTTTGTAACCTCATCATGATTTCTAAATGAATCAACGAACTTTTTAACAGAAACTGCCGCTTGCTTTTTTAAACCTGCTTTTAGTTCTTTCTCAAAGATTTCGTAATACTCGATATTCATGATTGGCTAAACGTGACGACGAGGGAGCATAAGCAAAGTGTTTTGCGCCCATTTAAACTCTTGTTAACTTTCGTATAGCTTATCTTTGTAGCGCCAAAGGAAAGCTTCATAAAGCTTATCTTGTTCCCAATGATATTTTTCGATAAATCCATTTTCGGAAAATTTACCCCAACCCCAGCCTTCCTCGATAAAATTAAAGTAAAGACAATTCTGATTTAACAAGACTACAACCCAAAACTTATCATCAAACTCATACTGTTCATGTTGCCATTGAACAGGTTCAATTTTGTACTTTAACCAAGTCTTGAGCGTGTAAAAATCTGAATCACTAACTATTGAATCAGCTTCTACTATCTCTTTAATTACTTCATTGCGTGATAAGTTAAATTGCATACTGTCCTTAAAAGCTAACACTCAGCAAAGGGGCGCATACAAAGCGCTATAATGGAGTAAGCTTCGCCACGTGTGCGTCCCTTGAGCGTTCTATTATATCCAATGTTCACCAATACTTTTTCGTATCGATATAGTGCTTCATATTTGAAAAAATGTAGGCTAAAAGGAAGAAAGCTGAGGTTGCAAATATATCTGGTTTAATAACCCACGTGGCGAAACCAAGCAGTACTGCCGTTATTTCTAACATGATAATTTGTTTTCTTGCCTTTACTCCCCAAAAGGCAAATTTAACCAGAATAGGTTCTTTGTTCCATGCTGCTGATGTTTTGTCTATCACAATAATTTCCTCTTGCAGTTTAGAAATATCAATTTCAAACACAGAGGCAAGTGCTTTAAGTGATTCGAGACTGGCTTTATTACCACTTTCAATACGCTGAATGGTGCGAGTACTTAACCCGCTAATTGTGGCGAGCTGTTCCTGTGACCAATTTCGTTTTTCTCTTAACCGTCTTACGATCATTTATGTCTCCTTACCTGAGTGCAACTACACTTTTCCATTTTTACACTATTGTCGGTTACGAAATATACCTGACAGTAGCGCGACAGTGGGTGTTTTCTGCGACACAACTTTAAACTGAGGGCAGTGTACGTGCTGCTAAAATTGCAAAGCTACCGCGCGTTTGCGTCTAAGTGTGGCACGCAGTCACACTCATGCAAAGTTCTTGTTAGCGGCTATTACATGCATGATGTTTAGTAGTGGTAGCGGCATGAAATGATTGTTAAAGCGTTATCGTCAACGGCATAAACTAGACGATGAGTTTCATCTATTCTCCGTGACCAGAAACCACTCAAATTTTCTTTGAGTGCTTCAGGTTTACCTATTCCTTCGAATGGTGAACGCTTCGTATCTACAATTAACTTATTTATCCGTTTAAGAGTTTTCTTATCTTGAGTTTGCCAATATACATAATCACTCCACGCTGCATCGGTCCATGAAAGTAAGCGTTCAGTCATCTAAGAGTTCTCGCGTTTTGGATTGACCTTGCTTGTATTGAGAAATTGAGCGGTTTAAATGTTCAGCATTGGCTGGTGAGCGCATAAGATGAACGGTCTCCATAAGACTGTTGTAGTAGTCTAATGACATAACAACTGCATCTTCGGAATCACGTCTGGTAATTACAGTAGTATCCGCATCATTAACTACGCTATCCAGAACACGCTTAAGACCATTTCTCGCTTCAGTAAATGATACGACTTTCATAAATCACCTATATGTACAGTATATTGGACAAGTATAGTTGAGTATTTAGAGTTGTACAATAAGTTGTGCAATGGCCGGGTAGCAGCCAACAACTTATTGCTGCTACTTCATACTAACACCCGTTTCTACTAAAAAACGATATTCTGTGTTTTCGTGGAAACGAAAATTAGGTGTGCGCTTAACGCCCATGTAAGACGATAAGAAAACCTCCAATATCACGAATTACACGAACCAATAATCAACGTTAAGGTAATTTCATACACGCCGTGTAAGCAAAGACGCTATGCTTACTACATTGTATTTCCAAAAAATCGCAGCTTATGATCACTACAACCATACAACGAACATTTTAATGGCGTACTCATATAGGTCTGTCTTCAATTTATTGGTTGCAGCAGCGCTTGCGTACGTGGGGTGCTCCATTTTTTTCGCCAATGCTTCGTTTGCGAATATTGCCGTTAATGATGAACAAGCAATAACGGCTTCCAATACGTTTGATAAGCCAAATATTAACAACTGCCCACTTGTATTAAGCGGAAGCACCACACGAAGAATGTTCTTTTTTAAAGTGTATAGAATTAGTCACTTTATGAAAGCCACTGAAGGCCTGCCCACACAGAGAAATGCGTTAGTCTCACACATACTAAATGGAAGAGCACCGCAGCGCGTAGAGCTTGAATTTTTGCGAGATGCAACACCAAAGCAAGTAGAAAAAGCGTTGATAGACGGAATAGAGCGTAATAACGAAAATACGGACCTAACGCATATTAATAAGGAAATTGCGCGTTTGTCTTATGGCTTCGACGATGAAATAAAAAAGCACTCGTTGTTACGCCTTGAAAGGCATGGAAGTAGCTCACTCTCTGTCTTTTTTAATAACGAATTTATTGTTAAAACCAACAATACTGAGCTTATTCATGCGCTGTGGTCAATTTGGTTCGGTCACGATCCCATTGTAGAAACCGACGAATTGATATCACAATTACTTAGTCAGTGATGCCTAGCCAGTGCTATCTATTTTGCACGGTCTTTCATGAAGCGTTTACTTATCTTGATATGAAGTCTGCTTGTAGAATTTCTATTTGCCTCGCTTTTTACCTACTATCAATGCTATACCTAGTACAACTTATGACCAAAGAAGAATATTTATGAAAATGAAAAAGCTGTTTTTGAGTGCTGCACTATTATTGACGTCAAGCGCTGCCACTGCCCATGATTTCTGGTTGGCGCCTTCGGGCTTTACTGCTAGCAAGCCAATGGCTTTTGGATTTCAGTTTAAGGTAGGTCATAAAGACGATATCAATCACTGGAGTTTAACGTGGGATAAAATTGTGGCGCTGCGCGCATATTCATCATCGGGCGTGTTAGACATGGCCAGTAGCATTGTACCGCGCACGTCGCTGGTTCCAGGTCTTGCCAAAACACCGCTGTTAAATGATGGCACCTACGTTATTGGGTTTGAAAGTTATCACTCAGTAAGTGTTTTAGGTGCAGAGAAGTTTAATGATTACGCCAGTAAAGAAGGCCTTACTGCAATACTCAACCATCGAAAAGAAAGAGGGCAAGAGCAAGTCGCTGGTTCAGAGTTATATTCGCGAAAGGCTAAGTCGATTGTACAAGTAGGTAAATTACTTTCCGATAATGCCACAAAGCCTATTGGTCATACGCTTGAAATTGTGCCTTTATCGCACCCTTACTCATTAGAGGAGAATACCCTTACGGTAAAGGTTTTATATAAAGGCCGCCCGCTGAAAGGTGCGAAAATTGATGCCATAGCGCTAGGTGATAGCGCTGAAACAGAGCAAGCATCAAAAACTAATGACAATGGCGAAGCTACGTTTGCATTCTCAAAGGCCGGCGCGGTAAAAATTAACGTTGTGTGGGGCGAGCCCCTAGTGAACAATGAAAAGGCAGACTTCGAAACCTACTTTTCAAGCTTAACCTTTGAAGTGCTGTAAGCATTAAAAAACGCGCCTTAATTAAGGCGCGTTTTGCTTACTTTGTGCACTAAGGCACCCGTTTTAAATTGTTACTACTGCTACTTTATTTTTAGCACCACAGCCTGCCATGGCAGAAGGCTAAAGCCAGCATCTACTTTTTCTAGCGTGTCGAAGTTATTTATAAGTACATCGCCATTGTGAAGTACGTTAGGTATTTCAGCGACATGTGATGAGCTCGAATAGTTCAGTAGTACCAGTATCACCTCATCGTCTAACGTTCTTGTATAAGCGTAAATGTTCTCATCCTCAGCCAGCAACAGCGCATACGCACCATAAATTAACGCTAAGTTATCTTTGCGTAGCTGCGTTAACTCACGAAAATAATTTAACGGTGAATCAGGCCTATTTTCTTGCTCTGCTGCGTTTATTTCTTTGAAGTTGTCGGTAACTTTTAACCAAGGTTTGGCTGATGAAAAGCCAGCGTTCTCTGATGTGTCCCATTGAAACGGAGTACGAGCGTTATCTCTGCCGCTTAACTTATGCGATTCAAGAAGCTTTTGCGCATCCCCGCCTTCTGCCATGGTGAGGTTGTACCAATTGATGGTCATTAGGTCATCGTAATCATCAATACTGTCGAACTTCGCGTTCGTCATCCCAATTTCATCACCCATGTAGTAATAGGGTGTACCGCGCATGGTTAACAAAAACGTACTAAGTAGCTTTGATGATTGCTCTCGGTGTTCAGCTGTGTCGTCTCCAAACCATGAAACCTGACGAGGAAAGTCGTGATTGGTATGCCACTGAGTTCCCCAGCCCTTTTGGTCAAAGGCCGTTGCCCAGTCGCTCATTATCTTCTTAAATTTAACCAGATTACGATGGTCGCTATTTACAATTTTGCGAGCGTCTAGGCCAAGTTCTACATGCTCAAAATGATAATTCATATTAAGCTCTTGACGATCTTCATCTACTAGATCGTGAATGTTGGATAAGTTTGTACCAGGGCCTTCTGCAACCGTCATAATGTCGTAGTGTTGAAGTACTTCACGGTTCATTTCATGTAAATATTGGTGCAAGCGCGGGCCACTGGCATAAACGTCTATCATTTTATCGCCATGTACGCCTTCAAACGTTGGGTAGCCATCGTGTTTTGATATGAACGTAATCACATCCATTCGGAAACCGTCGATGCCTTTTTTGAACCAAAAATGCATCATATCGAAAATTTCTTCTCGTACTTTCGGGTTTTCCCAATTCAAATCGGGCTGCGTTTTATCAAAATAATGTAGATAGTAGGCATTAGTTTTTTCATCAAACGCCCATGCGCTGCCTTCCTCATCAAAGAAAGACCAACGTTCAGGCGGCGTGCCGTTCTCTGCTGGCCACCAGTGATAATAGTCTCGGTATGGATTATCACGAGACGAACGCGATTCTTTAAACCATTTGTGCTCGCTACTAGAGTGGTTTACCACCAAATCCATAACTACTTTAATGCCACGTTTATGAAAGCCTTCCAGCATTTCATCAAAGTCTTCCATGCTACCAAAGTCATCCATAATGTTTTGGTAGTCTGAAATATCGTAACCGTTGTCGTGATTTGGCGACTGATAAACCGGGTTCAGCCATACAATATCAATACCCAATGAGGCAATGTAATCTAAGCGTTGAATAATGCCTCTAAGATCGCCAATACCGTCGCCGTTAGAGTCTTGAAAGCTTCTAGGATAAATTTGATAAACAACACCTTCTTTCCACCATTCGCGTTTTATTGTGCTGATTTTCATTGAGAAACCTCCTGATTAATGAGGTGATCTGGCTTTGACTTAATGCGAAGTGCTAAGGCCGCTCCTACAACAAAAAGAAGACCCGACAGTGCAAGCGCGTTTCGAGGGTCGCTGCCTAGTAATGAGTCGTAGAAAAAACCAATCGTAACCATTTCAAAAATTTGAGGAAGGCAGATCATGGCGTTAAGTAACCCCATGTATACGCCAACTCGAGCTGCAGGTGTCACGTCGGCTGTAATGATAAACGGCACAGTTATAACCGCTGACCATGCAACTCCAACGAGAGCCATACATACGAATGTCATCATTAGGTCAGTGGTAAGCTGCATTGAAAGGAAACCGACTCCGCCGATTAATAAGAACAATGCATATGTTTTTGCATCTCCAAGATATTTGACAAAACGCACTATCACCAGTGCCATTACAATGGTGGTTACATTCATCACTGTAAACGCCATCCCCACTTGCGCCGTTCCTTCTACAAAACCAGGGCTTTCGGGAGTTGGGGCGTCGTAAACATGCCTGGCGATAGAGAGCGCGAGGTACTGCCACATCATAGGTAGTGCAAACCAAGTTGCTAGCTTCACCCACCAAATGGCTTTGAGCGACTTTGGCATTTCCAACAGCGCAGTCCAAAGCTCGCTTAACACGTGCTTTATACTGGTATGCTTTTGGTTGGCTTTAAATGCTTCCATATCTTCTGGAGGTATTTCATCTGTTTTGTAAAATGACCAAACAGAGGATGAAAGAATCACTACTACTCCTACGATAAATGAATATTTGACTATCTCAGGGATTTCCTTTCCATCTGTTTCTACCGAAACACCGAAAGCAATCATAATAAGAGGCATCAATCCGGCTAGAACTTGACCTGCTGCAACCATGAAAGATTGAAGTGCATAAGCGAGAGGTCTTTGTTCGTGATTCACTTTATCACCGACCAGTGCACGGTAGGGTTCCATCGCTGTGTTCATAGCAGCGTCAAGGATCCAAAACAGACCAACCACCATCCAAAGTTCTGGCACATAAGGCATAAACATTACGGCGATTGAGCCAACCAGTGCACCCATAAAAAAGAAAGGCTTACGTCGGCCAAATCGGGTCCATGTACCGTCACTTATTACGCCAATTAACGGCTGTATTAACAAGCCCGTTACAGGGCCCGCTAGCCAAAGGATAGGCAATTCATGCTCGGCGGCACCGTGGTAGCGAAAGATAGGGCTTAGGTTTGCTTGCTGTAATCCGAATCCGTACTGAATACCGAAAAAGCCAAAGCACATGTTCCATATTTGCCAAAAGTGCATTTTGGGCTTAAGTGAATCTTTCATAGTTAAAACTCGTTGTATTGATGTTTTGATAACATTCTATTTTCAAAACTTAATCGTTTAAGCTTGGTCTGTCAATGAATTTAACCTCACAATCAAAAAAGCCACCGTGTAACAGCCATAATGCTGGCTAACGTAATACAAAAGAATAATAAAAGTAGGCTAAAGCTTTGTATCAAGGCTAGGTGTTTTTTAAGTTTGATGTAGATCAAAAATAGGAAGTGATTTGGTTTTTTGATGATATGAGCCTTGATCTAGATCACGATGTTACAGATGCGTCTCCTCTACTATTAACGCAGTTGAAGAGGAGAAACATTATGTTCTGGACAATGATTAAAGACCCGGTGGTATGGGGCTCGCTTTTAGGCATTGGTATTATTGTGGGAATGATGGCGTACTACACTTATTTGTTTATGCATAATAGTGCAGACGCAACTAAATAATAGCTATGTAAATGCTAAGTAATTATTAAAAAGTGATTCGCGACAAGTAATGATCAATAAACGAGTACCAACAAGTTATTAGCCTAAGTTAACGCTTATTGTTACTAGCGTTTGTTGTTTTGAAGCGGCACGTCTAGTAGTACTAATAGCGCTGCTTGACCACCATATTCAAGCGGTGCTTGATGAAACGCTCTAACGTGTGGATGCTGAACTAAATAATGAGGCAGGGCGGCTTTTAGTACGCCTTGCCCATAACCATGCATTACACAAACACAGTCTATGGTGTCTTTTCTCGCTGCGTGTATTAAAGCGGCAAGTTCTTCTTTCGCCAACTCTCTCGTAAGACCATGCAAATCTAGCATCATTTCGGGTGAATAATCGCCACGTCGTAATTGCTTTACAATGTGGGTAGACTCGCCTTCACGGCAATAACGCATAGGGCCTTCTTGTGGAAGCGCTGCCTGATACATGTCTGAAAAGCTAAATGAGGCTGCTAGCTGTTTGCTATTTTTTAAACGCGTTGGCGAGGCCTGTTGGCGTTTATTAAACAGTTCTATCTGTTTGTCGGGCTCTACCTTGTCTTGCTGCAGCGGCTTAACCCCTTTCATTGCATCGGCAAATGAAAACCTTTCTTCCTCGACGCTATCGGCATCAACCTTACTCGTGTCGCCCGCTTTATTGACATTTTGTGCCGACAAATTTTTCTTTAAGGCTTTTAGTTCTTTTTTAAACGCTTTCATTATGAATCAATATGCAATTTAACATGGGCGAACACTGTAAATGTTAGTATGATACCAGCTTTGCAATTTCTGATGTACCCAAACACCATGACCGATAAGTTTTACCTTGAAGAAGCCATTGAAGATCTACACACCCTGTTAGATATGACGCGATGGGCAACCAGTCGCTTTAACGACGCGGCGCTGTATTTTGGTCATGGCACCGACAACGCATGGGACGAAGCAACAAGCCTTGTTTTGCAAGCATTGCATTTACCACATCCTATTTTAGAGCAGGTAGGTGAAAGCGTGTTGTCGTCTCGTTTAACCAAAAGTGAACGTGAGAAAATTGCCGAGCTGGTACTTAAGCGCGTGCAAACACGTATGCCGTTGCCTTACATCACTAACGAGGCATGGTTTTGTGGTATGCCATTTTATGTTGACGAGCGAGTGCTTATTCCACGCTCGCCTTTTGCAGAGCTTATACAAAACGAATTTGCCCCCTTTGTAGAGAATACACCAAGCAGTATTCTTGATATGTGTACGGGGGGAGCATGTATTGCCATTGCACTTGCACACGCGTATCCAGAAGCACAAGTAGATGCAGTTGATATCAGCACAGATGCGTTAGAAGTTGCCGATATCAATATTCAGGAACACGGCTTAAGTCACCGTGTTTATCCCATTCAATCAGACTTGTTTTCTAGTTTAGAAGGTCAAAAGTATGACCTTATTGTGTCTAACCCACCTTATGTTGACGCTGAAGACATGGCCGACCTTCCTGAAGAATATCACCACGAGCCAGAGCTTGCGCTTGCTGCCGGTGATGACGGTCTTGAGCTTGTCGATATTATGCTTCGCGAGGCGCCAACCTACCTAAATGATGGCGGTTGGTTATTTGTTGAAGTCGGTAACAGCGAAGTGCATATGAGCACGCGTTTTCCAGGTCTAGAAGTGATTTGGTTAGAGTTTGAAAACGGCGGGTCAGGTATTTTTGCAGTGCGTAAAGAGACACTGGTAGAACATTTTCAGCAGTAAGGAATAATAATAAATTATGTCAGGTAACAGCTTCGGAAAACTTTTCACTGTAACCACCTTTGGCGAAAGCCACGGTATAGCTATTGGCGGCGTGGTAGATGGTTGCCCTCCAGGTTTAAGCATTACTGAAGAAGATCTTCAGGTAGATTTAGATAGACGAAAACCAGGTACATCACGCTATACAACGGCACGACGTGAAGATGACGAAGTTCAAATTTTATCTGGCGTATTTGAAGGTAAAACCACTGGCACAAGTATTGGCCTTCTTATTAAAAACAAAGATCAGCGCAGCCAAGACTATGGCAATATAAAAGACCGATTCCGTCCTGGACATGCAGACTACACATACGACCAGAAATATGGCAGCCGTGATTACCGCGGTGGTGGTCGTTCATCAGCCCGCGAAACGGCTATTCGTGTAGCAGCTGGTGGCATTGCTAAAAAATACCTTAAAGAGGTTCATAGCATTGAGGTGTTAGGTTATTTGTCAGAGCTAGGCCCTATTGCTGTTGATAAGGTTGACCACAGCGTTACCAACACCAACCCATTTTTCTGTCCTGATGAAACTAAGCTAGAAGCACTCGACGAATATATGCGTAACCTTAAGAAGTCAGGTGACAGTATTGGTGCAAAAGTGTCAGTTGTTGCGAAAAATGTACCTGTTGGTTTAGGTGAGCCTGTATTCGACCGTTTAGATGCCGAAATTGCCCACGCTATGATGGGGATAAACGCGGTGAAAGGCGTTGAAATTGGTGATGGCTTTGACGTTATCAATCAATTAGGCAGTGAACACCGCGACACACTTACGCCAGATGGGTTTACATCTAATCACTCGGGCGGCGTGCTAGGCGGTATTTCAACTGGCCAAGACATTGAAGTACACATGGCACTGAAGCCAACATCAAGCATATCTGTACCGGGTAAAACCATTAACAAAGACAATGAAGAAATAGACATTGTTACCAAAGGTCGACACGACCCTTGTGTTGGTATTCGTGCGGTACCTATCGCCGAAGCGATGCTTGCACTGGTATTGATGGACCACCTTCTGCGCCACCGTGCGCAAAATGCGGGTATTGTTTCATCTACTAAGCCTATTGCTGGTCAGGCTTAATTGGTAAGTAAATACTTGCTATACAACGCTCGCTGGTTACTTTTTTAATTGCTATTAAGCGTAACAAACTAAAAAAGTAGACCTGCGCGGAACACCAGCTCAGAAACATAGCTCATCGAATTTTGCGCCATTACCTAAAGCAATAGCTAAGGGCTAATGGCGTTTTTGCATATGGAGATCACCGTTGACACTTCGTGGTAACTCATCGCTAATCGTTTTAGCAATCACTTACTGGCTTTACTTCGGCCAGCTTGGTGTACTCGTGCCTTATTTGGGTATTTTTCTTGATGGGCGAGGCTTTTCTTCTGCTGATATCGGTGAGTTATTTGCGGTTATTACCCTAGCGCGAATTTTAGGGCCCGGCTTATGGGCAGGCGTGGCGGATAAAACAGGTAATGCCATTGGCATAATGCGTCTTGGGTGCTTGCTAACGGTAGTCACTTTTTCGTCCGTGTTTTATTTCTCTAGTTTCTGGGGGCTAACGCTATCGTTTGGTTTAATGATGATGTTCTGGACTGCCGTATTGCCGCAGTTAGAGGTTATTACCATGAATACGGTGGCCAAAACCTCAGCAACTTATGGCCAAATTCGCTTGTGGGGCAGCGTTGGCTTTATCTGCCTTACGGTGATGGTAGGTAAAGCGCTGGATCTGTTTTCCACAGAGTCACCGGTTTATGTAAGTGTTGGCGTTTTAGCTATGTTATTTGTTAGCACATTATTCATAAACGCACCTGCTGAAAACGCATCACAAGAAAATGCGGTTGGAAGTATTTGGAAATTTGCTAAGCAACGTCCTTTTGCCGTGTTTATTTTCGCCTCGGCCTGTTTGCAAATAAGCTTTGGCGCTTTTTATGGTTTCTTTGCGTTGTACATGCGTGACCTGGGGTATAGCGGTCAGCAAACGGGTGTATTTATCGCGTTAGGCGTACTGGCAGAAGTGGGTATTTTTCTTATCGCCCGCCAGCTAATCGACAAATTCGGCGTATGGAATTTGCTTTTTGCTAGCTTGCTTTTAACATCTATGCGCTGGTACCTGATGGCGGCATTTGCCGACTACTTTGTTGTGATAATAATAAGCCAGCTTATTCATGCACTTAGCTTTGGGCTTACTCATGCTGTGTCTGTCCACTTTATTCACCAATATCTACCCAAGGCTTATCAAAGCCGTGGGCAGGCGGTATACATTAGCATTGCCTTTGGGTTAGGTGGTGCATTTGGGAATTATATGGCGGGCCAACAGTGGTCTCAGGGCACCAATGCCTATATAACTTTCGTTACTGCCGCTGTGTTTGCAGCAGCGGGCGCATTGTCGTTACTGCTTTGCAGTAAACGGTCGATGAACAGCGCCCCCCAGCATTAAATGTAATACAAGCAGGTAGTCATTCTACCTGCTTGTATAACTTACTCTAATTACCTGCTTGTATAACTTACTCTAATTACCTGCTTCTGCTGTGCGCTTGCACTCACTTATTAGCTCTATGTTGCCATCGCCGTTGTCTTGTTCAAGACGCACATCAAATTTCCACAATCTGTGGAGGTGTTTCATAACTTCGTCTTTCGAATTACCTAATGGAATACCTCGCTGAGGAACGTAACGAAGAGTAAGTGAGCGGTCACCTCTAACGTTTACATTATGCACCTGAATATTGGGTTCTAGGTTGCTTAAGTTGTATTGTGCAGAAAGCTTTTCTTTAATGGTTTGATAGCCTATTTCATCGTGAATAGCGCTGACGCGAATAAACGATTTTGCGGTGTCATCCTCTAATGAAAACAATTTGAAATCACGTATTACTTTGGGCGACAGGAACTGACTAATGAAGCTTTCATCTTTAAAGTTTTCCATTGCAAAATGCACAGTCTCTAACCAGTCTTTGCCGGCTATGCTGGGCAAATATTTATAGTCTTCCTCTGTGGGGTCTTGGCACACCCGCTTTATGTCCATAAACATGGCAAAACCAAGTGCATAAGGGTTAATACCTGAATAGTAAGGGCTGTTGTATTCTGGCTGCATAACAACACTTGAGTGGCTATGTAAAAACTCCATCATAAAACGGTCGCTAACTAGGCCTTCATCGTACATTTCGTTCAAAATGTGATAGTGCCAAAAACAGGCCCAGCCCTCGTTCATAACTTGGGTCTGCTTTTGCGGGTAAAAATACTGCGATACTTTTCTTACTATACGTACTATTTCACGCTGCCATGGCTCTAACAACGGCGCGTTTTTTTCTATAAAGTAAAGCAGGTTTTCTTGAGGCTCTTGCGGAAATCGTGGCGCTTCTTTATGCGCGTGATGCTGGCTGTCTGGCAGCGTTCGCCACAGTTCGTTAACTTGAGATTGTAAGTAAGCCTCGCGTTCTTCTTGTCTATTCCTTTCTTCTTGCAGTGATATTTTCTGAGGGCGTTTGTAGCGGTCTACGCCGTAATTCATTAATGCATGGCATGAATCGAGAATGTTCTCTACTTCCTCATAACCGTGCTTTTCCTCACACTTGGCAATATAGTTTTTAGCAAACACCAAATAGTCGATAATTGAGCTCGCATCAGTCCATGTTTTAAATAAGTAATTGCCTTTAAAAAATGAGTTGTGCCCATAACACGCATGAGCCATCACCAGCGCTTGCATGGTAATGGTGTTTTCTTCCATTAAATAAGCAATGCATGGGTCTGAGTTAATCACTATCTCATAAGCGAGCCCCATTTGTCCTCTGCGGTATTGCTGTTCAGTTTGAATAAACTTTTTACCAAAAGACCAGTGCGTATAATTCAAAGGCATACCAATACTGGCATAGGCATCCATCATTTGCTCTGCGGTAATCAATTCAATTTGGTTGGGGTAAGTATCTAACTTGAACTTCTTAGCAATACGGTCGATATGGTGCTCGTATTCTTCAATAAGAGGGAATGTCCAATCAGGTCCGTCACTTAATAAATGACGCTTCGTTTCTTTTTCGTTAAGTTGTGCTTCGTTCATCACTTACGCTCCCTGCTTTGCATCTTGCTCTGAGCGTTTAAAAAGCTCTCTAAACACGGGGTAGATATCTGCTTGCGTCTGAATATGCTTACAAACAAAGTTATCGTGGGTGTCCGCCACTTTTTCATATTCACGCCAAAGGCTTTGATGCTGTCGCTCGGTAATTTCGATATAGGCGTAATAACGGGTAGCCGGCAACAGTTTTTGAGTCAGCAAATCGCGGCATTGCGGCGAGTCATCTGCCCAATTATCGCCGTCTGAGGCTTGAGCAGCATAAATGTTCCAGTTGCTATCGCTATAGCGTTCCCTTATTACTTCATCCATAAGTTTTAACGCGCTTGAAACAATGGTGCCACCGGTCTCTTGTGAATAGAAAAACTCTTGTTCATCAACTTCTTTGGCTTGGGTGTGATGACGAATGTAAACCACCTCTACGTTTTCGTAGGTCCGCGTAAGAAAGAGATACAGTAGAATATAAAAGCGCTTTGCCATGTCTTTGGTGGCTTGATCCATAGAGCCCGATACGTCCATTAAACAAAACATCACCGCTTTACTAGAGGGGAGGGGCCGCTTATCGTAGTTTTTAAAACGTAGATCAAAGGTATCGATAAAGGGTACGCGCGCAATCTTTGTCTTTAGCGTCGCTATTTCTTCCTCAAGAGCTAACACCTGCATGGTGTTGTCGTGCTTGTCATTTAACAAGCGGTCTAGCTCTTCCTCGCATTCTTTGAGCTTGCGTTTATCACTGGCACTTAAAGCAATACGTCTTGCCACCGAGCCCTTAAGAGAACGCACAATATCTAAATTACTTGGCACGCCATCGGTTTGATAGCCCGCCCTATAAGTCTCGTATTGGGTCACTTTATCGAACTGATTTTTCTTTAAATTTGGTAGTGCCAAATCTTCAAACAGTAAATCAAGGTACTCATCTTTAGAGATTGAAAAAACAAACTCGTCTTGGCCTTCTCCTTCATTACTAGCATCGCCTTCACCAGACCCTCTACCAGCGCCGCCGGGAGGGCGCTCGATAGTGTCGCCAGCCGTAAATTGGTCGTTGCCGGGGTGTACTATGTCCCTGCTACCGCCTCGCCCAGTGTGAAAGATAGGTTCAGAAATGTCTTTTGCGGGAATACTGATCTGTTCGCCAGAGTCTACATCGGTAACAGAGCGTTTGCCCACGGCATCAGACACCGCTCGTTTTATTTGCTGTTTATATCGCTTAATAAAACGTTGACGGTTTACTGTGCTTTTGCCCTTGCTGTTAAGCCTTCGGTCAATAAAATGCGCCATATAAACCTGCTCTTTGTTTCGTGAATTTGTTGAACAGGCAGTGACAGCGTATGTTGTGCACTGTCACACCTGTTTGTTCGTTATTACAACAACGCTTCAAGTGTTAATAAGCTTAAGACGCTTTACGAACACGCAAATACCACTCACATAGCAATCTAACTTGTTTTTGCGTATAGCCTTTCTCTGTCATACGATTAACAAAATCATCATGCTTTTTCTGTTCTTCAGCTGAGCCTTTTGTATTGAATGAAATGACGGGCAGTAAGTCTTCGGTGTTCGAGAACATCTTTTTCTCAATGACCGTGCGTAATTTCTCGTAGCTCGTCCATGCTGGATTTTTGCCTGAATTGTTTGCGCGAGCTCGCAGTACAAAATTCACAATTTCATTTCTGAAGTCTTTGGGGTTGCTAATGCCGGCGGGTTTCTCGGTTTTTTCTAATTCCGCATTCAATGAAGCACGGTCGAAAAGCTGGCCCGTTTCTGGATCTCTATACTCTTGGTCTTGGATCCAGAAATCGGCGTACGTTACATAGCGGTCGAACAAGTTCTGCCCGTATTCTGAGTAGGACTCTAAATAAGCCGTTTGAATTTCTTTGCCAATAAACTCCACGTAGCGAGGAATAAGATAACCTTTCAAAAATTCAAGGTATCTATCAGCGGTGTCTTGTGGAAATTGCTCTCGTTCTATTTGCCTTTCTAACACATAGAATAAGTGAACCGGATTGGCCGCCACTTCTTGATGGTCGAAGTTAAATACCCTCGACAATATCTTAAATGCAAAGCGGGTCGACAAGCCCTCCATCCCCTCATCTACGCCGGCATAGTCGCGATATTCTTGGTAAGACTTCGCTTTTGGATCGGTGTCTTTCAAGCTTTCGCCGTCGTAAACTCGCATCTTCGAGAATAAACTCGAGTTTTCTGGCGCTTTAAGTCTTGAGAGCACGGTAAATTGCGCTAAGCACTCCAGTGTATCTGGCGCACATGGCGCACCGTGCAGTTCGCTGGTATCTAACAGCTTTTTGTATATCTTTATCTCTTCGCTTACGCGCAAACAATAAGGCACTTTCACAATGTAAACACGATCTAGAAATGCTTCATTGTTCTTATTGTTTCGAAAAGACTGCCATTCAGATTCGTTGGAATGCGCTAGAATAAGGCCGTCGAAGGGCAGGGCAGAAAAGCCTTCAGTGGGGTTATAGTTTCCTTCTTGCGTTGCCGTTAACAAAGGATGCAGCACTTTAATAGGTGCTTTAAACATTTCGACAAATTCCATTAGCCCTTGGTTAGCTTTACACAGCGAGCCGGAATAACTGTATGCATCGGGGTCGTTTTGGGCAAATTGTTCAAGGCGGCGTATATCTACTTTACCCACCAGTGAAGAAATATCTTGATTATTTTCATCTCCGGGCTCTGTTTTAGCGATACCCGTTTGGTCGAGAACACTTGGGTACACGCGAACCACTTTAAACTGGGTTATGTCGCCGTTGAATTCGTGCAGTCGCTTACGTGCCCAAGGCGACATAATGGTTTTCAAATACCGCTTTGGTATGCCATATTCTTGCTCAAGAATGTCGCCGTCTTCTTTTACGTCAAACAAGCAAAACGGGTGGTCGTTAACCGGCGAGCCTTTAAGCATATAAATAGGTACATTTTGCATTAGCTCTTTCAGGCGCTCTGCTAATGACGACTTACCGCCACCGACGGGCCCTAACAAATAAAGAATTTGTTTCTTCTCTTCTAGCCCCTGTGCAGCATGTTTTAAATAAGAAACAATTTGTTCGATGGCTTCTTCCATTCCGTAAAATTCAGAAAATGCAGGATAACGAGATATAACTCGGTTTGAGAAGATTCGACTTAGCGCCGGTTCGTTGGCAGTGTCGATGAGTTCAGGTTCGCCAATTGACTTTAACAAACGTTCGGCTGCATTGGCGTAGGCGAGTTGGTCCTCTTTGCAGATATCGAGAAACTCTCCAATGGTGAACTCTTCTTGTTTTCGCTCCTCATAGCGATTTTGATAGTGTTCGAAGATACCCATGAATACCCCTTAGAAAAACGGTTAGCCCGTATTAAGATCTTAGTAGGTATTTGAGAAAACGTTAGTAATTAATACTAATGGACTACGCTTGTGCGGTGAATGACATCGCTAGAAAGTAAGGGTAGAGCCCAACAAAAAAGCCCCGTTAACGCGAGGCTTTTAATTCTTTAATTTTGTGTAACCGTTAAAAATACGGTTAATACAGGCTTATGCGAAGTTGCTGTTAGCAAATTCCCAGTTAGCTAGTGCCCAGAAGTTTTCTAGGTACTTAGGACGTGCGTTGCGGTAATCGATGTAGTAAGCGTGTTCCCAAAGGTCAACAGTAAGTAGTGGCGTTAGTTCGTCACCTGAAATTGGGGTTTCAGCATTGCTAGTGTTTACGATGTCTAGGCCGCCATCTGCAGTTTTTACTAACCATGTCCAGCTAGAACCAAAGTTGTTAACTGCTTTATCGTTGAATGCAGCTTGGAAGTCAGCAAATGAGCCCCACTTTGCATTGATAGCGTCAGCAAGTGCACCTGTAGGTTCGCCACCGCCATTTGGGCTTAGGCTGTGCCAGTAGAACGTGTGGTTCCAGATTTGTGCAGCGTTGTTGAAAACACCACCTTCAGAAGACTTAATGATGTCTTCTAGGCTTTTGTTTTCCATGTCAGTACCTTCAACTAGGCCATTTAGCTTAGTTACATAAGTAGCGTGGTGCTTGCCGTAGTGGTACTCAAGCGTTTCAGCAGAAATATGTGGTTCTAGTGCATTTTGTTCGTATGGTAATGCTGGTAATTCAAAAGCCATGACGGTCTCCATGTTGGTTTAGTGTTTTTTAACTAGATGAACACATCTCTAATGCCTGTTCGCGAGATGCGCACTGGGCTGTGGCCCGAATTAAAACTTTATACCTTTAAGCATAATGCAGATGTGGGGATAAAGTTATATAACTCAATGACAAATGTGTGAATTTTTCACACTTACTTATGTATTGTTATTATTTGATAGGGTAAATAGATCAAATTGTGGCGAACAGATCACCGTACCAACAGTTATATTTGCCGTTTTACTTGTAATCCACACTTAATAAAACGAAGTAAAGAACACACCGTTTAAACACAATTTTGTGTTAATCTGCTCTTGAAAAGTAGAGTTGGCACTCCCACTTTATAGAAAAACTTATTTTCCGCTGAGAGGATACGATGGACAACACTGAAAACCAATCAACGCTAGATAGAATTAAACAGCAAATCGAAGAGAACCCAATCCTTCTTTACATGAAGGGCTCTCCTAAACTACCTAGCTGTGGTTTTTCATCGCAAGCATCACAAGCACTAATGTCTTGTGGTGAACCGTTTGCTTACGTAGATATTTTGCAAAACCCTGATATCCGAGCTGAGCTGCCTAAATACGCAAACTGGCCTACATTTCCACAGCTTTGGGTTGAAGGCGAGTTGATTGGTGGATGCGATATTATTATCGAGATGTTCCAACAGAATGAACTGCAACCGCTTATCAAAGAAACAGCTGCAAAGTTCAAAGAAGCTGAATAAAACCTCTTTTCGTTAATTAATCAAAAAGCCGGCTTTAAGTCGGCTTTTTCTATTAAAAGCCCCCCAAAATACTTCGCACAAATTCCCGCAAAACCTATATAGACAGGCCAGAAAACAAAATCCTCTACGGCTTGAAAAAATATATTTTTTTTGTCGAAAAAGATTTGTTTTTTAGTGTCTTGCGTTCTATAAAAAGTTCAACTGATGGCGTCATTACGTATGTTTTCACTACGACATGCCGCAAAGAAGTTCAGTGTTGAAGGTATAAAATAACAACCACTCGGTCCACGTAAGTTGCGTTCAAACTCAACACCGTGATCACGAGACAATCCGGGAAACCACCATGAATACAAACCTGTCTTTATTGACCAAAAACGTTCGCGGCGTGCTAGCAGCATCAGCGGCGTTTTCAGTAATAGCTACAGCGCCTGTTTTTGCACAAGAAGCAGAAGAGGGTGCTAAAGCAGAAGATTATGAGCAAATCGCGGTTGTAGGGTCACGTGCTGCGCCTCGTTCAGTAGCAGACTCAGCGGTACCAATCGATATTATCTCTAGTGAAGAATTTAAGCAGCAGGGTGCTACCGACATGGTGTCGATGATGCAAACTGTTGTTCCATCGTTTAACGTAAACGACCAGCCCATTAACGATGCGTCGACGCTTGTTCGTCCTGCCAACCTTCGTGGTATGGCGTCAGACCATACACTTGTGTTGGTAAATGGTAAGCGTCGTCACCGTTCGGCGGTAATTACATTCCTTGGTGGCGGTCTATCTGACGGTGCGCAAGGTCCAGATATCTCTGTAATTCCAGCTGCTGCGCTTAAACAGGTAGAAGTACTTCGTGACGGTGCTGCGGCACAGTACGGTTCTGATGCTATCGCTGGTGTAATTAACTTCGTACTGAACGACGCCTCTGAAGGTGGTTTGTTCGAGGCGCGCTACGGTTCGTTCTACGAGGGTGACGGCGACATGATTCAGCTGTCTGGTAACGTGGGTATGCCGCTAACAGACAAAGGCTTTATTAACCTTTCAGCTGAATATCGCACAGCTGATGACACTTCGCGCAGCATTCAGCGCGCTGATGCTGCAGGTTTAGTGGCTGCGGGTAATACGTTTGTTGCAGATCCGGCGCAAATCTGGGGCTCGCCTGAGATTAAGCACGACATCAAATTATTCGCTAATTTAGGTTTAGAGCTATCTGATTCAGCAGAAGCTTATATGTTCGGTAACTTTGCTGAGCGTGAAGTGGAAGGCGGTTTTTACTTCCGTAATCCTCATAACCGTGGTGGTGTAAATGACGGTGGCACGAACGATGACGGCGAACAGTTGTTACTTGTTGGTGACCTAACGGGTGATATGTCAGGTAACTGTCCAACCGATATCGTTGTTGGCGCAAACGTTCTTGAGAATCCGCGCTATATTAATGAAGTGGCAAACAACCCTGACTGTTTTGCTTTCAATGAAATTCTTCCAGGCGGTTTCACTCCGCGTTTTGGTGGTACCGTAACTGATATGTCTTTGGTATTTGGTACGAAAGGCGAGCTAGACAACGACGTTACTTATGACATCAGTTTAAACCTAGGCCAAAACGAAGTCGATTTTGCGATTAGCAACACTATCAACCCATCGCTAGGCCCTGATACACCGTTCGAATTTAGCCCAGGTCGTTACACGCAATCTGAGCAAACGCTTGATATCGATTTCACAAAACCATTCGATGCCGGTTTATATGAGCCTCTATTCGTAGCAGCAGGCTTCCAATATCGTAACGAAAGCTATGAAAGCTTTGCCGGTGATACTGCATCTTATGAAATAGGTCCGTTGGCGACACAAGGTTTTGGCATTGGCTCAAATGGTTTCCCTGGCTTAGCGGCCAACAGCCAAGGCCGTGTGTCGCGTAACAACATTGCTTTATACGTAGACGCTGAAGCGTATATTACTGAAAACTTCATGCTAGCGGGTGCACTTCGCTACGAAGATTTCTCTGATTTCGGCGACACTACTAAGGGCAAGATTGCGTTCCGCTGGCAAGCACTTGAGAACATTGCCTTCCGTGGTGCGTTCTCTACTGGCTTTAAAGCTCCAACACTTGGTCAAAGTAATGTGCGTAACGTAACCACTGCGTTTGGTACTGGTGGTCAGCTTATCGACCGCGCAACATTACCACCAACAGACCCTGTATCTCAGCTTAAAGGTGGCGAGCAGTTAACGCCTGAAGAGTCAGAGAGCATCACGTTTGGTGTAGTTGCTGACTTTGATAATGGTCTATTTATCACTGCCGACTACTACAACATCGAACTAACTGACCGTATTAGTACTGCATCTGGTATTGCATTAACCGAAGAAGATATTGCTACTTTGCTTGCGCAGGGTATCAGCGATGCATCTAGCTTCTCTGAAATTAGCTTCTTCACCAATGACTTCGATACAACTACTGAAGGTTTAGACGTTGTTGCGAACTATGCTATGGATATGATGGGCGGTGAAACTAAGTTCTCACTTGCTTACAACTGGACATCAACAGAAGTTGACCGCGCGTCAGACAATATCTCTGATTTCCGTATCCGTATGCTAGAAGACAATCTACCAGCGGTCCGTTACAGTGCGACGGCGAATCACACCAATGGCGACTGGCGCTTCCTTGCTCGCATGAATTACTTTGGTAGCATTTTTGAAGACCACTTAGACTCAGCGTTACCTATCGATAAGGTAAGCTCTGAGATTACGTTCGATTTCGAAGTGGCTTACAACGTGAGCGAGCAGCTGACGGTTACCCTTGGTGCTAGAAACGCATTCGATGAGTACCCAGACGAAAACAATACTGATGCTGGCGGCATTACTTACGCGCAAATCGCGGGTTCGCAATACCCTACAACATCACCTATTGGTATCAACGGTGGTTTCTACTATCTAAGAGGCGTGTACTCTTTCTAAGTTAGCAACAAATAAAAGGGGGCGCTGCCCCCTTTCGTTTTTGTTGTTTTTATCACTGTGTTTTATACCGTGCGCATGCGCTTCACAGTTAAGAGCACTTTTGCGAATCTTCTACTAAAGCACAGTGATAAAAGCGTGAAAAATTGTAAAAACAAGGGCATGATGTTGGCCTTGTAAGAAATTCGAAACACACTGAATTAGGAATTATGACGAGAAAGTCGACAGTAGCCGAAACCTTTTTAAAATACCGCTCTAAGCTAACGCGTGTGGTAGGGTCTATTGTTGGTGCCGACGACATTGAAGATATCGTGCAAGAAGCTTTCATAAAAAGCTACGAAGCCGAATTAAAACAAGAGATACAGTACGAGCGTACTTATATGCTCAAAACAGCGCGTAACTTGGCGCTGAACCATGTCGCCAAAGCTGAAAATAAAAACAAACAGCCTCTGGAAGACATGGATATTTTGCCTTACGAGCTAGTAGGGCACAGCTTAGAAAAAAATGTAGAAAGCAAAGAGCGTTTTATTCACTTTTGCCGAGCCACTGATACTTTATCAGCGGACGTGAAGCGCGTGTTTTTGCTCAAGAAAGTGTATGGCATGCGACAAAAAGAGATTGCTGAGCTTGTGGGGCTAAGTGAAAGCACAGTTGAAAAGCATGTCGCCAAAGGTTTGATGATGTGCTCAAGATATCTTGCAGAGCTGTCAAAAGACGGTGCTACCCCAAGAGATACCGTTACTGCAACTCAGGACATAAGCCGTAGTTAACATGAACAATATTCGCCAGTTTGCTAGTAAAGAAGATATTCAGGAGCACGCGTGCTTGTGGGTGAGCCGTCTTGATCGTGGTCTTCGTGACGATGAAAAAACAGAGCTTGAATTATGGTTGAGCGAAAGCAACGCTCACAGGCAAGCCCTACTTGACGCCGCAAGTCTGTGGGACGATATGTCGGTGCTTAACGAATTAAGCGGCCTTTTCCCTCTACCACAAACCGGAAAGCGTCGTTCGCCAAATTTTAAAAGCAAACCGGTTGTATGGAGCATAGCAGCTTCATTTTTTGTAGCAGCGGTTGCTTTGAGTGTTTTGGTACAGCGCACCTGGTTTGAATCGGCACCTCAGTTTGCGGCGGTCAGTCAAAAAGTACAAACTGGTGTAGGCGAGCAAAAAAATGTCACGCTCGCCGATGGGTCTAAGCTTCACCTTAATACGAATTCTATTGTTACCGTCGACTTTTCATCGAAAACAAGAAACATTGTGCTGCTTAAAGGTGAGGCGCACTTCGATGTTGCTCACGATAAAACTCGCCCATTTTCAGTTACCGCTGGTAATAATACTGTTACTGCAGTAGGAACCGCATTTAATATGCAGTACGTGAATGATGACGCTTTCGAACTTGTTGTAACAGAGGGCAAAGTACTAGTAAAAGACCGCTTCAAAGACACTGGCTCTAACGATCTGCTTTTTGGTAGGAAGCCAATTACGGAAGAAGGGCTATTAATGTTTGCCGGAGAAAAGGCAACAGTTGAAGGAAAGGTTGAAGCAAAAGAAAACCTATCGCAAAACGATATTGATGATGACTTAGCGTGGCAGCAAGGTATGATTGTCTTTAAAGGCGAGCCTTTAGAAGCGGTGTTATTGGAAATCGGGCGATACACGCCAGTAAGATTCAACATATCTGATGATAAACTGAGAAAGCGTCGTGTGGCTGGCTACTTTAAAGTAGGTGACATTGACGGTCTATTATCTGCGCTGAAAAGTAGCTTTGACGTTGACCATGAGCGCGTAACCGAAAATAGCATTCAGCTGTACGCATCAAAAAGCTAAATCAGCCCTAACGCATGCATTGTGCGTTAGCCGTTGGCATCACATTATATAATGTGACACTATGATAAAAATAATAAGCACATCGATACATCATTTTGCAACAAGGCGCTCTGGCAAATAACAAGTTAATAACGACACGCTATAACAAGTTTCGTGCGTGTATACGTGCGCGAATTTTATCGCTTTCATCCGACGCAGCCTTATCGCTATCTTCCCTACCGGGCTCTTCTTTACCGTTGATTGCATCTGCTTTATTTCTTTACGCGTGCTTGACTACACATGCTCTTGCGCAAACACAAAAAAGTACCTCTTCCTCAGCATTTACTTTTTCTATTCCTGCACAGGATGCAAATGAAGCACTAACAGAGTTAGCAAAGCAGGCGAACACGACACTTCTATTTCCATTCGATTTAGCGAAGCGCATAAAAACTAACGCACTTGAAGGTGAGTTCACGTTAAATCAAGCCCTTCAACAACTGCTAGAAGGTACCGAGCTTGCTGTTGTAACTGATGAAAGTGGCAAAGTAAGTATTCGCTCCAGAGCGTCATTAATAGCAGATAAGACACCGGAAAAGAAACAAACCAGAACCAATGAAGATAAGAGCTTTGGTTTGGAAAAAATAGCGGTGGTTGGTACACGCAGTTCACCACGAAGCGTAGTTGATTCGCCGGTGCCGCTTGACATAATCGACAGTGAATCTCTTGGCTCACAGGGAAATACTGACGTGCTGTCTATGCTTAGCACTATGGTTCCATCGCTAAATGTCAACGATCAGCCTATAAACGATGCCAGTAGTTTGGTGCGTCCTGCAAATCTTCGCGGTATGTCATCAGATCACACACTGTTGCTATTAAATGGAAAACGTCGCCATCGCTCTGCCGTCATTACGTTCTTAGGTGGAGGATTATCTGACGGCGCTCAAGGGCCAGACATCTCAGTAATTCCTGCCTATGCACTGAAGCAAGTTGAGGTGTTGCGTGATGGCGCGTCTGCGCAATATGGATCAGACGCAATAGCAGGCGTCATTAACTTCGTGCTCAAAGACAGCGCAGAAGGCGGCAGTGTTGCGTTAAAAGCTGGTGGTTTCTCAGAAGGTGACGGTGAGCTATTGCAAATTCAAGCCAATAAAGGTTTCGCATTAGGTGAAAATGGTTTCTTAAACGCTACCGCTGAATATCGACAGCAGCAGGGGACATCGCGTTCTGTGCAGCGTGATGACGCCATTTCACTGACGGCTGCTGGTAATACTTTTATTCAGAGCCCTTCGCAAATTTGGGGCGCATTGGATGTTGATGAAGACATAAAAATGGCGCTTAACGCTGGGTATGCGCTTTCCCCGTCTATAAAACTCTATAGTTTTGCTACCGCTGCTCAACGCGATTTAACGGGGGGCTTTTATTTTAGAAATCCTCAAACTAGGGAAGGGGTTTTTAGTAGAACAAACAATAAGACAGGCGAGCGTAGGCTAATTGTTGCCGATTTAGATGGGTTGGACAACGGTATAGCATGTCCTTCAATTTTGTTATCTGAAGGTAATGTTTTGAACGATCCAAATTACGCGCTGATTGCAGATAACCAAACTGCTTTGGGCAATAACTGTTTTGCTTTTAATGAATGGTTTCCTGGTGGTTTCACGCCACGCTTTGGCGGAACAATTACCGATGGTTCGATAGCCGTTGGCGTAAAGCGAGAGCTACCTCAAGGCTGGGCAATGGATGCAAGTGCTACAGTAGGGTACAGCGACATTGAGTACCGTATTTCACAAACAGTTAACCCGTCTCTTGGGCCTCTTTCACCTACCACCTTTTCTCCCGGTGGCGTGTCTCAAGTAGAGCGGACCTTTAATTTAGACTTCACCAAGCTTATTCAAACCGTGTTTGAAGACCCAGTTAGTATTGCCGTTGGCGCTGAGTGGCGAAAAGAAACGTATTTTCAAAAAGCGGGCGATGAAGCGTCGTATATTGCTGGGCCTTATGCCTTGGAGCCCCCGTTAGGGTTAACACAAGGCTTTTCAATTGGATCTAATGGTTTCCCTGGCTATCAGCCGCAGTCTGCAGGGCATTGGAGTCGCAATAACTGGGCGTTGTATGCAGACTTAGAGTTCTATTTAAACGAGGCTTTACAATTAGGTGTGGCAACGCGGGTCGAGCATTTTAGCGATTTTGGCTCAACATTCGATGGAAAGCTAAGTGCGCGTTACAAAATAGATGAAACATTTGCATTTCGAGGGTCTATCAATACCGGTTTTAAAGCGCCAACGGTAGGGCAGAGCAATGTTATTAACGTCACTACGGCTTATGGTCTGAATGGCCTTGAGGATCAAGCAACGCTGCCGCCTACCGACCTTATTTCTGTGCAGCTGGGCGCCACACCGCTTACACCAGAAGAGTCGGTGAATTTTAGCCTTGGTGCTGTTATGCAAATGAGTGAGCAGTTCTTCGCTACCATTGACTACTTCAATATTCGTTTATCAGACCGTATTAGCACTACATCAGCAATTCCCCTTACTGAAAATGATGTTGCAATATTAGTGTCTCAAGGTCGTGCAGACGCCGCAAACTACAATGCAGCAAAATATTTCACTAACGATTTTGATACTAAAACTCAAGGTATTGACGTCGTTCTGAACTATGGTTTTTTGTTGGGCGATTGGAACAACACACTACTACTAGCATACAACTGGACTGATACACAGGTTGAACGGGTAACGCTATATCCGGCGCTGGTGAATAATGAAATACAGTTATTGCCGAATTTGACGAGTGCTCGAATTCGTATGTTAGAAGATAATTTGCCGGCACATAGAGGAAGCCTTACACTTGAACAACGCCGCGATAACTGGTCAATGACTTGGCGATTAAATTACTTCGGTTCTTTTTATGAAGACCATCTCGATGCGTCGGCAGGGATGGATATATTTGGAAGTGCAATAACGACCTTCGATACCCAAATTGCCTGGCAATTTACGCCGACAACACGCTTTACCATTGGTGGTCAAAACCTGTTTAACACGTTGCCAGACGTAAACCCATTTCAAGGCGAAGTAGGTGCATTGTATCCACCAACATCTCCAAGTGGCATTAACGGAGCATTTTACTATTTAGGGCTAGAACACAGTTTCGAGTAGGCAATTAGGTGCTACGGCACTTTTCTATTTGATGAGAATCGAAGACTAGTAATAGAGGGATATGATGCTGCGCAGAGGCCGCGAGTGTTAAACTAGCCTACGTTTTTAAAGAGTGATTCGTCAACAATGGTTTGGTCAATGATTTGTTGAGCCATTTGAATGCATTTCCCGCACTGTGAACCCAGCTCAAGATGCTGACGTAACTCACGCATATTACCCACACCGTTTGTTTCCACAGCGGCGCGAATAGTTTTGTCTGTTACCCCGTAACACATACACACAAACATTAAACGTACTCCAAATGAATCTGTAAATGATAATAATTGTTATTCATATAAATGGCAAGTTTCTTTTCAATGAAAATTGAATGGAAATTATACTTTCAGCAAAACCTACCGTAGATGGATGTAGCAAATAATGTGTTTTTTTCATTAAAATCAAAGCTAGTTTTAATAGGTGTTGTTCAATATTGGTACGATCAGTAAAAAAAGGCATTTTTTGTTGTTGTTATTTTTTATTTAGTACCTATTTCATCACCCAGCATTATTCTAAAAGCATGCTTTAGTGCATTCGTGCGAAACAAGTATGCAAATTATTACAATCCAAAAATAAACGGAGAGACTCATGAGTGTATTAGTAGGCCGTCCAGCGCCAGATTTTACTGCTGCAGCAGTACTAGGTAGTGGTGAGATCGTTGACTCATTCACGCTTAGCGAAGCAATCAAAGGCAAAAAAGCGGTTGTTTTCTTTTATCCACTAGACTTCACTTTTGTATGTCCTTCTGAGCTAATCGCGTTTGATAAGCGCTTTGAAGAGTTCCAGAAGCGTGGCGTTGAAGTTATCGGTGTATCAATTGACTCTCAATTCTCGCACAACGCCTGGAGAAACACGCCAGTAAATCAAGGTGGTATTGGTCCAGTTAAGTACACACTAGTTGCTGACGTTAAACATGAAATCTGCCAGGCGTACGACGTTGAGCACCCAGAAGATGGCGTAGCGTTCCGTGGTTCATTCCTAATTGATGAAGACGGCCTTGTTCGTCACCAAGTTGTTAACGACCTGCCTCTAGGCCGTAACGTTGACGAAATGCTTCGCATGGTTGACGCGCTAGCGTTTAACCAAGAGCACGGTGAAGTTTGCCCTGCAGGTTGGACTGAAGGTAAAGCTGGTATGGATGCGTCACCAGAAGGTGTTGCTAAGTACTTGTCTGAAGAAGCTGACAAACTGTAAGTCACTTTCTAAAAAGATAAAAAACAGCGCCTTTCGGCGCTGTTTTTGTTTGTAGGTTCTGTATGTAAGATGCGTTTTTAACGTGTCTCTGCCATTTAATATGCTAGCTAATAACTCATTATAAAAGTTTAGCTTTCTTCTTCGGCCAGCGGCCAACCACCAAGCGCTTTGTAGCGATTCACCATGTAACAGAATAATTCAGTTGTTTTCTGCGCATCGTACAACGCACTGTGGGCTTCACTTTGGTCAAAGGCAATACCTGCAGCGCGACAGGCTTTTACAAGCACTGTTTGGCCTAACGCGAGTCCTGCTAAGCTTGTAGTGTCAAATGACACGAATGGGTGAAATGGTGTTCGCTTAATGTTGCATCTATCAATAGCAGCATTGACAAAGCTTTGGTCGAACGTGGCGTTATGAGCAACAATAACCGAGCGTTGACAGTCAGCGTCCTTTTGCGCTTTTCTAATGCCTTTACACAAGGCTTTCATAGCTTCACTTTCTGCAATTGCACCTCGAAGCGCGCAGTGTGGATCTATTCCGTTAAATTCCAATGCCGCCGGCTCTAAATTTGCGCCTTTAAAAGGATCAATGTGATAGTGAAAAGTCTGATCGGGATGTAAATCACCTTGTTCATCCATTTTCACGGTAACCGCAGCAAGCTCTAACAGCGCATCAGTTCCCGCGTTGAAACCAGCGGTTTCTACATCTATAACTACCGGAAAATAGCCTCGAAATCGTTGTGATAAAAGCGGTGGGTTTGAAGACATAAACACTCTTATAAATTTGGTCTGTACGGCGAAGGTGACTATCGAATACGAAGCCAGTAAGATGAATCTCTAATTATCGCAAGTATGGTGGTGAGATACTAGTTTGAATTTGAACATCCTACTTCAACCCATTAAGAATGTTTTAACGCCGGCGTTTGTTAAAGTTAATATGAAGTAATGGTATTAAACGCTAAACTTTTCTACAGTTCGGGCGATAGAATTACTAGAGCGTGTTGACCTTTGCGGTACACTTTGCTGCAAAAACGTACCGAAAAGGTCAACATGCTCTAATCTAGTGGTTTTCACGCCGGTAGTTTGTTTTCCGTTATCAATGTGAGTTTCTGGTTATGGTGTCGAAGTTAAAATACATTGCGCTTTTAAGTTTAGTGGGGTCGTTATCGTCCAACGCCGCCATGCGTCAATACTCGGCTACTATTGAAACCTCTAATTGGATGGTTACAGACAACTCGCGCCTTCAGTGTACCTTAAATCACCCCGTACCTGGTTACGGTGATGCCATGTTTACCAGTGTTGCATCGAAAAAGCTGAACATGGAATTCGAGCTTGATATGCAATTACTTCCCAACAAGTTCGATGTTGCCGCAGTGTACTCAGTTCCTCCTTCATGGATGCCAGGCGTTGCGCCTAAAACCATTGCCGATATGTCTTTGCGTAAGCAATACAACGGCGACCTTGGTCAAGACGCCGCATGGACAATGCTTTCGGAATTAGAAAAAGGTTTTTGGCCAACGATTTATTATCAAGACTGGTATAACAAATACGACAAAGTGAGCGTGGCGCTTAATGCAAGCAACTTCACGAGTGTTTATCGAGAATTTGTTCAATGTGTGTCGAATTTACTGCCTTTTAGTTTTGATGACATCTCGTATACCGTTCTTTCTTATCAGAACAACAGTACTGAGCTGTCAAAGTACTCGCAAAAACGATTAACGATGATTGGTGAGTACTTGAAAGAGGACGCTGAACTTGAGCTTGTCTTGCTGGATGGCTATACCGACAGCTATGGTGGCCGCTACAATAATGAACAGCTTTCTATAAGACGAGCCAACGAGGTGAAAAATTACTTAACAACACTTGGTGTTCCTCAAGACCGCATTAAGCTTACAGGGCATGGCGAAAAGCGTCATATTGCGCCTAATGACACTCGTAAAAGCAGGGCACAAAACAGACGCGTTGTTGTGCGTTTGTCTAAGTCTTAGAATTTCATCTCAACACTATTGCTGGGCATTTCTCCATATAACAATGGCTGGTGTGTGATCGGTAAACACGCCGTCCACTTTTATCACGTGTTTTAGCGTATCTAAAAGCTGTTCTGGTGTCATACTACCTGGAAGTGCGTCTTGACGGAATGTATATGGGTGGATCGTTAGTGCATTAGCATGGGCGTGTTCTAGCCAGGATGCCGCTTTAACATTGCCTGTATCTAAAGCGGTTTTATCGAATAACTGACCAAGCCAAGGGCCAATGCCATCGGCATATTCAGCAACAGTGTCCATTCCTGTTTTCGATCGGATCCAATTGTAGTCAGTGTCACTCTCGCCCCATTCATTTTCACCAATTAGCATCACTAATTTTCCCTTATACGCCAATTGGTTACGAATTCGTTTCACTTCGTTAAAATCGAAACACTGCAAAAAGCTATTGCCATCGGGGCTGCTAAAACCATATTCATTAAGCGTATCGATAACTATTGCAGACGCATCAACCCCTTCGTCTAAATGGAATTTTGGCGATTTAACTTCCGGATAAACACCGATATTTTTATCTAACTCGCGGTTCAGTTCACGAATAAGCTCAAAATGCTCCTCTAGCGTCGCAATGGTGAAATGTGCAACTTGGCCTTGATAGCGCTTTGCGAAGACTTGTTTTCCGCTTGAATCTGTTCGCTCGTGTACGCGTAATTGCTTTAACTCATTTAGCGTAAAGTCTCTTGCATAAAAGCGGCCGTCATCTCTGTGACGTGTTGGAAAAACATGCTCAACATTGGTAACGGTCTCAAGGTGGATATCGTGCAGCACTACAGGCGTATTGTCTTTTGTGATTACAACATCTTGTTCTATAAAGTCAGGCCCTTGAGCGAAAGCAAGGGCTGTGGATGCAAGAGTATGCTCGGGAAGATATCCGGAAGCACCACGGTGGGCGATAATAGCAAAGTGATTTTGCAAAGCGGTGCTTGCTGGCGAATTATTTTCCTGCGTTGATGAAACTTCGCCTTTAACAGCAGTTGCGTTTACGTTAGTCTCTGCGCCAGCGTTCGTGCTTACGGCAGTTAACGATATAAATCCGCATAACAATGAAGTCGATACTATCGTGCGAAAAGCGAGTCTGCTATTTCTAACTAAGTTCATCAAGCGTATCCTTACTTTGAAAAAATAAAAGGCGGCAATATTGGCCTAGAGCGATTTATTTTGAATGAGTTCAATAGCGTAACCGTCTGGATCTCTAACAAATGCGATGACTGTAGAGCCACCCTTAACCGGCCCCGGCTTACGATATACGTCTGCACCACTTTGCTCTAACTTTTCACAAAAGGTGTAGATATCGTCTACCTCAATGGCGATATGACCGTATGCTGTGCCTTTGTCGTAAGTATTCTCGCCCCAGTTATACGTAAGCTCTAACACGGTACTGTCAGCCTCATCGCCGTAACCTACAAACGCTAGCGTATATTCGTACTCTTTATTGTCTGATTGGCGAAGCAAACGCATGCCCATTAGCTCAGTATAAAAGTGTAACGACGCGTCCAAATTTTCGACGCGTAACATAGTGTGTAACATTCTCATTGCAAACTCTCCCTCATTACAAGCCCTCTCTCAATGCGAGCCCTTAGAAATAGATAAAAGTGTGCTAGATGATACGCTCAGTGTATGAATATTTCGAGTCAGGGCAGGGGAAATTAATTGCTGTATTCGCAAGCAGGATGGTTTGCAACAGCATATGAAGCCATTTGGCCGAGAAACATTTGTTGTGATTCAGAAATATCGAAAGAGGTGTCTGGTACAGTGAGTTCAGCCGCATGGCCCGTAATAGTTTCGTAAATAACTAAAGCGGTAAGGAAACTTCCTGCTAATACCGCATGGTTTCCATCGTTAGCGTGCAGCGTTATCTCTGGGTTTATTGTTAAAGCGTGCTCCCATGCGTAGCCAATCGGTGCCACGCAAGCACCAGTTTGTAGAGCAATATTCTCGTGAATATTGTGGATATAGTCTGTTTCTTGAGGTGCGTTTATCTGCGCCCATTCAGGAAACATAATGGGCAATGCTTTGGCATTCTGCGCGGCCTCGATTAACGTAAGCGCGCCTGTAATCGGGTATTCAATTTGAAAGCTTTGGGAGTATTTTTGCCCTTGAAGCACTGCATGAGTCCATTTGCCCGAAGCAACATTATTCAGTGTGCTACTCGAATCTGCATGGTCTATTAAGAAACCACTTGCCGGAATTCGCTCTACCACTATTGATTGGGTTGGCTGATTATTGCGAAGTAAAGTTTCTAATAATGCTGGTAGGCCATTTGCCGCAGTGTGGCTGTTTCCCATCATCAGCACGGCAATGTCAGCTTCAGGTGAAGGAGATGTTGATTCACCTTCGTTAATTGACGACGAAGATTGCCCTGAGCCGCATGAAGATAGTGCCAACACAGAAACCAATAAAGCAGGCAGTAAATAGAGTCGCATAGATGTCCCTTTCTTTTCTTCCACTGTAAACAGCATGCTGCACTATTGCAAATAAGCGCTAGTGCAAACACAGTGACGTAATCACAACAAATAAAAAAGGCTAAGATTATCAATTTAATCTTAGCCTGTAGCGTTGCTAACTTTGATTATTTACTTGGCTTAAGTGACACATCACTGTCAGCTAGCAAGTATATACTCGCAGCGTATGCAGCAATATTTTGCGCAAGTTCGTCAGGGTCTATTTTGTCTAGCGTATCATCTGGCGTGTGGTGCAAATCAAAATAGTCATGGCCATTTTGATTCAGCCTGATAGTAGGTACACCTTTCGCTGCCAGCGGAATAATGTCAGGGCCGCCACCAACCACGTCAGAGCCACCACGCACTATACCAAGTGGAGATAGAATCTTTGCTATGTCATCTACCAGCATTGTTGCTTGCGGATTAACGTTAGATACGATTTGCCAGATGGTTTGTGCACCGAAATCTGACTCAGTAGCTAACACGTGGTTTTCAAGATTGTTTTCATGTTGCTTGGCATAGGCAAAAGCACCAAGCAAGCCAACTTCTTCAGCACCAAACATAACAACACGGATGGTGCGTTTTGGGCGCTCTGGTAGCGATGCAATAAGTGCCGCTGCCGCAGTGGTAATGGCAATGCCCGCGCCGTCATCTACAGCACCTGTACCTAGGTCCCAACTGTCTAAATGGCCGCCAATCAACACTATTTCTTCAGGTTTCTCGCTGCCTACCAAGTCAAGGATCACGTTACCGCTGTTTACCTCGCCTTTCCACTTCGACTCTGAATGCAGTGACAATGAAATAGGTTTATCTAAATTATGTAAACGACGTAAATGATCGGCATCTGGGTTTGAGATGGCAATAACAGGGATTTCAGCCCATTTGTCATCATTTGAACTCATCATGCCCGAGTGAGGGAAGCGGTGTGAGTCAGAGCCTACAGAGCGTACAACAAGTGCTTCAGAACCACCACGCTCGGCATGCTGCCAGCCTATTCGACGGCGCATGTTTGCTTGACTATAGCCAGCGCCTGTCTGGCTCTTTACCATGGCGTCGCCATCAACAAACGCCACTTTACCTTTTAGCGCGCCGTCTTTTACTTCTTTAAGTGCGTGAATATCGCGAAAATAAACAATGTCTGCATTAATTTCTTTTTCTGAAGGTGCTGCGCCGCCTAATGCTGTGCCATAAAGCGGTTGCACGTAGGGTGATGTCATTGTTATATGAAGGTGACCTCGGTCCCAAAACGGCATTGAAAACTCTTCAATACTCGCGTTGTCGAAGCCTAGTTTTTTACCTAATGAGACGCCCCAATCACGTGCACGTTTCTCGGCCTCTGAACCACCTAGCCTTGGACCTACTTCGGTCGTAAGTGACTCAACAATGCTGTAGCCCAAGTCGCTATCTAACGCTTTTTCAATAAGCATTTCGGCGTTTTGTCGTTGCTTGTCTGTAATCAGTGATGTTTTTGCAAAAACGCCAAAACTAGCTGCACTCATTAATGCACCAATCGCTAGGTGTTTAGCGACAGTATTCAATCGAGACATGTGCTCTCCGTGGGTTATGTTTTTAATTTTAGTTGTGAGTATTAGGTTTTACGGGCACATCATAGCCAATTTACTCGGTGCTTTCGAGGTAAACCATATGCTTGAATGGTAGGTTAATCGCAAAAGTAAAGCACGCGCGAAGGGGCGTGCATAAATGGTAGGTACTGAAATTTGTTAGAACGAATGTATTTACTTTTTGCTGATTGTATTGTGAAAAACTACTTTCGCTTTTTCTTTAGTGCAGCTTTTGCTTTTTTCTCTTGCTCTTTAAGTACTTCATTAATGAAGCTTTTACGTCCGTATTCGCGAGTAATTATGCACTTGTTTAAATCAAACCCTCGTGCGGGACAATATTCTCTACCATAAAAAATAATTTGTAGATGAAGGTCGTTCCATTTTTCACGCGGGAATAAACGTTTTGCGTCGCGTTCTGTTTGCTCTACGCTTTTGCCATTCGACAACCCCCAACGATACATCAGCCTATGTATATGCGTATCAACGGGGAATGCAGGTATACCGAAACCTTGAGACATGACTACCGATGCAGTTTTATGACCAACGGCAGGCATAGCTTCTAGCGCTGCAAAGTCTGCAGGCACTTCGCCATTGTGTTGTCTAATAATCATATCTGAAAGGTGCCAAATACCTTTAGATTTCATAGGTGATAACCCACAGGGGCGGATAATGTCTTGAATTTCTTCAATACTCATCTGCACCATGTCGAACGGATTGTCGGCACGAGCAAACAGCTTCGGCGTTATTTGGTTTACCCGTTCATCTGTACATTGTGCTGAAAGCAAAACGGCGATAAGCAGCGTGTATGGATCGGTGTGGTCTAACGGTACTGGCACCTCAGGGTAAAGTGATTCCAATATGTTAATTATCGCCTCTACTTTTTCTTGTTTTGAAATAGGCTTAACAAGGGTAGTCATTAATCACGTTCCGAATTTTTGTTTACTGTTTTAACGATGCTTAATACACAACTTATACGTTGGGTTATCGCTTTGAAATACGTTGCAGAATACATGCTAATGTTTAACTTTCCGCGGTTACTCTCACGCGCTCTGCTTTCACTGTGGTCACTTCTGCTTTTTTGGCAAGCTTCGCATCAATTATATTTTTTATGGCAATCAGTAAGCCCATGCCCAAAAATGCACCGGGCGGAAGAATTGCCAGCAAAAATGGTGCGTCGGTCTCAAATAACGTAATAGTCCAGTTTGTTGCAATATCGCCAAATAACCGGTCTGCACCAGCAAACAATGTGCCTGCGCCTAATATTTCACGCATGCCGCCTAACACCACTAATACTGCGGTAAAACCAAGGCCCATCATAACCCCATCGTAAGCCGCAGCCAGAGGCGCGTTCTTCGATGCGAAAGCTTCGGCACGTCCAATAATGGCGCAGTTAGTAACAATAAGGGGGATGAAAATCCCTAATGCAAGATACAAGTCGTAGGTGTAGGCATTCATTAACAGCTGAACAATGGTTACAAATGATGCAATAATCATTACGAAAACAGGAATGCGTATCTCGTTTCTCACTATATTACGGACCAAAGACACGGTGACGTTACTTCCTACTAATACCAGCAATGTTGCAATACCCAAACCTAGTCCGTTAATAAAGGTAGCAGTAACCGCAAGAAGAGGGCATAGGCCCAACAGTTGAACAAGAGCAGGGTTGTTCTTCCAAAGACCTTGTAAAGATAAGTCTCGAAAATCAGTCATTTTGCTCCCCTTCGTTGGTATTAATGGGTTGCTCGTTTGTATCAATAACATCTGTATCAATTACATTCGCGCCTAGTTCTTCGTCGCCCGATGCACATGCATTAGGTGCGTTGAACATCTGTGCTTGATTATGATTAGTGAAAGCCAGTGCTCGTTTCACTGCGCCCACTACCGCGCGAGGAGTAATGGTGGCACCCGTAAACTGGTCAAACTCACCGCCGTCTTTTTTAACTTGCCACTGCTTCGTATTGTCGCTGCTAAATTTGCGACCAGAGAATGATTTAATCCAGTCACTTATCGCCAATTCTACTTTATCACCAAGACCAGGGGTTTCTTTGTGATCAACTACACGCACGCCAAGCACGGTCATTGACGTATCTACACCAATAACCATATCGATGTTTCCGCTATAGCCATCAGGTGCCGTGGCTTCCAATATTAGCGCGCTGGGTTTACCTTCAAGGCGTGCTCGATATACTTTGTGTGTAGATTGCTCCCCAAGCTCTGATGCGTCTATAAGTGCACAATCAGCGTACAAGGCATTATCGTGATAGCGTTTCGGTACTACCTCATTAAGCACGCTAAGCAGCTTTTGCTTACGCTGCTGTTCTATTTTTTCTTCTGTGCCAAAAAAAGTCAGTGCGATAAGTGCCGTGGTAACAACGGCAAACGCGCCTAGCATGGTACCGTTTTTAACTAAACTTTCTTTCATCATTACGAACGGCCTCTCGCTTTACCTTTAACTGTTTTTCCATAAACGCGCGGGCGAGTGTAATAGTCGATAAGTGGCACAGCCATATTCATTATTATTACGGCAAATGCGACGGCGTCTGGGTAAGCGCCAAATGTACGAATAATAACAATCCAAAAACCAATTGCAGCGCCGAAGATAATACGGCCTTTCGGTGTAGTTGAAGCCGACACAGGATCGGTGGCAATAAAAAACGCACCTACAATAACTGCACCGTTGAATAAATGGAAAAGCGGCGAAGCATAATAGTCTGCATTTATAAGGTGCATGAGAAGTGCGCAAACAAACACGCTTACAATCATGCTACCTGGAATGTGCCAGCTAATAACTCTTGTTTTTACAAGGAACAAGCCGCCTAGCAAATATGCAAAGCTCACCCAACCCCAGCCTGCACCGACAGCGTCAAAGAAACTTCCTTCAAAAATAGGACTGTTTAAAGATTCACTGTATGTAACACCTTGCGTAAGGTCAGTTTTAAGGGTGTCTAATGGTGTTGCCATTGTTACGCCGTCAGCCACTGTTTTAAGTTGTGTTACATCATATCCGCTGGTGGTGAACCCGGTAAAAATCAGTGACAAAGCGTCAAAGAAAGTGGGTACTACCTCTGCATGTGTTGCAGGTGGAAGCCAAAGGCTCATCGCCGCAGGAAAAGAAATAAGCAGCACAACATAGGCAATCATTGCGGGGTTAAAGATGTTAAACCCTAGACCGCCGTATATTTGTTTCGCTACTGCTATTGCAAAGAAAACGCTGGTTACAGTCATCCACCAAGGTAACGTCGGGGGAATACTAATAGCAATTAATAAGCCTGTTAACACGGCGCTGTAGTCGGTAAGTGTTCGCTCGACAGGCTTATTTCGAAGCGCAAGAATAACGCCTTCGAAAATCAGAGCACTTGTTACAGCAATAAGTGATTGTATAAGTACACCCCAGCCAAAAAAGAATGACTGCGCTAGTATGCCGGGAACCATGGCGTAAATAACCAAGCGCATAACTTGGCCAGTATCGCGCTTAACCCGCTGATGAGGTGAACTAGACAGGCTTAATTTCATTCGGGTTTATTCTCTCTTTCTAACTCTGCTTTTGCTGCTTTTTTCGCTTTAGCTTTGGCGACGGCAGCTGCAATGCGTGCTTTCTTGGCATCATCAGCATCGGGCTTCACAGCACTTTCGTCCTTAGGCTCGTTGCTAAGAGAAGCTGTAGCACTTTTTATGGCGTTGGTATTGTCGTCGCCAGACGTTTGTTGTTGTGCGGCCTTTTTCGCTTTTGCTTTGGCAACCGCGGCCGCAATGCGTGCTTTTTTCTCGTCATCCGCATTGATGCTTGCAGTACTATCGCCTTCGTTTTTATTATGCTGCGGCTGCGTTTTTTCAGGTGCGTCTGCTTGCTGTGCTGCTTTTTTAGCTTTCGCACGAGCAATAGCTGCGGCAACCTTTGCCTTCTTCTCGTCCTGTTCGCTGACATGCTCAGGTGCTGTTGCAGCGTTCGATATATCTTTCGCATCAGCAGACGAATTATTCGCAGTGGCTTCAGATTGCTCAGACGATTTCTGAGCTTGAGCGGCTTTCTTAGCCTTTGCTCTGGCAATTGCCGCCGCTACCTGTGCTTTTTTATCATCAGCTGGTGTATTGCTTGTGTCATGCGCGTTACTTGGTTCTGCGTTTTTGGCTTCCCCAGCATTTGCTTGCATCGATGCTTTTTTCGCTTTAGCACGTGCAAGTGCGGCAGCTACTTTATCTTTTGCATCACTCGGTGCTGGACTTGTCTGTTTTTCGCTTGTCGCGACTTGTTCTTTGGCTTTATTCGCCGCTAGTCGTGCTTCTTTTGCTTTTCTATGTTTCTCTTCACGCTCAAGCTTCTCGCGCTCTAGTCTTGCGTTGCGTGCTTCAAACCGTTGTTTCGCTTTTTCGGCTTTATTTTTCTCGTCACGCTGTAAACGAATTTCTGATTTTGCCTGGCGATAATAATGAACAAGTGGAATTTCGCTTGGGCACACATAGGCGCAGGCGCCACACTCAATACAGTCGAACAAGTCATATTCTTCTGCTTTGTCATATTCTTTGGCTTTCGCATGCCAGAACATCTGCTGAGGTAACAATGAGGCAGGGCAAGCATCTGCACATGCGCTGCAGCGTATACATGCGCGCTCTGCGTTATCGTCTACAAGCTCTTTCTTAGCAGGCACCAGTAAACAGTTGGTGGTCTTTACCACTGGAATTGTGGCGTCAGACAGCGTAAAGCCCATCATGGGACCACCCATAATAACCTTTGGCGTTTTCTGTTTTTTGGTATTGTATTGCGCTTCTTCAAGCAAATGCGATACAGGTGTACCCAGCATAGTTTTGAAATTACGAGGCTTATCGACTGCTTCACCTGTTACAGTCACTATACGTTCTATCAGAGGCTTACCGTGTAGAATGGCGTCAGCAATTGCGTAGCAAGTGCCTACGTTAAACATCATCACGCCAACGTCTGCAGGCAAACCGTTTCGTGGTACCTCGCGCCCAGTAAGCACTTGAATAAGCTGTTTTTCACCGCCCGCAGGGTATTTTGTTTCAACGCTTACTACGCGATATTCTGCTTTGTCTTGGCACGCTATATTAAGTGCTTGTAGCGCCTCAGGCTTATTATCTTCAACGGCTACGATAATGGCTTTGGGTTCGATGAGGTGCGTTAAGATATCTAGGCCTTGTCGAATTTGCCATGCGTGCTCTCGCATCAACCTATCATCTGATGTGATATAGGGTTCGCATTCAATGCCGTTTAATACTAAAAATTCTACCGGCTTCGACGTCGATGTTTTTATGTGAGTCGGAAAACCTGCGCCGCCCATACCAGAGATACCGGCTTGGCATATTCTTGCTACAAGGTCGCTTTTATCTTGTGCTGTGTAGTTTGTTGTAGGCTCCAGAGCACACCATGTGTCTTTTCCATCTGGCTTGATAGAAATACACATCTCCGTAAGACCGCTAGGGTGGGCAACCACATGCGGCGCAATAGCCACAACTTCGCCGGATGTAGGCGCATGAACTGGCACTGAAAAAGGCGATGAACTTTGCGACAGTATTTGCCCTTTTAAAACATGATCACCCACCTCAACACAACAAACACCATCAGAGCCAATGTGTTGTCGTAATGGAATTACTAATAAAGAAGGAATTGAAGGTGTAGCAATACTCTCTTTATTCGACAGTGATTTTTTATCGTCAGGGTGCACACCGCCAGGGAAGGAATATGTTTTCCCTGCATTTAGGTTCTCAATAATTGAATCAAAACTAGGATACATCACAATTACGACACCATTTTTACGGGAATATCGCCCTTAGGCGAATCTGAGAAGTCCCATTTCCACGTAGACGTAGTTTGGGTAATAGGTACCATATCAATACAGTCGACAGGGCAGGGGTCTACACACAAATCACACCCCGTGCATTCATCAGTAATTACAGTATGCATGTGTTTAGCGGCTCCCAATATAGCGTCAACTGGGCATGCTTGAATGCATTTTGTACAGCCTATACATTCATCTTCGCGAATGAATGCCACTTTCTTAACGTCTTCTTCGCCATGAGCTGCATCGAGCGGCTTTGGTTCTACGCCCATCAGGTCTGCTAACTTTTTAATTGTTGCTTCACCACCAGGGGGGCACTTATTTATATCGTCACCCTCTGCAATAGCTTCTGCATAAGGTTTGCAGCCAGGATAACCACATTGACCACATTGTGTCTGTGGAAGAACTGCATCTATTTGTTCAACAAGAGGGTCGCCTTCTACTTTAAAGCGAATGCTGGCATAGCCAAGCGCAAGCCCAAACGCCAAAGCAAGGGCACCAATGGCAATTACAGCAAATAATATTGCGCTAGAGATCGTCATTAGAATTTCACCAATCCACTAAAACCCATAAATGCCAAAGACATTAAACCGGCAGTAATCATTGCAATGGACGCGCCTTTAAAGGCTACGGGTACATCTGCAGCTGCAAGTCGTTCACGCATTGCTGCAAACAATATGAGGACTAGAGAAAACCCTACCGCAGCACCAAAGCCATATATTAGGCTTTGCATAAAGTTGTGCTGTTCAGTCAGATTCAATAGGGCTACACCCAAAACGGCACAGTTTGTGGTAATAAGAGGTAAAAATATACCTAATAAACGGTAAAGAGTAGGGCTAGTCTTGTGCACTACCATTTCGGTGAACTGCACTACAACCGCGATAACTAATATGAAGGCAAGCGTTCTTAGGTAGCCAATACCTAAAGGTGCAAGTAAATAAGTTTCAACTAGATAACTAGACGCTGAGGCAAGCGTAAGCACAAAGGTTGTCGCCATCGACATACCCATAGCGGTTTCAAGTTTGCTAGAAACGCCCATGAAGGGGCATAAGCCAAGAAACTTAACCAGTACAAAATTATTAACCAGTACTGTGCCTATCAATAGCAGTAAAAATTCAGTCATGAATAACGCAATTCCTTCGAGGAATTTTGACGGACTACGCCCGTATTTAAAAAGAAAAAACCGATGTGGCCTATTATCCCTTTTTAGAACGGGTTTAACAACTTGATTGAATTAGGGTTATTTAATGTCTTTCAATGTGCTTTAGGGATGCAAAAAATAGAGGGTAGGGAGTGAGTGTAGAAGCCAACTAAGTGGCTCCCCCTCCCCGACTCGAACGGGGGACCTGCGGATTAACAGTCCGTCGCTCTAACCAACTGAGCTAAGGGGGAATCGACACCTAAGTTGTTTGCTGAAGTTGGCTCCCCCTCCCCGACTCGAACGGGGGACCTGCGGATTAACAGTCCGTCGCTCTAACCAACTGAGCTAAGGGGGACCTGTGCTTCAACGGAGGCGAATATTAAAGACGTACTAGTAAACTGTCAACAAGATAAATGAAATAATTGTACTGACTGCGCAAAAAATAGCTTTTTACGTGTTTTGTGCTTAATTTGTCGCCAAAAGGCTGAAAGTAATGGTTAATATCTAATCATTATTGCGAAGTGGCGATGTTTATCTACTTATATTAGATGCGCAAAGTATTAAGCTACTGTTTTAAGCGATATATCTCTATATACGTTCAGGCTATAACTAAATAGAATAAAAAAAAGCTTTTATACTGTTGTTATATACAGCCTTTAATATTACTGTAACCTGTACCTCGGCATTGAAAGGTTAGTCACCACTTACCAAAATATTTTGTATGAGGGCACAAAATGCCGCCAAACATGGTCTTGCGTTAGTTATCCACTAAATCTGTGGATAACTATGTTGATAGGTTGGATTAGCTTAAAAGAATCTGTCGATCACATAGAACTTGATCTCGCAACACAAACATAGAATTAAACAAAAAAGTATTTTAAAACAAAAGTTTGGGTTGTTTTTGGTGATCGCCTGAAACGATCGGAATTGATCGGTTGAACAATTTTTAGCTTGTGTGTTAATTCAACGAATGTTTAAAAGCTATTCAAGAAAATCCGCTATTAACGTCAGGGTGTTACAAATGGTTAACATTGTTGCGGGTTTAGCATACGCATCTTGTTGATAGTTTTTATTAGGATTAAACCAGCTATCCGTTAATTAAAACTGTCACTTTACGGAAACGTAACTGTAATGTTTGATTTTTAAACAAAGTTAAAGGTCACAACACAAAAAAAGAGGTTTTAACTCACTTCGAACAGAATTAAGAGAAGTGGGGGCGTTAATACAAATGTATTAATGTTGTAGCGTCAGTGCTCCTATTTACTATTTCGTTTATCGATAAGTCGTAGCCAAGCCATGCTGTCTCTTTTACACTTATGCTCCTTGGTGAAATGTGCACGAGTGGCTTCCGCACTTTTCACGTTACTTATTCTATATCCACACACTGAGGTCTTAGTGACTAAACGCAATGTAACGCAACGTTCTTCCGACTTACTTGAGGGGGACATAAGCTCAACACTCCGAAAAATGACCATCCCAATGATTTTGGGCATGGTTATGATGATGAGTTTCGGGTTAATTGATACGTTTTTTGTCAGTTTATTAGGTACTGACCAGCTTGCTGCCATTAGCTTTACCTTTCCCGTTACGTTTACCGTTATAAGCTTAAATATTGGTTTAGGGATAGGTACATCTGCAATTATAGGAAAGCTACAAGGTAGTAAAGCACTTACAAAGTCGAAGCTATATGCCTCAGGATCACTAATGCTGTCGGTGATTTTGGTTGGTGCATTGGCGCTTATCGGATTATTTACCATCGAGCCTACTTTTACGTTACTTAATGCATCTCAGCAACTTATGCCTTACATTTCGGATTACATGGGGCTTTGGTACTTATCGAGTATTTTTCTTGCCATGCCGATGGTGGGAAATAGTGTGTTAAGAGCCTGCGGTGACACAAGAACACCAAGTATCGTTATGGCCACCGGTGGTGGATTGAATGCACTATTGGACCCTTTATTTATATTTGGTTTTGGACCTATTCCTGCCATGGGTATACAAGGTGCAGCACTTGCAACTTTCATTGCTTGGATAGTTGGCGCGATTTGGATTTTATATATTCTTGCGGTTAGAAAGAAATTAATGCTGCCGAGGCTACTTACAATGGCTGAGCTGCGTGAAAGTAGCCGTGAGATATTAAAGATTGGTTTACCCGCAGCTGGAGCTAACATGTTAACCCCTATAGCCGGCGGTGTGATGACAGCGGTTGTCGCAAGCTACGGAGCAGAAGCTGTCGCAGCATGGGGCGTGGGTAACCGTATGGAATCTATCGCCAGTATTGTTGTGCTGGCACTTTCAATGACTTTGCCGCCTTTTATTAGCCAAAATATGGGCGCGGGTAATATTGAACGCGTAAAGCAGTCATATACGTTAACGCTTAAGTTCGTACTTTTATGGCAGTTCATTATTTTCCTCGTTATGTGGGGATTGTCGTCATGGATTGCAGTGGCGTTTGCTAAAGAGAAAGAGGTAAGCGAACTTATCCAGCTATTTCTGATGATAGTGCCTTTAGGGTATGGCATGCAGGGAATCATCATTCTAACTAACTCTTCACTTAATGCGATGCATCGTCCTATAAGCGCGTTAGTGCTAAGTATCATCCGCTTATTCGTTTTCTTCGTACCAATCAGCATTGCTGGCAGCATGCTTTTTGGTCTGAAAGGGCTGTTCGTCGGTAATGTTATTGCAAATATCGTTATGGCATGCATTTCTTTCATTGTATTTAAGAAAGCCGTTGCGCAGTTCGACTCAAAAGAAGTCAAAAGTTTATAAGGTAGTGTAAATGAGTAGAGGGTTTGAACTTCATTCGAAGTATAAACCGGCTGGTGATCAACCCGCCGCTATCGAAGCATTGGTAGATGGGTTAGACAGCGGTCTTGCAGGGCAGACATTATTAGGTGTTACCGGTTCAGGTAAAACCTTTACGATGGCAAACGTAATTAAGGAAGTTCAGCGCCCAACGCTTATTCTTGCTCACAACAAAACACTGGCGGCTCAGCTTTATGGCGAAATGAAAGAGTTTTTTCCCAATAATGCTGTAGAGTATTTTGTTTCTTACTACGACTATTATCAACCCGAAGCTTATGTTCCAAGTACAGATACCTTTATAGAAAAAGATGCATCTATAAACGACCATATCGAGCAAATGCGTTTATCTGCTACCAAAGCACTAATGGAACGTCGCGATGTTGTGATTGTGGCGAGTGTGTCGGCAATATACGGTCTAGGCGATCCAGAGTCTTACATGAAGATGCTACTTCATTTGCGACAGGGCGACACAATGGATCAGCGGGATATTTTGCGAAGACTTGCTGAGCTTCAATATAAACGAAACGATCTTGCGTTTGAACGGGGTACATTTAGGGTACGCGGCGATGTAATTGACATTTTCCCTGCGGACTCTGAGAAGCAAGCGGTTCGCGTTGAACTGTTCGACGACGAGATTGATAAAATTAGCCTGTTCGACCCACTCACTGGTGCGGTTGATAAATCGGTGATCCGCGCTACGGTTTTCCCTAAAACACACTATGTAACGCCGAGAGAAAAAATTCTTAACGCTATCGAGCATATAAAAGAAGAGCTTGGCGATAGAAAAAAACAACTGCAAGAGGCAAATAAGCTTATCGAAGAGCAGCGAATTTCACAGCGAACCCAATTTGATATTGAGATGATGATGGAGTTGGGATACTGCTCGGGGATCGAAAACTATTCTCGCTATCTGTCTGGTCGTGCTCCAGGTGAGCCGCCTCCGACGTTACTTGATTACTTTCCAGCTGACGGTTTGATGTTCATTGATGAATCTCACGTTACTGTATCGCAGGTTGGTGCTATGTATCGTGGCGATAGGTCGAGAAAAGAAACGCTAGTTGAATTTGGTTTTAGACTGCCATCGGCGCTAGATAACAGACCGCTGAAGTTTGAAGAGTTTGAGCAAATATGCCCGCAAACTATTTATGTGTCGGCAACGCCGGGTGACTACGAACTTAAGAAAACTGACGGAGAAATAGTAGAGCAAGTTGTTCGCCCTACAGGGTTACTAGATCCAGTAATTGAAGTAAGGCCAGTAGCAACGCAGGTTGACGATGTGCTCTCTGAGATCAAAAAGCGTGTTGAGCTTGATGAGCGGGTGCTTATAACAACGCTTACAAAACGCATGGCTGAAGACTTAAGTGAATACTTGAACGAACACGGCGTTAAAGTGCGCTATCTGCATTCTGATATCGACACCGTTGAGCGCATTGAAATAATCCGCGACCTTCGTTTAGGTAAATTTGATGTATTGGTTGGCATCAACTTATTGCGGGAAGGTTTGGACATGCCTGAAGTTTCCCTTGTCGCTATTTTAGACGCTGACAAGGAAGGTTTCTTACGTGCAGAGCGCTCACTCATTCAGACCATTGGTCGTGCGGCGCGTCACGTGAACGGTAAAGCAATTTTGTACGCCGACAGCATTACTAAGTCAATGAAAAAGGCCATGGATGAAACCGAGCGTCGTCGCGAAAAGCAAATGGCGCATAATGAGGCAAACGGTATAACGCCAATGCGTCTTAATAAGCCTATCACAGATATAATGGACTTAGGCGATAGCGCGCATCCTGCTTCAGGTAAAGTGAAGCTGCGCAAAGTAGAAGAGAAGAAGAAACAGCAAAAAGCAGCAAGCGCAACTGAGTTGATGGACCAAATTGCCGAATTAGAAAAACAAATGTTCGAATACGCTCGTGAACTTGAATTTGAAAAAGCGGCATCAATGCGTGACGACATTGAAGCATTACGAAAACAAGTCGTTACGCTATCGTAGTATTAGCTGAAAGATAAAACGTCATTTAATACAATAAAAGCCTCACACTGTACTGCTGTTGATAGCAGTACAGTGTGAGGCTTTTTTGTTGATTTTAGTTTCGTATTCAGCTGAATAACAAAAAAATTCAATTTTCACCGCTTTTCATGGTGCTTTTGAGTCGAAAACCAATAAATTGTCGTTGTAATACAACAGCGAGTTTCATATAGTCTACGATGAGTATCAATAACTATACCTATAAACAGGTGCTAACATGCTAAATCGTCTTCAGGAGTCGGATATAAAGCTACTGCGTGTGTTTTACGCTGTAGCAAGCTGCAATGGATTTACTGCGGCAGAACCCGTGTTGCGCATGCAACGCCCCAATATCAGTGCAGCTATCAAGAAACTCGAAGAACGCCTAGATTTAGTGCTTTGTCATCGCGGCCGAGGCGGTTTTCAGATGACCAAAGAAGGCGAAGTGGTTTTTCAAGAAACTAAACGTATTTTCAACGCCTTCGATAATTTCGTATTTAACTTGAAGTCGCTTCACGATGATTACTCAGGCCATATAACGTTAGTACTTATGGCTGGCCTTCCACTGTCGATGCACCTTGCTGTAAGTAAAGCGGTTAAAAGCACGATGAAAAAGTTTGACGACATTCACGTCAATATTCAAACACGCTTGTACAATGAAGTGGAACATGTTGCGTTGTCTGGTGAATGTCACTTAGTCGTATCGACCTATGATATGGTAAAGCCAGAGTCTGTGACTTTCCATCCTATCGGTATTGAAACCAAAGGCCGCTTGTATTGTGCACCAACGCACCCGCTAGCGAAATACAGAGATAGCGACTTACCTGATGGCGTGAACATTGAAGATTATCCTGCCATCGGTATTTCTGGCCTCTCATCGGCTAATTATATTGAAGACGAGTCGCGACTTTCTATTCAAACGTTTTCTGATTCATTCGATGCTGCAATGTCAGCAATTATGACAGGTGAATATGTAGGTTTGCTGCCAGACTATATGGCTAAAGAGCAGGGGGCGGCGTTGGGTTTAGTACCTATCGCTAAAGGAAGCCTATTCAACTTCGGTCATGAACTGTTTGTGATGAACGGCAAAAACACGCGCCTTAACCCAGTATTACGTCACTGCATTAAAGAGCTAACGTATTTTATTGCTGAAAGTCAGAAGTAATAAATACATACAAACGCACAAACCCGATTGCAGAGTTTAAAGCTCTGTCATCGGGTTTTTCTTTTAACGCTTTTTGCTTTCAACATACTGACAACTATGCGTATATTTCACGCCTTTAAGCTTCGAACACGATGAAAGATATTAGCGTATTTTTCACTGTGAAGTTCATGGCGTTCTCGGTGGGCCAAATAAGTTGTTTTTTGCTTCACCAAACCTTCTCTTTACCTAGTGTGCTGAGCGCGGCTATTATTGGCTTTGCCGGTAGCTTTATTCCAAAGTACCAATTTGTAAATTCCCATCCTCGTGCTGCTGTTTATGCTGGAGCCTTTGCGGGCATGTGTACATCTGAAGTTATCCAAAACGTCAATGAGCTGCTTTTTGTCAGTACTATGGGGGCATTGCTTTACACAGCTATGAGGCAACACCTAAATGGCGTTGGAGGTAAACTAGGCGCAATAGCATTTAGCGCAGTTGCCTTGCTTTTACTGTTAAAAGGTGTGGTGAGTTAAATGTTGGTTTTGCTTTCAGCGGTCTGTGGCGCACTTATTACTTTCCATTTATCAAGTAACAAAAAGTGTGATTCAGTAAGAGCGAGTAGTGGTTCAAGTTTACTGTTTTATATCGCTGTGTGGTGGTGGTGTGGCGCGGTAGAAGCCAATCTTTATGGAGCAGTATTTTTTGGTGGAAGCTTTGTTGGAATGACTTCGCCAGTACGGTTGTCTATTACTGGCGTTGTTGGTGCATCAATACTATTCGCAGGCTTATTTGTTACTGTACTGCCACATCTTGACGGGGTAGGAGGCGCATTAGGTGTGTGTGCTTTTACCTGCGTCTCGATAGTAAGTGGCTTGAGTTACTGTTTGAACTACTTCTTCAAACGTGACAGTTGAAAAGCGTCATGTTGATGCTTCAGATTGATATGCAATTTTGAAACGTAAGAGTGGCAGCAAGAATAACTACGTGATAGCTTTTGCTTTAGCATTCCTGACTGCCTTGAAACGGTGACTGCCTTGAAACGCCTCGTTTTGATGCGCAACTGCATAAACAAGGCATTTCAAAAAAGCATTTAGGCGAGTTTATTCGTATTCAAGCGGGTCAACTGCATTATTGTCTTTAAACGCTTCTAATCGTTCTTCGCATGCACCGCATTTACCGCAGGCTTTTTCTCTACCGTTATAGCAGGTCCACGTTTGCGAGTAATCTAAGCCCATTTTCAAGCCATCTGTTAATATGGCGGTCTTGCTATCATCAATATACGGCACCATAATCTCAACAGGTGTGTAATTAGCTATACCGCAAACATCATTCATTCTATGCACAAACTCAGGCCTGCAGTCGGGGTAAATAGCATGATCACCAGAGTGTGCCCCGTAATAGACTTCCTTTGCTTCAAGGCTAACTGCGTACCCCACGGCCAAAGAAAGTAAAATCATGTTTCTATTGGGCACTACCGTTTGTTTCATACTAGGCTCTTCATAGTGGCCTTCAGGTACTTCTATATCCGACGTAAGTGCTGAACCACCAATTAGGCTGTTAATGGCGCTTATATCGACAATTTTATGAGGTACGTTTAGTGAGTTACAAACCTGTGCGGCATAATCCAACTCTTTCTTGTGACGCTGACCATAATTAAAGCTTAACGCATGCACTTTTTTGCCAGCGCGAAGTGCTTTGTGAAGCACAGTAAAGGAGTCCATGCCTCCTGAATAGATAACAACAACGTTTTCTGACATAGTTTTTTCAAGAATTAATAAATTATGCCCGAATTTTATGTGATCCTTGGTAAAATCCCAACATACATTCGCAAAAGGGGTTTAAATTGTCGCTATTAACTGCGCTAAACATCAATGAGATGTTTGAAACTATTCAAGGTGAGGGTGCTCATACAGGTATACCTTCCATATTTGTTCGCTTGCAGGGTTGTCCCGTGGGTTGCCCTTGGTGCGATACAAAGCACACTTGGGAAATAAAAAGTAATTTAAGCATTCCCGCCAAAGATGTTATTGCAAAAACAGAAGAATCTGAAACCTATTTTGTTACTGACCCTCAAGACTTATTGGCGCTTTTTGCTAAAGAAGGATACGTTGCAAAGCACGTGGTTATTACAGGCGGTGAGCCGTGTATGTACGATCTGCGTTCTCTAACTGCACTGCTGCATGACAATGGTTTTTCTTCTCAGATAGAAACCAGTGGCACATTTGAGATATTTTGCGACAGCAGAACGTACGTGACGGTATCGCCAAAAATTAACATGAAAGGTGGCTTTGAAGTGCTTAAGAGTGCGCTTGAGCGAGCAGACGAAATTAAACACCCCGTTGCTATGCAAAAACACATTGATGAGCTGGATGCTTTGCTTGCAGATGTGCCAAATATAGATAAAAAACAAGTGTGTTTACAACCAATTAGTCAACAGCCTCGGGCAACTGAACTAGCGGTACGTACTTGTATTGCTCGCAACTGGCGGCTATCTTTACAAACACATAAATATATTGGTATTGAGTAATACAGTACTGTTCTAGCGTTGCCATTTGGTTTGTGAGGGATAAATATCAATGATTAAGCGTAAAGTTCTCGCTACATGTTTTGTGGGATTGGCTATCCAATTCAGTGCATACGCTGCAACATGGACAATAACTTACCCTAAGCCACTTGATGACTCAGATGCGCGTGCCCAATATCCCATTGCTTTATTGAAGCTAGCCTTAGGTAAAACTGGGGTAAACTATGAGTTACGTCCTTCCGACCGTATTCTTTTACCGGGTAAGGCCATGCGACAACTTCGGGAAAACCGAGAAGTTAACGTAGTGTGGAGCATGACCGACTCGCAACGTGAAAAAGAGGTTGCGCCCATTCGTATTCCTATTGCAAAAGGCTTAATTGGAATGCGCGTTTTTGTAGTAAACAATGCAAAAAGACAGAAGTTTGAAAGTCTGGAATCGCTTGCTGATATGCGCAAGCTAGTTCCGATTCAAGGCGAGGAGTGGCCCGATACAAAAATACTTCAAGCAAATGGCTTTAATGTGTTTACTGTGCCAGAGTTTCGCGAAGCATACGATTTAATAAAGCAAGGTAAGGCTGACTTTTTCCCCCGTTCGGTAATGGAAGTGAGTGTAGAAATGGCTGAAGAGGGGAGAAGCAGCAACCTATTTATCGAGCCCTCGATGGCATTGTATTACCCCACAGCCATGTATTACTTTGTAAATAGCAATAACGTAACCTTGGCGAATCTCATTGAAACCGGTCTTCAAAGAGCCCTTGAGGATGGGTCTTTTGATGCTTTGTTCTACACAACCTATGCACCAATTATTGCCGAGTTAGACATGAATGGTAGAAACGTATTTACCCTTGAAAATCCGCTTTTACCGGCTGAAACCCCGTTAAATGATGCCCGTCTGTGGTACAAAACAGAAAGCGTTGTCGCACAGTAGAAACCTCTTGCTAGTAGATACAAAAAACGCGGCATAACGCCGCGTTTTTTCATTACAGAATAAGATTAAGACTCACCCGCATGTACGTCTTTCATAGAGCGACCTGAAGGGTCTGCATTGTTCTTGAAGCTCTCATCCCATTCAAGTGCCTCTACGGTACTACATGCAATAGACTTACCGCCTGGAACGCAACGAGCTGCGCTTTCTTGAGGGAAATAGCTTTCAAAGATAGTGCGGTAGTAATAACCTTCTTTCGTATCAGGCGTGTTCACAGGAAAACGGAATTCCGCCGTAGCTAGTTGTTGGTCAGTCACTTCGCTGTCTACAAAATCGCGAATTGAATCAATCCAAGAATAGCCTACACCGTCACCAAACTGTTCTTTTTGACGCCACAGTACTTCTGCAGGAAGAGTTTCGCCGTTGTCGAACGCTTTACGTAAAATCCACTTTTCCATTTTGCCCTCAAGGCACATTTTGTCTTGAGGATTTAGGCGCATTGCAACGTCGATAAAGTTTTTATCTAAGAATGGAACACGCGCCTCCACACCCCATGCAGAGGTTGCTTTGTTCGCGCGCGCACAGTCAAACATGTGTAAGCGATCTAGTTTGCGAACCGTTTCTTCGTGGAATTCTTTGGCATTTGGCGCTTTGTGGAAATATAAGTAACCACCAAATATTTCATCCGAACCTTCGCCCGACAGCACCATTTTAATGCCCATCGCTTTAATTTTACGGGTCATTAAATACATGGGCGTTGCTGCGCGAATGGTTGTGGTGTCATAGGTTTCTAGGTGATAGATAACATCACGAATAGCATCTAGACCTTCTTGGATTGTGAAGTGGATCTCATGGTGAACCGTGCCAATCATATCCGCTACTTTCTTTGCAGCTTTTAAATCTGGTGCACCTTCAAGACCTACAGCAAAGCTGTGCAGGCGAGGCCACCACGCATCGGTTTTGTCTTCGTCTTCTACGCGTTTTGCAACGTATTGTGCAGCCACAGCTGAAACCAACGACGAATCTAGGCCGCCCGAGAGTAGCACGGCATAGGGAACGTCAGACATCATGTGAGACTTAACGGCTTTCTCAAACGCAACACGAAGTTCGTCTAGGTCGCTAGTATTGTCTTTTACGTTGTCGTATTCCATCCAATCGCGTTTGTAATACTTTGTAATTTTGCCTTCTTTGCTCCACAGGTAGTGGCCAGGAGGAAATTCACTGATTGTTTTACACACGCCTGCAAGGGCCTTCATTTCAGAGGATACGTAAAAGTTCCCGTGTTCATCATACCCAGTGTAAAGCGGAATAATACCAATATGGTCGCGAGCGATAAGATAGGCGTCTTGCTCTTCATCATAAAGAATAAAGGCAAACATACCTTCAAGTTCGTCAATGAAGTCGATGCCTTTTTGCTGGAAAAGCGGGAGTATTACTTCGCAGTCTGAGCGTGTTTTGAAAGGATATGGCTCGTCCAAAGCAGCAGCAAGCTGCTTGTGGTTATAAATTTCGCCGTTTACGGCAAGGATATGTTTGTCGTTTTGGCTGATAAGGGGCTGTGCACCGGTGTCTACATCTACAATGGCCAGTCTTTCGTGACAAAGAATGGTATTGTCATTATTCCAGATACCCGACCAGTCAGGGCCACGGTGGCGCAATAGTTTAGATAAATCGAGGGCTTGGGTTCTGAGTTCAGACACATCGGTTTTGATATCAAGGATACCGAAAATACCACACATATTACGGATTCTCTCTGTTCACTTGTTGAAAAAATATTGGGGCTTTTTCTGTCGGGTACTCGCGTACGAGTGAGCGAAGATTTTATTTTTATTGTTTAATCGCGTGCTTTGAATGTGCCAGTCTGACAGGAAATTGCAAGTACAATATGATGAGAAAATGGAAATACTTATTCCAAAGAGCACAAATCAAATTATAGTCATCCTAAATTGATGTATCTTTGAACAAAATTTGTCGTCGTAACCATTAGTTTTTTAACGCATGAAATGTCTGTTGTAGTGCATGAATTAGGCGCATAATCGCGCCGATTTTTAATCTATATGGTTATAGGTATGCAATTCTCTAACGACCGCGTGTCGGCTTTTATTATTCCCGATTTCGCTATTTCACAAGACTTAATGGCAAGTTTAGGTTCGCGTTTCCGCGATGCAGTACAAATTGATGTGTTTGGGGGTGAGGCTTGGCTATTTGAGTACGGCGTAATCGTTTTCTGGGGCGTTGATGAGGACGAAAAGCTAGCGTTACTTAACAGACTTCAAGTGAATGAAGATGTATTAACAGGGCAGCATCAAGAGCACCTTCGCTTTGCTTTTGACGGTGAAACCTTGAAACTTCAACGGGACCTCATTGCCCTGCCTAACCGTGATGAACTACTACGGCTATCTATTAGTCATGGTTTGGCACAGTCGATAAAGTTAAATCAGTATGAAGAAAAGGCGCAAGACACTATAACTCAATACGGTTATTTGCCAAACGCGCTTGCTGAAACGGGCAAAATAAAGTTGGGGCGAACAGCGCTTGCGAAAATTCGCGGTCACTTATTTAGCACCAAAAGCGATATTTTTCTGCATTATGGGTTACTAGATACACCGGAATTTTTCTGGGAATATCCTGAATATGAGTACGCCTACACGTTAACGTCACGCTATCTTGATATAAGACCGCGAGTTGAAGTTTTGTCGAACAAATTAGACGTCATTCATGAGCTTTTCGAGATGTTGGCAGATGATTTAAACCATAAGCATTCATCATTTCTTGAATGGATAATTATTATTCTAATTGCGTTTGAAATTGCGACATTTGGCGCAGAGGAATTAAAAGCTATTTTAATGTAAATACACTTTAAATAGCGCTAAAAAAGCCCCGTAATGGGGCTTTTTTTATTTGAGATTTTAGCTATACATTCTAGTAAGCACGCTGGAACTCACTGGTCTCATTCCATTTTGGCCAAGCTTCTGCGTTTGATACATTAACGCCAACATCAAACAACATTTGCGTGTCTTGAACGATACCGCTCAAGTCCCAATCTTCGCGATACTCGTCGCACACCTGATGATAACAACCTGTTACGATAACGTTCATACGCTTACGATACTTAGCAGTTTCGTCGTCTGCGGGCTCATTGCCACCTTCAGCATATAGCGCAGGCACGCCTTGCTTTGCAAAGCTGAAGTGGTCAGAACGATAGTAGTAGCCTGCTTCAGGTCTGTCTTCTTGTGTAAGCGTACGGCCTTGTTTTGATGCTGCACTTTTCAGGTAATCTTCCATTTCCGATTTACCCATGCCTACTACAGCAACATTCTTTGTTTTACCCAATACATTCATTGCGTCCATATTGATATTGGCAACCGTGTTTTCAATAGGAATTACTGGGTTGCTAGCATAGTATTTGCTGCCAAGAAGGCCTTGCTCTTCAGCAGTTACCACAAGGAAAGATACTGAGCGCTTAGGAGCAGGTGTAAGCTCTCCATACGCCTTTGCCATCGCAAGGATAGCAGCTGTACCAGTGGCATTGTCGTGAGCACCATTGTAAATTTGATCGCCTTCTTTGCTTTCATCTTTACCAAGGTGGTCCCAGTGTGCAGTGTAGATAACGTGCTCGTCAGGCATTTCTGACCCTTCAAGTGTTGCTATTACGTTATTGCTTTCAGACTTTTTAAACGTGTTTTTAACTGTTACCGATGCCGCAATATCCATTGCTTTATTGTAAGGACCTTTCATTGCATTGGCTTTTTCTTCATCAAAGTTCAGGCCTGCATCACTAAACACTTTTTTGGCCGCATCTAATGTAAGCCATCCCTCAACAGCTACACGACTTGCACCTTTGTCTTTGCTAACCAAACCGTACTGAGGGCCGCTCCAGCTATTTGCCACAACAGACCAGCCGTAAGATGCTGGTGCAGTTTCGTGAACAATGATAGCGCCGGCAGCACCCTGACGGCTTGCTTCTTCATACTTATAGCTCCAACGACCATAGTAAGTCATAGTGGTGCCTTGAAACTTACCGCCTTTTGGGTTCTCAAAGCCAGGGTCGTTAATCAGCATTACAACAGTTTTCCCCTCAACATCAAGGCCCTCGTAATCGTTCCAGTTGTACTCTGGAGCATTTACGCCATAGCCTACGAATACTAGTTCGGAGTTTTCCAGTGAAACCGTATTTTGCTCACGTTTCGATGAAGCTACCATGTCTTTTTTATAAGCGAAGGTGTTGTCACCAATTGTCATGGTCATATCTGCGTCAGCAGTAATTTCCATCAACTCCACTTTTTGTAAAAAGCTATCTCCATTGCCAGGCTTAAGCCCCGCTTTTTTAAACTCGCTTACAAGAAAATCGATCGTTTTCTTCTCGCCTTCAGTGGTAGGCAAGCGACCTTCAAATTCATCAGAAGCAAGAACTTTTAGCGGCTCGCGAATATCGGCATCCGAAATGCTGTTGTATACGTCATCAAAGTTTGATGCCGTGGCCATAGATTTGGCTGAGTCGTCATTTGAGGTTGTGGTGTCGTTAGATGGTGTGCAAGCACTTACGCCTAGAAGCGCAGGTACAAGCATTGGCAAAAACATTTTTTTCATTGTTGGTCTCTGTTTGCTCTACAATACGCGCTCAGTATAGTGAAATCCGTTTGGTGAACCAATAGTTGTTATGCAATCTGCACATATTCCGTTCTGTACACGTTATTTGAAAGCGTCCGCAAGTAAGCCAGTTATCGAGTTATTAGATGAAGTAGGGCTGTTAGACAGTAACGTCTTTCCAGATAGCTGCATGTTAAATGCGCTAGCGCAGCGTTTTTATGACAAGTGGAGCGCCCCTGTTTTTAAAGATCAGGGAACATTTGATGCAGACGAAGATCGCTATTACGAAACTATTATTAACGAGGATAATACGGTACCCACGCGAGAAGAGAGCTGGCACGACCTATTTAATGCGTTGGTGTGGTTACAGTTCCCGAAAACGAAGAAATACTTAAATACACTGCACGTTAAAGATATTGTTAGCTATGGTGCGAACCCGAGGACAGAAAGGCGTAATCGTATTACCCACTTTGACGAATGCGGTATTGTACTGGCGGTTGAAATACCAGCCCCCTCGTTTAAAAACGATCAAAAGAACCAAAAGCAAAGTGCTACTTACATCGATAATAAACTAAACGCAGTCGATGTTACGCAATGGTTAAACGCCTTGGCAAACCATCAATGGCACGATGTGTTCATTCAAAGTCGAAGCGTTTGGCACAATCAAGTGACGCCGTTTATTTTTGGGCACGCTAACTTAGAAATGATGTTAAGCCCTTTTATTGGACTTACTGGAAAATGGCTTGCAGTACCTGTTGCACAAGGGTTTAGTGAATTAGATAAGTGGGAACAGCGACAAGTGTTAGATGAGGCTATGCTAGCGCGCCTGAATGAGCTAAATGATTTTAACAGTGCGCCATTATTAAAGCCGCTTCCGCTTCTTGGCGTACCGGGCTGGCACAATGACCAGACACCTGCTTTTTACGCAAATAAAGATTATTTCAGACCGATTAGGGTGAATGCTAAACCTACAATTCAATTGCCGCTCTGAAGTGCGGTTTTATTGAAGTAGACTCAGTGTCGGGCCACAGGAATAAAAAAGGCCTTGGTTTAAACAAGGCCTTTTTCGTTCAAGTAGTTTTGGAACCTATATTTTAAGCTATTTTCTACGCTCAAATTGCTCTTAGAATACGGCGATAAATACTAACCAAATACTATACAAAATCGCATAAGGTGCGGTCGCGATGATAGCGGCTTTTTTACGGTCGAACGAAGTCCACTGTGAAATACCCACTGTCGCGAGGTAGATGCCCCAGAAAAGCTCTAAGCGAATGGCCTGACCAAAAGCAAACCAATCGGAATTCATGGGGATACTTAAAAGGTAGCTTAGTGATGTGGGGGCCATGATAACTGGAGATACTTGATGGTTGTCGCTTAACACCAGTAAAACCACTCCTATCAAGCCTGTAATAACATACGGCATAGACAACCACCAAGAGAAACCATACCAATCAGTAAAGCCAAATACATGGCTATCGTCAGAGCGAGTGGCTAAATTTACGTAAACAGCGTAAATAGCGTTTATCACCGTAATAGCAAAGAAAGCTCCAATCAGCTGCGTCCACATTAGGCTCTCGCGAGTAAAGAAAGCTCGCATTTGGTCTTCTTCTGCTGGGCTCATATCACCTTGTGCAGCAATGTTTAAATTCGCAAACCATTCTATATCAACAAAGTTCACATAGAGGTACTGCATCGCCATAGAAATACCCATGACGAGGATGAAGGGCATCCAGCTCCAGTTGTTGTTTTCACCTACGGCTTTAAAAACACCATTGGGCTTGAAGAAAATATCATTACAAGCTTGAAAAGGATTTGATACCTCGTGCATCCGCTGCTCCTAAAATTGATTTTTATATTTTTTACTTAACTACTAATAGAGTACTGAGCAGCAAATTTTAAGTACAGAGTTTATTGGTGTGCGGTGATTTTTTTTGTAAAAAACTATTTCGAATGAGGGCAGTTAACTCTGTTCTGAAACAAAAGAGGCCCTTTTTTAAGGACCTCTTTCAGTTATAGGTAGGTAATATTTAAAAGGGTAAGCACAATAGTGCTGTAAACCACAGAAATAGGTAAACCCATTTTTATAAAGTGAGAATATCGGTAGTTCGCTGCGTTATAAACTAGCAGATTGGTTTGGTAGCCAAATGGCGATATAAAGCTTGCGCTAGCGGCAAATGCAACAGCCAATGCAAACGGCATAAGCGGAGCACCAAGTATTTGCACTAAACCATATGCAAACGGGAACATAAGCGCGGCCGCGGCGTTATTGGTTACAAACTCGGTTAATATTAAAGTAAGTAAATAAATGACCACAAGCGCCACAAACCAGTCAGCACCTGCTAAAAATGGCATTAGCGTATTGGTCGTTAACGCAATTACCCCGGAAGTCTCAAGTGCCGTTGCTAAGCTCAACGCACCAACAATCACCACAATTAAATTTAACGGTAAGTTGCGCTTCATCTCACCGCTTGAAGCTACTTTTACACCGGTTAACACTGCAGCTAAAAATAACAGCCCAATGGCTAGTGAAATCACATTAGCTGCGGCCAGCAATACTGTAGTTAAAAAGCCACCAAGCGTTATCCACTCCTGCTTGTTGGTAAGCGGGCGAGCAATTTTTTGCTCTGATAAGATAAAAAAGTTCTTATTTAAATTCTGACGTGTTGCAAAATCTGGCCCTGTAGCAAGTAACAAAAAATCACCGGCTTGCAGTTTTATCTCGCCCAATTTACCTGAGAGCTGTTCACCATCGCGTCGAATAGCGACTACAGCAGCGTCGAATAGCGCTCTAAACCCTAGTTTTTTGATAGTTTGCCCGATAACTTGTGCTCGGTTAGCCACAACAACTTCAGTTAAGCTTTCACGCAACACTCCGTCGGTTTCTGCAAACATGCTCAAGCCTTTAATATGACTTAAGTTCTCAAGCTTTTGTACGTTACCCGAAAAGATAAGCTTGTCGTTCTCCAAAATTACAAGGTCAGGGCCAACAGGCGAGATAAGTTTGCCGTTGCGAACTACTTCTACTAAAAACAGTTCGGGCAAATTACGCAAATGGTTTTGCTCAACGCTTTTACCGATGAGTTCCGAACCAGCTTCAACCTCAGCCTCAACCATATATTCTTGATAGTTGTTGCTCTTATTGCCAATTTGGGGCAACCATGGAAGCATAAAGAACATTAATAGGCCACAGCTTAATCCGGCTATAGCGCCATATAGCGTGAAGTCGAAAAAGTTAAAACCCGGGTGCCCGTGTTCTTGCAAAAAGCTATCTACAATTAAATTGGTAGACGTGCCAATAAGGGTAACGGTACCCCCTAATATCGCCGCATAGGATAAAGGAATTAATAACCGTGAGGCGGGGTGATATTGGTTTTGTTTTATCGGGCCAATAAGACTTGCCACTATTGCGGTATTATTCAACAGTGCCGATGACAAAAACGTTAATGAAAATAAGCGCCAGTATGACTGCGTAAAGTTAGCACTTACCAGCTTTCGACCTAGACGTTTTATCAACGCTGTTTTATCAATTGCACTACTTACCAAAAGCAACAAAACAAGGGTTATAAGGCCCTTGTTTGTTAAATTTAGCAATATGTCATCAAGCGATAACTGCTGAGTAACCAGTAGTGCCAACACTGTACCTGAAAATACAGTAGAGGGGCGCTGATTAGTAAAAATCAGCGCTAAAATCGTACTGGCAAAAATTGCCAGTACGATAAACTGGGTCACATCCATAATGCTCCAGTCCTGCTTATAGTTTACTGATGTCCACAGAGTTCCAATGCGGGAAGTGCTTGCGTACTAGCGCATTAAATTCTAGCTCGAACTCAGAGAAATTAGGTGATGCATGCTTAGCGTCACCTGCGATTTCGTCGATGATCATGCCTGCACCAACAGTACCGTTAGTAAGACGATCGATAACGATAAATGAACCAGTGGGGCGGTTGCGCTTGTACGGGTCGCACGCTACAGGTTGTGTGAACTTAACATCTACTACACCAATCTCGTTAAGGTTTAGGTGCATAGCATCCTTTTCTTCTAATGTGTTCACATCAATTTGGTTATCAATATGAGCAACAACCCCAGGCGTTGACTTAGTCGCGAATTTAAACAAGTACTGCTTGTTTGGCATTAGCGGCTCTTCAGACATCCACACTAGGTGGGTTTTAAATTGTGTGTTAAGCAACGGCAAGTTATCTGATTTAACAATCATATCGCCACGAGAGATATCAATTTCATCCTCTAGCGTTAGCGTAACGGCTTGTGGAACATAAGCGCGTTCTTGATCGCCTTCAAAGGTAACTATCTGCTTTACTTTTGATTTCTTACCAGAAGGAAGCGCAGTGATTTCATCACCCGGTGCAACTTGACCTGATACAACAGTACCCGCAAAGCCACGGAAATCTAGGTTAGGGCGGTTAACGTATTGCACTGGGAAGCGGAAGTCATCTAGGTTGTCATCTTCGCCAATTTCAATGTTTTCCAACATTTCCATTAGTGGTGCGCCGTTAAACCATGGCGTTTTTTCGCTCTTACCTACTACGTTGTCACCTTCAAGTGCTGAAAGAGGTACAAACTGAATATCAGGAATATCAAGCTGCTCAGCAAATTTCAGATAGTCTTGCTGAATTTGGTTGTACACCTCTTCTGAATAGTCCATTAAGTCCATTTTGTTGATTGCAACAATAACGTGCTTAATGCCTAGTAGAGACACTAGAAAAGAGTGACGTTTAGTTTGTACCTTAACACCGCCACGAGCATCAACAAGGATAATCGCAAGGTCGCAAGTAGACGCGCCCGTTACCATATTACGGGTGTACTGCTCGTGTCCTGGAGTATCTGCGATAATGAATTTACGCTTGTCAGTTGAGAAGTAGCGATATGCTACGTCAATGGTAATACCTTGTTCACGTTCTGATTGAAGGCCATCAACGAGAAGCGCAAGGTCAACTTTCTCACCTGTAGTACCTACTTTTTTACTGTCTTTGGTAATTGCCGCAAGCTGATCTTCATAAATCATTTTTGAATCGTGAAGCAAGCGACCAATAAGGGTACTTTTACCGTCATCTACGCTACCGCAGGTGAGGAAACGTAGCATGTCTTTCTTTTCGTGTTGCTCTAGGTAAGACAGAATGTCCTGTCTCAATAATTCGTTTTCATTGTTCATGTTATGCGCTCACAAGGAAAAAGGGGTTTAACACAGACTCTTTTTGGTTGTACGTAAGAGCGTCAGCGTTGTCATCTAATGGGCTTTCAGGGTCAAGTACGGTTACGTTTGCGCCAGCTGCTAGTGCGACTGCGTGCGCTGCACCTGTATCCCATTCAGATGTTGGGCCTAATCGAGGGTAAAGATGTGCTTCGCCCTCAGCCACCAAGCAAAGCTTCAGTGAGCTGCCCATCGCCACAAGCTCGGTTTCACCTTCAAGCTGCGCCAATAAATTCTGAATTTCAGGGCTTTGGTGAGAACGACTACCTACCACTTTCCACACTTCTGCACCATCGTGCTTGCGTGCAGAAATAGCCGTAAATTCGCCATTCACTTCGGTCCATGCACCTTCACCAACAATACCTACATAGCTTTTGTTAAGTGCTGGTGCGTAAACCACACCCATGGTCGGGTTGCCGTTTTCGATAAGTGCAATATTTACCGTAAACTCACCGTTTTTCTTAATAAACTCTTTAGTGCCGTCTAGCGGGTCTACCAGCCAGTATGACGACCACGTTTTGCGTTCATCCCATGAAATATCTGCTGACTCTTCAGAAAGAATCGGCAGGTCAGATTCAGCTTCTAGGGCGTTAACAATCACGTTATGTGCGGCAAGGTCAGCTTCTGTTAGCGGGCTGGTATCCTGCTTTTCATAAATGGCGAAGTCTTTCTCGTAAATGGCCATTATCTTATCGCCAGCCTCTTTAGCGATAGTTAGCACTTTTTGTGTCAGTGCATTTAAAGGTTGTGCCATTACACCAATCCCTTTTCTTGAAGCAAAGCATAAAGGCGTTCAGCAGTTTGCTCTGCGGGTTCATCCTGATAGGTTAAGTGAACTTCTGGTGCTTCAGGCGCTTCATACGCTGAATCAATACCCGTGAAGTCTTTTATCTCACCACTGCGCGCTTTCTTGTATAGCCCTTTCGGGTCACGCTTTTCGCACACTTCCAGAGGTGTATCAACAAACACTTCAACAAATTCACCATCACCTAAAAGGCTGCGGCAATAGTCGCGGTCAACCTTAAAAGGTGAAATAAATGCAGTTAACACAATCGTGCCAGCATCAACAAAAAGTTTAGCGACTTCGCTAATGCGACGAATATTCTCAACGCGATCTTTATCGCTAAAACCTAGGTCGCCGCACAAACCGTGACGCACATTGTCGCCATCTAAAAGGTAGGTGTGCTTGTTTTGCTCGTGAAGTTTCTTCTCAAGCAAGTTTGCCAACGTCGACTTACCAGAGCCGCTTAAACCCGTTAGCCAAAATACACGTGGTGTTTGACCAAGCTTTTCAGCGCGGGTGGTCTTGTTTACTTCGTGTTTATGCCAAACAACGTTGTCGGTGGCCATTAGAAGTACCCTTCCATTTTCTTCTTCTCCATAGAGCCTGCGCTGTCATGGTCGATAACTCGGCCTTGACGTTCAGACGTCTTGGTAAGCAGCATTTCTTGAATAACTTCAGGGAGGGTTGCTGCTTCTGACTCTACCGCACCGGTAAGTGGGTAACAGCCAAGGGTACGAAAACGCACAGAACGCATCTCTGGTACTTCACCTTCTTCAAGCGGCATACGGTCGTCATCAACCATAATAAGAATGCCGTCGCGCTCAACGACAGGGCGAGGCTTAGAAAGGTAAAGTTGTGGAATATCGATGTTTTCTAGGTAGATGTATTGCCAGATATCTAGCTCAGTCCAGTTAGACATTGGGAATACACGAATGCTTTCGCCTTTGTTAACCTGAGAGTTATAGATATTCCAAAGCTCTGGACGCTGGTTTTTAGGGTCCCAGCGATGGTTGCTGTCGCGGAATGAATAAACACGCTCTTTCGCACGCGACTTTTCTTCGTCACGTCGAGCACCACCGAACGCAGCATCGAACTTATATTTGTTCAACGCTTGCTTAAGCGCTTGGGTTTTCATGATGTCAGTGTGTTTTGCTGAACCATGCGTAAATGGGCCGACACCAGCTTCTACACCTTCTTCATTAATGTGAACGAGCAAATCGAACCCGTGTTTCTTAGCTTGTTCATCACGGAATTTAATCATTTCACCAAACTTCCACGTGGTGTCTACGTGTAAAAGTGGGAAAGGAATTTTGCCAGGCGCGAAGGCTTTACGGGCAAGGTGAAGCAGTACAGAAGAGTCTTTTCCTACAGAATAAAGCATAACTGGGTTTTCAAACTCAGCAGCTACTTCACGGAAAATCTGAATACTCTCGGCTTCGAGTTGTTTCAGATGCGTAACAGACGGGATACTAGCAGTCATTTTGAAGTCCGAATTTTATGTTATATGCAAAAAAGTTATAGATGGGTAATATTATTGCATAGGACGATAGCATACTTGCATTGAAAAGTAGTATGCGATTTTGCTATTTAAAATAGCTAACTTATTTCAATAAATAAAACTGTCATACAATTGAAGCATAAGCCCTATTTTTTCTGAGCTAGAAAACAAAAAAGGCTCCTCATACAACGCATGTGGAGCCTTTTTAACCGTCTTAAAAAAGTTTATTTTTTATTGAGTTGAGCTTGGAATGCATCAAAAGTTTCGGTAACGCCTTCGCGAGGGCTGCCGGACTTGCTCAATACCATTATGGTCAAGCTAGATAAGATAAACCCGGGCACAATTTCGTACATCCATGCACTTAATCGCTGCCCACCAATTTCAACAGGGAGATAAATCCAAATAAGCACGGTAACAGCACCAACGATCATACCGCCAAGTGCAGCACGGCGAGTCATTTCGCGTTTGAACAAACTAAACAACACAAGTGGCCCAAACGCAGCGCCAAAGCCTGCCCATGCATTGCTTACCAGCGTTAAAATGCTACTGTCTCTGTCGTAAGCCAAAAATATCGCTACAAGCGCCACTGCAATAACGCTTACGCGGCCGGCAATAACAAGTTCACTGTCTGATGCGTCACGTCGTAAAAACGCTTGGTAAAAGTCGCTGGTTAGTGAGCTAGAGGTCACTAATAGCTGCGAAGAAATTGTACTCATGATGGCCGCTAGAATGGCTGCCAGTAAAAAGCCCCCAATTAACGGGTGGAAGAGAATTTGAGACAGATAAATAAAAACAGTTTCTGGATCGATTTGGTTTCCGTTGCCAGTAACATAGGCAAGTCCAAATAACCCCGTCATTAACGCGCCGATAATCGATACAATCATCCAGCTCATACCGATATTTCTTGCTGTTGGAATATCTTTAACTGAACGAATAGCCATAAAGCGCACGATAATATGCGGCTGACCAAAGTAACCTAAGCCCCAAGACATCAAGGATATAATGCCAACTACGGTAAGTGCTTCATTCGTAGATGCGTCCATGAAGGCGTTAAAAAGCGCTGGGTTTATGTTTTCGAGGGCGTCAATTGAGGCGCCAATTCCACCTAGTTCACTAATGACTACTGCTGGTACCATCACCAATGAAACAAACATTATGCAGCCTTGCACAAAATCGGTCATGCTTACTGCCATAAATCCGCCTACAAGTGTGTAAGCAACAACAACGCCCGCTGTTACGTATAAGCCAGTCTCGTAGCTTAACCCAAATGATGTTTCGAATAGTTTGCCGCCTGCAACAACGCCAGAAGAAGTGTAAAGCGTGAAGAAAACGACAATAACCACGGAGGCGATGACGCGAAGTAAGCGAGAATTGTCCGCAAAGCGGTTTTCAAAATAATCGGGTAGGGTAATTGAGTTATTTGCTACTTCGGTAAAAATACGAAGTCTTGGAGCCACTAAAATATAGTTGGCTAGTGCACCTAACACTAAACCAACGGCAATCCATCCCGCAGATAAACCTGAAATGTACATAGCACCAGGAAGCCCCATCAACATCCAGCCACTCATATCCGAAGCACCTGCAGATAGAGCGGTTACCGCCGGCCCTAATTGGCGACCGCCAAGCATATAACCTTCAACGTTGGTATCTGTTTGACGATAGGCGAACAAGCCTATTCCCAACATTACTACAAAGTACAAGCCTAACGAGATAATCGTGCCAGTTGCCATATTATTTCCCTGTGATTTTTTCTTTAATGCTAACACCTTAGCGTTTGAGTCTCTACGGCTGTCATAGAACTCAATCAATACAAGAATGGGAATGTGTAAATTTTGTTTGGCAAATCCATAATGTGGAAATTCAATGGCCTGTCGTAATTAGTAGAGTTGTTTAAAACGCTATTTGCAGTATTTGGCTAATTCTATCTAGCACTGTTTGATTTCGCTTTTTGATTTCCAGCAATGCGTCGCCATATGAGCAATATAGCGGCAATAACTACTATTAACAGGTAGATAGTATTTGTTTTCTGCTCGTTATCTTTAGTTAAGCCCAAGCGCTCAGCACGAAGTTCATTCAACTCTTCTCTTCTAAATCTCGCTAGCTCAATGTCTTTTAAAATACTATTGGCAAAGGGGACATCGCTTATTTTAAATTGCTCACTGTTCTTTTTAACCAGAATAGCATTGTAGTTTTTAAGGTGATGGTAAGCCAAATTGTTATCGCCAAAAACTTCGTAAAGGCGAGAGAGTTCGAGTTCAACCACTAATGCAATTTGTGATTCAAAAGCAGAGTTGTCCTGAGCTTTTTGCAGAGCTAACTTGTAATTTTTTACAGCCAACCCAAAAGCGTTTTCGTCACCGGTCAACGCATGCTTCAATGCATAATAATATGTTACTAGAAGCTCAGCCCTTGTAATGAACTCCTTTTGATTAAGGGCCTCTATTTCGGATTGTATTTTTAAAATTTCTTGTTGGTTTGTTTCGACGCCACTAAACACAAGAACTCTAAGGTGTTGTACCTTTATTAGGAATTTTTTGTGATGTGAATTTACGTCAACTACAAACTCAAGAGCTTTGTCGATTAAACGAAAGGCATCTTGAAATTTATTTTGCAAAATGAGCGCGTCGATAGCGAAAAAATATGCCCAAGCTTTAATTGCTTTGTCCGGACTGTTTAGCAATTCTAAAGAGTGATGGTAGGCTCTACTAGGTACGGAAAGCTCTATATAAGCAACTCTAAGCCATTCGTGAGCCGCGTATTTAGTAAAATAATTTTCAAGTTTTTTGTGGCTCGTCTTTTCAGGTAGGTATGGCAGAGCGTACTCAATCTCAGATATAGCTTGAATAGGACTCGCTACCCCGAGCTCCATTGCTAACCATATACTAGCGATGGCCGTTGCTTCTTCATCCCCTAGGCTTAGTAATTCAGTTTTAAGATCTAACAGCTCAGGAACTGAGTATTTTATTCTCATGCTAGAGTCTTCAAAATTGACCGCATTCTTACTAAAGATGTAATAAGCCTTTGCCGCAGCATATAGTTTAGGAGACTGCGCTTTTAAATGTTGCCAATGCTCTTTGAGAAGAGGGCTTTTAACGAACACCGGAATTTTTGCGCTACCAACGTCGTTTGTTGTAGAGGTTGCTAGTAAGTGGCGAAAAACGATAGCTTCCTTGGACGCGTCTTCTTGTAGGCCAGATTGATCAAGAAGGTTTAGAATATCGTCATTAGATATATCACTTGCAAAATTCCAATGATAAATGGCTGTTGCGACGAGATGGCTATAAACAGATAGCTTATCGTTTCCAGAAGTTGATACACCTTGTTCAGCTTTTGCTGGAAAGGAACAGCCGAAAAATAATATAGCTAAAAAGCTATACCATTTGATACAACGCATTAGTGATACTTGTCCATTAATAACTCAGGAGGGTATTATATCGCAAATGAGACACATATTTTAATTACTATCTTAGTACTTTTGACTATGTATAAATCCAGCGCTTGACAACCTAAAATAGTTTTTCGAATGGCATTGCCCGATAAAGCGGAGTAGATGATTCACTTCGTCTTCTTTCTAGAAAACCACAACCATGAAGACAGTTGTGTAAGAATAACTATGAGTAGTGCCTGAATTGTGGAGCGCAAATTCTCTGTCTTGTTGTATAGCCCTAGTCGTTCTTTTCTTAGCTGTTCAAGTTCTCTTTGTCGCAGTATTTCTAATTCTAATAAGGTGTTTAAGCGTTAACAGCCTCCCAGTTCTGCTTCACGTTTAAAAGATAATTCTTCAATCTTCATTGATACAGCGCTTTCATAAGCTGATTTTGCATCGTCAAATTCATCATCTGAACCAAAATAGGCTTGATGTACGGCAGAAGCATAGTCTGTATATTCTGCCATCAATATGGGAACCTCGTTTATCTTTAATGTTTCTATTATCAGTGATAATTTCTTTTATTCTTTTTGATGGTTCGAAATCAGATAGGTAGTTCTATGTTGTGAGTTCTAATGCATAAATGACTAGCTGCTTAATTGGGTCTTTTTTGGAGTTAACTTTTTTTGCATCTTCAATAAGGCTAAGTGCTAAGTCATGCTTACCTACTAAATTTGCTGCTGTTATTGGATAAGCGTAATTCCATGCTTCTATGGTACCAAGCTTCGTTTTGAGCGCTTTTCCATATTCCAAAGCACGACTTGGTATATTAAGTTCAATGTAGCTATTCATCAGCCAAACATAAGCCGTAACTCTGTCTAACTCTGTTTGAAGAAGCTTGGATGGCGACCTAATTGGAAGGTGCGGCAGTGCATACTTAATTTAATAGATTGAATACAACGACGAAGATTCTGAATATTCCATTGCAAGCCACATACTCACCGTAGCAACAGCATGTTTGTTGCCAGTTTTTAGCATCTCGCGCTTTAATTGTTGCATTGCAGGAATGGTTACCTGGCTTCTATTTTATGTACCTTTGTAGTTGTTCAGCCCTTCGATATATACCGTAGGCTCGAGCGTAAGTATATGTCTCTATTGATAATTCTTTTAACGCGCCCCAGTTTTCTCAAGTAACGGCATTTTTACGAAAACAGGCACTTTCTAATACTGTTCCTCTTCAGCTGTACTCAATGCCATAAGATGACGAAAAACCACACTTAATTCCGACTCATCTTGCTGAATCCCGCTTTCTTCAATACGTTTCTTGATGTCTTCATTCGAAATGGCGGAAGTGAAGTTCCAATCGTAGATAACCGCGTGCAACAGTGCTGAATATTCTGCGAGTTTCTGTGTTTCTTTTGAGCTCCCTATTACAGCCTCTTGTGAAGTAGCATATGTTGAAGGCAGTAAACAAATAAATAGGATTGCCTTCAATAATCGGCAGCAGTGCGTCACTATAATTATTCTCTTTTTATTGAAAGTCTAAAACTGGACGGTAATTGAAACGTTTGTTTTATATTGGAAGCAGTATAACCTTGCTTTGGTTTTAAATCAGCCCGTTTGAAGGAGGATATGAAAAGACTTAAAAAATTAGGGAATGATGTTAGTTGAAGATATTAAAACAAAAAGTCGGCCGTGAAGGCCGATCTTAATATAAAGAAGTACAGTCTCGTAAGCTTATGTACTTAAACGTTAAATGTATTGTGTTAGTACACACAATGTGTTGTTTAGACTTTCATTTTTTAAGCAGAAAACTGAATACGCTTTGCAACGGCTTCTTTCATTTCGCTCAAGTCTGCGTCTTTATCGCCTACAATCATCACGTTAGCACGTTGAAGCTTTAAGCTTTCACCACGATATTGTTTGTCTGCGAACTCGCTAGGCACTGTAACGTCGCCACGCTCAGGTACAACAAATACCGACATTTTGCCTTGTGGTGTATCAACAATAAGGTGAAGACTTCTTACTGTACTTAAATGGCAATAGTTAGCTACTTCAACGCCGTCTAGCATTTCATTAAAGCTTGCGCCAAAACTAGCTAGTTTGGCATTCACCATATTCAAGTCTACCGGCAACAGCGAATGCGCTTGTTCCATATCTGCATATTGCATATGCGCTAGCGCTTGCCCGCCAATGCTAAGTGGCTTGTGATGCCACATCGTCAACGCAATGCCTACAGTAAACGCTACCGATGCCGCCATAGCTAAATACCAACGACTTCTTCGCTTGTAGCGTGTAAATTCATCGGCCGATTGTTGCCAAATCAGTTTATTAGCTAAATCATCTGGCACATCTACTTTCAATGATTGCTTAAGCTGTTTATCTAACAGCTTTTGTTCATTCCAGAAATGGCGTTTATTGTCATCAGCTTTCGCCGCTTCTACAACGTCACTGTCAGTCGTTTCTGGATCGGCGTAAATTCGACGCCTAAATTCTAAATCATCCATTTACACGACCTCTCTGTTCATTTTGCTTCTCTAATGTCTCTTTAAGCTGGTTCCGCGCGCGAAAAAGGCGCGTCATTACCGTGTTTTTGTTAAGCCCCAGTTGGTTGGCAATTTCTTCACCGCTAAAACCAAAAATAAGCTGAAGTATTAACGGCTCTCGGTACTCAACACTCAAACCGCCTAAAAGCCGCTGCAATTCTCTGTCTTTTAAATCACCATCGGCCTGTTGGGTGTCGTCGTGAATACTCACGTCATCAATATCAACGGTATCAAACTGCTTTCGTTCAAAACGCCGAGCGTTCTCTCTACGCAAAATAGTGATAAGCCAAGACTTTGCAGCTTTTTCATCATTCAATGCGTCAAGCGAGCGCCACGCTCGTAGAAACGTTTCTTGCACGATATCTTCAGCCACACTTTGGTCTTTCACTAACCAGTAAGCGTAGCGGTATATGTCTGCGTGAAACGCCTTAACAAGCGCCTCATATCTTTGGTGTTTTGCTTTCATACTCGATAAGACCTGAGTGTTATCGATTTTATTTCGCGAAAACATAAATATTTCCAAAAATAAATTTCTTGTAACTATGACATAAAAAAACGCACATAAAAAACGCGCCTTTTTCATTACCCAAAAGGCGCGTTCGTTAAGCGAACAATTTTATTTTTCGTGAACGGTTTAATTACTGTTGTTTTTGGCTAGAAATCCAGGTTTCTATGTTTTCTTCCAGAATAGACAGGGGGACAGGCCCATATTGAAGAATTTCATCGTGGAAACCTTTCCAATCAAACTTATCACCCAACTCGTTCATCGCTTTTTCTCGAAGTTCCATGATTTTCAATTTGCCAATCATGTAAGCCGTAGCTTGACCAGGCATAGCAATATAACGCTCAATGGCCTTTTGCGCGTCGTATTGTGGGTTTGGTGTATTTTCTACCAAGTAATCAACGGCTTTTTCTCTCGACCATTGCTTTGCATGAATGCCTGTATCAACCACTAAACGGCATGCGCGCCATAGTTCCATTGCTAAGCGGCCGAAATCAGAATAAGGGTCTTGGTAAAAGCCCATATCTTTTGCTAATTCTTCGGTGTACAGGCCCCAACCTTCAGTATATGCCGTAAAGCTCAAGAACTTCTGGAACTGTGGTACGCCTTCTAGCTCTTGCGCAATGGTTCGCTGCATATGGTGGCCAGGAATGCCTTCGTGGTAAGCCAATGCTTCCAACTGATAAGTTGGCATTGCTTTCATATCAAAAAGGTTAGCGTAATAAATACCTGGTCGACTTCCGTCTTGCGCTGGGCTTTGATAAAACGCCTTACCTGCAGACTGTTCTCTAAATGCTTCAACGCGCTTAACTATCATAGGTGCTTGCGGCAAGATACCGAAGTATTCAGGTATTGCTTCACGCATATCGTCAATGGCTTTTTTGGCGTCATCAAGGTATTGCTGTCTGCCTGCATCGGTAGACGGAAGATAGAATTGATCATCTTCACGCATGAAAACAAAAAATTCTTGTAGGGTGCCCTCAAAGCCAACCTTCTGCATGATTTCTCGCATGGCGTTGTGGATACGTTCTACGTTGTCTAGACCAATCTGATGTACTTCTTCAGCGGTCAAATCGGTGGTTGTGAACCAATTAAGACGGTTTTGATACCATTTGTCGCCATCAGGTAATCGCCAAACGCCGTCACCTTCAGGTGTGAGGGTTTGTTGATGAGCTAATGCATCAATGAATTTATTATAGGCTGGTTGAACCGAGTTTATTAATGCTGCTTTTGCATCGTCTAGTAAAGCCTGCTTTTTAGTTTCTTCAATATCTAACGCTGATACTTTGTTCTGAAAGTCTTCCCATAGTGTCGACGCAGTTTCACTATCATCAAACGGCGCACCAGAAACCACATTCTTAGATGCATCAATCATTTGATCGTAAGCCCACGCAGGTGGGAAAACACCTAAGTCTTCGCGAATCTTCATTTGAGCAATAACCTGATCAAAATAGGTAGACACATTATTCAGTCTTCCAATGTAGGCCTTTGCATCGTCTTCGCTCTTAACGCTATGGATATTAATTAGAAAGCTAGGAACTTGCGTATGAGCAGCGCGAAATTGATGAACAATATAGCGGTGGTGGCGAAACTTATCATTTGCTAGATCGCGCTCAATCCCCAGTTTGTATAGGCGCAGGCTAAGTTGCTCTTGCTCGCTTAACTGCGTGCTGTCAAAGGTATCAAGTGTTGCAAGACGTTCTTTAGCAATGGCAACACGCTCATCTGCTTGCTTATCGCTTATGTCATCCCATTTGTCGTAATCCCACTTTTTGCCTAAATAGCTTTGAAAAAGAGGAGAGCGTTTTAAATCTTCTTCGAATGTTCTTTCGAAAAATGCGCTTAGTCGCTGGGATTCAGATTGCTGAGCCACTTGCTCTTGTTTAGGTGTCGACGCTTGGTCTATGGCTGTTTGCGATGCAGGTGTGGTTTGTGAGGCTGGTGAACACGCCGCTAGGCCCGAAATAGCTGCTATGGCTAATGCCACAGGCGTAAGTTTAGTCGCTAAATGCTTAAATTGTGTTTTCATAAAGTTTCCCTGTGCTTTTCATTTGCTCTTATTTGTCAAAGACGCCTGCCTTCTAAAAAGCTTTGCGCCGTGTGACGTTGCAAAATTTTATTATTCGATTTCTCACTTACCTTTATTCGACTCTTCCTCATTTGACAAGTGCTATGCGGTTTACCCAGCAGGATATAAGGTGGATAACCGTTGCGCTTTTGCTGATTCTTTGTCTAACCACTGTTTTCGTGACGTTTTTATGGCGTCCAACAGACCGACAAATATCTGTTTATTGCTTTGCGACTTAACGTTTGCTTGAGCAGGCGAGAAGCGAAGCGCAACTAACGCGTCAAAGTAAGGCTTGATTGCCTTTGTTTCGGGGATGTTACCTGGTAAAGCACGCTGTTTGTTCTCACTTTCAAGGGCAGCCAGCCATTTTACCAGTGCGCCCTCGGTAGCTTTCACATCTTGCTTTTTCAATGTTTTTAGCAGGAATTTGAACGCGTCGCTCTCTGTATTATTTACTATTTGCTGATTACCTTGCGGCGCGGCTACATAACCACTAGGGCTTTGTATGAACCTTTTTATGCGACGAAGCTTTATACCAGTATAAATCCAGCCTACTAACAATAGCGTGCTTACCAGCAGCGAAACACACGCAATATAAAACCAACTTTTATCTGTAGCCGATGCATCTGATGTGGTTTGCGCTGCTGCATTTGTTTCGTTTTCACGACGCGCAGCAGCAATTTGTCCACTTTCGTTATCGCTATTCTTATCATCAGTTACAGTATTACTTGTCGCAGACGGCGCCAACGGTTGAGCGGCTGTATTTGCGTTTGGCGCCACTACAGTGATAGTCCTTGCAGCAATGGTTGCGTATTCCGTTTTTTCAGTTAGCGTATTAAACCAAGGTATGGTTACCTCGGGCAACACGTAGCTGCCTGTCTGTGTTGGAATAATTGCTAACGATGTTTGACGCTGCGATATTAAGTTTTGGTCACGCTCTACCGTGGTAGTGGTTGACTGATCTGGGTATAACTTAAAGCTAGGAGGGTAAAATTCAGGAATGTCTGGCAGTTGTTCTTCAACCACACCAAGCGCCGTAAGCGTCAATATGCGTGTTACAGGCTCACCGGCGATAAACTGATCACCTTGCGGCCATTCTTCATCAACTCTCACCATTTCAGATGGGAGCCACGGGAAATCAATATCTTGAGGGATTGGCTTTATCGTAATAGTAATATCTGGCCCCACGCGATTAATCTGTTGAGTTCTATTAAAAAAGCCAAAGCGCTGATTGGTATTAGGGGCAAGCACTTCGCCGGTGAAAATAGGGCCGCGCAGTGTGAATTCGCCAGATGCCTGAGGTATAATGGCAAATTGGCGTTCAATAATTTGATAGCGCTTACCGTTAACGATATCACTATACTGCTTGTCTTCACCTAGCTGTTTGATATCCGCATTTTGCATTTCAGGCGCTTGAAGACTGCCGCGCTCAATGTTGCCCGATAAATACAACTTAACGGTATAAAGCAGTTGCTGATTCAGGTAAGCCTCTTTTAAGTCAATGTCGGTCGTCACGTAATAATCGCGTGCAACGCTGCCTTGCCCTTGTTCTTGAACAGGAATGACCTTAACGCGAATAGGCTTTGTTGATTTGCCTTCAACGCTTAATGCTGGAATAGTGAATGTACCTTCTTTTCTGGGAAACAATGTTGTGGTCCAGACCGTGGTACGTTTTGTATCAAAATTAACTATAGAAGTTTGACTGCTTACCGATGTTCGTCCAACAACAAAGTCTTTCAACAGCGGTGAGCTGTCAAAGGCGTCTCTGTCTGCACTTCCATCAGCAGTCACAGTAAGCCGTATCGCCTCATCCAGCATAACTGGGTTTCTGTCTATCGTTGCTTCAACAGAATTTATATCTGCGTTAGCTGAGTACGAAAACGTACATAGAAATATAAAAATAAACGTAGATAGGGAAACTACTTTCATCTACCAATCACTCCGATTTGAAGGCATGCGTTGTCGTTGTCGTTTTTGGGCTTCAAGCTGCATTTTGCGTTTTAACAGGAACGCGGGGTCGTCGGGAACTCGACGCATAAGACTTTCCATACGCTGCATTTCTTCTTTTTCTTCATCCGTTAACTCTGTGTCAGCTACTGGTTGCCCTTTGGCGTCTACTTCAGGTTCGTTTTCACTTTGTTCTGCTTGCTGTTGACGCTGCTGTTCACCTGTTGACTCTTGTTGTTCTGGTTGTCGGTCGTTCTGTGCAACTTCATTGTTATTCGCTTGTGATTCAGGTGAATTGGCATCATTTTGCTGATCACCATTGTCTTGTTCACCGCTCTGCGAGTCTTCATTGCCTGGCTCTTGGTTCTGATTGTCTGAATCACTGTTTGAATCAGAGCTTGAATCATCGTTTTGCTCGCCGTTCTGATTGCCGTTTTGGTCTTGATTATCGCTATCGTCGCCAGCTTGCTGGTTTTCGTCTTGGTTGTTTTCAGGTTGTTGATTCTCTTGCTGTTGCTGTTGTTCCAACAGCTCTTCTACAACCGTTTTATTCGCTTGTGCATCTTCTAAAGATGGGTTTTCTTCAAGTGCCTGTTCGTATTTCTTTAGTGCTTCTTCTAATTGGCCAAGCTTGGCAAGCGCATTGCCTTGGTTGTAAAGGCTATCAGCGCCAGGTATCTTTTTATAAGCATCAAGGGCAGCTTCATAGTCACCTGATTTGTACAACGATGAAGCTTTCCACTCATCATTTTCAAACACTTTAGCCGCGTCTTTGAAACGCTCTTGTTTAAACGCGGAATGTCCTTCTTGATCTGCATTTAGGAAGGGTTTTTGCCACCACGACAATGGTTGTCTATTTTGTGATTGTGTCGATGATGCTGATGTGTTTGAAGCTTCTTGCGCCAAAGACGGCGGGGCAGAGAGAGGTAGCAGTAAACATGTTGCGAGTGCAAAAATCACCCCTCGCTTGAATGCAAAGGCGGCAAAGGGAACAAGTAAAAGAAGGATATATGGTCCCATCTCTTTAAACTGGTCACCTTGAATATTACTCTTTTCACCTTCATCGTCTGCATTCCGGCGATCCATTAATGACAATGACGCAAGGGTATTCACGTCATCATCGTTGGCGGTAAATGAGGCGAAGGTTCCACCATTTGCATTTATCACACCTTTTACCGAGCTTTTATTTAGTTTAGGGATAACAATGCTGCCTGTTGCATCCTTCAATAGCTCGCCAGTCAATTGACGAATAGGTGCACCTTGGGGCGTTCCAACGGTAAGCGCGTTTACCTTGAAGGGAAGGGTAGATACGTATTCTTGCAGTTCCGACTGTTGTTGGAAGTCAATGCCGTCGGTGATCCAGTAAATCATACCATCGTTGTAACCTGCATTGGTTAGCAGTTCTACCGCGCTTTCTATACCAAGCAAAGGGTCGCTTCCTGGAACTGGCATAATTTCAGGCGATAAGCTTGGAAGTAAGGCCGTAATGTTAGCAGCATCTTCAGTCAATGGACTTATAACGAACGCGTCACCCGCGTAGGCTACCAGCCCCATTTCGCCTTCACTTATCGCACTAACTAAGTCAATAGCCTTGTATTTTGCGCGGGTCAATCGGTCAGGCGTCATATCAGTAGCACGCATAGATAGCGACATATCCAGTACAATCACGTGCCCCATTTTTAATTGATAAACAGGCTGGGGCAAGCGTTCCCATGTTGGCCCTGCTAACGAGATAGTTAGCATTAACCATCCTGTTGCAAGAAGCCAAAAAGGAGGGCGCTTACCTTTTTGTGTTTTACCCACAACCATGTGCTGATATAAGTGAGAAGGGATAACAGATTGCCAGCCAGAGCTATTACTGGCTGTACGTTTCAGCCAGAGATACAAACCCATTAAAGGGATGAGTGCAAGGAACCACTGCGGGCGAATAAAGTGAAATTGCTCAATAAAGGTATCAAGTGAAAATGACGAAAAGTCCATTAAACCTTGGCTCCTTCAGTGGTATTTTTATACTTTAATTTTTTCGCCACACGACTAAGCAGTGGTGACAGAACTGCAACCACTGCCCACAAAATGCTCAGTAACAAAGCAAATGCCGCAGGGTAGAAGTAAAGCGCTGTAAGCGGGCGCATTTTACGTGTCTCACCTTCTATGGGTTCAAGCGCATCTAATTGTTGATAGATGGCTTGAAGTTCCTCTGCATTTCGCGCTCTAAAATATTGCCCACCGGTTGAAGTAGCAATGTCTGTTAACATGCCCTCATCGAGTTCTTGAGACGGGTTTACTTGTCGACTTCCGAAAAAGCTCTGAATAAGCATTTTGTCTGCACCAACACCAATGGTGTAAACCTTTATGCCCTTACTTATAGCCAAACTCTTCGCTTGTTCGGGGGTAATATTTCCAGCGGTATTTTGGCCGTCAGTGAGCAAAATAAGCACATTGTTTGACTGTTCTTTTTCGTCGAAGCGTTTAACTGCCAATCCAATAGCGTCGCCAATAGCGGTTTGTTCACCCACAAGACCTATAACAGCCTCGCGAAGTAGGGTAGATACGGTATCCCTATCGTAAGTAAGAGGGGCCTGTACATAAGCAGTATCAGCAAACAGAATAAGGCCTAGTCTGTCGCCCACACGGCGTTGAATGAAGTCGTAAAGAACTGACTTAGTCATAGTAAGACGATTAACTTGGCGACCGTTTAACTGCATGTCGTCAATTTTCATGCTGCCAGAGAGGTCTACTGCAAGCATCATTTCTCGCCCTTCATTGGGAATGCTAATAGGCTCACCAAGCCATTGTGGCCTGGCGGTAGCACATATCAACAAGATCCAAATAATCGTAGCCACCAACATGGGTATTTTACCATTTTTAGTAATCGATAAATGTTCTGTTTCGTTAGGCTTGAGTCTTGGCACTTTTAACGCTGACATTGCCGTTTCCTGCGCTCTGGACGAAAAAAAGCGAACTAATAGAGGTAGCGGAAGTGCAAAAAATGCCCACCACCATGCAAATTCAAGCACTATGCACCTCCGAACTTACATCCTTATTTGATACCGAATTCATATTCGAGTTTGATTTTTTGTGGAGTGAAAGCCCATGACCTTGCTTTGAATTTTGAATATTGTCTTTTGGAAATGACGTTTTACTTATCCAATACTCCGTAGCGTAGAAACAATCTGCAAATGCGTCATTGTTAACATGTCTTTTATAGAGATTAAGTTGCAATGCATTGAACCCTTTATCAACGCGTTCATTTGCACCGCATTGATTTGTTAAAAACGTAAACCACGCATTGCCATGCAGCGACGCCACGTCACTTTGCGGGTAATAAGATAACGCCACACGTTTTAACAAGGTATTAAGTGATTGTGGCCAATCTTTATCTTCTATCGATATTGTCTTCAGTACTTGAAGGGCATGCTTCTTGGCCTTAGTGTGTTCAATGTGACGATAAATGGCTCTTACAGTAAAAAAAGCAGTAGTGATAACGACGACAATAAGACACCACCACCCCCAGTCGAGAGGCCATGCATTCACATCTGACGGCACGTGAATATCGCGTAATTGTGCAAGAGGGTCCTGCTGTGCAAGAGTACTTGGTACCGAGCTATTAGTTGCAGGATTACTTGATACGGCGTTGCCGTTAGGTGCCCAAGGTTGTAACTGCATTACAGTAGCTCCCTTTGCATACTTTGCAACTGATCATCAAGCATTGCCCCTGCTGAGACGGTATAGCGAGAAATTTTGTTCTTACTAAGCGCTGTACTGATACCGTCATTCTGGGCGGCACGCCACATTGCGTACTCTTGTTGCTCTTTTTTGTCGCCCAATATCCAGCGTTGTTGCGTTACACCGTCAGACACATTTACTGCTTGCACAGCGTTTAACTTTGGCAAGCTATGCTCAATAGGGTCGGTAACCACTATGGCTCTTACCTCACAATGTTTAGTCAAATTATTAAGGTGGCTCAATGCTTGTGAAGAAAGGTTTTGAAAATCTGACACCAAATATACAAGACTACCTGGGCGAGCGAGCCTGCGTGCCCTTGCACAAGCATCGACAAAAGCTGCTTCATCGCGTGCCTTATTCGGCGAAATTTGTAGGCTCTCGCTATGTAGTGACATAAGTTCGTGGCAGACTCTTAAAACCGCTTTTTTTCGGGTAAGCGGTTTTACTTCTTTGTGTTGGGATTGATTGAATATTAATGCGCCTACTTTGTCCCCCCTCGCTGCAGCCGACCAACTTATTAATGAACAAACGTGAGCGGCTTGTACCGCCTTGGTGAGCAGTTTCGTGCCAAATGCCATAGAAGGTGAGTAGTCACAGAATAAGAAAACAGGACGTTCGCGTTCTTCTCGATATACCTTGGTGTGCGTTTTACCCGTTCGCGCAGTTACGCGCCAATCAATGGCGCGTATATCGTCACCATGTTGGTAATGCCTGGCTTCGTCGAATTCCATGCCCCTACCTTTATGCTTGGTCAAATAGCTTCCTGCTAGCCGCGCTTGAGGCGCATGCTTAGGTGCCAAACTAAAAAGTGTTGATAGCTGCTGGTAACGAAGTAGCTCTGCCGTTGACAGCGTCACACCGTCAGTCAGCAGCTTATTCAATTGAGTTTGAATATCTGTCATGATTTTACGGTACTGCGACAGTCGCCACTATTTTGTCGAGTACGTCATTTACCGTAATGCCTTCAGCTTCAGCTTGATAAGACAGAATTATTCGATGACGAAGTACATTATGAGCCACTGCTTGTATATCGTCAGGCCCCACAAAATCACGACCGCTTAACCAAGCATGTGCTCGTGCACATTTATCTAGACTAATGGTGGCCCTTGGGCTAGTCCCCATCGCAATCCACTGGGCTAGGTCTGGACTAAATTGCGCAGGCTGTCTAGTGGCCATAATAAGTTGCACTAGGTATTGCTCTAACTCTGGCGCCATGTACAAAGAAAGGGCTTCTTTGCGAGCGGTGAATATATCGCCTTGAGAGAGAGTAGGGGGCGTTACAGGCGGCTCAGAAAGTGCTTCACCTCTTGTCAGTCTAAGTATTTCTAACTCTGTTTCTGCCCCCGGATAGTCAATATCAACATGCATTAGGAAGCGGTCTAATTGTGCTTCAGGCAGAGGGTAAGTGCCTTCTTGTTCAAGTGGGTTTTGCGTTGCCATTACAAGAAACAGCGGTGGAAGTGGATAGGTTTTGCTTCCGACGGTTATCTGCCGTTCTGCCATTGCCTCTAATAACGCCGACTGAACCTTTGCCGGCGCTCTGTTTATTTCGTCGGCAAGTACTAGGTTGTGAAACAATGGGCCTTTCTGAAATACAAACTCACCCGTTTCAGGGCGATAAATGTCGGTACCTGTTAAGTCGGCAGGAAGTAAATCTGGGGTAAATTGTACTCTATGGAAATCCCCATCAATACCGTTAGCTAGTGCATTGATCGCTCTTGTTTTCGCAAGCCCTGGGGGGCCTTCTACCAATAAATGGCCATCGGCAAGTAGCGCGATTAAAAGGCTTTTGGTTAGCGCACTCTGACCGATAATTTGTTGGTCTAAATACGCATGCAACTGTTGAAACTGCTCTGCTGCCATATTGCAATTTTCCGTTCTAATTCTCGTTTTTGGGGGTGTCAGTGAAACGTATGGCGTTGTATTGAAGCTCATTTTTCAATACACCGAAGCTAGCCGAAATGAACATACACGCTACAACCACGTATTCACTATGACACAAAACAGACTATGATTTTCATATAAGGTTCATTCTACCTTTCTTCAATATCATAATCGGAAAGAAATTGTCTTCGATAGCGTTTTTGGCAAAAACGGGTGTTGACACAGCTTTACTGTTAATTTGCGCAAAATAAATATTACGCTTAACACTCATCTTAAGTGCATTATTTGCTATTTTGTTCATTGTTTGTAAAAATCAGGTGTATTACAGGTCAGACCACTTAATTGGTTTTCAAAGTAAACCAATAGGGTCAATTATTTAGGTGCATTATGGCTACAAAACAATCAGTAACAACCCGAGAGGGTGATCGCATCGCCATTGTCGCGGGGTTACGTACTCCGTTCGCAAAGATGGCGACATATTTTCACGGCGTACCGGCTGTTGATTTAGGTAAGATGGTCGTTAACGAACTTCTTGTTCGTCATGGTGTTCAAAAGGAGTGGGTTGACCAAGTTGTTTATGGTCAGGTTGTTCAAATGCCAGAAGCGCCAAATATTGCTCGTGAAATTGTACTTGGCACCGGTATGAATGTGCATACAGATGCTTACAGCGTATCTCGCGCGTGTGCAACGAGCTTCCAGTCTACAGTTAACGTTGCCGAGAGTATGATGGCAGGTACTGTTCAGGTGGGTATTGCTGGTGGAGCTGACTCTACTTCTGTTTCTCCAATAGGTGTTTCTAAAAACCTTGCAAGGGCGTTAGTTGACCTGCAAAAGACAAAAACGTTGGGTCAAAAGCTTAATATCTTTAAGCGCCTAAGCTTGAAAGACTTAGCGCCTGTTCCGCCAGCGGTTGCGGAATATTCTACTGGTTTGTCTATGGGGCAAACTGCAGAGCAAATGGCAAAAACACACCAAATCTCTCGTGAAGAGCAAGACAAACTAGCACATCGCTCGCATAGCCTTGCAGCTGAAAGCTGGGAAGGCGGTAAGTTAGCTGACGAAGTTATGACTGCATATGCGGAACCTTACAAAGGTGCGCTTGAGCGCGACAATAACGTGCGTTTCGACTCTAAGTTAGAAGGCTACGCCAAGCTACGTCCAGTATTTGATAAAAAATACGGCTCGGTAACAGCAGCTAATGCAACACCTCTTACCGACGGTGCATCAGCCGTGCTAATGATGACAGAAAGCCGCGCTAAAGAGCTAGGATATAAGCCGTTAGGTTACATTCGCAGCTATGCATTCTCTGCAATCGATGTATGGGAAGATATGCTAATGGGGCCATCTTACGCCACACCAATTGCACTAGACCGTGCGGGTATGACGCTTAATGACCTTACGCTTATCGAAATGCACGAAGCCTTCGCGGCACAAACCTTGGCAAACGTGAAAATGTTTGCAAGCGATAAATTTGCGCAAGAAAAGCTAGGCAGAAGCAAAGCAACGGGCGAAATAGATATGGACAAGTTCAATGTAATGGGTAGCTCGATTGCTTACGGTCACCCGTTTGCAGCAACAGGTACGCGAATGATCACGCAAATGCTTAACGAACTAAATCGTCGTGGTGGTGGTACTGGCCTTCTAACAGCTTGTGCTGCTGGTGGTCTGGGTGCTGCAATGATTGTGGAGACAGAATAATATGAGTCAGGAACAAGAAATGACAAATGACGTTCAGCCAACATCAGGCGCATTTACGTTAACCAAACAAGATAACGGCGTCGCTATACTAAGTATGGACGTACCAGGCGAGAGCATGAACACGCTTAAGGCTGAGTTTGGTGATGAAATCTCTGCCATGCTTGATGACATCGAGCGTGATAACAGCATCAAAGGTGTTGTGTTAACTAGCGGCAAACCTAGTTCTTTTGTTGCTGGTGCTGACATTACGATGCTAGCTGCCTGCAAAACTGCCGAAGATGCAACAACCATAGCGGCAGGCGGCCAAGCTATTTTCGACAGAATTGAAAACATGAAGGCTACATTCGTAGCAGCAATTCATGGTCCGGCATTAGGTGGTGGTTTAGAGTTAGCGTTGGCGTGTCACTATCGCGTATGTACTGATTCACCAAGCACACAAGTTGGTTTGCCTGAGGTTCAACTAGGCCTACTGCCTGGCAGTGGCGGCACACAGCGCTTACCTCGATTGATTGGTATTCAGCAAGCAATGAAGATGATGCTTACTGGTGCGCCGGCGCGTGCAAAACAAGCCAAAAAGTACGGTATTGTTGACGATGTAGTTCCTCAAAGTGTTTTACTTAAAGTAGCAGAACAGTTTGCCCTTAAACGCAAACCTGAGCGCGATGCACCACAAAAAGGTGTGATGAACAAAATGCTTGAAAACACCGGCCCAGGCCGAGGTATGCTGTTCAAGAAAGCACGTGAAGCGACGTTTGCGAAAACAAAGGGTAATTATCCAGCGCCTGGCTACATTATTGATGTTATTGAAACTGGCATGAACGATGGCATGAAAGCGGGCTTAAAAGCTGAAGCAGAAGCATTTGGTAAGCTGGTAATGACACCTGAGTCTTTCCAATTACGTCAAATTTTCTTCGCAACTACCGAAATGAAAAAAGAAAACGGTGTTGAAGGTGTTAAGCCGGAAAAAATGAAGAAAGTAGGCGTGCTAGGTGGCGGCTTAATGGGCGGCGGTATTGCGTTTGTTACCTCTACAAAAGCAGGTGTGCCGGTGCGTATTAAAGACGTACGCGCAGAAGGTATTGCTAATGCGATGAAGTACAGTTACGACATCTTAAACAAGAAGGTGAAGAAACGCTTTATTCGCAACAGTGAAATGCAAAAGCAGCTTGCATTGTTAACAGGAACATTAGACTACAGCGGCTATCAAGACGCTGACATTGTCGTTGAAGCGGTCTTTGAAGACTTAGATCTTAAACAAAAAATGGTTGCTGATATTGAAGCGAATTGCAAAGAAAGCACAATTTTCGCTTCAAATACATCATCAATTCCAATTACGCAGATTGCTGCAAAGGCTGAACGCCCAGAGAATGTAATAGGTCTACATTACTTCTCGCCGGTAGATAAAATGCCGTTGGCTGAAGTAATTGCGCATGAGAATACGTCGGACCAAGTTATCTCTTCAACAGTAGAGTTTGCCAAGAAACAAGGTAAAACGCCTGTAGTAGTGAAAGACGGTGCTGGTTTCTACGTCAATCGTATTTTGGCGCCATACATGAACGAAGCGGCAAACCTTATTTTGGACGGCGAGCCGATTGAACATATCGATAAGTCTTTAGTGAAGTTTGGCTTCCCTGTAGGCCCTGTGAAGCTACTTGATGAAGTAGGTATTGATGTTGGTACTAAGATCATCCCATTCCTTGTAGAAGCGTTTGGAGAGCGGTTTACTGCTCCAAGTGCGTTTGACAAAGTACTTGCCGATGGCCGTAAAGGTAAAAAGAACCAAAAAGGTTTCTATCTTTACGAAGGTAAGAAACCGGGTAAAGAGGTAGATGAAAGCATCTACTCACTTCTTGGCTTAACACCTTCAGCCAAGCTAAGTGAAAAAGAAGTTGCTGAGCGTTGCGTACTGATGATGCTTAACGAGGCTGCACGCTGTCTTGATGAAGGCGTAATTCGAAATGCGCGTGACGGTGATATTGGCGCTATTTTCGGTATAGGCTTCCCGCCTTTCCTTGGCGGTCCATTCCGTTACATGGATACCCTTGGTATCAAGTACGTGGTTGAACGTTTGAATCACTTCGCTACTGCTGTTGGCGACAAATTTGCACCAGCTGAAGTACTTGTAAAAATGGCTGATTCTGAGCAGACGTTTTACTAAAATGTAAATTTAATGTTAAAAGCCGGGCTTTGCCCGGTTTTTTTGTATGTAATGTTTATTTTTGCTGGTTTATTGCGCAATTTTAGGTAAAATTCGTGCCGCTGATTTATTGAACAGTGTTCAGCGGTTGCGCAAAATCAATAGGTTGCATCTTAAAACACCTATTTAAGTCGTTTTGCGTAGATATCGAGTTCTCTTGGAGGTAACGTGATTTCCCTTTTACTACTTAGCATTGTATTTTCTATCTACTTCTATGTTGAAGCTTTTAAGTGGGGTATGCATGCAAAGAAATGGGCTGTTGCAGGCTTAGTTTTGGGGCCTATTTTGTTACCCATGTTTTCTATTGCACGGCATGTTCACTGGCGTAATGCAGTAGGGTTTAATAACCTCTATATAGCAGCGTAGGCCTCAAATACTGCATAAAAAAGCTATTTCTCATACCGGACCGATGCCGGATTAAAAAAACTTCTTTTCTTTAGGCGAAAAAAAAGAGAGCACATGGCTCTCCTTTTGGGAAATTTGGTTAGCGCTTATTTGCCAGTACCTAAAGAGCCATAACCAGTTTTTGGTCGATGTGTTTTCATCTCAGTTATCGTCTCTTTTTGAGACTCAGGTGCCTTCTTTGCACCTTCTTGGCTATCAGCAGCTACTGGAGTGGCGGTAGAAAGTACTAGTGCAACAGCGTACTCTTTTAACATGTTATTTTCCTCTAATTTTTGAACGAACAAACAAAACCGATATATAGTTATTGTTATCGGTATTAATGTTATTGCTAGTAGCGTGCCAACTTTAAATATTTGTTATAAATCAATGGTTTATGGTTGTTTTTCATTGTTGTGACATTTGTTTGACGTTAGCAGCAGATAAGTTATTGTTTAACGGCAACTTTCCGACGCTTTTGTTAACTTTGAGCGCATGAGGCGTTTGTCTTAATTGGTTATGTGTAAGGCGACTCAAATGAGTAACGCAGCACTTATAGGGGTTATTTGGTAATTAGAGGGCAAAGCAAAAGGGGGGCGTCTTCGCTAGTAGTTTATTTATGGTTGGGTAGAGACTTCACTAGCATAAAATGTGTTGATGACTTACATCTGAACTCATGTCTTAAAAGGACGGTATGGACGCGCTACGCTAAACGCTAGACTGGCTCAGAATAGTATGAAGCTGCTGGTTTTCGGTGAGTAGTTTTTCAAAGCGTTCTGCATTTAGCGGACGGCTATACAAGAAACCTTGCAGCATTTCACAATCGTACCGTCTCAGAATATCAAGCTGGGCTTCTTCTTCTACACCTTCAGCAACAACTTTTAAACCAAGATTGTGAGCAATGTTGATGATGGCTGCCGCCATGTGTCTATCTACATTGCTAACAGCAATATCGTCAATAAATGCTTTATCAATTTTAAGCGTATTTAGCGGAAAGCGCTTTAAATATGCAAGTGATGAATAGCCCGTTCCAAAATCATCTAACGCTAAGTGAATACCTCGCTCACGGAGCCTATTCATCATCTGTAGGCCATTTTCAGGGCTTTCCATTAGTGTGCCCTCAGTAATCTCGCATTCTAGGTGAAGAGGGGAGAGGCCCACTTCGCTGAGGATACGGTTAATGCGATCATCAAGGTCTGGTAATTCAAACTGTTTTGCAGAAATATTAACAGCAACACGGCCACTGAAAAGCCCCTGACTAACCCAACGTTTAGTATCAGCACAAGCTTTTCGCAGTACTTGCTCACCAATTTCAATTATCTGACCGGTTTGCTCAGCAAGTGGAATAAATTGCCCTGGGCTAACGATGCCTTTTTGCGGGTGTTCAAAGCGCACTAAGGCTTCCATGCTCACAAGCTTACCAGTAGCAATATCTACTTTAGGTTGATAGTAAACCGTAAACAGGTCTTCTTTGATGCCTTGCCTAATCAAGTTTTCAATTTGCAGCTGGCGAACCGCATTTTGATTCATCTCACCACTAAAGAACTGGTAGCTATTACCGCCATTGTTCTTGGCAAAATACATTGCAGTATCGGCATTTTTCAGCATTTCTTGTGGTGAGTTACCATCATCTGGATAAAAGGCTATGCCGATACTGGCGCCCAATACAAACTCTTGCTTATTAATGATAAAAGGGCGAGAAAGTGTATCTAACAAGCTTTGAGCGTAGTGAGTAACGGTGTGAACGTCAGCATTATCGTCCATCAATATACTGAATTCATCACCACCTAAGCGGTAACAGGTTGCACTTTTACCTGTTGTTCGCTGTAGACGCTTCGCAATCTGTTTAATAAGGATGTCGCCAGTTTGATGGCCTAGTGAATCGTTTATTTTCTTGAAGTTGTCCATATCCAGGCAAAGTAAAGTGTGTTGTGCGCCCTTACGAACTAAATTCTGGTGGCTAGCTTGGAAGAATGAACGGTTAGGTAATTCGGTAAGCGGGTCAGTATTTGCAAGTTTAAGGAGTTCCTTCTCGGTATTTTTACGAGAAGTAATGTCGCTGAATACGCCCACAAAGTGGCTAATTTTTCCATCTTCGTCGTGAACGGCATCGATGTTTAATTCCATCTCATAACGCTCTCCGTTAACGCGAACACTTTCAACTTCACCAGACCAATTACCTTTTGATTTAAGCGTTTTTTTAATCTCTTCGGTGAATGCATCTGGATATAAATGGAAATGCATGTAGCTAGCTAATGCTTGATCTCGCGTTTCGCCCGTGTAACCGCAATACGCATTATTAACACTGATAAACTTAAACTGTGTATTGGTAATGAACACACCTTCAGAGATGTTTTCAATAGAGCGTTTAAATAGGTTAAGCTGTTCTTCTGCCTCTTTAAGGTGGTGTATGTTTTTCAGCGTACCCGTCATTCGAACAGGTTGTTCATTGTGGTCGCGCTCTACCACTTTGCCGCGGTCTAGGATCCAAATCCACTGGTTATTAAATGTCTTTGCACGATACGCCAGTTCGTAGAAGTCGCTTTTTCCCTCTAAGTGTTCACGTAACGAGTCTTTCACTCGTGTAATATCGTTTGGATGAATATTGGCGTCATAAGCGCCTGTGGTACGAATATCGTCTTGTGGGAAATCTAGCGTGCCCCACGTGTTTGCGCGATAAACCTGACCGCGATATACATCCCAGTCCCATAGCTCATCACCTGAACTCCACAAAGTGAGTTTTAGGCGCTCTTCTGATTCTTTAATAGCTAATTGACTGGCATTTCGAATTTGATACTGGCGCACAATGAAAGCTAAGAACGCCAATGCAATAATACAATAAAAAACGAGAGCTACTGTATGTAACCAAGGGGGGCGTGCAACGTTAATATTAAGAAGCTTTGACGCAGACCATGACTTTTGCGGCTCTTTAGCTTGCACTTCAAAAATATAGCTACCGAATTTTATGTTATTGAATTGAGCTGTTCGTTCGATATTTGTATAAGTCCAGTTTTCATCAAAGCCTTGAAGTCTATATCGATAAATTGTTTGCGTTGGGTAAATGGCATTAAGTAAGTAAAAAGCCACACTAAATCTAGACTCATCATAATCTAGATTAATCTTTTCTTTGATACTTGTTGCGTGTCGAGTGTTATTTTCTACGCCTATCTTTTTATGGAACTGTCTATCATCTTGAATATAGCTCTCTTGTGATCCAAATACCCTAAACTCTTCAATCTCGGGCGGAAGCGTTGCAGAGTCTAATTTGATTTGCCCAAGTTGGTTGTTATTCACCCTGTTGTACCCTTCCATTCCACCGAAATAAATGTAGCCTTTGGAAGAAGCGAATACAGAGCTCTCTCCAAGAGAGTTATAATTTAGTTCAGAGTTTGGGATAAGTAATGTCTCAGCAAGGTCGGGAAGTGACAACTGGTGTACGCCAGCTGAGTCGACATACCAGATACTATCGTTAACACCTACGGACGATATAATCTGACTCGCGCCTTCTGGTCTCTTTTGAATTTTTCTAACCTCGAGGGAGTTTTTATCGACCATCACAATTCCGTTTGATCTTGTGGTTATCCACAGTGCTTCACTGGTTTCGTAGATACCATAAGCCATGAAATTGATTCCATCGCTCGAGGAGAACTCCTTGATAGTTTTCTTTTTCCCAAGGTCAAATATTTTTAATCCGTCATCTTTTCTAAGCCAAAGCCTATTGTAACTGTCCTTGAAAATGGGGATTAACCTCTCTGCTACAGATGCTTTCTCTATAGAACTGAGATTTACCTCATCACCAGAGTGGTTCAGCTTTATGGTTCCATTATTCTCACTCCAAAGCCAAACGTCATTGTCTTCGAGGTAAAAAAAGTCGATAAAGTTACCCTCAAAAATGTGGTCGACTATCTGAAGGTTATCGTTAATGAGTTGTAGTAAATAAATACCGTTAGATGACGCAAGCCAGAAAAAGCCGTTTTCATCTATCTCCAAATCCCAGTAGGTAATGTCTGCTGGTAATTTTTCGAAAATATCAAAAAACGCAACGTCTGATGTATCTGTCTGTATAAGGCCAATACCACGTTGCTGAGAGACAAGGTAAACTCGGCTATCACTATCTTCTGCAAAACCCCAAATAGCAGAGTGGTCATTTTCTAAGTTTTTTCCAGAATTGAAAACGGGCTTGTATTTGCTCTTTGCGTATGCAGGATGGAACTTGTAAGTACCCTTCTTCAAGGACCCAAGCCAGACTACATTCATTCTGTCTACAAAGATTTTGGTAATATCTGCCAAGGGCAGCATTGTTGTCTCTTGGGTAATTTGGTCAAGGTATATGTAGTCTATTTTAGTAAAAGCGTTTATTTCTTCACTCAAAAGGTCTTTTAAGATAAACGTGCCTTCACTAGTACCAACCCAAATATTGTTGTCTATTTCCTTAATTGCTTTGATTTGTTGCTTAGACGTGTTGTTGAAAACCTCATCGCCTATATGTTTGATAAGCTGTCCAGATGCGGATACTATTTTTATACCATTATTTGTGGCAAGCCAATAATTACCATTAATGACCTGCAACGCATTTAATGTGGAAATATCTAATGATATGCCCCATGGGTTTACTTTAGTTGTGTGATACAGCTCATTTGAATGCTTATCGAGTATTGATATACCACTGCCCTTAGAGCCTATCCAAATACGGTTAGTTTCATCGCGAATAACGCCAGTTATGCTAGGTACATCAAAAACCTTTTTAATTAGCTCAATCCGTTGATTTGAAAAAGAGTACCTGTAAAGGTTTTTAGGGTCAGTGAATAAGATATCGCCTTCAGAAGATTCGCTAATGCCTGTAATTATATCTGTCTTAAGTACGGAGTTGTCTTTATCAAAAACTTCGAAGTCATCACTTTCAGGTCGATATCTCGCTAACCCAGAGTGAGTAGCAACCCACAGGTTCTGTTGTGAATCAAAAAGGAGCTTATAAATGTAACCTGACGGAATCGAGTTGGAGTTTGTGTCTGATGGGTGATATTGCTTAACGTTGTATCCCGAATATCTATTTAACCCGTTTGCGGTGGCGATCCAAATGTACCCTTTATCGTCTTCGACAATATCCAGTACGGCGTTATCGGAAAGTCCTTCAGGTTTTCCGACCTCTTTGAATTTTAGATCAGAAATCTCTATCGCTTTTGCCTGAACGCAAACGAGTCCTGGCAAAACCAACATAAGAAAATAGATTGTAAATATTAGGGTTGAGCGCACCTAAACACCTTTGGCTTACACCATTTTATTATTTTTTTATTATTACTGGTAGCATCCCTAACAACCAGAATAATAAATATGCCGAATTAACGTAGCCTCTACAAGGATTTTTTAACTTTAAAGGGATGATGGTTTACTTCTTGAGCAAACTTTGTGGCGTATATCACTATATACGTATGGTGCGGCGCATTTTCAGGCTAATAGTAGGGGATGAGCTGTTTAAATTCTGAAATGCTATTGATCGTTCTTTTCGCGTTTGTTGTCATCGCCTCAAACTTGCCTTTTGAGTACAATACCAGTTCGCCACAACGCTCTCTTTTTGCTAACTCTCCAGCAAAAGCTTGTACCTCTTCAAACGTTAAAGACTTTATTCTCTCGGCCAGTTTTGCGTTTCTTTTAAAGGAAAGATCTTGTGTCCCTAAACTCACCCAAAGCCGCTGCGATTTCATCGATAACGTAAGGTCACGCTCTTCCAGTTGTTTTATCAAATTTTGCTGAATAGTTGGCCAATAAAAACGGTAAAACTCTAATTCGTGAAGCTGTTGAAACAAGAATGTAGTTATTGCATCAAGAAGTTGCTTTGGGCTGCATTGAGGGCTTTGGATATAAAAAGCCATACCTGGATGCTGATTATGCGGAACGAAACCAGTACCCACAATATAACCCAATTGTTGTTCAGTTCTCAGCGCGTTGAAAAACGGTGCTGCTAGCATTTGTTCAATGACCATGCATAAAACGGTATCGGTAAGTTCTTGCGATGGCGCTTGTAAGTAGAGTACTACGGCAGAATCATCATGATTACAGGTTACTTCGTGGTATAGCGTTTCGCCAATCGGTAACTTTGATACCGACCTAGATAGAGGTTGGCTATTCGCATTCGCGCAGTGTTCTTTTATTTGATTGCAAAATGAGCCCGCATCTTTACTTGTCCAATTACCGTGCATAAAGGCTTCGACAAAATATTGACTAAAAGCGGCCGACTTAAACTCAAGCAATTGTGAATATGAGATGTTGTCAATTACATCTAGTAGCTCAACCGGCGCTTGCGTATTTCGTTGAATAAGTACACTTAGTCGAGAGAACAAACGGTTAGTGGGTTTGTTTAGTAATGAGTTATGAAGGCTTTGCATCTGCAGCGCTTTGTGATGCTCAAAGTCTCTTTCAGAAGGAGTAAAGTTAATAGCAGCATCAAGCAGTTGATTAGCGAGCAACGTTTGTTGATTAGTAAAGCCTCGCGTGTGCAAGGTAAAGCCCGCTTGATGACCATAAATTCGATAATGTAACCCTGCAATTTCAGCGCGATAATATCTTGCCTGAAGGTGATCGTTCAACGCGCCTAGCCATATGCGCTTCGCCGCTACCGCTGGCAATGAATCCGAAAAGTCAGCAGAATCGAAAGAAACGTAGATATCGCCCTTAGGGCTGTGAAATTGTTGATCTTGTGCAAACCAAAACCTAAAGCCTGACTCTTCGTGCATCTTGTTAGGTGTATCAAAGGAAGTTTCAGGTAAAACAAGTTGATACTCGTTGCCCAAATAAGGGTTTGCAGGAGGCAAATGCAAAGCTTCAATTTTTGAGGGAGAGCGAAAAGCGCTTAATTCCCTCTCGTCAACGGCTTCAACACTGTATTCGGCATTATAAAACGCACATACCTTTGTTGTTTTGACGTCTTTTGAAATCAGTTTGATGCGCAAGTTATCCGGTGTGAAGAAAGACAGCGCATGCTCTAAAACCGCTTTATCGTAACTACCTATTGTGGCGCGAAGCTCGTTAAGTTGCATAGGAGTGAAAAGAAATTGATGTTGAGCATATTCTGTTACAAGACTGAGTGATTTGACGTTTTCTTCATGTTCAAGTGCGAGCGCATTAAGCTTGGCTTTTTCTTTGTATCGCCATGCCTCACCTGACGACTGTCTTATGAGAGCGATGTAACTAAAAAGCGCCTCTACAACGCGGTATCGGTTTTCTAGCCCTTTTTGAGTAAGCTGAAAACTGACATTGAAATCTTTAAATGCGTCACCTTCAATTCCAGAACCGGCTATGAGATTTAGCGCCCATTCTTTCTGTTTTAGATACGCTAATAAACTTCCTTCTCCTTCATCGCCAATTAAATGACTAATGTAATTCAACGGCTTACATTTGTAGTCATTTTGTAATGCTGGCAATGCAAAGGTTACGATCATTCGCTTTGCCGCTTGCAGCGGATGAATGTTTATCTGCACACCTAGCTCATTGTCTGTGTACAAGCTTGGCCAATTATCACTGGCGAGTTCGCCAGCTTTCAAAGAACCAAAACACTGATGTACTAATGCCTCTAGTTGTTGAATAGGCATGGGACACGAAATACATAACCTCATATTCTGTGCACAATACAGCGCACCGTGCATTGTTTTAAGTCGTGACTTTAATTCAGTGCTTGAATGCTTTGAAAAGGTATCGCTGTTTCCTACTGAAAATTTGGCAAACGGGTGCTCTGGATTACAGGTTTCTTTGTGAATTTGATAAAGCCGGCGTAAATCATCTTTTTTCTTAAATTCAAATTCAGCGTGAATATTTTTTATTTCATTACACAACGACGCTTCTTCAAAAAGCGGTTGGCGGAGCATGTCTGCGAAGGCGGGAAGGGTTTGTGCAACCGCGTCGCCTGAACATTGGTAATGGTAGTTGGCATACTCAGTGCCTGTCCAAGCATTTATATTGCCGCCATGTTGCTCTATGAACCCATTAATAGCGTTGGGTTTTGGTAAGTGCCTGCTGCCCATAAACAGCATATGTTCTAATAGGTGTGCAAGCCCGTGACAGTCGTCGGGGTCATAAAAGTGACCGGCTCTAATCGACATCGACACATTCGTTTCGTTGAGATTCGGTGTGTGACACACCATCACGCGCAAACCATTGGGTAGGCTGAAGTGATGCGCGTTTTCGAAGTCGATGGTGTTATTCACATTTTCTCGCTATTTGGCAGTCAATGATAAATTGAGAACTGTGTGACGATTGTTTAGAAATATCTGATGTACAAAACCAATAATAGCTAAAAATTTCTATAATTCACCGTTTATTACTATGCGTATTATCAGCACTTTGATATCGTAACAATTCTTTCACTAATAGTATGCGCAATGTTATGTCAGGTCAAAGTAGCAACGACGACATCTATCTTTTTATCATGCGTCATGGAGAGGCTGAAGCACCACGATTGGACGATAAAAGCCGTCAGTTAACCGCGCTCGGAAGAGAGCAATCTGCGCTTGCTGCACAGTGGTTGAAAGCGCACTACTGCAACAATGGTGCTGTAGACTTGGCATTGGTTAGTCCATACCGCAGAGCGCGTCAAACCCACGACATGGTTTCGTTAGACATTATTGCAAATAAAATCGAAAACAATGATGACATTGTACCTGATGGTTCACCGCGTCTTGTTAGCGACTACATCGATGCAAGAGTGCATGCTGCTGTTAATGCGAAAAAGCCAATTAAATCAATGCTCGTAGTAAGCCATATGCCATTGGTTAGCTACTTAGTCGACGAGCTTTGCCAGTCGTATACCACCAGTCTATTTTCGACAGCGTCCATTGCTGTCATAAAATACTCACTCAAAGACCATAAAGGTACGCTAGTTACACACTATCAAGGTGTATAGTCGCTCTATTTTCTGTTTCAGCACTTCTTAGTTATTTGTTTAATATTTTTCAGCAAAAAACGTTAAGTAAATAGTTTCTCGGTCGATACTTTCTTTGAGAGTGTCAAAGTTTATTCTATTGAAGGGTTGGGAAATGGACAGCAAATCTATTCCTGAGCTCCTTAAGCGTTCGTTGCAGTCGCATATGGCGGAGGCAGATTTGCGTGAAGATGAGGAGACGCAGGATATAATTGCGAAGCTATCTGTTTTATCAGACAAGGTAGCGGCTGCAAAAGCGAAAGCGTTAGCCAAACGGGCTGAGCGCGCTAGTACGAAATAAGTGATAACTAATTCTCAGGCCACTAGCGCACAGATTGTCGCTACGCGACACAATCTATGCTTACTAGTTCTTTCAATGTCTTACAGCGCCGGTTTCTAATCTAACCCACCATCTTTAGGCGCAACATAAAACTCAGGCATTATTCTTACGGTTTTAATCATGTTTTCCGTAATGTCCACTATCTCAAGCGGATAGCCCGCTAAACGCACGCTTATCTTGTTTTCCGGAATATCTTCTAAATACTCCAACAATAATCCATTTAGTGTCTTAGGCCCTTCGGTTGGTAAGTTCCAATCCATTTCTTTGTTTAATTCACGTATGTTGGCACTGCCATCAACTAATACTGAGCCGTCTTGCTGTACGTGGGCTTCTTTGCTGTGATCTGGCACCATGCTTGTGGTAAAGTCACCAATAATTTCTTCTAGAATGTCTTCTAGCGTGACCAGCCCCATAATGTCGCCATACTCATCGACCACTAAAGCAATACGCTCTTTTTCCGCCTGGAATTTATACATTAAGGTATGCAATGGCGTAGATTCTGGCGTGTAGTAAATTTCACGAACCGCTCGAAGCAAACTTGATTTAGTAAATTGGTCTTTAGAAAGTAGTCGTAGTGCATCACGAACATGAACAAAACCAACCGCATCGTCGATACTGTCTCTGTAAAGTAAAACGCGCGTATGCTGGGCATGGGTCAGCGACTTTTGTATTTTCTTCCAGTCATCATTAATGTCGATAGCAAAAATATCCGCCCTCGGCACCATGATGTCTTCAGCGGTAACGCTTTCTAAATCAAGAATACTCACCAGCATATCTTGGTGTTTTTTAGGTATCATCGTACCAGCTTCAAACACCACGGTTCTAAGTTCCTCTCTGCTTAGTGAGTCATCATTACCGTTAGCTGGGCTAATACGAAGCATAGCTAATATGCCGTTGGTAATGCCATTAATAGCAGCTACGAAAGGGTACATTAACGTTAGCAGCGGCAATAAAATAATTGAGCTTGGAAAGGCGACTTTTTCTGGATATAAGGCAGCAAGCGTTTTAGGGGTTACTTCGGCGAATATTAGAAGAACCAGCGTTAAACCAAATGTTGCCGCGAATAAGCCCCAGTAATCACCGAAAAGGCGAATGCATAATATAGTGGCAAGTGACGATGCGGCAATGTTGACTAAATTATTACCAATTAGAATTAAGCCTATCAGGCGGTCAGGGCGGTCAAGCAGCTTTGCAACGCGAATAGCTGAGCGGTTTCCTTCACCTTGAAGGTGTTTAAGGCGATATCGATTAATCGACATCATTCCAGTTTCAGAACTGGAAAAATACGCTGATAATAATATGAGTACGCCGAGCGCGATAAACAGCGTACTCGTTGATATGTCGTCCAAGTATGGGGTTCCTGTCTTTAATTAGCCTTCAAATGTAGTTTTTTGAGCAGCGGGTTTCAAGCGAAATGTGCTGAAATGTAACAATGCTAGGCGAGTTTTCAAAAATTTAGCCTTCTATGGATCAGCATGAATGCTATGAGGCGTGTTCTTTGATGGGGTTAGAGAATAAGTTCCCTTACTAATTTGCTACCGAAATACGCTAATGACAGCAAGATCACGCCAACAATAGTTAGCACAATAACTTGCTTTCCGCGCCACCCTTTTATCTTTTGGCCTGCTAACAATATAACAAACACAACGAGTGCCGCGATAGACAGAGCGGTTTTATGCGCATACGCCTTACTAAACATGTCATCTAAGAAAAGAAAGCCGCTTAGCAATGAGACAGTAAGCAGTGTGGTTCCAGCAAGCAACAGTTTAAAAAGGATGCCCTCTACTAACATAAGCGGCGGTAGCGACGAGTGTAACAATGCGGCCCCTTTCTCTTTTAGGCGGTACGTTATGTAGGACATTTGCAGAGCATACAAAAAGGCTATTACAAGCGTACAATAAGCGAATAACGACAAGCTGATATGGATGACCAGTCCAGGCTGCAGTTCAATATGCACAATGTAGCTTACAGGAATAAATTTCGACACCAGCACAGAGAAGCTAGCGAAACTAAATACAACGGGTAGTAGAATTAAGTTTGGGATAGCGCGAGCAAAAAGCAGCATTGAAACGGTTATGATCCAAGACACTAAGGAGAGTACATTAGTAACACTCATGTCTTGCCCTGGAGCTCCCATAATGGCATTGGTCAAGTACGCAATGTGCGCAATAACACCCACACTGGCCAAAGATAATCCAAGCTTTTTATTAGGACCATCTTGATGGACAAACTTGCCAATTAACACTGCGGCTGCAAGTGCGTAGAGAAGAGCGGCAGAAATGGCGAAAAGGGTGTTCATGTTGCTTCCTGTATTGCAATGGTGAGTAGGTTCACCTGCTAAGTCGGTATTGATACTTCAACTTGCACGTAAATTCAACCATCTCCTTGATTTTGTTTGTTTCGTGCCCACTTTCACTGTATGCAAATTATGCGTGTAGCCAAGCTATTAATTCATTGAATGTAAAAATTAACCGTGTTTACGGGTACGTTAGCCAAACCTTTTACGTTACAATGTACGCATTACGTCTGAAATAAAAAGAAGTTTCATACTATGTTTGAGAATTTATCAGAACGCTTAGGCCAAACATTAAGAAATGTTAGCGGCAAAGGGCGTCTTACAGAAGACAATATCAAAGAAACACTTCGCGAAGTGCGCATGGCTTTACTTGAGGCCGACGTTGCACTACCTGTTGTAAAAGCGTTTGTTGCACAGGTGAAAGAGCGCGCAGTAGGCACTGAAGTAACAAAGAGCCTTAAGCCCGGTCAAGTTTTCATAAAAATTGTTCAGTCTGAACTTGAGTCAGTAATGGGTGAAGCAAATGAAAAGCTGAACCTTGCAACGCAACCACCGGCTGTAGTGCTTATGGCAGGTCTTCAAGGTGCGGGTAAAACGACCTCTGTCGGTAAACTTGCTAAATACCTTACCGAGCGCGAAAAGAAAAAAGTAATGGTAGTGAGTGCTGACGTTTATCGACCAGCCGCTATAAAACAGCTAGAAACCCTTGCGGGTGAAGTGGATGTTGCATTCCACCCATCAACAATTCTTCAACAGCCAGTTGATATTGTTAATGATGCAATTGCAGAAGCAAAGAAAAACTTCTTTGACGTGCTGCTTGTAGATACAGCAGGTCGTTTACATGTCGACAATGACATGATGGACGAAATTAAAGAGCTTCATGCTGCCGTTAAACCCGTTGAAACCTTGTTCGTAGTAGACGCTATGACGGGTCAGGATGCCGCGAATACCGCTAAAGCATTTAACGATGCGCTGCCGCTAACGGGCGTGATCCTTACGAAAGCTGATGGTGACGCCAGAGGTGGTGCTGCGCTTTCGGTACGTCACATTACTGGCAAGCCGATTAAGTTTATCGGTATGGGCGAGAAAGTTGATGCGCTAGAGCCATTCCATCCTGAGCGTATTGCCTCGCGTATTCTTGGTATGGGTGATGTGCTTAGCTTAATTGAAGAAGTTGAGCGCAAGGTTGATAAATCAAAAGCCGAAAAGCTTGCGAAGAAAGTTCAAAAGGGTAAAGGATTTGACCTTCAGGACTTTAAAGATCAGCTTGAGCAAATGAAAAACATGGGCGGGATGATGGGAATGCTAGATAAGCTTCCTGGCATGGGCGGCATGACGGATAAAATTAAAGACCAAGCCAACGACAAACAGTTTAATCAGATGGAAGCCATCATTAATTCGATGACGCCAGCAGAGCGCGCACGCCCAGATATGATTAAAGGGTCGCGCAAACGCCGCATAGCCGCGGGTTCTGGCACACAAATTCAAGATGTAAACCGTTTGCTTAAACAATTCACGCAGATGCAGAAAATGATGAAAAAAATGTCGGGCGGCGGCATGAAGAAAATGATGCGTCAAATGAAAGGCATGATGCCTCCAGGTGGCGGCTTCGGAGGGCCTGGTGGCCCAGGCAGCTTCGGAGGCCCAGGCGGTTTTGGCGGAGGCGGTGGTTTCCCACCTCGCTAAAAGGTAGCAGTCCTACAGCTATAATTAAAGCCTCAACGTGTTTAACGTTGGGGCTTTTTTATTTTCTGCATCTAATTCAAATTTTGGAACGTACGGCTTTGTGAAATAAATGTTTTCGTAATGTATGGAAGTTGTTGCGAACGGGTTTTGTATATGAACAAAGAAATTGTATAGAGACAAATATGAATATAAGTAAAGCTTCACAACAAAAATTTAAGGTTTCACTTCTTGCATCGTTTATGGTTTTGGTATTGGGCGCATGTGATGGTGATGATGGTATCAACGGTCTTGATGGTGCTAATGGGGTTGACGGTGCTGACGGCGCTCCGGGGCAAGATGGCGCGCCTGGACAAGATGGTAGTCCGGGTTTTGATGCTGCAACATTTTTAGTTGCTAATAACGGAGACACTAATCGAAACACGGTTAGTTCGGTGGATCAAAACGCAAATGTGTTGACCAATGTTACTACGGGAGCAAACCAAGGCGTTGTGTTTACTCAAAACAGTACGCTCGTTCAGGCCGGAGACAGCGACTTGCCGCTTTTACGCAGTATGTGTAACTTCGATGCACAGGATGGCTTTTCAGCAACAACGGGTCACGAAATAACAGGCGCTGCCACTGGGCTGGTTAATCCGAAAGGTATTGCATTTGCTGAAGAAGCTGGCTTGATTATGATAGCTGACTTTAACGGGCAGAAAGTAAGTGTATTCGGCGGACAAGCAGCTGGAGACGTAGCCCCTGTCGCTGAAATTATGACGTCTGCTAGACCTTGGGATGTGGCATACGACGAGCAAAGTGATAGGTTATTTGTAGCATTAACAGATGGAACGTTGGCGGTATACGATGACGTTGCACAATCTGGGTTTGCGCCAACGGTAATGCGTTCCGTTGTGCCTTCAGATGCTGATGGCAATCAGATATCAGTGAATCTTCACGGCATCTCTTATGAACCAATGTCTAATCGAATGATTTTATCAGATGTCGGGGACGCCGCAGTTGCAGATGATGGACAGATCTTCGTTATCGAGAATGTTTCTATGGCGGATGGTGCCGTAGAGCCTGCAAGAGTAATCGCTGGCCCAGCAACACAGCTTGGTAACCCTGTTGATATTGTACTCACTGGCTCAGACTTGCGAGTAGCAGAAAAATCGAATGACGCAATTTTAGTCTTCTCAAATATTTTCAGTGGCGCCAGTGGCGATATTGCTCCTTCGCTTGCAACACCTTCCATTAAGCCCGAATCACTTACAGAATTTGCAGATGTTGACGCTATTGTCGATGCATCAGACGATGGCTTGACCACAGTTCCAATCATGGGGCTAGCAGTATCAAGTAACCCTTCAACAGACGGGCCAACAACCGGGGAAGTTACACAATACAGCGCACTACTATCAAGTCAAACAAGTAGTTTTAATGCTGGAATGAGTATCGAAAGTGCCGCATTTACGGGAAGTGGTGACGGTGTTATTACCTTTGATGATCCAACCACATCAACTGGCGGGTTGATTGTTGTTAACCGTATTAAAACCATGCGTGATGGAATGATGTACAACGAAAGCATGGACCACATGATAGCAGGTAGTTCAACGGGACTAATTGCCCCTAAAGGCTTAGATATCTCCTCAAATGATGGTGTGGTATTCGTGGCCGACGTGAACGCTACCACACCAGCTGTACGCGTTTTCTCGCCTTGTGCCTCAGGCGATGTTGAACCACTGCTTACCTTGGAGGCTGCTAATGGCGGTAGACCATGGGACGTTGACTACGACCCAGCTACCGATACAGCGTACCTTGCACTAACCAATGGTACGATTGCAGTATTCGAAGAAGTGATCCGCCGAATGAACGGTGGGGAAACCGTTCTTACAGGTGAAGACAGGCTGATTATACCTGCAAGTGCTGATACTGCGTTTGCTGCACCCACTAATCTTCATGGTATAGACTATGATGTGCAGAGCGATAGCTTAGTGGTTTCTGATGTGGGAAGTGCAGCAGATGCGACTGATGGTAAATTGTATGTCATTCCAGGTGCTAGTCGCGCTGATGGACTGACTAACGTATCAGTAAACATCGCTGGCCCTAATTCGATGTTAGGTAATCCAGTTGACCTAATGATGAGCAATGGTCATGTGTATGTTGCCGAGAAGTCTAACGGTATGATTTTACGCTTCGACAATATCTTAAACTCTCCTTCTGGTGATATTGCAGCAACATATAGCGCTATGTATCCTGCGCCGGAATCGGTTCAAGTGTTGTCAATTAAGTAACGCTCAATCCGTAACATAAACATTGAGGTACGCTGCCTTTTTTGCACTTTCCTCAATGTTTTACACACCCTTTTAAACTTCTCTTTGCGCCATTTTAAATCTTCAGCATATTTGATTTAGCATGCTTTGTAGTCAACTAACAACGTGACATCTGTGCAAATTCCTCAATTCATAATACACTGACCGGCTAGGTATTCAGCGCGTACTAACAGTAGCACTACTATGCTGCCAGAAGCATAATAAAATCAGTGCGTTGTAGTACTGTATGAAGGTTCATACAGCAGATTAAACAATACAGGAACACTATGGCAGGCTTAAAACGTATAATTCTTATCGACACGCATTTGCCAGGCGTGGTTGAGCTAAAGCTTGATGGCCACACCAATATTTGTGGAACAAATGCATCGGGTAAGACCACTCTGCAGCGTCTTATTCCCGTGTTTTATGGTGAATACCCAAGCCGAGTGGTTCCTGCAACACGAGATAGCTTTGAACGTTGGTACTTACCTCGTTTATCAAGTTTTATTATATATGAATATACGCGTGCAGAAGGTGATCTGTGCCAAGCTGTGCTTAGCTCGAATGGTACGGGTGTAAATTACCGTTTAATTGGTAAGCCTTTTGACATTGCCGATTACCTAATTGAACAAAAAAGTGGGAAACATACCAGCGTGAGTAGTGCAGAGCTAGCGCGCGCCATGAAGCGTAGCAACGTCATGGTAACGAGCCTGCTAAACACAAAAGATTTTCGCGCTATCGTGCAAAACGACCACGGTGTGCTAAATCAAAGCAACAATGCGCGAGAATTGCTTGGCTACGCAAAAATATTCAGCTTGTGCGAGCCATCAAAGCACATGCGCCATATAGAAAAACTCGCTAAAGCGGTGCATTCAAAAGAAGGCAAGATGGAAACCATCAAAGCCATGATTGCTGCAATTTTAGAGGAAGATGGCGTAACACCACCAACCTCTGGCCTTAGCCGACATCGCGTGGATGATTGGATTAAAGAGTGCCATTTAATAAAACAATTCGACAAGATTCGCCCAGAGTTCTCAAAACTTGAACAGGCTGACATGGCGTTAACGTCAACAGAGAAAGTGCTTGCTAACCTTAAACACAGTTTTGAACTTGATAAAACCTACCTTGCTGCGCGTGTTGAAACCACGAAGAATGAACTTGACGAAAACAGTTTTCAGCGCAAGCAAACTGACAGTGAGTGGGGCGATACTCGTGATCACTTAAATCAAGTTATTTCTGCTGCCCGCGCCGATGTTGAAAAATTTACCAGCGAGCTCGACACTGTTGAGCAAGAATTCGATAAGTGGCAAGACGAAAATATAGAGCAGCTTAAAGAAGATGTTGCCAACTTATCGCAGTGGCAGAATGAAAAGTCGCTGACAGAAAGCCGGTATATTCTGCTTACTGAAAAGCACCAAGACATCGAGTCTGCATACAATAAGCGTTTAGCTGAGCTTGGCGAAAAGTTATCTATCTCTTTAGAAGAAATGTCGGCTGCTCGCCAAGAAGCTGCCGAGAACAAGGCAGAGCAGCAGCAAAATGAAAGAGAAGCGTTAAGTCGTATTCAAGATGACTACAATAGTCAGCTGAATGCGCTTAACAACGATTATCAAAACAGCTTAAGCGAATTAAAGGTAGCTGAAGCTGAGCTTAAAGCGTCGCTAAGCAATGCTGGCTACAACGAATTCGAGCAATCTCAGCTAGATATTTTAGATGCGGCAATAAAAGAAGCATCGGTTAACGAAGATACGGCTAGGGCAGAGCTTCGACAGTCTCAGCAAGCACATAATAAAGCCGTTGAATTTCGCAAAGAGTGCTCCAACGCACTTGATAAAGCACGCGGGGCATTTCAGCTAGAAGAAAAGGCGGTTAACAAGATAAATGCCTTGTTATACCCAGGTGAAGGCTCATTGCTTGAGTTCTTACGCGCCAATGTTGACGACTGGGAGCTTTCTCTAGGTAAAGTTATTCGCCCAGAATTACTAGAACGTAGCGACCTTTCTCCTGAAATGGGCAACGCAACCGATACGTTTATGGGTATTAAGCTGGCGCTTGGTGAGCTTGATACGCCAGATTATGCCTATACCGAGCAAGCGCTTAAACAGCAACTTCAGGAAGCTGAAATACGTCAGGCGGCCTCACTTGCTGCGCAGAACGAATGCGAACAACGACTCGCAAAAGCAAATGAAGACGTACGCAATGCCGAGCTTGTGGTAACGCAAAAAGACAATGCAGTTAAAAGTGCTGAGGCTTCTCGGAAACGAGCCCAACAAGACAGAGATACTGTACTCAGTGAATATCAACAAGCGTTGTCTGCAAGAAAGCAAAAAGCAAAAGCAAAACTTGAAAGTAATCAGCAGGCGCAAAAACAACAAAAAGCCCAGTTCGAGCTGAGTCGAGACGAAATAAAAGATCAGCAACGCGAAGCGCAAACCGAACATAAATTTCACTGGCAACAGCTTATCGCAGACAGTGAAGCGCGGGTGTCACAGCTAGATAATGACATGCGCAAAGCGAAAGAAAGCGCTGCGAAAGACCGCCAAGACATGCAAGACTGGCTTGAAAGTGAATTAAATAATCGAGGCGTAGATGTTGACGAAATAGGCCAGTTGAAAAAAACAATCAACAAGCTTAAAGAAGAAATCGCTCGTACCGAAACACATCGTCACAAAGTGGCCGATTACGAGCGCTGGTACACTAATGTGTTTACAAAGCAAAAAGTGGTGTGGCAAGAAGGTCTATCGAAATCTCGTAAATTACTTGGGGAGTCTGAGCGTAGCCTAGCAAGCAAACAAAGTACGTATAAAGCTATTCGCGAACAGCTGCAAGAACAGCATGCCCAGCTTGAAGCAACGTTAAAAACCTCAACTGAGCACTTGGAACAAGTTAGAACCTTAAGTAAGTCTTTGGCAAAACTCTCGCTTCACGCAGGTGATGAAAGCTTAGAAATTAAGCACGATGATGTAAGTATTGGCCAGCGTATTTCAGAGGTTCAGAGTCAGCTACAAGAGCGTGAAAATTTACTCAGTGATATACGCGCTTATGTTGAGCGTTTCGATCAGCTAATTGCTGCTCAGGCGGGCACGGGGTTATCAGACACGTGGGAACGCGCGCGTGAGGAATGTGCAACGCTAAATGCGCATGGAGTGAAAAGTTTTGATCATCGCCGTATGGTGTCGCATCTTGCTCAATTGCTTAACGTTATCGTGCCCCAAAAGCTACAGGGGTTACGTGAGCAAGGCCGTATTTTTGGTGCTGACCTCTCACAATACTACTTCGTTCTAGCCGATATCGATAAGCGCATTGTGTCGCAAAGCCGTCGTATCACCCAAGAGGTTGATGGCGACTTATCGCTTGACGGTGTTTCAGATTCAGCAGTGAAAATTCGCTCTCGTATTAGCGAACTTGAATTTTGGCCCGAACTTGAGCAATTCAGAAAGCTTTATGAACACTGGATGGAAGAGGGCGCGAACGAATTGCCTGAAGAAGAGTACGGCCAAAGCATGCGTCGAGTGCTAGATATTCTTGGGCGCGCCGCGCTTACCGGAGGTATCAGTAAGCTGCTTGATATCGAACTACATCTTCGTGAAGGTAATAGCGACCTTGTTATTCGTACCGACCGTCAGCTTAATGAATCCTCGAGTCACGGTATGGCATACCTTATTTTATGTAAGTTCTTATTGGCCTTTACTCGTCTTCTTCGTGGTGATGCCGATGCCACAGTGCACTGGCCTATCGATGAATTAGGTACGCTTCACCAAAACAACGTGAAGAAAATTTTCGAAGCATGTCAGAACAACAACATAAGCGTAGTGGGGGCATTCCCTAACCCAGAGTCGGAAGTGCTTACGCTGTTTGAGAACCGTTATTTAATTGACAAAGTCACGCGTCAATTGCAGGTGGTGCAGCCAAAAGCAAGCACTATAGCAGCCAGAATTAAAGCAAGAAAAAGCGGTGAAGTAGCCGGTGAGGAGACATCAGCATGATGACAGAACAAGGCCGTGTGCTAAGTGCACTTTTACAGGGCGCGTTTATTTGTCAGATAACCGACGAAGAAGGCTGGCGATTTTTAAAAAGCAGAGACAATGCCGCGCAACTAGAACCTCACCTTACGCTGTTAAACCGAACACTTTCTACTACCGCTGAAGGTGACGTATTTTTTGCTAGTTACCTCACTATAGGCGAAAGCGAAAGAAAGGTACTTACGCAACAGTTTCAAGATACGGCGTCAAACCTTGTTCCTTTGGTTGAATGGCTTCTTCTTGTGCAGCAAGCGAACGAGTCAGACATGCCTATCACTATGGGCAGTGCAATTCGTTTGAACGAGCTGCAAACCACGATTGAGGATACGCCAGCATATGCCGAACAGCTTGAGAAAATTTCTCGCTATCGCATGTTTGGCTCTACCAGCGTTAATTTAGATGGCCAGTTAAAGCAGGTATTCAAGCGTTTAACAGAAATGGGGTATTTAATTAAACCCAATCCAGATAAACAGATTTATCTGGGCACAGGTAAAATTGAACACCTTTATGAGATGCTGCGCTTTATTGACGAAACCGAGGCGCTTAGTTTATCCGAACAGGCGGAGGCCGCTATTTCGCAAGGTAGCCTGATATGAGCCAAGTGTTAATACAGGCCGGCACCAAACTGCTTAATGCGTTAGGTCGCCATAGCGACTTAATAATGCAGGCGTATGTTAATGGTTCGGTAAAAGAGCGTGATTACAGCCCTAAAGTGCTAGAGCAGTTAGTACAGTTAGGCGTGCTGTGGCGCCCAGAAGCGCAAAGCGAGCTACGTCTAAAAAGTGCGGTAAGAACCTTACTTGAAGGAAGCTTACAAGACGAGCGAAATCGCACCATTAACGCCAATATTGGTGCATCGTTAGCAAGTTTAAAAACACTTACCGAACACTACAAAGAAGCGCTACATTACAACAAATACAACGAAGCGGCAGCCCATATGGGCGATTTAACCGAGCACGTTTATCAGCTATCTGAGTCGTTGAGCAATAGCGTACGTGTAATGTTTAGCCGCATAAATAACGAATTTGGTTATGTATCGTCGGTTGAGGCAAAAATTCGTGAAAACGAATTGGCGCAAGGGCAGGTAACAGACTTGCTTGCGCAACTTGAGTGCTTTCGCTTTGACGAGCTTAGTGAACTTGCCGGCTCTAACCGTGAACTTCGTCATTTGCTTGTTGTTTCGCTACAACAGCGTTTTGCAAAAGCAGCGCAAGAGCTTTCAGTGGTTCAAGCTCGCTTGCTTGACTTACTAGGTCGCTTTAGAGAGTTTCAAGGGCGCACTCGATTGCTTAAAGGCTTTTTGCTGCATATGGAGCAACAGCCCGACTTTGCCCCAGGCAATTATGCCAACCTTACTAACGTACCGGTATTGTTTAATCAGTCTACATCAACTATTTCGACTGCTGCGGCAAATGTAAATAACGTTGAACACGAAGTTGATTATCAACAAATAGTGGCATCACTTACACATGTCCATAAACGCAAAGTGAAGCACGAAGACACCAAGCCTGTTGATATTGACGTAACCGAACAGTCTACGGTGTCGCTAGAAAAAGATCCGCTGCAAAAAGCGGTGGAAGCTTATTTCTGCGACGTCATTGATTCAGGGCAGCCAAAAACTGCATTAGATTATTATGAAGAACAGTCACTTGAGTTCGATCCTGAAGTATGGATTTATCAGGTTATTGGTGGCTATCAGGCTTTGGACGACCAGGATAAGCAGTTTTTTGCATTAGAACCGCATGGTAATAACGATAAAGTCTATACCGGCAATTTTTACATCAGTGATATCACGCTTGGATTGAGATAACGGTAAAGTTATTTAAAATCAGGAAATTAGAAAGCTCGTCTGCATGATGTCTTTTTTGTAAAGTAAAGAGTGTTATGCATAGCGGGCTTTTTTTGTGCCAATTATCAAAAATATTTGAGTATTACGCGCTTGGCTGATGTCTAAAAGTCGATATAATGCCATGGGTGTTTACACTTATTTAACATTTGAGCTTTAACGTTCACGAAGACGTAACTCTTCTGTCAATTTAACGGTCTAAGTTAGTACAAGTGCCAAAACACAGCTGAAGCAGCTTTCAATAGGGCTGCATGTAGAAGTGTTCTGCAGGATGCGGAACAAGCAGTGGTACTGCCGCGTACGGTACGAAGAGGAAGAATACTATGCAATTATCAGATCAACAGAGCTTCAACCAAGCCCTTATCAAACTGTCTGTTTTACTGTATCAGGTCGATGGAATGGTAACTCTATCAGAACAAGACTATCTTAACGACATGGTCGACTCTCTAGATTGGCAAAGCCCTATCTGTCCCGAAGCATTTTTAAACGACACGATTTATCAAACTCGAAAAGCCATCGATACGGGTGACGCAATAACCTACCTTCGTAGCTTAAAGGACGATTTAGCTTTTAACGCTGAAAAAACCATGGAAGTTGCTATGGCAATAACGGGCGTTGATGGAGAGCGCAGCGAAGAAGAAACAGAGCTACTTTCGCTTCTTACGCATAAATTGCTTGCGAAAGCGTTAGTGTCGGGTACGCATTCGTCAGCTGCTAGCACTCAGGAAACGCTACAATAAACATTCGGTTGTAGCACATAGCAAAACGAACTCATCCATTGACTCTATTTTCATTTTTTAAATGGGCGACACGAACCAGCATTGCCCTTGGGAGTGTTGCTGTGCTTTCAGCCTGTCATTCTTCTTATAGCGCACAATTTACTGCTGGTAGCGCTACATTCCCTATCCAAACTGCGCCTTACAGTGAGTATTTGCGCCAAGTTAAACAATATATTGAAGCTAACAGAGCTTTTATCGGCAGTGATCAAGCCTCTGAAGTGACGATGAATATGCCTTTTGAGTGCGGCGAACAAAATAATGACGTTGGGCTACTATTGGTTCATGGCTTGGGAGACTCCCCTTATTTCTTTAGAGATATTGCTGATGCTATGTGTGCTCAAGGTATTCATGTGCGAACTTTGTTGCTAAAAGGGCACGGCACTAAGCCCGGTGATATGTTGACGGTTAGTTATGAGCAGTGGCAAAACGAAACAAATTTTCATGTTGAGTTGTTTTCAAGAGAAGTCGACACACTATTTATTGGCGGCTTTTCTACAGGTGCTAATTTAACGACTTTAACGGCATTTAATCGCAATGATATCGCAGGTTTAGTTCATTTCTCACCTGCCTTCAAATCACGATTTTTTGTCTCGCGCTTAGCGCCTTACATAGGCACGCTGTTCCCATGGCCTAATGTTGAGGAAGAAGATAACCCCACGCGTTATAACTCCACAGCTATGCCGGGTTTTGCCGCCTACCAAGAAAGCGTAAATGCGTTGCAAGCGCGTTTTAACAACAAAGATGAAAGTAAGCGAACACTACACGTTCCGGTGTTAATGGTCGTAGCCGAAGACGACAGCGTTGTAGATACGAAGACCGTTGCTAAACAATATCGCGATAACTTTACGCACCCCAAGAAGTGTTTGTTATGGCAAGGTGGAAGTGCACCTAATGTAATGCCTCAGCAGCTGAAGATGCAGTCTATGGAATTGCCCGAGCAACAAATTAGCGCGGCATCCCATATGAGCCCGCTTTTTTCAAAAGGTAATGCTTTCTATGGTACACAGAGCGCGTTTCGTATCTGCGACAATGGGCAAGGGGCAGATAAAGAAGCAATATGCAAAGCGGGCGGCGATATTTGGTATGGCCCGTGGGGTTATAAAGAAGAGGGGAAGGTACACGCTCGTTTAACGTATAACCCATACTTTGAAGAGCTTGTGTCGCAGTTAGTCGCGTTTACGCATATCGAGAAAACCAATGCGCTTTGCCATTAAGCAAAGCGCATAACGCGTTCAAAGTAATATTTCTATTGCTGTGCTTGCGCCTCTTCCATCTCTCTTTCTAAACGAGCGCTTTCATCTGCACGAGGTTTAGTGAAGCGGGCTAAGGCAAGATATAGCACAGGCGTAAGATATAGTGTAAACACTACTGCAATACCTAACCCACCGAATACTACCCATCCAATAGCATTACGTGCTTCAGCTCCAGCTCCGGTAGACAATATAAGAGGAAGCCCGCCTAAAATAGTGGAGACTAACGTCATCATAATAGGGCGGAGACGCACTTTACCGGCTTCTACAATGGCCTCGAAAATGTCGTATCCTTTGTCTCGAAGTTGGTCAGCAAACTCAATAAGTAGAATAGCGTTTTTGGCTAACAGACCAATTAGCATCACCAAACCAATTTGCGAGTAGATGTTAATACTAGTGCCCGTTAGAAACAGAGCATACACTGCCGCGGCAATACCAAATGGCACGGTGAGCATAACCACTATTGCACTGTTCACACTTTCAAACTGTGCGGCGAGCACCAACAGTACAATAATAAATGCAAGCACATAGGTCATTGCTACTTGCTTAGATGTTTCTTCGAAGGTCTGCGCTTCACCCAAAAAGACTAAACCAATACCGTCTGGAAGGCTCTCTTGTGCCAATTGTCGAATAGTGTCAACCATGTCGCTCAACGCGGCATTTTCAGGTAGCTCCATCTCAATTTTTATAGCGCGACGTTGTGCTTGTCTTTCTAGCTCTGCAGCCACACCTTCTTCGCTAATAAAAGCCACACTGGAAAGCGGCACTAAGTTTCCATCATCGCTCTTTACATACAGGCTTGTTAGGTCTGAAGGGTTAAGGGTACTGCGATTACTGGTTTGTAGCATGATAGGAATAGACTGGTCACCTACATTTAAGTCTGCAATGTCATCACCATTTACCGCAGCACGCAGTGTGCTTGCAATGTCAGCCAGCGGAACGCCGAGTTCTTCGGCACGACGTCTATCGATGTTAACGCGCATTTGGGGCTGAGTAGGATCGTAACCTATACGAGGTCTTCCTAATTCAGGAAGCGCGTCTTCAATGACTTTCGCAAAGTCTTGTGTTGCGGCGAAAATATTCTCGTAGGTGTCTCCGGTAAGTGCGAGCTCAAGCCCACCACCTTGGCCTCGAAGATTGAGACTGTTTCCACCAAACGCATTGCCTGGTGCACCAGGAATTTGTCGAAGCTGAGGACGTATTTCATTCACCACATCTTGCAATGATTGGTCTCGCTCGTCCCAGTGCTTCAATGGTGCAGTAATAAAAACAATATTTGGATCCCAGCGACCTACAATTGTGTACATAGAATCAATGGTGCCGTTTTCTACATAGGGCAGCAGCAGCTCTTCCATTTTTTCTGCTTGCTTGTCCATGAAGTTCAGCCCAGCTCCGTCTGGACCTCTAGCAAAAATCCGAATGGTGCCGCGATCTTCACTTGGCAGTAATTCATTATCTATATTTTTCGACAAAATATAGGCGCCACCGCCAGCGGCAAGGCTTAAAACACCTATTAGCCAGCCATATTTTAACGCCTTTAATAGTGAGGCCTGATATAGCGACAGGCACTTATTACCAAAGCGACCGAAGGTTTTACTGAACAAGCCGTTTTTATTGTTTTGCTTTACCTTTAGCCTTGCGGTCAATGCTGGTACTAGCGATAGTGCGACAAACGACGAAATAACTACGGCACCTGCTAATACGCCACCAAATTCTCTAAATAGACGGCCTGCAGTTGAGGGCAAAAAGGCAATGGGAATAAACACAGAAGCAAGCACAGCGGTAGTGGCTACCACAGCAAAAAATACTTCCCTTGTACCGATAACGGCAGCGGCTCGCGCGCCGAGGCCCATCGCTCTTCGTCGTTGAATGTTTTCAGATACCACGATGGCGTCATCAACAATCATACCTGTGGCTAGCACAAGCGCTAGCAGAGTAAGAATATTTACCGAAAAGCCCATTCCCCAGATTATGGCAAGTGCGCCGGCAAGTGACACTGGAATCGATAGGGCAGGGACAATGGTTGCGCGCCAAGAGCCTATAAATACCAACAATGTAACGATTACAAGTGAGACAGTAAGGCTTAAGCTAACTACTACCTCTCGTACCGAGTCACGAATGAACTCGGCATCGTCTGACGTTACTACAATATTCATGTCAGTAAATCGTTTGTCTAGATCGCTCACCATAGCAAGGACTTCGTCAGAAATTTCTATCGTGTTTGAGCTGGCCTGACGAATGACGCCCACACCTATAACAGGCGTCCCATCTAAGCGGACCATGCTGGTGGTATCGGCTGGTCCAAAATACACGCTTGCTACATCGTTTATACGAATATCACCCGCCACAACAATGTTGCCAACATCTTCTGCGGTCACCGATGTAGCATCGGCTCGCACAATTAAGGCCTGTTCAGCTGACTGAATACTGCCAGCAGGTACATCAAAAGGGGCAAGCGCAAGTGCGTTGGCAATATCGCGCATCGACAACCCGAAGCTGGTAAGGCGGAGTGGGTCAACTGACACGCGAAGAACGCGCTCTCTGTCACCATTGAGAGTAACGTCTGCTACGCCTGGTATACTCAGAAATAATGGAGCTACATCGGTATCTACACGCTCGGTAAGGGTTTCCATATCAAGTGTGTCACTTGATATGGCAAGACTGACAACTGCCTGCGCATCGCTGTCAGCACGAATAATCGCCACTTGTTCCACATCTTCAGGAAGCTGACGCTGGACACGGCTGACCGATTCACGAACTTCGTTTGCGGCATCTTCTAGGTTAACCCCAGGACGAAACTCAACGCGGACTCTTGCTGAATTCTCTTCACTTTGCGCGTAAATACTTTTCACGCCGCTCACGCGCGCAACAGCACCTTCTAAACGGCCTGTTACTTCAGCGTCAACCGTCTCTGGTGAAGCTCCAGGAAAGTTTGCCGTTACCGTAACGCGTGGTGTATCAACGTCGGGAAGCTCTCGTACTTCTAAACCGCTTAAAGCAGCAAGACCCGCAATAGCGATAAGCAGGTTTAAAACCACAATAAGTACAGGTCGACGAATAGATAATGATGGAAGATCGCTGGTAGAGGTAGAAAGCTGAGGATCACTCACCGGTTGGCCCTCCAGCCAATTCTGTTGTTATTGCTTGGCCGTTTCTTAATCGTTGAACGCCCTCTGCAATGAGAGTATCACCTTCTTGAATCTCACCTGACACCAATATAGTGCCCCTAAGGCGCTGGTGAACATTTACGTCAACCTTCTGCGCTTTACCATCTTTGGCAAGCCAGATATAAGCCCCGGTTGCTCCCCATAACAATGCCGCTTCTGGCACAGCCGCAAAACGGTCGCCTTCGATGCTTAAGTTCACTCTAAAACTCATTCCTGGGCGAAATGCATCGTTTGAATTGTCTAGGACTGCACGGGCTCGAAGCGTTCTGTCTGTCTCACTTATGCGCGTATCTACCTGCGCTATCTCTGCGCTCACGCGCTTTTCTTTATCACTCCAAGGCTCAAGCGTTACCTCTGTTGCGTTCATTAAAACTCGAAGGGCTGCCTCGGGGGCCTTAAAATTGATAAACAACTTGCTTCTGTTATCAAGCGTAGTAATGACGGTTTGCTCATTTATACGATCGCCCACTTCAACATCAGTTATGCCCACAATACCATCGAAAGGCGCAATAATATGCCTGTCTTCTAGGTCTGCTTTAGCATCTTCTAATGCAACTTCAGCAAGATCACGCTGCGTTCTAGCGATGTCTAATTCGCTGACGGGAACAGCCCCAGTTTTGTAGCTTTGTGCAAGCCTTTCAACAGTGCGCTGGGCGTCGGCAAGAGTGAGCTCTGCACGTTTAAGCGCCGTTTGTTGCCTGCGATCATCTAGCTTCACCAACACTTTGCCCTTTTCCACAAATTGGCCAGGAACAAAGTTTATTTGTGTCACTTCATCAGATACGGCAGGATAAAGCACAATAGAGCGAACAGCCTCTGCACTGCCTACGGCCTCGACCTTTCGTGTTTCGTTAACAAAGGTGATGGGTTTAGTGACAACTAGTTTTGCCTGACGATCACCAAAAAACTGTGCATGTGCGGTAGGCACAATTAAACTCAACACAACAAGACTCATCCATGTCTTGATGTATGTAGGTACAAACTTCTTCATTATTTACCCATGCGATATTTTGTTATGTGTGTTGCTTATAAAACAGACATATTTAGGAATGTCTTTAATACCGCGTAGCATCGCATGTGGTTCAGCTAAGTAGTTGCAGTTCAGCGTATTCCCTATACAGGGTGTCGCTTTTCATCAACTCATTATGGGTACCACTACCAACAACCTGACCGTTATCCATCACAATAATGCGGTCAGCGTGCTGAACGGTGGCAAGTCTGTGTGCAATTACAATACTTGTTTTGCCTATCATCAGTCTGTCGATGGCTTGCTGAACCATACGTTCACTCATGGCGTCAAGTGCACTGGTGGCTTCATCAAGTAACAAAATGGGGCGGTCCGCCAATATCGCTCTTGCAATGGCAATACGCTGCTTTTGCCCTCCAGAAAGTTTTATGCCGCGTTCACCAAGCTGTGTCTGGTATCGCTCGTCTAATTTATCAATAAACTCGTGCGCAAATGCCTGCTTTGCTGCATTAATAACATCCTCATCACTCGCTTCTGGTTTGCCATAGCGAATGTTTTCCATAACCGTATTGGCAAACACTACGGGCTCTTGTGTAACTACTGCGATATGTTGGCGAAGGTAGGCAAGAGAAAGCGTATTAATAGGCTTACCGTCAAAGTAAATAGTGCCTTCTTGTGGATCGTAAAATCGAAGAAGAAGTTGAAAGAGCGTTGTTTTCCCGGCACCACTAGGTCCAACTAAAGCAAGTCTTTCTCCGGCGTTAATCACGATATTTAAGTTGTCGAAGAGTAGCTTGTCGTCAGAGTATCCAAAGTTAACCTTTGAAATATCGATACGTGGAGCATTGGGCAGCACCTGCAGAGCGTTTACTTCCGTGTTGATTGAAGGTGAATCGATAGCCGAACGGGCGTTGAGTAACTCGTATAACCTCTCACTTGCACCAACGCCTCGCTGCACTTCGCCAATAACTTCACTGATGGTGGCAACACTTCCGCCGGCCATTACCGCGTAAAACAAAAAGGCCGACAGTTCACCTACTGTCATGCTTCCTGAAAGCACTTGTCTTGCACCAACCCAAGCGATAAATATGATGGCGGACATACTAATACACATAATGCAGCCGATTAGTGATGAACGATAGTGAATACGTCTTTCTGCAGCCTTCATGGCACTTTCCACTTTTTTCGAAAAGTGCATACGCTCACTCTCTTCTGCCGTGTAGGCCTGCACTGTCATGATCTCGTGTAGGCTTTCGTCAATTCGAGCGCCTAAATCGGCCACCTTATCTTGGCTTTCCTTGGCAAATCTACGAACTTGTGGCGCAAGTACCTTTATCGGTATGAGTACTGCAGGTACAGCGACAATGACGCAAAACGTCAATAGGGGGCTTGAAAACATCATGAGCGCAAGTGCGCCAACAAACGTAACGATAGAGCGGAGGGTCATCGACAAACTCATGCCCACCACAGTTTGGATAATGGTTGTGTCGCTGGTAAAACGAGAAATGACCTCGCCAGTGCGTAACTCTGCAAAAAACGATGGCGTAAGAGACAGTAAGTGTGAGTAAACCTGATTTCGAATATCGGCACTGACACGCTCGCCCAGCCATGTCATTAAATAAAAACGTGCATAGGTGGCCAAACAGGCCACAAACGTGATAGCTAACACTAGTACCATTGCATTGTTGAGTGTTTGCGAGGCTTTTTCTATAAAACCATTGTCGATGGCGTATTTAATGCCTTGGCCTAGCAATAGCCATGCTAGTGCTGCAACGAACAATGCGATGATCGCACCAAGCACCTTGGTTTTATAGTTTAAAAGGTGCGCTAAAATCCATTTCATCACCTGTTTGGTCGACACTGCCTGTACTGCTTTATTCACTGCGGCCTCTTATGAGCAATTAACTACGCGTGCCAGCTTGTCAAAGTTACAGCATTAGCTCACACGAGAATGTGGTTCTAGTATACGGACAATTGGCTGCGAATGATTAAAGTTTACGATTACGTAAAGGGGATTTAAGGCAGGCAGCGTTACCCAAATTATGCAAATGGTATAACGCTGCGAAAAGGACTGTAGAAGCTATACTGTACCTTCTTGGCATTGTTTCCTTCTTAAATTACCCACCGCACTGGCAAGGTTTACTGTTGTTGATACTTTATTTGATACGATAAGTCCTGAGTCTGCTTCCTGAAGCCATAACTCAACGCTATCTCCCTCACGTGTCTGATTGAGCATATAGCGTTTACCACCCTCTAAGTTTACATCAAAGCGCACTACAGCTTCTCGCACGTTTTTGAATAGTAGGTTCGAGTTGATCACGCTGGATTTTACATAAAGTACGTGTTCACCTGCTTGTATATCAAGCACCTCTATTTCCGAGTTCGGACGGTGGTTTTCACACATCAAATGGACAAAGTCTCGTTCGCGATCGGTTCGCTGAACGTAAAAGTCGACACGTGCCTCGTCTGGTTGGATAGTGGCTTGGTCATTTACAACATCTACAACGGAAGTACAGGCAAAAAGCGGGACTGTAGCGGCCATACACAAAAGTGTTTTAAGTTTCATCTGATTATTCCTTATCTGATTGACTTTCAGCATGGTGTGCACAAAAAACGAATTTGTTTACGCCATTTGCTATGAGTTTAGGTGTCGAACGCTAAACCGTGCCTTCTCGGCATTGTTCAAGGCGCAAGTCGCCTACAAATTCAGGGTACTCCACACGCGTGCTAACAATTTCAGAAACCGGTTTTCCCGATTTATATTCTTCAAGCCATACTTTCATATCGTGATTATCGCGTACCTGATTTAGCGAATACCGTTTACCGCCCTCTAAATTCACGTTTAAGCGAACAATTGCTTCTCGTTTGTTGCCAATGGGTAAATCATTATTAATTACGCTAGCGCGAACAAACAGTACGTGCTCACCTTGCTGAACATCCCTTACGACTAACGCCCCATCAGGCCTGTTGTTAAAACACATAAGAGTGACGAATTCACGCTGGTTATCAAATGCCTCACCGCGATTGGCGAAGAAATCGATGCGAGATTGATCTGATTGAACATCAGTTTGTTGGTCGATGACGTCTACCACTGACGTGCATGCAACTAGCGGGAGGAGAGCGGTGGCAAACAAAGCCGAAGATATTTTCATTTATACATTCCTTTTTTAAATACCTTGTACTTCTAAATAGGCTTAATTACCTATAACAAGTGGGAGTGTTTCCCTTAAAGAGAAGAAGCATTTTTTAATTCCATAAGGGCTTAAAGTTTAAACATTCAAAGCCCTAAAATAAATCTACATCATTTAGCGTAAATAGAAAGTCGTTTTGGTTAAATAGGTCTAAAACATAAGGTTTTATTTATGTATTATCAAAACGCTAAAAATATTTTTTGACCTTTATCTTTGACTCAACGTAATCTATATTGCTTAAAAAACAAACAGGTTCGGGTTATGGATAAGCAGGTCTATTATTTAGAGGACAATGACGTCAATTACCAAGTGGCGGAGGCTATGTTTGAACTAATTGGCGTGACCAAACTAACGCGATTTTCCACTCTTGAAGAGCTAGATACATTTACCGGGTCAGCTGCCAGCAATTCCGCCGATTTGCTAGTGCTCGATATCATGCTACCCGATGGAAATTCGGTATCATTATTACCTAAGCTTAAATCGCATTTTTCTTGCCCCATAGTTGCATTTACCGCGAAATCAGCGCCTGCAGAGATAGAAGCGTTACTTGACGCAGGCTTTGTAGATGTTTTTACCAAGCCTGTTGATTTTGATTTCTTTGAGAGAAAGGTACGTCATTTACTTTAATAACGAGGATGCAAAAGGAAGTGTGTAATGACCGTAAGCAATTTGAAATATGCGAAAGAGTTTGAACCGTGTGAGCAAGAAAACTTAAGGAAAACAGGTGCATTCCAATATGGTATGTACATTCTTGTTTTTAAGGGCAATGAGCTCGTAGCTTTCTCTGAGGGTGTAAGCATTGGAATCAAAAAGCGAGCAACCTCTGTATTGCATTTAGCAGGCGAACGGGTGGTAGGCGGCCCTCATGAGGTAGTCGAAGAAGCGGATGGCAATATTTGGCTTCGACACGAAAACCAAGGCTATACATTTTTAGAATTAAGCGACAGTAAGACCGCTTCATCATTTTCACACAATACATATAACAACGAGTTAGCAGAACTAAACATCCCCAATGTTTGGAAGTGCGCGGAACAAGTCTGTCAGTTTGTGTCAAAAAGTATAAATGCCGAGCGAGTGATGGTGTATCAGTTTCACGAAGACTGGTCAGGTGAAGTCATAAGTGAACGCATTGGTGCAGACACTGAAAGTTTCCTTGGGCTACGCTACCCACCAACCGATATTCCTAAAGTAGCTAGAACACTTTATTTAGAATTGAAAACTCGCCACCTATTTAATGTGAAAACGCCTACACCGCTCATTGTTGAAGCTAAAGACGTCGAGGAAACAGATATTGACTTGTCTCATTGTCTTTCTCGCAGCGTTTCCCCTTTCCACGTTGAATATTTAAACAATATGGGGTCTGCAAGCACGCTTTCTTGCGCCATCATTGTAGAAAATAAACTTTGGGGCTTGTTGTCGCTTCACTTCTCCGAAAAGCGGCTCGTTGATATACATGAGTTTGTTTTTTTTCAGAAGCTTAGCATTGATATAAGCGCTGCGTTTAGCTGGGCAATATCATCTCAAAGGGAAATGCTAGTCACGCGCAGTCAAAATGCGGTTAATCGATTGATGCAGAGATTAGAAGAGGAGGTAGAGCCTTTTCAAACGTTAATATTGTCAGATGTAGCGCTGCATAAAATATCTGGTGGCCAAGGTATTTCGTTATTTATTGGTAGTGAAGTTTCCAGTATAGGGCTGGTGCCATCTCAAGAAGACCTAGTAAAAATTCGGGAGAACTTGTCGTCCAATTTCGATGTGGGAAATCACTTTTGCGAGATGTCTCCTTTTGATTTTACTCTTTCAAACAATGTTGCTGGAATGGCTATTTGCATAATCAGTAAAGCGCCTTTCTGCGCTATCATTATTTTTCGAAAGGGGCTCGATCAGACAGTGGCTTGGGGCGGTGATCCCAGGAATTATTCAATCAGTGAAGGGGAGGTATTGCGCTACACTCCCAGAAAAAGTTTCGAAAAGTGGATTGAAAACGTTGAAGGGTGTTCTGCACCCTGGAGTGAACAACATAAAAGCGCGATAGAAAGTACCTTTTCGAGTGTGAAAGCATTTTTGGAGGTTGATAACGCAGAGCTCGCGATATTACTGAGAAGTGGAATGCGTCGAGCGCTGAAAAAGAAAGAAAATTTACGGTCTGTAGCGACTGACGTTATCGACAGTATAACATCGGGTATTGCTATTGGTATTGAGCAGGGGGCTACTGCCTCCAATTCTGTTGTGGCTATAAATAACGTAACAGCCGAATCGTTTAATATAAGCCACTCTGACTTTCTAGGTGCTTCATTTACTGACTTCTCTGCGTCAATTGGCATCGACTGGGAAACAAGTGCTGGCAGTGATAAACCTATTACTATTAATACCGTTACCAACGGCATAAGGGACGTTAAAGTACGCCAAGGCTTACTCTTTGAATATTTCGATATTGGCCGAATCAAAGACAGTTTTATGCGTTTGGTCATCTATGAATTTATTGATATCACAGAAGCAACTCGCATAAAGAACTCTCTAATTGCAGCGAGAGAAAAAGCGATATCTGAAAATAACCTTCGAAATGAGATGATGGCGAAGCTTTTTCACGAACTTAAAACACCTCTTCATGGTTTGTTGGGGCTCTCCGAAATATTACGCAGACGCTTTGAAGTCATTGATGACATAAAAAATAAAACGTTGATTGACTCTCTGTATCAATCAGCTTCTTTAATGCGAGATGTGGTGGAGTATTCCCTTAGCACTTCATCGCTTGTTGATACGGTTGATGAGCAAAACTTCAGAAAAATTTCTGTTAACAAGCTAATTACCGAGGTAGTTGCTTTGGTTCAGCCTTTAGCTGACAAAAAACAAGTTACGCTGGAACTTGCTTTAATGGGTGACGTAGAAATATATGCGGAACCTCGAGGTATTCGCCAAGTGCTGATCAACCTGATTGAAAATGGCATAAAGTACAATGTCGAAAATGGTTCAGTAACGATTAGAACTGAACTTTCTGACTACGGGCGTATATCGATGGTTGTCGAGGACAGCGGTGCGGGAATGACTGCCGAGCAAATCGCTAAATGTACTCAACCCTATCAGCGATTCTCAAATCTAGATGGTTCAGGATTGGGGCTATCTATTGCTGAGGCCCTGATGCGAAATATGGGGGGGCAATTTGAGATATCTTCTAAAGTAGGCGTTGGTACAAAAATAACAATTTCAATGGGCGCGGAAACTGAAATCGCGGCATAGCACTTCTATTTTTTTTAATCCACTAAAGAATGCGCTGAGTGAAACAGAAGCTTAGCGCGCTCTCTATGTTATTACAACACATATAAAACTTGCAATTTACCAGTGTATCCGTATAATTCGGCGGCCTTCTAATTGGTGTCTAATTTTTAGTCGTCAAACGAAGGCTTAAGTTAACGGTAACGCTACAACGAGTTTGAGGCATTTATGGTTACTATTCGTTTACAGCGTGGTGGCGCGAAAAAGCGTCCATTTTATCAACTAGTGGTGGCTGATAGCCGTCGTGCAAGAAACGGTCGTTTCATTGAAAACATCGGTTTCTTCAACCCAACTGCACAAGGTCAAGCGGAACGCCTTCGCATCGACCTAGAGCGTGTTGAATACTGGGTTGGCGTAGGCGCGAGCTTATCAGATCGCGTTTCTAGCTTGGTAAAAGAAGCTAAAAAATCTGCAGCGTAAGCTGTTATTAACTGGTGGTATAGATGAGTCTAGCGTCTGACAAATTGATTGTTGGCAAAATTGGCGCACCGTATGGTGTTAAAGGTTGGGTCAAAATCAACAGCTATACAGAAACACCAGAAGGCATTTTTGAGTATGCGCCATGGTTTATTGGCGAAGAAAAAGAATACCAAATTGACCAGTGGCGACCGCACGGTAAAAGCCTAGTTGCAAAAATTGTGGGCGTTGAGAACCGAGATGATGCAGAACGCATTAAAAACTTGGATATCAACATAAATGCTTCACAGCTGCCTGATTTAGGTGATGAAGGTGTTTATTGGCGTGAGCTCACCGGCATGAAAGTGGTAACAACGCAAGGTTACGACTTAGGTGTGGTGAAAGAAGTGTTTAATACAGGTGCTAACGACGTGATTCACGTTAAAGCGAATGTAGGCGACGCTTTCGGTCAAAAAGAAAGACTTATACCTTTTGTGTTCGACGATGTCGTACAAGAGGTAAATAAGGAAGCGAAGGTCATTGAAGTTGACTGGGACCCGGGGTTTTAAGTGACACCGGAAAAGTGGTTTGGTGTTGTTAGCCTGTTTCCAGATATGTTCGGCCCATTCACCCAACAAGGTGTAATTAGCAGGGCAGTTAAGTCAGGAACAGTAACGGTTGATACATTCAACCCCCGCGACTTTACTCATGATCGCCATCGTACAGTAGACGACCGCCCCTACGGAGGCGGACCCGGTATGCTGATGATGGTAAAACCGCTTACCGACGCAATACAAGCCGCCAAGAAAGTAGGTGGCGAAAAAAGTAAGGTGATCTACTTATCACCACAAGGGAAACCCCTTGACCAAGCAGGCGTACAACGCCTTGCTAACATTGACCGCACAATTTTAATTTGTGGTCGATATGAAGGCATCGACGAGCGAGTAATCGAAAGCCATGTAGATGAAGAAGTCTCTATTGGTGATTACGTATTAAGCGGCGGTGAGCTGCCAGCAATGGTCCTTATGGACGCGGTTGCTCGTTTAGTTCCCGGTGTGTTGGGGCACAAAGCCTCAGCAGTTGAAGATTCCTTCACTGACGGTCTTTTGGATTGTCCGCACTATACGCGGCCCGAAATACTCGATGGTCAAAAGGTACCTGATGTGTTGTTAAGTGGGGACCATGAAAAAATTAGGCAGTGGCGATTGATGCAATCATTAGGTAGAACCTGGCAGCGTCGCCCTGAATTGTTAAATCACCTAGCTCTGACTGAGGAGCAGCAGCGTTTGCTTGAATTATTCCAAGCGCAACTGCAGCAAGATGACAGTTAACTAGGACGAGAGGATATGATGAGCAAAGTCAGTCAAGATATCATCAAAAAAATCGAAGAAGCACAGCTAAAAACTGATGTTCCTGCGTTTGGTCCAGGTGACACAGTAGTTGTTAAAGTTCGCGTTACCGAAGGTGACAAAGAGCGTCTTCAGGCTTATGAAGGTGTTGTTATCGCTAAACGTAACCGTGGTCTGCACTCGTCTTTTACCGTGCGTAAAATTTCTAGCGGCGAAGGCGTTGAGCGTGTGTTCCAGACACACAGCCCGGCAGTTTCTTCAATTGAAGTGAAACGTCGCGGTGCGGTTCGTCGTGCTAAGCTTTACTATCTACGTGAGCGTTCAGGTAAATCTGCACGTATCAAAGAGAAGCTTAACTAAGATTACTAATCCTTGCGTTATTGTTAACTTCGAAAAAGCCCGCATCAAGCGGGCTTTTTTGTGTCTGCGTTTTTTAGCCTAGTACAGTTCTAATATGTACTTTGTCATATCGTTCATTGGAGTTGGATTTTTAAGCGGTATGTGGTCGCCAAGGTCAGGAAGTTTCTGAACCCCTTTAATTAAGCGCTTTGCCAAAGCACACTGTTCTAAGAGCTCTTTAGAAATCGTAACTAACTGCCTACTAATCCCTATTTTGGGATGATTGAACGACCAGCTAATTTCATCACCTATTTGGTACAGATCATGTTTCATTATCATTGGTACAGTTGGAAGTGCAGGGTATAGCCTTTGGGTTATACCTTGTAACCCTGTTGAGTCATCAAAGATTAGATATTTTATACCTAACTTTTTTGCGCTAATTATACGATTAGCTGAATCAATATGATCGTCGAAATAAACTAGTGTATTTTGTGGTACTCCGTCTATTTTTAACTCAGAGAAGTCTTTATCACCTACAAGTTCAAATTTACTGTTGTTTGAAATAGAAAGCTTCAGTTTTGACAGGTCAGGGTCTATCGCGATTACTTTTTTAAGAGCAATGTTGTCTAAAAAAGCATGTAAAGAGCTACCTATGAAAACACCAGATTCTATATAACAACTTGGATTTAAAACTTGGCTTAAACACCAAAAGTTCAAATGGTCCTTTTCTCTCACACCACCTTGCTCGAACAAACCAATTTCTTTTGCTTCTAAATAGTGGCGTTTATATTTTGAACCCAGTTGATGAAAGTCGAATGTGTCTATATCAACGTCTAAAAATGTTATGTAAAAATTAAGTGCTTCCTTGATTGCTCCACAGATTAAACGGTTTAAAAGCTCATCGTTTATAACAGTTTCTCGAGCATATTTTTCAGCCACTCTTGAAATCCAAGGGCTGTTTTCCATGAGGAATTGTTTTTTCATCAGTTAGGTACGTTTTACTTGTTATGAATTGACTATCGGCAAAAAAAGTAATTGCTTAACCAATTTACCTCATTTCAATACTAAAAATGAAAAGAATACTTGAAGCAAAATACAACATCGATACGGTGCAATACAGCCAGTCGGACAGTTATTCAAATCGACAAATTTTAGTAACTTGTCATTACTCTCAGGATTGGTTGAGAGTAATTACACAGGGCTTTAACGATGTAAATGAAGATAATCTTTTTACTAATGGATATAGTTATGGATTTAATTGAATTAACACAAGATGAGCTGGATGAAGTAAATGGTGCTTTCCTACATGTAGCTGCATTAGGTGCTGGCGTTTACCTTCTCGGCTCGGCTTTTAATGGTGGTTTCTAATAGGGATGGCTTGCTTTCCTTTTGAAGGAACTATTCCAATGAAAAAATTGTACTTAACGTTTATCTTCACCCAACTTGGTTTAACCACGCCGATGTTTATAATGTGGTGGCTTGTTGGGGGGATTGAGAATGCAAGAGAGATGCTATTTGTGATCTCTGTTTTAGCGAGCGCTATGGCAGGTAATGTTCTGATGGCTGACGCTTATGAAAAAGGCTTGCAAGCACGGCATATTGTAAAGAATAAAAGCGAACCTTAATAAACCTCACTTCTGGTTAAATTTTATTCTTCATTACCCTTTTATTGCCAATACGTCATGCTCCATCGCTTCGAATCTATTCTAGATTAAAGTATTATGTGTTTATACTTGCGTTGTCATTCGTGAGTTGTTAAAAAGTCAATGACGTTAAAGAAATATAGAAAAAGCTGGTTGTACAATAAGGTTTACATGCAGATTGCAAACTCTTTTAACGTTTTCTTCTTCAATTTTTAAGTTAAGAGAGCCCTCATGATCAAGGACACTGTCAATAACGTTCACGTCAGTACAGAAGACGTACTCATCACGCCGGAAGCGTTGAGCGCTGAACTTCCCGTATCAGACAAAGCGCTAGAAGCTATTTCAGCGTCGCGCAAAATTGTGTCTGATATTATTCATCGCCGCGACCATCGCATGCTAGTAGTGTGCGGCCCATGTTCAATTCACGATGTTAAAGCTGCAAAAGAATACGCGCTTAAACTTAAAGAACTCCACGAATCTTGCAAAGACACGCTATTTATCGTGATGCGTGTTTATTTTGAAAAGCCGCGCACAACCACAGGTTGGAAAGGCTTAATTAACGACCCTCATATCGACGGAAGCTTCGATATTGAAGCAGGGCTTAGAAAAGCTCGAGAGCTACTAATCTGGCTTGCAGAATTAGAATTACCGGTAGCGACTGAAGCGCTAGACCCTATTAGCCCGCAGTATCTTGCTGAACTTTTCAGCTGGGCTGCAATTGGTGCACGTACTTCTGAATCACAAACACACCGTGAAATGGCAAGTGGTCTGTCTATGCCGGTTGGTTTTAAAAATGGTACAGACGGAAGCTTAGATATTGCCATCAATGCACTTAAATCTGCGGCTTCAAGTCACCGATTTATGGGTATTAACAAGCAAGGACAAGTAAGCATTATCGGTACAAGCGGTAACCCTGATGGGCATATTATTTTGCGTGGCGGAAAGCAGCCAAATTACGATTCGGTTTGTGTGTCTGAATGTGAGATTGAACTAGAACAAGCGGGCTTAACCGCTGGATTGGTGGTAGATTGCAGTCATGCCAATTCGTCAAAAGACTATCGCCGTCAGCCACTGGTTGCGCAAAATGTGGTAAACCAAATTTTAGAGGGTAATCAATCAATTATTGGCCTAATGCTGGAAAGCCATCTTAAGCCTGGCAATCAGAAGTCTGATGGCAAAAAACCGGAAGACCTAGAATACGGTGTGTCTATTACCGATGGTTGTATTGACTGGGAAACAACAGAAAATTTGATTGCTCAAACCAGAGATAAGTTAATAACTGTGTTACCCTTACGTCAAAACAAACGCACGGTGGCATAGTTAACGATAAAGCTAAATATAACGCTAATTAACTAAAACGCCCCGAGTCATTTGATTCAAGGAACAAGAGAAAATGACTGATTCTTCGCAGCATTTAAAAGAATTAGAAGAGCTGCGTGAAGGTATTGACGAGCTGGACACCCAGCTTGTCGACATACTTGCCAAACGCAACAAAATAACCGCTCAAGTAGGCCAGATAAAAGCTGAAGCTGGTATGCCAGTTTATGTACCTGAGCGCGAAAAAGCGTTAATTGCTTCAAGACGCCAACAGGCTGATGCCCTTGGCGTGTCTCCCGATCTTACCGAAGATTTACTTCGCAGGGTAATGCGAGAGTCGTATCACACTCAAAATAACAAGTATCGTTGTGTTAGACCGGAAATCGACAATGTTGTTGTAATTGGTGGTGCAGGTGCGTTAGGACGCGTTTTTGTCAGCTTGTTTGAACGTAGTAACTACAACGTGTCTGTGGTTGAACGAGACGATTGGGAAAACGGGTACGCAGAGTCAGTGCTTCGAACAGCGTCACTGGTTATTGTTTCTGTGCCAATTAACTTAACCGAATCGGTTATAGCCAAACTTACCATGTTGCCCGAAAACTGCGTGTTAGCGGATATCACCAGTATTAAGGCCAAGCCACTTGAAGCGATGCTTGCGGTTCATAATGGACCCGTAGTAGGGCTGCACCCTATGTTTGGCCCTGATGCTCCGGGCATGATTAAGCAAGTTGTGGTGGTGTGTGAAGGCCGAGGCAGCGAAAAATATGCATGGCTTATTGAGCAGATGCGTATTTGGGGAGCAACCATTCACGACTCGTCGGCAAAAGAACATGATGAAGCTATGGCCTATATTCAGGTTATGCGACATTTCAATACCTTCGTGTATGGTCAGCATTTAAAAGGCGAAAACCCAGATTTAGAATCGTTAACCATGTTCAGTTCGCCTATCTATCGCCTAGAGCTTGCAATGGTAGGGCGTTTGTTCGCACAGTCTCCGCAGCTTTATGCAGATATTATCTTCAATAACCCTAATAATTTTGCCTTACTACGACGTTTTTATGAGCGCTTCGGCCTAGCGCTGTCGTTACTTGAAAGTGGCGATAAAAAGGGATTTGTTGAGCAGTTTATGAAAGTGGGCGGCTGGTTTGGCGATTACGCGAAAAAGTGCCTTGTAGACAGCAAACAACTGCTTTTAAAAGCAGACGACGGCCAATTGCTGCGAGATAAGTAGTTCATTATGGCGCATTCAATTAGACTGGCGTTAACCAATACGCTGGCTGATGGTGGCTACTGTGTGAGAGCACATGTGGGTACGCATCAGTACGCCGTTCACCTCATTTTAGATACTGGTAGTTCAACGCTTGCGGTTAATCACGCCTGTTATCGCCTTGAAAGCGACAATCATGCTGATTTCACCTATTACACCCAATCTATTAATTACGGCGTAGGTAGCTGGCACGGGCCGGTAATTAAAACCCAGGTTAGTCTTGGCATGTTCGGTCATAGTGTTACTCTGCCTGACGCCTACACGGCTATTGCAGACACGGGGAAGTTCGAGTGTTTTAAGCATGCTGATGGCATTTTAGGACTGGCGTATCGCCCCTTAAATTACGCGCATTATTTATTTGAAGCGGCCGAGACACAAACACCCAAGAAAGACGTATATCAATACATTATGTCAGGCGCAAACGACAACCCTGCATATAAGCAAACGAAGGCGGTCACGTTACCCAGTTTTTTTACGTCACTTGAAAAGCAGGGCGTGGTTTCGGATAAGTTTGCGTTTTGGCTGCACCGCTCAAGTATTTATTACGACAATGGATGCTGCAGAACCAAAGCGTTAGCCCACTGGCAAAATCACGGGCTTTTTGTAATGGGCGAGCCTGTGATGCACCGCGATCTATATCGTGAACCAATGCTGTCAGCGAAAGTATTGCATGATAAGTTTTACAACGTAAACTTGCTGTCAGTTAAAGTGGGTGAAAGAGATGTTCACAGTGCCCCTGTGCTTGCTGAAAAAGACGTTACTCGCTGGTGTTCCAACGCTATTGTCGATACTGGGGCGACGGTAATAGGGTTGCCCGTTTCTTTGTACAACAAAGTGGTTGAAAGCCTCGAAAAATATATTAGCGATTTATCATCAATTCTTGAGCCCTTTAGCGCATTCTCAAGCCAAGAAAAGGGCATTCCGCTAGCATCTTTAACACTATCAAACTGGCCGACTATTGAGTTTTTTCTTGAAGGTGAAAATGGGGAAGATGTGGTGTTAACCTTACCTCCCGAGGCTTATTGGCAAATACACGCTCCCGAGTTCAATAGCGCTTCCTTTAAAATCTTCCCTTTAAAGCATTGGCCGAATCAATGCATTCTAGGGCTACCGTTAATATCGCAGTACTACACAATTTTCGACAGAAGCAAAGGAAATGTTGGCTATGGAGGTAGTGATAAGAAAGAGAGCCATGAGAGCGAGAATGATAAAAAGGCGAACGGAGTGATAACGTTTGCTGAAAAGGTAACGCTTGCCAGTACAGTAAACTCAGTTAAAAGTGCTTTTTCTCATCACTCAAATAAGTAGCTGATGTAGTAACAAGTTGCTTGAAAAAACAGACAAGTGCTAAGTAAAAGGAAAACTCAATGGAACAACCATCACAGGTAGGTAGTTTAGTGTGCGTAGGCACAGGAATGATGGTTGGTGCGCATATGTCGCCACTATGCCAAAGCCATATAGAACAAGCCGATATTGTATTTGTTTGTGTGGCAGAGCATTACATGGAAGCTTGGATCATGTCGCTGAACGTGAACGCCATAAATTTACAGCCCCTATATGACGAGGGCAAGGATAGGCGGCATACCTATCAGCAAATGTGCGATGCTATGCTTGAGCAAGTAAAGCAAGGAAAGAAAGTAGTGGGAGCTTTTTATGGCCACCCGGGTGTGTTTGCAAAAGTACCGCATCAAGCCATTATTGAAGCACGAGAGTTAGGCTTTGAAGCCTACATGTTGCCAGGGATCTCAGCTGAAGCTTGCCTTTATGCAGACTTAAATATCGACCCCGGTCAGTTCGGTTGTCAGCATTACGAAGCGAATCAATTTCTACGCTATAAACGGGTAATCGATACGTCGGGGTATCTTGTGCTTTGGCAAGTAGGTGTTGCCGGTGATTTTTCTACTGCCGTTTTCACATCAACAAAGCAACAGCGCAGCCGTCTTACCGAAAAGCTACTTCAACATTATGACGCCAGTCACACTGTTATTATTTATGAAGCGGCAACCCTGCCTATCGAATCGTTCAGAGCTTCAAAGGTAACACTGGCTACCTTGCACGAACAAGAAATACACCAACACTCAACGCTTGTTGTGCCGCCACAAACGCCTTTAGTTGTTGACGAGTGTTATCAATAATGAAGGGCACGATGTCGTTTTCTACGCCGCGATTTAACAATACATTACTTGATAGTAATCATTCATTTGTGACAGCAGCACTTTATCAAGACAGTAAGATCATGCGACTTATTGGTAATCCGTTATCAGAAGCGAAAAGCAGCGCGGTAGTGTCACAGTTTTTAAAAAACAACCAGAAACCTTGGCCTGTACAAAAAGTATGGGCAATTACCTCTGCAGACTCTAATACGTTTTGCGGTATTCAAATGTTGCGTAAAGAAGCAGGTATAAATGAGGCTGAGATAGGTATAATCTTGCGACGAGAAGCTAACGGGCGGGGCGTAGCTGTCGAAGCTATGGGAGCATTAGCACATTTTGGTCTTAGCACTTTGGGATTGACTGCAATAACAGCAACCTTCGATAAAAAACACCTCGCAACGAAAAGGCTAGTAACCAAATTGGGATTTGAAGAAAGCACATTTGTTGAACCAAAAAAAGCAGATAGCCGTTTTTTTTACTATCACTTGAAAGGTTATTAGCGTTTTTGTACAGATTAATAAAAGTTCTTGAGAAGTCATTAACATCTTTGTAATTACCTGATAGTCTAAAACCTAAATCTTCCAATAACTTATATTCTAATAAGAAGAACAAAAAACTATGAAAGCGCTAAAAGAACTCCTCGCTATCGCTCAAGACGCGTCGAAGCAACGCAATACAGACGTAATTGCACAATTTAAAACCGACCACGCCGATGAACTTCATCAACAAAAAGAAAAGATGTGGTGTTTATTAATGCCTGAAGATGAAAATGGCGAGCAGCCAGATGAAACGCCTGAAGACGACAAAGATAATCAGGTAACTGTACATTAATAACATGCAGTAACGTACTAATGTTGAAACAGTTTTTAATAGGGGCATTAATTAGCCCCTTTTTCGTACTAGCAGTAATGGCTGATGAGTTTGACGACAAGCTTAAAGTGGCTGACGAACTAAGAAGCCAAAACGTCAATGCGTTTCGAGACGCGTTAGATGCGCTGTCGCCTGACGCTAGCAAATTTTCACCAGAGCAAACCCAGTACTTCAATTACTTAAACGCTTATAGTCTGTCTTACGCGGGTAAATTACTAGATGCTATCCCCCTATATGAAGGGGTGTTTGCAAGTTCGTTAGACTATTCGCTCAAACTTAGGGCAAAGAACTCTATTCTTAATAACTACGCTTTAGTGAGAGACTTTCCCAAAGCGCTTCAGCAAATTCCGGATATGGTGCCTTTGCTATCCCGTGCTAACGAGACGGATAAAAACCTCGCCATTCTCACCATCGCGCTTTTTTACAATCAGTTGGAAGATTTTGAACAAAGCTTGGTTTACACAAACCGTGTAGTAAATAGCAACCTTTCTTCACGTAACCGCTGCATGGCTCACAACTTAAGAAGTGAGTCATTACATTACACCGGAAGGTTAGATCTTGAAACGCTACAAACTGCCATTGATATTTGTACCGACAGTAAAGAGCCAATACCGCTAAATTTATCTAAGTTGTGGAAAGCACAGTTAATGCTTGGTGACTCGCAGCAAGCGGCGCAAGCGTTAGACGACCTAATTGCCATTCAGGCGGATGTAGAGGGTATTAACTACCCAAGGTTGACCGCTGAATACTATACAACGCTAGCGCAAGTGTATTTAGCAAACCGTTATTTTAATAATGCTCGCGACAGTGCGCTGAAAGGTGCGGAACTGGCAAAAGGCATGGGGCATTCTAGACCAATGAAGTCGGCCTACTATGTGCTTTTTGAAGCCGCGAAAGCCGAGGGTAATAGTAGCGAAGCATTGAATGCTTACATTCAATACGCGGAAGCAGATAAAGCCTATTTAGATGAACACAACATTAAACAGATGGCTATTCAGCAAGCGAAGTTCGATAGCTTAGAAAAAAATATAGAAATTCAGCTCCTCGACAAAGAGAACAGCTTACTTAAAGCGCAAGCCGATTTATCAAGCGAAGAAAAGCAGAACCATTTGCTATTAATTACGCTTTTAGCCTCAACCACTATTCTTGTTTTGATGTGGGGCATTATTAACCGCAAACTGCATATTGCGCTTCGAGAGAAAGCGCAAACCGATTCGTTAACTAAAATTTCAAACCGACATTACTTTACCGAGCTTGCGCTTAAAGCGTTAAAGCAGGCAAAGGACACAAACGAACCGTTAACCTTTGTAATTTTCGATCTCGACCACTTTAAATCAGTGAACGACACTTATGGTCATCCCGTGGGTGATTGGGTACTTAAAGCGGTTATCGACAGTGTTAAGCCGAATATTCGCAGAGAGGACATCCTTGGTCGCCTTGGTGGTGAAGAGTTTGGACTGTTGCTACCTGGCTGCCCAGAGAGAAGGGCGTTTGAAATTGCTAATGCAATGCGCAAAAAAATTAGCGAGATTAATACTGCCTCGAGTGGCCATGTATTTAATATCAGCGCGAGTTTCGGTATCGCATCTACACTTACTTCCAACCCGCAGTTTGCGTCGTTGTACGCGAATGCCGATGAAGCGCTTTACGAAAGTAAACGCAATGGCCGTAACAAAGTGAGTGTTTATCGGCGTGCTCCAGCAATAGCGGCAGTTGAAAGTAATGCTGCCGCTGTTCTGTCATTGTAAATAGCGGAGTGTGCAGTGCCTTACCTATGTTGTTAGGGCACTTGCCGCGGCAACTTTAGTAGGGCTAATTTCTTCGCTGGGGTAGCACCCAAGCACTTTCACATAACGGGTAATATTACGTAGTGCATCTAGCGCATTCTGCATAGGGCCATCTTCCACATTACCCTCAACATCTATGTAGAACATCTCTTCCCATTGGTTGCCCGGAATAGGGCGAGATTCAAGCTTGGTCATGTTGATATTGTTATCTTTCAATACTAACAACGCCTCAACTAAAGCCCCAGGTTTTTGAATAGTAGACATGACCAACGTAGTTTTTGCTGGTACTTGTAGAGGAACGACTACTGGTTTTCTAGCAACCACAATAAAGCGGCTGTGGTTCTCTTTTTGGTTCGCCAAGTTACTTTTTATGGCCATTAGCCCATAAAGGTTACCGCCCGCTTCACTACCAATAGCAGCTACGTCGTCGCGCTGTAGTTCACTTACCGTCAACATGGCGCTAGATGTGCTGTCCATCGTTTTCACCTCTACATTGCCAAGCTCGGCTAAGAAGTGACTGCACTGGGTGAACACTTGCGGGTGTGCGTACAGCGTTTTGATTTTATCAATACTGGTGTCGGTGCCCACCAGCAAAGTATGGCGAATAGGGTGGGTTAGCTCGCCTATAATACTTAATTGTGTATGCTGAAGTTGGTCGTAAACCTCATTAATGCTGCCAGACGTGGTGTTTTCGATTGGTAAAACAGCATAGTCGGCTTCAGCGTTTTCTACTTTATGAATAATTTCAGCAAAACTTTGGCAACCGATTTCCAAAAGCTCCCCCGGGCGACGAGAGAAATACTTTTGTGTTGCCAAATAAGAGTACGAACCCTTATCACCAAGAAATGCTACTCGGTTCAATGGAAGTGAGCTGCCAGGGTTAGCGCGCTCGGCTAACATTGCCTGCTGATTAAGCACCGAATCTTCAATGATGACGTGAAAAATTTGCGTAACGTAATGAGGATCAAGACCTATGCGTTGGCCTTCTTTTATCAAGCGCACTAACAGTTGTTCTTCACGCTTTTGATCTCTAACGGGAATATGGTGCTTAATTTTCGTCTCTGCAACTTCGTTAGTAAGCTGTCTGCGCTCCGAAAGTAAAGTAAGTAGTTCAGTGTCGAGCATTGTTATCCTCGCTCTTACCGTATCTAAGGCGTTGTCTGACATAATGTTCCCGTGTTCAAGCTTTATATAAGTAATAGTAAGTGTTGGCTATATTTGTGCATGTTCAAGTTAAAAAAAAACCTCCCTGGAGGGAGGTTTTTTCATGCATGCTACTGCGCCTCCCTAATTAAAGGACGTAAACGCAAAAAAGAAAATGGCTGCATGTGATGTAATTTTTTTCATACTTCGACTGTATGCGGAAGTTTGTAGTGTGTCAATCAATTTTTACATTGTTGGGTGGCTTTTTTAATGTCTGGGGGTTGCTAAGTTTTTAGAAATTAATTATGCGCATTCTGTGTGTAATAAAATGAGGCTTGAGTGCGAAGAAATCATGCTCGCGTGTCATTAAACAAAGCAAAAAAAAAGCGTGCATTCACACTGTGAAGCACGCGTTTATATAATTGATATCGTCGCTCATGTAGTAGCGGGTCAACGATACGCTCTTTCAACCTGAGAAACGTTAGTTTCCAAGTAGTGCCGACAGCATTTGTCGCACTTCATTTGGCTCGAAAGGCTTGTCGCATAGTGCGTTAACACCCGTTTGTTGAATGTTTGACATATGCGCGCTATCTGCCGATTCAGACGTTACCATTATAATAGGTATATGCGTTGTTTCTGGATTAAAGCGAATAAACTCAGAAAGCTCACGGCCATCCATTTCAGGCATGTTGTAATCCGTTACTACCAAATCAAAAGACTCTTCTTTAATAAACGTAAGCGCCATTGCACCATTTTCTGCTTCTTTGATACGTTTAAGCCCCATACCTTCCAGAACGCGTCGAATATGGTTTCTGGCAAGCTTACTGTCGTCAACAAGCAAAACGCGAACGTCGTGAACATCGAAAAGCTCAAGCTCCAGTTCGTCGTGGTTGATTAGATCAAGACTTGCGTTTAACGCTCGAGACAGGTGCAACGGCTCAAACGGCTTGGGAAGAATAGCCGCCACGCCTGCTTGCTTAAATTCCTCGAGCTTGCTCATGCGGTTTTCACTTGAAACCAACATAAACGGTATGGTTTTGAAATTCTCGTCTTCTTTGATGAATTTCAACAGCTCAAGTGCAGTACCATCTTCATAATACATGGCACTTACTATAAGGTCGGCGCCATGCGCTTTTACCGCAGAGCGAGCTTCAGCTAGGGTACTGACAGGGTCAATTTCCTTAACGTTCTCTTGAAGCAGTAGCGTGGTGATAATCTTCCTCTGTGTATCAGAAGGCTCCACCAGAATAATATGTAAATCAGAAATTGACAGCTTTTCCATTTCAGACTCTTTTTGTTATACGTTTGTGAAAAAGAGGTAGTTGACTTAATCAACCGCCGGCAAGTTTTACCTTGTAACCTTTCGCTTGTAGTAGGGTGCTTAGTTTCTCTCTATCGTCAGTTTGAACTTCAATCACGCCATCTTTAACGGCGCCACCACAACCACATTTTTTCTTTAGTTCAGATCCCAGCGTCTTCAACGCTGCAGCATCTAAGTCTAGTCCTTTAACTAACGAGACGCCTTTTCCTTTTCGTCCCTTCGTCTCTCTGTGTATTCGCACAACGCCATCACTGGACGTTGAACGTACTTCTTTCTTTGGTTCGGGCTTAACTTTGCCGCTTTCGGTACTGTAAACCAAAAGAGCGTCTTGCCAGTCTTGCATAGAATTTACCCCCAAAACTAAGTACCCAAAAACTCAGTACTTTATCACAAAGCAATTTTTACTCTTGTCACATTCAAAAGTTTAAGACGGCTTTTGTGACATTGCTATTATCTTCAACTAGTATAAAGAATAGCAAAATTAACAGCATCTGATGAAGCATTTAACGCGAGATTTTCCAAGGAGCGCATATGGATATAACGTCTAGCTATCGCAGCCAAGGCGAAATATTGGTTATTGACGTAGGCAATAAGTTCGATTTCAGTAAAGTAGAAGAATTTCGCAATGCCTACGCCGAGCTAAAAGAGGAAACAACACACATAACGGTCGAACTATCTAGAACCGAGTATATGGACAGTTCTGCACTGGGAATGCTACTAAACATGCAAAAATCGCTGAACGAGCGAAAGCTCTCATACAGTATTGAAAACGCAAGACCTCAGGTGGCAAAAATATTGAAAATTTCGCGGTTCGATAAAAAGTTTGAAATCAAGTAAATCACACTAGAGAAAGCTCTTGAAAATACTGATTGTTGATGACGAATTTATTAATCGTTCGCTGCTGTCTAATATGTTGTTCAACGCAGGCTATAAAGACTGCGTAGAAGCGAAAGACGGCGAAGAGGCGATGGAACTTTTCAAGCAGCATAAACCCGATTTAGTGCTGCTTGACGTGGTGATGCCAGGGTTATCTGGCTACGATGTTGCCCCACAAATTCGCGCATTAACCCATGGTCCTTATCTTCCCATCCTTTTTATTACGGCTTTGGAAGATAAGGACAGCTTAGTACAGTGTTTAGAAGTGGGGGGAAATGATTTCGTCACCAAACCCTTCGATAAACATATTCTTACCGCAAAAATCCGCGCGCATTTAAAGATACGTGCATTAAGTTTACATGTTGAACAGCAAAATCAAACGCTTCGACTGTTCAATCAGCGAGTAGCGCGGGAACACGCCATCGTCGAGCATATATTCAGTCACGCCATTGTTAACAGTAGTGACGTACTGTCTCATTTTGACTATTGTTTGAACCCTGCTGAAACATTCAATGGCGATTTATTTCTTTGTGAAGCAAGCCCAAGTGGTGGCATTTATTTTATTGTGGGCGACTTTACCGGTCATGGCTTGGCATCGGCTATTGGTGCGCTGCCAGTTACCCGGGCGTTTCAAGAACTTACTCAGCAAGGCGTATCAGTAAGTGAAATCGTTGCTGAACTAAACACTATTCTTTTGCAATTCCTGCCTAATGATATGTTTATGGCTGCTGTAGTGGGCGAGATAAACGCAAGAGGAAATAGAGTAAATGTTTGGCAAGGCGGAATGCCATCTATCTTTATTCCGTCAAGCAACAACACGTCTTTTCGCCAGCTCCCATCACGGCATATGGCATTAGGTATACTTGAAGACCACGAACTTAATACCGATTACGATTCAATTCAATTAGACGCTGGTGAACAGCTTATTATTTACAGTGACGGTTTAATAGAAAGGACTAACGCAAATAATGACATGCTGCTTGAGGAAGGTTTTGCAAATTTGGTCAAGTCGGAGCTACAAGAAACAGGGGGGGTATCAACATCGTCTTTAAAACAGCGTGTTGAAACCTTCGCAGCCAACGATGAGTTTGAAGATGACGTGACCTTAGTCATTTTTACGGCAAAGCCCATTACGTTGACGGAGCCCTCGAAAAGTGCAGTTGGTCTACCATCGGTTCATGAAGTGGCACTAGTTGCCGAGCACTTAAAACAACCTGATATACTGCAACGTGTTCTCCAGCTGGCAGGACAATGTGAGGGCGTTAAAGGCGTTCGCTCAATCATGTATACGGTACTTTCTGAATTATTTAATAATGCACTTGAGCATGGCATCTTAGCACTCGACTCTAAATTGAAATCGGAAGAGAACGGGTTTCATGCTTATTATGAAGCACGAGAAAAAAGTTTAAATGCGCTTGAGACCGGGCGTATTATTGTGCGTGTAGAATCGGTACCGCAAGAAAGTAAAGTGCTACTGAGTGTTGAAGACAGCGGAGAGGGTTTTAATTGGAAAAATGCATCTCTGGCTAACTCGGAAGCCTCTTACGGAAGAGGGATCCCGCTTTTGCATGCTTTATGTGAAAAAGTATGGTTTGACAAAGGGGGAAGCAAAATCACCTGTTTGCTCAATACTGACTACGCCGGTTTTGCTTAACGCTTGTGAGTGTTGAATAAACGTATTTTGCTTGTCAACAGTACAACATATAACAAGACTCTTTCATTTTAACGGTAGTTCATAGTGCTTAAATCATTTCTTAATCTCTTTGAAACGAAGACAGCGTCTTCTCCTTCTTACACCCTAGAGTTAGCGACAGCAGCTTTACTCAGTGAAATAGTAAGCGCTGACAATGAAGTGACTGACGAAGAACGAGACGAATACAAGAAACAGCTCCAAAAGCACGTAAAGCTCGATGAAGAAGCTATGTCGTTGTTGTTAAGGAAGGGCCAGGATACAGCAGAAGACGCTGTTGACCTTGTTCAGTTTACACAAGTTGTTAATCAGCACTGTAGTGCACAAGAACGCAACGATATTATTAGAAGCTTATGGGCAATTGCCTATGCTGACAAAAGCTTGGCACCGTTAGAAGAAAGCACTATTCGTCAAATCGCCGAATTGCTTTATGTGCCACACAGTCAGTTCATTAAAGCAAAACTTGCAGTGGTTGAGGGAAACTAAGCGTTTTATTCATTTAATAACCAAAACACTATGACTAAATTTTATTTTAGTTTTTGCTAACAGTATCTTACTATTGGGCACCTCATTGGCAGTAAACAAAGCTAGTGTATCTAATAAATTAGTTTGTTTGGCTTTGTATTGAGTAGCAATAGTTAAAGGTGTACGTGTGTTTAAAACGTTAAAAGTACCAATTGGTGTGGTTATCGCGCTGTCTATGTCGGTGCTTGCTATTTCGGTAGCAGTAGTTACAAAAGTTGAACACAATAACGCCATTGAAGACATTCTTTTAAAGAACACTTCAGCATTAAGCGACGAACTTGCCCGTCAACTTGCGGTGGTGATGGAGCAAAGCCCAGGCAATAAAACACTCCATAACAAGGTGTTTCAGTCTTTAAGAGGCAACCCCAATATATTATCGGCTACTTTTTACGATAATAACTATCGCGCCCTGTCTTCTGTTGAGCAAGCGAATATCAATCCTGAAGTACTCTCCGATATACCAAGTAAGCCGCAAAGCGTTCCATTTGGCGTAACACATTACGGCAATGCTATGGTAGCGCACCAATTGATTGGGAGTAGCCTGTATCCGCTGGGCCACGTAGTTATTTACGTTGATGTAGACGGTGCATTAACGCAAGGTTCAAAGAAAACCCTGCTCAATCAAGTGCCTGTAATTATTGTGGTTTGGATATTGTGCGTCGCTATCTGCATGCTTTGTATTCACCTTTTAATTACACCACTAACAACGCTAAAAAAATTCACACAAAGTGTTTTCGAATCAAAAGATTATTCGTTAAGAAGTTCAATCGTTTCAGGTAACGAAATAGGTCGCTTGTCAAACAACATCAACAGTTTGCTCGATACTATTGAAGTAGAGCTGCTGATAAACTTTGAGCAGAAGCAAACGCTGGTTGATCAACAAGAAACCATGGCGCGGCTTGCTAATTTTGACAGTTTGACTGGCTTACCAAATAGACAGTTTGTATTAGATAATTTGCGCTTGGAGTTGGCAAGAGCAAAGCGTAATGATGAAGACATTATGCTGCTGTTTTTTGACCTAGACGGGTTCAAAGGTATCAACGATTCGTTAGGGCACGAAACGGGCGATTTGATTTTAATCGAAGTGGCAGACCGCGTGCAGCAATTGCTAAGAGATGGTGACTTATTTGCCCGTTTGGGTGGCGACGAGTTCCTAGTGCTTCCCGATAGGGATGTATCGACAGCGGCAGCAGAAAGCCTTGCTACACGTCTTATTACTGCGTTTGATGAGCCTTTTGAATTACGTGGTTTGTCATTAACCGTTGGCCTTAGTGTGGGCATAGCAAATGCTACTGATGCAAACTATGACTTAAGCGAGTTAATGAGTAATGCTGACCTTGCTATGTATCGTTCAAAGGCGAGAGGGCGAGGTAGTTTCACCTTATTTACACCGGACATGGTGGAATCACACAAACGTAAGTTACACCTTGCCAATGGTATTGAAAGCGGCATAAATAACGATGAATTTGTGGTTCATTACCAAGTTAAAGTCAATAACAACGGGTACATAATTGGGGCTGAAGCACTTATTCGCTGGCAACACCCTGAATTTGGATTAGTTATGCCCAACGAGTTTATCCCGATTGCAGAGCAGGGCGGAAAAATTACCGCTATTACACAATGGGTAATACAGCGTGTTTGCTTAGATATTCCAACTATCAAGCACTGGGCATCATCAAGCACTTTTAGAGTGTCGATTAACTTATCTGGTCACGACCTTCGTAATGCTCATCTGTTCGACTTTATTTACAATACTTTTAGCGTAAACGGTATTAACCCCGAAAATATAGAGTTTGAAGTGACCGAAAGTGCTTACCTCGAAAACTTCGCTTTATCTAACAAATTCTTTAGACGTATTGGTAATATGGGGTGTGCTATTGCGCTGGACGACTTTGGCACTGGTTACTCTTCACTAAGCTATCTAACGCAAATTAATATAGACACCCTAAAAGTTGACCGTCAGTTTGTTACTGAAATACAAACCTCTGAAAGAAGTCGTCTTGTAACGGGGGCTATTATTGACTTGGCAAAACGATTATCGCTTTCGGTGTGTGCAGAAGGTATCGAAAACCTCGAACAATGGGATTACTTGAAACTTCATGGTTGCGATAGTGTACAAGGTTTTATGTTCAGTAAGCCCATTCCTTTAGACCAGCTTCTAGCCTTAAAGGCGCAATACAGTGTTGAAGAATTCTCTTAAAAGAAAGTGTTGCAAATAACTGTCACTTTTTTGCCACACACTCTTTGTGCTCTTGTGTGTATACAATCCAATTTTTGAATCAAATCATTGAAATAAAAAGCTAATGTAGTTTTGGTCTGAAACTCGCATAGGCTATTCACAACAATATCTTTTGATGTAATTTGCAAACTTACAGTAGTGGTTAATTGATGACTAGTGATACTATCTAGGCACTTTTCAAAACGAATACCGTTTAAATAAATGCATGTTTTGAAGAGCCTAGTAAGAAGGATTTTAACGAGCATTTTTGCGGAGGATTCATGATGAAACGACTCGAAAAAGTATTCTTAGCTGCGTGCACAGTAGCGGCAATGCAAACTGTGCTAATGGCAGACGTTCAGGCGTCGCCGGCGCGCTCTCTTATGGAACAGTTAGACACGGATAAAGACGGTCTTATTTCGCTTAAAGAAGCTGTTCGCCACACTGGTTTGCTGCGTAACTTCGGCTTGATTGACGACAACGAAGACGGAAAGCTTTCTGAAGCTGAGTTAACCAAAAGTCAATTAACACCGGGCAACAAAAAGGAAATAGCCATTAACTAGATCGTGTTTTTTTAGTTAGTTTGGCGATGGTTTTTTAAGGGGAAGGTTCTGATTAATAAGTTTTCATTGGGTGAACGCCTGATGCAGGTGGGCTCGCTTCGGCAGTTAACCTTAGGTAGTTTTGTTCTAGCCCTTATTCCTCTTATTGCCTTGCTATGGCAAAGCCAAAGCGATTTAGCCAAGGTAGGCCAAATGACAACGCTTGAAACCCGCTTTGTGGTAGATGTAGTGGGTGACATGCAGCGTTTAGACAATGCGGTAACAGACGTTGAGCGAAGTGTCAGACAATTTGCTGTTTTGAGAAACGAGCAGGTGGCTACACTGTCTGATAACGCGCTAGAACAATTTGCCGTGGCTGCCGATAATTTGTGCCAAACGTTGTCGGCGTCACCAACGTGCGAAAGACTATCTGAACAACTAAACCAACTTGCTGATTATCGAACCATTGAAGATCAGTTGCTGTTAAACGCTTATCTTGCTTCTGTGAGTAACAGTGTAGAACAATTGCGAGACGACGTTGAAGGCGCAATTAACCAGCGTGTACAACTGCAGCAAGATGACTTGAATGCCATGCAGGCAAAACAGGCGTGGTCTACCGCAATGCTGGTAAGTGTGTCGCTTTTGCTTATTTTGCTTGGCAGTCAGCTTATTGTTAACCCTGTAAATAACCTCAAAAAAATCATTCGCATTGTTGCGCATAGTGGTGGAGAACTACCGCCATTATCACGCCAAGCACCGAAAGAGCTTATTGATGTAGAAAAAGATCTGCATTGGCTTTACGACAGGCTTCAGCAGTTAGAACACATACGCACAGCGTTGCTACGTCATGCCGCGCACGAGTTAAAAACCCCGCTAGCCAGTATTAAAGAAGGCTGTAGCCTGCTTTCAGAGAACGTAGTGGGTGAATTAAATAACGGCCAGCGGGAAGTGTTATCACTATTAACCGCCAGTACTCACCGATTAAACACATTAGTTGAAAAACTGCTCGATTATAATTTGCTGTTACAACAGGCACAGCCCAAATTAGTGTCGAGCTCTCCTAAACAACTTGTCGATGCTTGCCTTGAGGACTACGCACTTGCCATTCAAAACCGAGATGTGGAAGTAAGCATTGCGCCCGAGAGAGCAATATTAGATGAAGAGTTATTTCGCCGAATACTCGATAATTTGGTATCAAATGCGGTAGCGCACGGTGCCGTTGGCAGACCAATTGATATTAAAATATACCTCAACGCTGATAAACTGGTGTTAGACGTTGCCAATCGCGGGAAACGCATTGCGCCAGAATCTGTTGCAACCCTATTTGAACCATTTATTCGAGGTACAGAGCCCCGAAACGACAATGTAATTGGAACGGGCTTAGGGCTATCTATTGTAGCCGACTGCGCAAGACTAATGCACGGTGAGGTACATGTGGTCGATGTTGATTATGCAGACGTATGTTTCAGGGTAACCATTCCACAGCAGGAACAATAAAAAAGATGAGATTAAGTGGATTAATTGTGATGTTACTCATGCTGACAGGGTGTCAGAGTTTGTTGAGTAAAACAAAAAGCAGTGAGCCCACGCCAAATGAAGCGGCAAGGGCCATATTAGATGAAGATATATGTCTTTTTGAACACGCCCCAAAAGACTTCGAACACAATTGCGATATGCGGTTTTGGATAAATGAGTGGGTAGTTGCAAGCGCAACGTCATGGAGCGAGCGTAAAGCCACTATTAAGGAAATGGGAAACTCTCAGTACGATATTGTGCGTGCTTATGTTCTTACATTGCCAAACGATACGCCTTACCAAGATAGGCTTCGTGCTCAGCTTGCTTTAGATACTCTTTCTGAAAAGTTCACAGCATCAGCCAAAGAAGTAATTAACGTGGTAGCAGCAGAACAAAACAATCAGCTTATGCAATTAGAGTCTGCGCTTGTTGTACTGGAAAAGGAAAATACGCAACGGGGCGAAGCATTACAACAATTACGTGATGACGCGGTGAGCTTACGCAAAAAATTAGAAGAATTGCTGCAAATAGAAGCGGCATTGATGGATAAAAACAGGAGTACTCAACAGTGAGCGAAAAGGAAAGTAGTAACCCTAACTTATTGTTGGTCGATGACGATAAAAGCCTGCTTAGGTTGCTGACCATTCGACTTGAAGGCGAAGGATACAACGTAACGGCAGTAGAAGATGGCAATGCAGCATTACGAAAGCTGCAAAACGAAAACTACGATGTAGTGCTTAGCGACTTGCGTATGCCAGGTTTAGACGGGTTAAGCCTGTTTGAAGAAATTATGGGCATTCGAAAAGACATACCCGTTATCTTAATGACGGCTCACGGCACTATTTCCGATGCAGTGGCTGCAACTCAGCGCGGCGTTTTTGGTTTTTTACCAAAGCCTGTCGATCATGATGAATTGCGCACGTTGCTGCAAAAAGCACTAAGCCAGTCGCAAGCGGCTAAACCAGGAGATTGGGCGAAAGACATTATTACCCGTTCCCCTGAAATGCTGAACGTGCTTGATCAGGCTTTTCGTATAGCGCAACGCGAAGTTTCGGTACTCATTAGCGGCGCGAGTGGAACAGGTAAAGAGCTACTCGCGAACGCCATTCACAATGCAAGTAATCGCGGCGACAAACCTTTTGTGGCAATCAACTGCGGTGCGCTACCAGAAAACCTTCTAGAATCAGAGCTGTTTGGTCACGCCAAAGGTGCATTCACGGGGGCTGTTGCAGCCCACCCTGGTCTATTCAGAGAAGCCGATGGTGGTACACTGTTTTTAGATGAAATTGGCGATATGCCAATGACGCTACAGGTAAAGCTATTGCGAGCTTTGCAAGAGCGCCAAATTCGTCCTGTGGGCAGCAGTAAACACGTTGATATTGATGTGCGCATTATCTCAGCAACGCACAAAGACCTACATAAAGAGATGGAAGACGGTACATTCCGTGAAGATTTGTATTACCGCTTAAACGTGGTGAACTTGAAGCTACCGTCGCTTAAAGCCCGAAGCGAGGATATTCCGTTGCTTGCTCGCTCTTTGTTACAACAAAGTGCACAGCGTCATGGCGTCAATGTAAGCCAGTTCTCTGATGATGCTATGCAGCAGTTAGTCACCTCATCTTGGCCCGGTAACGTTCGCCAACTCGTAAACGTAGTAGAGCAGTGCGTAGCACTAACACAAACACCGGTTATCCCGCTTCATTTGGTAGAGCAAGCACTTTCTGCCACAAGACAAAGCTGGCCAACGCTTACTGAAGCGCGTGATGCATTTGAACAACAGTATCTGCATAAGCTTCTTAAAATGACAGATGGAAATGTGACCCGTGCTGCTGAACTGGCTGGGCGAAACAGAACAGATATGCACAAGCTAATGAAAAAGCATGAGCTTGATGCATCTGATTTTCGACAAGGTGCCTGATAATAACTCGCATTTTCCGATGCTGTTAAGGCTATATAATCCATAGAAAAGCGCACGCATGATTAGGTGAACGCCTGAACGCCTGAACGCCTGAACGCCTGAACGCCTGAACGCCTGAACGCGTGCGTTTGTCGCTAAAATAGGCTGTCTTGCTCTGGTTGAGCTTTAAGTGCAAGGTCTGGTAGCTGTGCAGCTGGACTGGTAGCGTTATACAAATCAATAAACTGCTGAGCCAGCCATGGTGCGTCTTTGTTGTCTGGGCGATGACAAAAGAAATAGACATCTTTTCCTTCCCGTTGCCACTGCTGCACTTTATTCACCCATGGGCGCAAGCAGGCCTCGTTGTCTGCATCTTCATCATTACCTACAAAACGCACTATAGGCGTCTTGCCAGTCGCAATTACATTAACGGGTACTCTGGGCTTTTTTCCTCTTACTTCAGACAGAATGTCAGAGTTGCAGGGGCCTGTGAACAGCGCTCTTGTATCCATAATAATGCGATTGCAGTTATGGCGCATAAGAACCTGATTTAAGGCTTTCTCTTCTGCGCCCTTAGCGAAGAATGCCAAATGACGGACTTCTACGGCAATGTTCAAATCACTCGGTAATGCGGCTATAAATTGTTCCAATAATGGTAGCTTGTCAGGGCCAAAAGATGCGGGTAACTGCAGCATCACCACGCCTAATTTTTCGCGCATAGGCTGTAAAAGCGATAGCTGCTGTGCAACTTCGTCCTCACAATGCTGTAGTTGATGTACATGACTAATATTTTGGTGAAGCTTAAATGTGAACCGGAAGTTGTCAGGTACTGACTCACACCAACGTGTTACAGCGTCTTGGTGGGGAAGTGAGTAAAACGTCGTGTTTCCCTCTACGGTATTACACTCTTTGGCATATAGCGATAATGCATTATCAGACTTAGGCGAGTTTGCAAACCATGTGCTTGGCCAGTGGCTGTGCTGCCACATTGGCAGACCAATGTAGATATTTCCTTGTGATATGGCTGATTTGTGCATATTTGTCATTGGGCTTTATCAAGCATTTGTTTATACTATGCGGCCTTTAAATCATTACATTATGCATGTAGTGTGCGGGCCAACGAATTGGCCAGCAAGTTTACGCGATTTTATGGCAGTGCTTAAGCCCTAAAACACACGATAAACAACGCGCCATTTCACTGCATGAGAAGCAAGAAAATATATCAGGGGTCAAGGACCATGCGCACAGATTACTGTGGGAATATCGATTCATCATACATTGGACAAGAAGTTACCCTTTGCGGGTGGGTAAATAAGCGTCGCGACTTAGGCGGTGTAATCTTCATCGACTTACGTGACCGCGAAGGTATCGTACAAGTGGTGTTCGACCCAGACTTACCTGAGGTTTTATCGGTAGCAAACACACTGCGCAGCGAGTTCTGCGTAAAGCTAACGGGTAAAGTACGTGCGCGTCCAGAAGGTCAAGTAAATAAAGACATGCGTACCGGAGAGATTGAAATCTTGGGTACAGGGCTTGAAGTAATTAATAAGTCAGATGTTTTACCGTTAGATTGGAATCAAGAAAACTCAGAAGAGCAGCGTCTTCGCTATCGTTATTTGGACCTTCGTCGTCCACTAATGAGCCAGCGTTTGCAGTTCCGTGCAAAAGTGACTGGTGCAGTGCGTCGCTTCTTAGAAGAAGAAGGTTTCCTTGATATTGAAACACCAATTCTTACCAAGGCAACGCCAGAAGGCGCGCGTGATTATCTAGTGCCAAGTCGTACGCACAAAGGCGAGTTTTTCGCGTTACCACAATCGCCACAGCTATTTAAGCAGCTGCTAATGATGTCGGGCATGGACCGTTATTATCAAATCGTTAAGTGCTTCCGTGATGAAGACTTACGTGCTGATCGCCAGCCAGAATTCACGCAAATTGATATCGAGACTACGTTCTTAGATGCAGACGGCGTGATGTCTATTACCGAGCGCATGATCCGCGACTTGTTCAACAAAATGCTTAATGTTGACCTTGGCGACTTCCCGCGAATGACTTACGCGGAGGCGATGAAGCGTTTTGGTAGTGATAAGCCAGACTTACGCAACCCATTAGAGTTAACAGACGTAGCAGACTTACTAGCCGATGTAGACTTTAAAGTATTCAGCGGCCCTGCAAACGATCCGAAAGGTCGCGTTGCGGCTATTCGTGTGCCAGGCGGTGCGTCACTGTCGCGTAAGCAAATTGATGAGTACACCAAATTTGTAGGCATTTACGGTGCTAAAGGCCTAGCATGGATTAAAGTGAACGACGCGCAAGCAGGTCTTGAAGGTCTACAGTCGCCAATTCTTAAATTCCTAACAGAAGATATCACTAACGCTATGCTTGAGCGCACTGGCGCACAAAGCGGTGACATTTTACTGTTTGGCGCAGACAGCTACACAGTAGTGACTGAAGCAATGGGTGCGCTTCGTCTTAAATTAGGCGAAGACTTTGAACTGCTTGAAGGCGAGTGGAAGCCACTTTGGGTAGTTGACTTCCCAATGTTTGAAGAGTTTGACGGACAGCTTCACGCTATTCACCACCCGTTCACGGCGCCACGCGGTCTAACGCCAGAAGAGCTAAAAGCGAACCCAGCTGAAGCCTTATCTGACGCTTACGACATGGTACTGAACGGTGTTGAGTTAGGTGGTGGCTCTGTACGTATTCACAACGAAGACATGCAGGCGACTGTGTTCAACATTCTTGGTATTGACGATGAAGAAGCGAAGAATAAATTCGGCTTCTTGCTTGATGCACTGCGCTTTGGTGCGCCACCGCATGCAGGTCTTGCATTTGGTCTAGATCGCTTAGTAATGCTAATGACTGGCGCAACGTCTATTCGTGATGTAATGGCATTCCCGAAAACAACAACGGCGGCGTGCCCGTTAACGTCTGCACCTAGCCCTGCAAATCCACAGCAGCTTGAAGAGCTTGCAATTGCAACGGTGAAAAAGCAATCGTAATTTATGGCATATAAGAAGCCTGAATCTGCACTGGTAGTGTTGTATGACCAACACTACCGAGTGCTATTGCTACAGCGACAAGACGACCCTACTTTTTGGCAGTCTGTCACTGGCGCGCTCGAAGACGGAGAGCGTCCTATCGAGACTGCTTACCGAGAAGTAAGCGAAGAAGTAGGAATAGACGCTAAGGCCCATGGTTTTGTGATCAACGATCACAATAAGCAAAACCAATATGTTATTCGTAGCCGTTGGCTGCATCGTTATCCTCCCGGCACTGTTCACAATACAGAGCATGTATTTTCTCTACAAATAAACAGCAATTTACCCATTACGCTTACTGAGCATTTACAATACGAGTGGGTGTCGAAAGACGAAGCGCTTACGCGTTTGTGGTCTCCATCAAATAAAGAAGCGGTATCTTTGTTTGTACCGAGTGTGCCTTAATGGTTATACTGGGTATAGATCCAGGTTCTAGGATTACAGGCTACGGTTTAATTGAACGTAAGCAAGGTAAGTTAGTGTACGTGGCCAGTGGCTGTATTCGCGTAGGTACGACCGATTTACCATCGCGTCTTGCCAATATTTTTACTGGCATTGGCGATATTATTCGCCAATACAAGCCTCAGCAATTTGCGATAGAGCAAGTCTTTATGGCAAAGAACCCTGACTCAGCATTAAAGTTGGGTCAGGCAAGAGGCGCTGCTATTGTAGCGGCTACGCAAGCGCAGCTTCCTGTTGCTGAATATAGCGCCAGGCAAATCAAGCAGTCGGTGGTAGGAAAAGGGAGTGCAGATAAAACGCAAGTTCAGCATATGGTTAAACACCTTTTGAACTTAAGCGGCACGCCACAAGCCGACGCAGCCGATGCGTTAGCCGTTGCCTTGTGTCATGCACACACCGAACAGAGCCTGATTAATATGGCAGGGCAAGCGCGCAAAACGGTACGAGGCCGCCTGCGATAAAACTGCCTGTAGCTCACGCTTTTACAGAGATTTTTCATGATTGGACGAATTCGCGGTACGTTGGCTGAAAAGCAGCCACCAGAAATTCTTGTAGATGTAGCCGGTGTTGGTTACGAAATTCATATGCCCATGACAAGCTTTTACCAACTTCCTGCTGTAGGCGAAGAAGTGGTGGTATATACGCATTTTGTTGTTCGTGAAGACGCGCAGCTACTATTTGGTTTTGCCGACAAAATGGAACGAGGTTTATTCCGCGAGCTAATTAAAGCCAATGGTGTTGGCCCTAAACTTGGCTTGGCCATTTTATCAGGTATGTCAGCAGGGCAGTTTTTGGCAAGTGTACAAAACGAAGATGTATCAGCACTGGTAAGTTTACCTGGTATTGGAAAGAAAACTGCAGAACGCTTAGTGGTAGAGCTTAAAGACAGATTGGCAAAATTTGGAAAAGCACAAAGTGTTGTTGTTCCGCCACCTAGCGGTGACTTATTGTCGAAAAATACCATTGTTGAAGTGAACGATGCGCGTGAGGAAGCGCAAAGTGCACTGATAGCGCTAGGTTACAAGCCAGCACAGGCCAGTAAGCTGGTTGATAGTGTTTACAATGAGGGAATGGAAAGTGAAGCCCTTATTCGTGAAGCGTTAAAAGCGGCCATTTAAAAGTGCCTTGTGAAGGTATTGCACTTATTAGTCAGTGCGTTCACGTTATTGTTTAAAGTAGAACTATCATGATTGAAGCCGACAGACTCATTACGCCCGACGCAAGCACCGAAGACGAGGTGATTGATCGCGCCATACGCCCCAAAATGCTGGAAGACTATACCGGTCAGCCACATGTTTGCGAGCAAATGGAGATTTTTATTCAAGCGGCGCGCAATCGCGACGATGCTTTAGATCATTTACTTATTTTTGGTCCTCCGGGGCTAGGTAAAACCACGTTGGCTAACATTGTTGCTAACGAGATGGGCGTAAATATTAAAACCACGTCTGGCCCTGTATTAGAAAAAGCGGGTGACTTAGCAGCACTTCTCACCAATTTAGAACGCAACGATGTGTTGTTCATTGATGAAATACACCGTCTAAGTCCAGTGGTTGAAGAAATCCTTTACCCTGCCATGGAAGACTATCAGCTTGATATTATGATTGGAGAGGGGCCTGCAGCGCGTTCAATAAAGTTAGACCTTCCTCCGTTTACATTAGTTGGCGCTACAACGCGTGCTGGCTCACTAACCTCACCATTACGAGATCGCTTCGGCATAGTACAGCGTCTTGAGTTCTATAACGTTAAAGACCTCACAAGTATTGTGGCAAGAAGCGCGAGCTTCTTAAACTTGGATATGAGCGAAGAGGGCGCCCAAGAAGTTGCTCGTCGTTCTAGAGGCACACCACGAATAGCTAACCGCTTATTGCGCAGAGTACGTGACTACGCAGAAATTAAAGCCGACGGTACAGTGGGGGCAGATGTAGCGGCAAAAGCGCTTGATATGCTTGATGTAGACAAAGAAGGTTTTGACTACATGGACCGCAAGCTGCTGACGGCTATTATTGAAAAATTTGATGGCGGGCCGGTTGGTTTAGACAATCTTGCTGCTGCTATTGGAGAAGAGAAAGAAACCATAGAGGATGTGATTGAGCCGTTTCTAATTCAACAGGGCTTTTTACAGCGTACTCCTCGCGGGCGTATCGTGTCGCAGCGCGCCTATCTTCATTTCGGCTTTACACCATCAGACTAACGCTGTTTTAAACACGTCAGAGATATTCATATTCAGCGGCATGGCAGTGTTGTGGCATGCCCTTTGCTCAATTTTCTTAAGTTAAATACGAAGAAATAGCGTTATCGAACTTTGTAAATATTTATGTTTTACATCAATCGGGCAGGCAGTCATTTATATTGTGCTGAAAAATGCAAAAAAAAAGCCCGCTCAGAGAGCGGGCTAAAACAACAAGTGTTGAAGGAAATAAATCCAGGGAACTCATGTCTAACAGGAGAATGTCTCTTGCATGACCGTGCTTCGCACCATCACACTCTGTATGACTGATGCTGTGCATTATAGGGAGTGCCGAAAAAACTACAATTGAGTTAAATTGTTCTTTCTAATTAGAAAAACTAATGTGTTAAATAAGTGTTTAAGATTGGTTTAAAAATAATTAAAACCTAATTATAGTGTGGCTTGTAGCTTGTTTTTTGTTTTTAATTTATCGCTGTTTTTTGCTGTTTAAGTGCTGTGCTGGATTATAAATTTTTTTATTTTGGGAATAGTTATGCATAAACACCAGGTAAGGGTGTATTACGAAGATACTGACGCGGGCGGCATAGTGTATTACGCCAACTATCTAAAGTTTATGGAAAGAGCACGAACCGAGTGGCTTCGCGGGCTTGGCTTTGAACAAGACACATTAATGGAACAATCTATCGCATTTGTCGTCAAACGCGTTGAGATGCATAACTATGCGCCAGCGCGATTCAACCAGCTGTTGAGTATTGAGTCTCACGTTGTAGAATTAAAGGGCGCTAGTATGACGTTTCAACAAATCATAAAAAATGAACAGGGCGACAAACTGGTATCAGGAGATATTCAGGTTGCCTGCGTCGATTTGGCTACAATGAAGCCAAAAAGACTACCACGTACTTTGTTAGGGGAAATTTCGCGTGTCATCTGATCTCACATTTATCGGCTTGTTTCTGCAAGCAAGTTTTATTGTTCAGCTTGTAATGCTGCTATTGCTAAGCGTTTCGGTTGCTTCTTGGACATTTATTTTTCAGCGTAGTAAAGCATTGTCTGCGGCACGTACTGAAATGCGTCAGTTTGAAGATAAGTTTTGGTCAGGTGCAGACTTAAACCGCCTGTACCAAGAACTTTCAGCTCGCACAAATTTAACGGGGATGGGCAGCATCTTTTGTGCAGGGTTTAAAGAGTTCGTTCGACTAAGAAAATCAAATACGGCCACTAACGGTATTGTTGACGGTACTTATCGCGCTATGCGTGTGTCTATGTCGCGCCAAGTAGAAGAATTAGAAAGCCGTTTACCGTTTCTTGCCACTGCAGGCTCAATTAGTCCGTACATTGGTTTATTTGGAACGGTGTGGGGCATCATGAACGCATTTATCGCCCTAGGTGAGGTTCAGCAAGCCACGTTGGCAATGGTTGCTCCTGGTATTGCCGAAGCGCTTATTGCAACAGCCATTGGTCTTTTTGCGGCAATACCTGCCGTTATTGCCTACAACCGCTTTAGCCATCAAGTTGAAAAGCTTGAAAATAGCTATGGCAACTTTATGGAAGAGTTTTCAGCCATTCTTCATCGCCAAGCGGTTGCTGCGCAAGCACAACAACAAGCCTAAGCGTTTACATTCCAAACGGAGGACTTGTTATGTATGTAAGAAAACGCCGCAGACCGGTGTCTGAGATTAATGTAGTACCTTATATTGATGTTATGCTGGTACTGCTGATTATCTTTATGGTAACAGCCCCGCTTATTTCACAAGGCGTGAAGGTTGATTTACCTAAGGCAAGTGCAAATCCTATTGAACAAGAAGATAATCCGCCAATTATTGCGTCGGTGGACGTAAAAGGACGATATTTTCTGAACGTAGGTAACGATCAAGAAAGCCCTATCAGCAAAGACGAACTGGGTGCCATTGTAAAAGCTCAGCTGACCAAAGAGCCAAATACTCCCGTTGTTGTAAAAGGCGATGGGCAAGTGGCTTACAATGAAGTCATTCAACTAATGGTGTTATTGCAGCAAGCAGGCGTGCCATCGGTAGGGTTAATGACCGACCCGATTGAGTAACAGTACAATGTCGAAATCCGAATTGTCTAACAAATCGACGTCGCAAGTGAGTAAGTCGAAAAAAGCCAGCAGCATGAATCCTGAACAAGTAGGTTTGTATAAATCGCTTGGGCTTCATGCTGTAGTGGCAGCAGTGTTGCTAATTAGCGTCAGTTTCTCTCCCGACCCGCTGCCAAGCATGCCTTCGAATGCGCCCGTTATTGAAGCCACGTTTATCGATGCTCAAGCTATTGAAGATAAAAAGCGTGCACAAGCGCAGGCCGAGGCGCAAGCAAGAGCACAGGAGCAAGAACGACAGCGCAAAGCAAAGGCCGAAGCTGAGAAAAAGCGTCAACAGCAGCTTGCAGCCAAGCGTGCGCGAGAAAAACGAGAGGCCGAAGCCGCTGAAGCGAAGCGGCAAAAAGAGCTAGAGCGACTTGCAGCGCAAAAAGAGCAAGCTCGCAAGGAGCGAGAGGCAGCCGCAAAAGCTGAAGCCGAGCTTAAAAAGAAGGAAGCCGCTGAACGTGCAGAAATGGAAAGAAAAATGCAAGCGCAGCTGGCGCAAGAACGGGCAGCACAGCAAGAACGCAGGCGCAAGGTGGTGCTTAGCGAGGTAGAGCGCTATACCGCACTAATACAGCAGACAATAAAAAATAACCTATATTCAGACGACAGTTACAGTGGAAAGACATGTCGACTAAATATTAAGTTGGCCACAACAGGGTTTGTGACAAGTATTCGTGTATTAGGCGGGAATGATGCGCTATGTCGTGCTGCTGAGAGCGCTGTACGTCGCGCTGAAAAGCTACCCGTGTCAGATGCGCCAGATGTGTACGAGCAACTTAAAGACATTACTTTAAAAGTGGAACTATAGTGGTATGAAAAAACTAGGTTTATGGATAGCGCTAATGACGATGGTACTGAGTACCAATGCATTGGCTTCCTTAGAAATTGTGATAACCGAAGGCGTGGACAGCGCGCGTCCTATCGGGGTTGTGCCATTCAAGTGGAAAGGGCAGGGTGCCATGCCGGGTAATATTTCTGAAGTTATCATGGCAGATTTAATGCGAAGTGGTAAATTCAACCCGGTAGCAGTAAACGATATGCCGCAATACCCAGGTACCGCCGACGAGGTAAGCTATACGGCGTGGGCAACACTAGGTGTTGATACTGTGCTTGTGGGTAGCGTTGAAGAGCAAGGGGCAGACCGTTACTTAGTGACTTACCAACTTGTGGACATTCTAAAGGGGCAACTTGACGGCGGACAAGCTAAGGTATTGAAGAATGGCGCACTCGTTACCAGTAACGAACACGTTATTGTTGCGCGACAAGCTGCGATAAACGGCAGTGATTTCCGCCAATATGCACATCGCATAAGCGACATCGTTTATGAAAAGCTGACAGGAGTGCGTGGCGCATTCCTTACAAAAATTGCATACGTTATTGTTCGCGACAGAAAAACGGTAGATAAGCCCTATCAACTTGTTATTGCTGACTATGACGGTGAAAACGAAACTCGCCTACTTTCATCACCTGAACCGTTGATGTCGCCGGTGTGGTCTCCAGATGGTGAAACGCTAGCGTATGTCAGTTTTGAAAATAGACGTCCACAAATATACATTCAAAACATCTATACAAGTGAGCGCACACGCATCACAGATTTTAGAGGAATAAATAGTAGTCCTGTTTTTTCACCAGATGGCAAGCAACTTGCTATGGTATTATCGAAAGATGGGAATCCAGAGATCTATATTATGGATCTTGCAACGAAAAACTTGCGCCGTATTACTCGCAATAGAGCGATTGATACGGAGCCAGCCTGGCTTCCAGACGGCAAAGGGTTAATATTTAGCTCTGAACGGGGTGGTAAACCCCAGATATATAGCGTAAATTTAAGCTCTGGGAAAGTAAGGCGAGTTACCTTTGTAGGTGAACAGAACCTTGGCGGTACAATTTCACCAGACGGTAAGCAGATGATTATGGTTAACCAAACAAACGGTAACTATCACATTGCGAAGCAGTCTTTGGATGGTGGTTCGCCACAAGTACTGACACGGACGTACTTGGATGAATCACCAAGCGTAGCGCCGAATGGAAGCATGATTATTTACAGCACCCTACACGAGGGCACCCAAGTGTTGTCATTGGTTTCTCTTGATGGGCGCTTTAAAGCTAGGTTACCAGCAGCCAATGGGCAAGTTAAATCGCCAAGTTGGTCACCATTTTTGTTCTAACAATTTAAGACTAAACAATAAAATTAAGGATTAGTGGGATGCAAATGAATAAAGTGATGAAAAGCTTCATTATCGCCTTGCCAGTAGTGACAATGATGGCGTGTTCGTCAGGCCCTAGCGAGGAAGAATTAGCTGCAGAACGCAACCGTCTTGCACAAGAGCAAGCTGCTGCAGAAGCTGAAGCACGTGAAGCAGAAGCAATGCGTGTTAAAGCAGAAGCGGCACAACGCATGAAGCGTCAAGAAGAGATGGTTCAACAAGAAATGGAAGCGTTGAAAAACGAGCAAACCGTTTACTTCGACTTCGACCGTTCAAGCATCAAGCCTGAATTCCAGCGCATTCTAGACAAGCATGCGGCATTCTTGGTGAAAAACCCAAGCATGAACGTAACTATTGAAGGTCACACAGACAGCCGCGGTACGCCAGAGTACAACATTGCACTAGGCGAGCGTCGTGCCCAGTCTGTTGAAACTTACCTGCTTAACGCAGGCGTAAGCAGCAACCAAGTATCTGTTGTATCTTACGGTGAAGAAAAGCCAGCTGTGATGGGTTCTACTGAGTACGCATTTGCTCAAAACCGTCGCGGAGTGGTTGTATACCGCTAATGACTATTCTAGCGAATAAGACATTAAAATTGGGCGTCACGTTAAGTGCCGCCCTTGCCGTTTCTAGCGCTTTTGCACAAGCTCCCGTTGTTGATGCCAATGGCGGTGGTGAACTAGAGCAGCGAATCGCAGTGCTCGAACGCATTGTGAAAAGCCGCACGGAAATGCAGCATCGGCTTCAAACGCAGCTCGACAACATGCAGATGGAAGTTGATCAACTGCGTGGCGCTGTAGAAGTGAATACTAATGAACTTCAAAAAGTGCTTGAGCGACAGCGTGAACTGTATCTAGAAATAGACAAGCGCGTAGAGGCGCTTAAGCAAGCGGGCGGTGTAACCAGCACTGCAATGCCTAGTGCTGGTGTAGAAACACCTATTGTGTCTACGCCAAGCTCACCATCATCCACACCAGAGGTGGGAGAGGATGAAGCTTACGAGGATGCAGTGAATCTTATTCTTAAATCAAGAGAGTACGATAAGGCCGTTCCAGCGTTTCAATCATTCATCTCTCGCTTTCCTAACAGCAGTTATGCGCCCAATGCGCATTATTGGTTAGGGCAACTACTGTTTAATGAACAGAAGTGGGATGAAGCTAGCGAACAGTTCAACATCGTTGCAAATCGCTTTAGTGATTCTGCCAAACGTCCTGATGCCTTATTGAAGTTAGGCGTAATTTCAGAGCGTACCGGCGACACAGCTTCGGCAAGACAATTATTGCAGCAAGTTATTAACGAATACCCAGATTCCTCGGCAAAACGCCTTGCTGAATCTAGATTAAATAACTTGTAATGAACAAAGCCTCTTTTAAAGAGGCTTTTTTGTGAATTATTGTTTTGTAAAACAGAAATTAATCGATACAAATCGCGTTATTCTTCTGCACTTAAAAATAGGCGAAGCTACGAAGTTTCTACTAAACTCAGTAACCTCTGGTATAAATACCCAGCGATTTGTTTTCATTTTGACCGTTTAGTCGCAATTTGGCAGAAAAATGAAAATAAAAAGACGTTATGGGTTGCGTCGAATAAAAATCTGAGTATTATATGCCGCCGTTGCCAAGACACAGGCAACAACAGGAAAGAAAGGGTCGTTAGCTCAGTTGGTAGAGCAGTTGACTTTTAATCAATTGGTCGCTGGTTCGAATCCAGCACGACCCACCACTTTCTCTCCTAGCATCAAATGATGGGTCGTTAGCTCAGTTGGTAGAGCAGTTGACTTTTAATCAATTGGTCGCTGGTTCGAATCCAGCACGACCCACCATCATTTGAACTGCATCACATATCATCGTGTCACTTGATGGGTCGTTAGCTCAGTTGGTAGAGCAGTTGACTTTTAATCAATTGGTCGCTGGTTCGAATCCAGCACGACCCACCATCAAGCTCAATACTCAATATTCCTTAACTCTAAAAATACCCGATAGCGTTAGACAAAAATTTGAACCAGCGAAGCTGGTCGACAAAACTCGCGCAGCGATATGATCTTCCCTCTAATTCATGCTGTAAGTAACCTCAAGCCCCATTTGGCGGTATCTACAATAAGTATCATTACAACTAATTTATTACGCTAATGTTGCTTATGTAGTGTGTAATTTTTATGACAGTTGGGTATAATCCGCACCCTTGTCGCAACAGAGATGTAGGTCAATGTCAGTAGCATTTCGAGTGGATCAGGTTGAATACCCGTTCCCTGCAAAACCACAGCCATTATCAGAAGCACGTAAAGCTGAATTAAAGGCTGAAATTAAAGCCTTATTAAAAGCACGCAATGCCGTGTTGGTAGCACATTATTATACCGACCATGAAATTCAGGCATTGGCCGAAGAGACTGGCGGCTGTGTAGCAGACTCGTTAGAAATGGCTCGTTTTGGCCGCGATGCAGAAGAACAAACACTTATTGTTGCTGGCGTGCGCTTTATGGGCGAAACGGCAAAAATCCTAAGCCCTGAAAAAACAGTGCTAATGCCAAACCTTGAAGCAACGTGCTCATTAGACATTGGCTGCCCGGTGAAAGAATTCAGCGAATTCTGTGACCAGCATCCCGACCACACGGTAGTGGTTTATGCAAATACTTCTGCGGCCGTAAAAGCGCGAGCAGATTGGGTGGTAACCTCTAGTATTGCATTAGAAATTGTTGAGCACCTAGACAGTCAGGGCAAGAAAATTATTTGGGGCCCAGACAGACACCTTGGCGCTTACATTGCCAAACAGACTGGCGCTGAAATGTTAATGTGGCAGGGCGAGTGCATTGTGCATGACGAATTTTCTGCACAAAAGCTTGCTGATATGAAAGCGTTATATCCTGACGCTGCCGTGTTGGTTCACCCTGAATCACCCGCTAGCGTGGTTGATATGGCTGACGCAGTTGGCTCTACTAGCCAGCTAATTAAAGCGTCGCAAATCATGGACAATGATACGTTCATTGTGGCTACCGACAAGGGCATCTTTTATAAGATGCAGCAACTAACACCAAATAAGACCTTTATTGAAGCGCCAACGGGCGGTAACGGCGCTACATGTAAAAGCTGTGCTCATTGTCCGTGGATGGCAATGAACGGCTTAGAGGCCATTAAGGCGTCTTTAACGGGCGAAAGTGAAGGCCATGAGATCTTTGTTGATGATGAACTAAGAAAAGGTGCGCTAATTCCACTCGATCGCATGTTAGACTTTTCAGCCGAGTTAAAAGCAAAAGGCGGCCTGTAGGAAGCACGTTTTATAAGCACTTGCTCACTAATTTAAAGCAAGTTCTTGATTAAGCGCGTGGCTTTACCTACTATACGCGCGCTCAAGTGAAACCTTGAAAACAAATTTGGAGAGATGGCTGAGTGGCTGAAGGCGCACGCCTGGAAAGTGTGTATACGTTTATAGCGTATCGAGGGTTCGAATCCCTCTCTCTCCGCCAAATATAAAAAAACCGGCTTTTGCCGGTTTTTTTATACCCAGACTACTAATTCACCACTATAAAAATTTTGAATACACTTTTTTAAGGTGTGCTAAAACCACTGCGCGCCTTGTTTTTTGTGGTGTTCTAACTAATTAAAAGTGTCTACCTCTCTTTTTCATTTTTACAAAATTTAAACAAATGTTTTACATCTGTTTTCTTTCTTGGTTATTGTAGGTTTTCTACAACCTATGAGCCGTTCGCTAAGTCAGTACTAAAGTTCGTCGCTCTAAAACAATAAAAAATACAAAAGAAAAAGAAGAGAAGAAAAAATGAGTAAACGCTTACCCTCAAACTTCAAACGAAATCGCGCTGCAACGCTAATTGCGCTAAGTCTGGGATTAACCAGTACAGCACTTTGTGCGCAAGAAGCAGAAGAAGAGCAGAGCAAAGACGAACTTTACGAGCAAATACAAATAACTGCATCAAAACGCAGTACTGGGCTTCAAGAAACCCCAATAGCTGTTTCTGTAACAAGTGGTGAAGCAATAGAGCAAACGCAGGTTCTTGATATTCAGGACATGCAGGCGTTAGTACCTACACTTCGTGTAACGCCATTGCAGCGTTCTACCAATACTAACTTCTCTATACGTGGCTTTGGTAACGGTACTAACAACACGGGTATAGAGCCTTCGGTAGGTGTGTTTATCGATGGTGTTTATCGCTCACGGGCGGCGGCACAAATTGGTGACCTACCGCGCTTACAGCAGGTAGAGGTGTTAAGTGGCCCACAAAGCACGCTGTTCGGTAAAAACGCATCAGCGGGTGTAATTAGCATTCGTACTGGCGCGCCTTCGTATACTGAAGAAGGTAAAATTACGCTTGGTATCGGTAACTTCAATCAGAGACTGCTTCGTGGCTATTACACCAATGGTATTACCGATGAACTGGCATTTAGTATTTCTGGTGGTATCAACAAACGTGACGGTTACACCGACAGCGTAGTGGATGGTGTTGACGAGCTTAATAATCGCGACCGCTGGAATGTGCGCGGACAGGCGTTATACGAACCAACAGCAGATGTAAAACTACGCCTAATTGCCGATTACAGTGAAATTGATGAACGCTGCTGTACCGTGTCTGATGTTATAAACGGTCCAACAACAGGTGTGGTTCGTGCTTTAGGTGGAACGGTACTTGAAACCGATGATCCATTCGCTTACGAGTCAGCGCTAAACTTCAACCCCAATAACCAAGTGGAAGATGGAGGCGTTTCTCTTCAACTGGATGTAGATTTTGATACATTCTCGTTTACGTCAATTACCGCGTACCGCAACAACAAATCGAACTATATTGGCGATGTTGACTACACCTCGCTAGATATTTTGACCGAAGAAGGTAATACCGATATCGATACCTTCACGCAAGAGTTTCGCTTAACATCGACGGGTGACAATACATTAGATTGGATGGTTGGTATGTTCTACTTCTCTGAAGAAGTAGATACGGGAGATACGTTAACTTACGGCCAAGCTACAAGGCCTTACTTCGACGTACTGCTTAATGGAGGCGTAGCTCAAGCTATCGCGCCTTTACCGTTTGATGCAGTGTTCCCTGTAGGTTTTCTTGGCACGTTCGAGCCGCTTTATGGTCAAGCGCCCGGTACTTTCTTTGCTGCTGGACAGTATGTAAACAGTGAGTTTTTACAAGAAAATGATGCATTGTCGATTTTCCTAAACCTAGACTATCACCTGTCAGATGACCTAACCGCTACGCTTGGCGTTAGCTACACCGAAGATGAAAAAGACGTATCAATTGAGCAAATTAACACAGAAGTGCTTTCATCAATTGATTTTGTGAATGACCCAACTGTGTTTGGAGTACCATTGTCTGTAGCTGCACCAGCGCTAACACCGTTTATTCCAACGTTACAAAGCGTGCAGTTTTTACCACCTCAACTTATCTTTCCTAACAGTGTAGAAAACGGTAACACTAACGATGACAAAGTAACGTGGAGTGCGCGCTTAGCCTACGAGGTTAATGACAATATCAACGTGTTTGCTACAGCCGCTACAGGCTTTAAAGCGTCATCTTGGAACTTGTCTCGTGATACAAGACCATTTGCTGCTGACCAAGCCGCATTGCTTGCCGCAGACTTGCCACGCGCGAACCAGAGCTACGGTACGCGATACGCAGGCCCTGAAGAGTCAACCGTTTACGAGTTGGGTATGAAGGCTCGCTTTAAGCGCGGTGCGTTTAACGTAACGTTATTCGATCAAACGATTGAAGGGTTTCAATCGAGCATATTTGTGGGCACAGGTTTTGTACTTGCAAATGCGGGTGAGCAATCGACTAAAGGGGTTGAATTTGATTCGACGTATGACATTACCGACAATCTAACCTTTACTTTCGCGGGCACCATTCTAGATCCCGTTTATGATTCGTTCGAGGGTGCTAATGGGCTAAATGGCCCAACTGATTTATCGGGCGAAATGCCATCGGGTATTCACGAAAGAAGCTTCGTTGCCGGTTTGACGTACTACCTAGACTTTGAGAACGGCATGACAGGTTATGTACGAAGTGATTATTTGTACGAAAGCGAAGCTCAGTTAGTTGAAAACGTGCCACCAGAGCTTACGCGTGAAGTTCGCACGTTAAATGCTAGTGCGGGTCTTGAGTTCGAAAATGGTGTGAGCGTGCAGGTATGGGTACGTAACCTCACCAATGATGAATATTTCATGTCGGCATTCCCACCGCCAATTCAAGCGGGAAGTTTTAATGCTTATCCAAATCAACCAAGAACATTCGGTGCTACGGTGTCATATTTGTTTGACTAACCTAGTTTGAATTTAGCAACCAAAAGCCAGCTGATTGAATTGACCATCAATAGCTGGCTTTTTTAATGTTGGTAATAGTGTAAAAGGTTCATATAGGGTTCAATAACTTAGCGCTGCTTTCGCACCCACTCGATCATTAAATTAACGAACATTAAAATTATCTAATAAATTTAATTTGATGAAGTGTATTATTTGTTCATACTAAAGTAGTAATTTGCGATTGGCATTGCGATTCATAAACGCGCCTCGCATTACAGGTTTAACGTTAGTAAGCTTGAAGTAGATGGGTGTTCAGTTATCACAACTCGTTTCCATAATACGCTTCACTTCAGCAGTTAACGGTGTTTTGTTATGAGCGGTAACAGTTAGCCTCGAGCAGAAACAATTGTTCCGCATAGACAGGGTAGTTGAAGGAAAAAATAATGAACGCACTACAAAATCATTTATCACCTCAAACCGACTTCTTTGCTTTCTGGAAAAAGCGCCTTTGGTTATTTGTCTCGTTGTTCTCCCTAGGCTTTGGCCTGTTCGTTGGTATCTTTAGAGAAAGCTTTGCTGCGTTTGACGCTGTGCTGCAAGCAACCATCGTGATGGTTTATGCGGCGGTATGTGCCTATGGTTTGTATCAGGGCATGAAAGAGTAAGGTATTATAAACGCAGGAGCTGCTTGATAAGGTAAGCAGCTTTTCGTTTTATTTTTAATTTTGGATACGTAGTGAAGATTGTGCTAGACAAGCGTGAAGCGATGATTCTTTCAGACGCTACGCGGCATGGATTTTTAGCTCACTCTTTACTTGGTCGACGTTCCCTTCTGGAGCATTCAAAAACGACGACCCGACGTATTTACCCTCGGCATAATCATGCTTTAATTCAGCATTTGAGCTGCCGAGGAGTTTGCTTTTCAGTTTTTGGTTAGAAAACAGCTGAATTATTTCCACATCATCGGGTGGATTATTTATAAACGCCAGTTCTTTTTGATAGGCTTTTTCATGCTGCAATAAATAATCAATGGTTTTTGGACATTGCCCTGTTGCACACATAATTGCGCTTAGTCGCTGTAGCCAAGCAGATTGGGCTTGGAAGTCTTTATCCACTGTACGAATAACAACTATTTTTCTCGCTCCACGCTTATAAGCTTCGGTTACAGGTAGCGGCGCAGCCAAACCGCCGTCCAGATAAAAATCTGTGTTTGCAGCTTCATTTTGGCGTTGGTCTTCAGCTACCAGCGGTACGCCTTGCTTGTAAAGAAGAGGAAGCGCGCTCGACGCTTTTATTAGCTCTATCCAGTCGTTTTTACTGGCTTTAGGGCTCAAAAAATAAGCTTGTCTGTCGCGAACGTTAGTTGCAGTAAAAAGTATTTCTCTTTCTTCAACATTGTTCATAGCCGTTTGTAGGTCTAACGCACGTTTTGCTTCTTTCGTTTTTTCGAAATACCAATCTAAATCAACAATATGCTTGCCTAAAAGGCCGCGACCAACTTGAAAAAATTGTTTGTGACGCGTTAATCCACGAATAAGTCGCTTGGCATAACCTTTTTGGCGTGACACGAAACTCGTTAGGTTTTGCGAACCCGCAGACGTGCCTATTAAAATATCAAAAGGGTCATAGTCATGTTCTAACCATGCATCTAAAACTCCAGCAGTAAAAATTCCGCGCTGTCCGCCGCCCTCGGCGACAAGTGCTGTTTTCACTTTCTTAGCACTTACGTTCGACTCTGATGAAGCACTGCTGTGATACATAATGACCTTCTAAAAATAAACGATATATATTGACTACCTAGTCAAAGATTAGACAGATCACGATAAAACTTAAAATTGAAAGAATGAATCGGTTTGATTGAAAAAACATTTACTTACAATGGCTTAGTTGTAAAATAAGTGTTAATTTTGTATCGGTATTCTTATGTTGCTGAACCAGCCAGAGGAGCGTTAATGAACAGTGAAGCAAAAACACTTAATGTTGTAGTATTAGGTGCTGGTAGCATTGGATGTTATTTGGCTGGTTGTATATTGGCACACAATGGCTCCACAGAGCAAAGTGCACCTTTTACGCTTACGCTAATTGGCCGCCCTAGGCTACAGCAAGACATTCTATCTAATGGGCTTACGCTTACCGATTGGCAGGGGCGTAACGACAAGGTAGTTTCAGACGCCATTAATTTTACGTGTGACTATGACGCACTTGCATCAGCCGATTTCATATTATTGTGCGTGAAAAGCCAAGATACACAAAGCGCAGCACAGATAATTCAAAAGCATGCTAAAGATGAAGCGACTGTTATCAGTTTCCAAAATGGTGTTACGAACGGTGATGTTTTAACGAGCGAACTGTCTCAACACATAGTAAAAGGCATGGTGCCTTTTAATGTTTTCTATCAAGGTAACGGGCACTTTCATTGCGGTACAGAAGGGCATCTTGCTATTGAGGATCCTGATTCTATTTGTACGCCTGTTGTCGATTTGTTAGAGCGAGCTCAACTTCCAGTAACGGTATACGGCGACATTAGCAGTGTTCAGTACGGTAAGTTAATTATGAATTTAAACAACGCCGTTAACGCGTTGTCCGGTATTCCGCTCAAGCAGCAGCTTGCAGAGAGAGCCTACAGACTGGTAATGGCAGAGGTACTTAAAGAGGCGCTTTTTGTATTAAAAGCTGAAGGCATATCACCAGCAAGAACGGGTAAAGTGATCCCTAAACTAATGCCAACTATTATGATGCTGCCAAATTTTCTTTTTAATATTGTTGCAGCATCAACGTTGAAAATAGACCCTCAAGCTCGCTCTTCAATGTATGAAGATTTACAACTTGGACGTACTACTGAAATTGATTTTCTGAACGGTGAAATAGAGCGCTTAGGTAAAAAACACAAGATTGCTACTCCGGTAAATAGCAACATAATTGCGCTTATTAAGCAGGCACAGGGCAAAAACAGCAAAAGCCCTATGCTGAGCGCAGCAGAACTTCTACATACTCCAGTAAATTGTCATTGAAGGAAAAAGAAAATGACTGAGAAAGCACAGCTTAACTATGCTGAGTTTGCCACCGCTGATATTACAGCATCTAAAGTCTTCTTCGGGGATGTTTTTGGCTGGTTGTTCACAGATTACGGCAGTGAATACAGTGCATTTAGTAATGCCGGACTTGAAGGTGGCTTTTTCGTATCATCTACTGTTGCGCAGGCATCAAATGGTGCCCCTTTACTTGTGTTCTATTCAAAGAATATTGAGCAAACGCAACGTGAAGTAGAGGAGGGCGGTGGACAGATAAGCAAGCCTATCTTTGAGTTTCCCGGAGGCTGTCGCTTTCATTTTATAGAGCCTGGCGGCAATGAGTTTGCCGTATGGTCTGAGTCTCGGTAATACTAAAAAGCCCCTATGTAGGGGCTTTTTTAATGTATTTACTCGCCTAAGGCAAATTGTAATTTATACGGTTTCTAACACAATGCGCAGCATTCTTCTTAGTGGCTCTGCAGCGCCCCATAAAAGCTGGTCGCCAACCGTAAAGGCGGAAATATACTCAGGTCCCATCGTAAGTTTACGAATACGCCCTACTGGAATGGATAAGGTGCCAGTAACTTTTGCTGGCGTAAGCTCTTGCATGGTTACATCGCGGTCGTTAGGAATAACTTTTACCCACGCGTTATGTTCAGCAAGTGTGCGCTCTATTTCATCTATTGGAAGGTCTTTTTTAAGCTTTAACGTAACCGCTTGGCTGTGACAACGCATAGCACCTACGCGAACACAAATACCGTCAATAGGCACTTCAGGTCCGTGTGTACCCAGTATTTTGTTAGCTTCAGCTTGCGCTTTCCATTCTTCTCTACTTTGGCCTGAGGGAAGCTGAGAATCGATGTACGGAATTAAACTGCCCGCTAACGGCACGCCAAATTGTTCACTGGGATAGTCATCACTGCGTATAAACTCACACACCTGCTCATCAATGTCTAAAATTGCGGTAGCCGGGTCGTCAATCTTGTCTTTCACATTGGTATGAATAGCGCCCATCTGGCTAATGAGTTCACGCATATGTTTAGCACCTGAACCTGACGCTGCTTGATACGTCATAGGTGATGCCCATTCGACGAGGTCTTTTTCAAACAAGCCACCCAACGCCAGTAGCATCAGTGAAACCGTGCAGTTTCCGCCAACAAAGGTGCGTTTGCCACTGGCAATACCATTGTCGATTTCTTTTCTGTTTACTGGATCTAGTACAATAACGGCGTCATCTTTCATGCGTAACGCCGATGCTGCGTCAATCCAATATCCACTCCAGCCCGTTGCTCGAAGGTCGTTATAGACGGCTTTGGTGTAGTCGCCGCCTTGGCATGTAATGATGATGTCTTGCTTAGATAATGCCTGAATATCAAAGGCGTCCTCGAGAACTCCTGCATCTTTACCCGCGAAATTTGGTGCTGCACTGCCTTTTTGAGAGGTAGTGAAAAAGGTGGGCTCGATGTGCGCAAAATCTTGCTCTTGCTGCATGCGCTGCATCAATACTGAGCCAACCATGCCTCGCCAGCCCACTAAACCTACTTTTTGTTGTGACATTTAACTGAAAACCTTGTTGCAAATGGATGAGTAAACGTAAGTCATTAGCCAAAACGCAATGCTTACACAATACCTGTCGTCATTATTATTGTGATGGCAGTCTAAGGCTAAAAGATGAAACTGACTAGATGGTTTTTTATAAATATTCTTTCAACGTTATACGATAAACAAAGGTGGGCGATATTTGCGCGTGCTAAATGTAAGCTCACATTTGCTAACCGGGTTCGGCGAAGAATAAATAGTCTTCAGGTGCCGATACCTTGTTCTGTTTCGCTTTATACATAGCAACATCCGCAAGTTTTATTAGCGTGTTCATATCGCTGGTCATCGATGGGAAGAAAGCAACGCCTACGCTCATAGACACAAAAGTAGGATTATTGTCGTTCTCAAAATAAAAAGGTTGTTTCACTGCTTCGTTAACCTTGGTAATGGCCTTTGTTACAGAGGCTTCGTCATCCGCATGCAGTAGAAGAACAAACTCATCGCCACCCCATCTAATGGCAACGTCATTTTTACGTATGGTGTCTTTTAGTTGCTGAGACACAAACACTAGCACTTCGTCACCAGCATCGTGGCCAAAAATGTCATTCACCGCTTTAAAACCATTTAAATCGATAAGTGCCAATGCAAAGTGGTGCCCTTTATTCATTAGCTTTGCAATAAGCTTCTCGCCACCATTTCGGTTGTATATGCCTGTTAATGCGTCGAAGTCTGCCTGCAGCGCTAGCTTTTGCAACTCTTGTTTTCGGCTTGATATATCAATTAACGTAAGCTGATAAAAGCGCTCACCGTTTTCGGTCAATAGCGGGTTGGCAATTAACTGCACCCACATAGTGTCTACGTTAGCACCTGTGTTTAACTTGAACTCTCCTGTGGCAAACTCGTTTCTTTTGAATGCCTCGTTCAGTGTATTTTTCACAACAGTGGGTTGCTCAAAAAGCTCTTCAAGTAGCTCGCCGTAATCTTGCCTTACACCCAGCCCAATTTTTTCGACAAGCTCGTTAAACGCTTTGTTTCTAAGCTCGATAAATCCGTGCTCAGTCATTAATACAATAGATGACTTTGCATTTTCAAAAAGCATTCGAAAGCGCTTTTCTAAAAACTCTATTTCTTCGCGCAATTGGCGCTCTTGCGTAAACTGTTCTTCTACCTTGCCCAACAATTTGTTGGTGTCTTTTACCAACGTGCCTATTTCGCTGCGTTTGTGATAGCGCGGTACATTGATACGCTGTGATGTGCCTGGTTTTATCTTATTAAGCGAACGACCCACTCTTAGCATCGGCGCAATCGTAACGTAATAAGTAATGACCAATGCGACAAAAGCTACAACCAATGAAGACATGTAAAGCGAAAAGCTATTGTCGACACTAATTTCACCGGCTTGCTTAATGATGTAATTGAAGTCGGGATAAACGTTGACTTCAGCCAATGTGTCTTCGGGAATAAACGGGTGACGCACTACAAAAACACGAGGTTCAGTGTTTCTGTTTATTGCGTTTGTAACGTTGACTTGGTAATACAGCGTTTCGCTTTTGATAGATGCTGCGAGAATTTTATTACTCTTCACCAAACCATTTATCGCTTCTTTAGCAAGGTCTTCATCTTCCAAAAACGCAGCAATCGACGCCGTAGCAGATACGGTTTCATACAGCTCTTTAATATCACTGTTGGCCGCACTTATTTCTTTTTCGAATGTGGTGCGATAGAAAAATTCGGCGGTAACAATAACAACGAGCACCGATGCTGCAACAAGAAAAAGCGAAAAGCGAACACCTAAACCATGCACATTAATCAAAACGATATACTACCTTCATTTTATCAGTTACTTTCGATTCGTAAATATAGGCCAGCGCGGAACTATCGTTGTTAATACGCTGTTCAACATCGTCTAACGTTTGTTCAACAGTCGGTGGCTTCGCTCTACCTGAGAACTTCAAGCGCGACCAATAGGCATTGACACGGGCTAGCGGTAATCCTACCAATGCCTTGTAAAATGTTTCTTTTAAATTACTGTCTTTTTCTACGTCGATTGGCGTTGCGCGTTCACCATTTGGAAATGCAGAGTATTTACCCATGTATAAATCAATAAGCCCTTTTTTGTCTATTGATTGAATGGTGTTGCTCTGACTAGTTACAACAACAATAGTTTCCTGTGCGTACGCAAACTTTGTGCATGTCAATAACACTAAAATACCAATAAAAAGCATAGTGGAGCAGGTTGTAAATAACTTCATGTCTACTCCTAAAAGCTAAAGCTTAGTCCTAGAAACAAAGTATGTGCAACGCTCTCTTCTCCATTTATGACGAGGTCATCACGTGCTCGTAAGCCGCCTCCTCTTTCATCTATATCGGTACGTTCAATTTGTGCTTTAAATGCTAAGTTTTCTTTTAAATCCCATCGCCAACCTACAGAAAATGATTGTTGGCTATGAGCTAGAGAGTTTGCAACCTCTTCTGCCAGTGCGGCGAGTTGCAACGTGTTAGCGTTTATAGGGAAGTCAGGTCGCTCTTCGCCTATGTAGTAAGCATCTGTATCGGCAAACGAGTAAAGGGCGTAAAACGTGTGCGCACCATAAAAATAGCTTAAATTAAAGAAGCCGTTTATCGAATGGCGTAACCCAATAGAGGTAGAGTCAATATGCGATAGCTCACCCGATAACTCCCACTCACCCAAAAATCGGTTAAAGTATAGAGAGGTATATTCAATGTCAGCGCCTTCAGTTGACAACTCTCTTGCATACACAGTTGCACCGCTCCAAATTGGTTGTAATTGCGCTACTGATTCTGATGCGAAATTAGCCCCAGGTGATGCATTCTCGGCTTCGGTTTTGGTGTGCTTAAAAGCAACGCTCCAGTCAAGGGCGGTTAGCTCAATGCCTAAGGTGTACAACTTGTCGAACTCTATAGGAACAAAGTCATCGCTAGTGAAGTCACTCTCACCTTTCCCAAAAAAGGCTTTAAGCGACAACTCGAAATTATCGTAGGGTTTTAAATAGGAAACGTCTGTTCCATCTAAGCTCCTGCTCGGTACAATACCATAAACTTCCGTCGGTACTTTTACCCATGGATAGGCAATTGATACATCCCGTGTATCGCTAAAGTGAAAAATATCTGCTGCAACTCTTCCAGCTCTTAATTGCCATGACGGCGAAAGCTGGTAACGCAAGAAGGCCATTTGCGTTACTGAGTCGAGCTTTTGAAAATCTTGGTCGCGATATACAAACTGGCCCACGAAGTCGAGCTTATCTGTAATACGATAATCTATTTGAACACCAATTGAGCTCAACGGCCTAAAAGCAAAGCCGTCTTTTTTCGCCTTAGCGTCTTGTGAACGGTCGTTTCGAAACTCAAAATTGTTTGTGTCAGCTGTTGCAGTTGCAATGGTTCCGAACCCACTAATATTAAGTCTTTCTTGTTCGGCCGAAGCATTAAATGCTGCCATGCCGCTGCAAAGTAGTGCGATTGCCGAAAACTGCCCTTTAATCATTCATACTTACCTAAGATGAAAAACATCATTAATTGTTTCAATAGTTTCATACCGTTAAGCATTCAACGCAGACTAAAGAATAGTAAAGATTTGAGAAATGGAAAAAGGTTAGAGCGAGAAAGCACGCAATTTAATTTGATATGGCGCAAAGAAAACACCGAGTAAAGAACAATAAGAAATGGGGGGGCTTGTAAAAAAGTACACTCATTTCTACGCTATTAGTAAAGTACACTCATTTCTACGCTATTAGTAATGTGTTAGTCATCTTATGTAAGCTATTACTCTATAAAGGATAGAAGTGATAATGAGCATTTCACAAATAATGTCTACCCGTGTTGTTAGCGTTCATATGGACGACAGTTTGCAGTCGTTACGCGAGCTGTTTGCTGCTACTGGTTTTCATCATTTAGTGGTCGTAAATGACAACGTACTTAAAGGTATTATTTCCGACAGAGATTTGATGAAAGCGGTAAGTCCATTCGTGGATACTATTAGTGAGCGCATGCTAGACCGCGCCACGCTTGACAAAAAAGCCCACCAAATTATGACGCGTGAGGTGATTACCCTCACATCAAACGATTCCATTTATACTGCTATTACACTGTTTAACCAGAATAAAATTTCTTGTATCCCAATAATAAACGAAAAAAAGCACCCAGTAGGTATCGTAAGCTGGCGCGACGTCATGAAATACATGCAGTCGCGTATAGAGGCAAAAAGATAGTACGCACTGGCAGAAAATTTTCGCCGCCAGTGCGTTTTTTCAAGCTTGGCTGTTTCTATAACTTACTTTAAATAGCAGGCTATAGAGCACAGGCACTGCAACTAACGTTAATACTGTCGCAAATGCTAGTCCACCCATAATAGTTACCGCCATGTCTGCAAAAAATGCGTCGAACAACAATGGTGCCATACCCAGTATGGTTGTGACAGCTGCTAATGCCACAGGCCTTACACGGCTAAGAGTTGCTTCTACAATAGCGCTGCGTATTGCTAACCCTTCTTCAATTTGAAGATCGATTTCTTCTATAAGCACAATGGCGTTTTTAATCAGCATGCCGAACAAACTTAGGAAGCCAAGTAAAGACATAAAGCCAAACGGCATATCAGTAGACAGCAAACCCGTCACTACGCCGACAATGGCCATAGGTACTACTAACCAGATGATAAGAGGCTGACGAGCACGACCAAATAGCAATACTGAAATAATAAACATCACCAAGAAGCCTGCTGGCAAACCTGCGCCGAGTGCTTGCTGTGCTTCACTTGAACTTTCAAATTCGCCACCCCATTCAAGGTGATATCCTGGGGGGAGTGGAATAGCTTCCAACTGCGGGCGCACGCGTGCTAGTGCTTTTGCTGCGGTCTCATTTTCTCTAGGCTCTGCTTCAACAGTAATGGTGCGAAGTCTGTCTTTGCGATGTATGCGCATTTCTTCTGTCATTAACTCAAGGCCATGAGATACTTGAGTAAACGGAACATATTGACGTTGCTGCGACGACCAAACCTGAGATTCGCGAATTGACTGGAGTTCATCGTTTTCAGCGTTACCCATTTTAGCAATAATGCTGTAAGCATAATCACCATCTTGCACAGTACCTAGCTGTACGCCACTGCTGGCATATTGAACGGTTTGACTAAAGTCGCTGTGTGATACGCCCGCAATACCGGCATTGTAGTTGTCGAACTGTGTATTAATTGCAAAGCCTTTCTCTCGCCAGTTGTGTCTAATGTCTATGATATTACCGTCTGCATACAGTTTTGCTTTTGCTTCTTCGGCAAGCTGGCGAAGCACTTCTGTATCTGGGCCAGAAAAACGCGCTTCTAACTTCGCACCTGAGCCTGGGCCAAACTGCATGCGTTCCATATAGAAGTTGGCGTCTAAATCTAAATCGTTTAGCTGGTTGCCAAGCTGAGCTTGAATTGACGGTATTGCGTCTAGTTCATCAGCTCGCACAATAAAAAACGCATAATTTTCATTTGCACTCTTTGGAGAGTAAGTAAGCGTAAATCGGTCGGCGCCCTGACCAACAAACGTGGTTACTGCAGTTACATTATCTAGCGCTAACATACGCTGCTCTGCAGCTTTGGCGATGTTTTCTGTGGTACGAATATCGCGGTCTTGTGGACCCCAATAATGCACGAAGAAAAGGGGAGCATTCGATGGTGGGAAGAAGCCTTGCTTCACCATACCAAAGCTTCCGTATGCCGCGACGGTAATTAACCCTAGTGTTCCAATAGTCACCCAGCGCAGTTTTAGTGCACCAAGCAACGTACCTTTGAACCAACGCTGCATGGCAGACGGTTTTGTGTTACTCGATTGGGAAAGCCCTTTGCGGTAAAAATGTGCGCCCAAAACAGGTACAAGCGTAACTGCTAGCACCCAGCTGATCATCAAAGAAACAAGCACTACAGCGAACAATGAGTAAAGGAATTCACCGGTAGCATCGTTCGATAACCCAATACCAGAAAATGCGGCAATGCCTATCACTGTGGCGCCCAGTAACGGCCATTGCGTACGTTTAACAATAAAGCTTGCAGCTTCTTTTGCTGTTGCGCCTGTGGCCATACGAAGCATCATACCTTCAGCAACTACTATGGCGTTATCTACAAGCATACCCATGGCAATTACCATGGCGCCTAGCGAAATACGCTGAAGCTGAATACCCATAAGCCACATTACTAAAATAGTACCTAACACGGTTACCAATAATACGGAGCCAACAACTACGCCAGAGCGCCAGCCCATAAACAAACATAGTGTTAGCGTTACCACAGCAACCGACATAATAAGGTTGTTTATAAAGCCGGTCACTGACTCATCAACCACTGAAGCCTGGTCGTATATTGGAGTAAGCGTTATGCCGACAGGAAGTTGCTTTAGCAAAGCATCAACCTTCCCATTCACTCTTTTACCTACATCAACAATGTTAACATCAGTTAACGCCGACACACTTAGCGTAAGGGCTTCTTCCCCGTTGTAGCGCACTAGTACAGGCTGTATATCGGCTGGCTCTAACTTTAACGTTGCCACGTCAGCAACACGCAAGGAGCGGTTGGTGCCGGGTATGACCACAGAAAGGTTGGAAATCTCTTCCAATCTATCGGGGGCCCGTTCAACAATTAGACGTACGTTCTTTTCATCCACCTTTACGCGCCCGCCATTGAATGGACGCAAGTTATCCTCAAAAAGCTTTGCTAAGTCTGGAAAAGAAATGCCTAAACCGGCCAGTTGATAGGGGTTGATATAAGCTACGATCTGCTCTTTTTGTACACCCGTAACATTTACTTTGGCAACACCGCTGGTGGTTAACAAATCGCGTCGAATAATACGTGCAAACTCGCGTAGTTCTCGAGTGTCAAAATCGGGGGCACTTAACGCGTAATACAGTCCGTAAACGTCACCAAAGTCATCGAACACAACAGGAGCTCTAGCGCCAACGGGTAAAGAGCTTTGAATATCTCGAAGACGCTTGCGCAGTTCATCCCACACTTGAGGTAATAAACTACTGTTGTAAGTACTTTTTACTTCAACTGTAATTTCAGAACGACCTGGCGATGAGACCGAAGTAACTTCTTTTAGTTGCGGCATTTGCTGAATCGCAATTTCCAGCCTTTCGGTAACCTCTCGCTCTACTTTTTCAGCACTGGCGCCAGGGTATGCGGTATATACTTTTACTTGTTTGATAGTGAAAGCGGGGTCTTCTAGCCTGCCTATTTTAGACATCGCAAGCATGCCGCCAAGTAGCAGTATAACTACCATAAGCCACACGTTTACGGGTTTGTCGATGGAGTAGCGTGCAATATCCATAAACTACTTTTCTCCCTTATAAGGAAGCACTTTCATTCCATCACGCATTTGCGCTGCACCAGCTGCCACCACACGTTGGCCAAGTTCAACGTTACCCGTTATTACCGCCAGCTTGTTTTCTATATGCTTAACTTCAACAGGTGTTTTTATTACCGATTCAGACTGGTTGTCGTAAAGCCAAACGGCAAAGCCATTATCTTCATTGCCTACTAACGCTTTTACCGGTACCACAAACCCATCGGTAAATAGTGTGCCTTGCAAACCAACTTTAACCACTGCTCTTGCGCCTGGCGTAAGCGGTAACTCTTCTCTTGGCGCCATAGCGAATACTACTTCATAAGTTTGAGAGATTGGATCGGGCTGTGTAGAGTGCTCTACATATTCCACCGCGTACCATTGGTTTCGATTACTTGCCAATGTTGCACTTGCTCTGTCTATTCCCCTTCCTAAATTAGCCGTCACCAAACGCTCGGGAACGTTAATGTTGAAATAAATTTTTGATACATCTTGAAGCCGCGCGATGGGAGTGCCCGCTGATACAAAGCTATTGTTTTCAACCAACCGTTGCGACACTTTTGCGTCGAAAGGGGCGTAAAGCTGCGTATAGCTCAAATCTTCTTGGGCGTTTTTCAAATCAATAACGGCAAGCTCGTAAGACGTTTTCGCTGAGTCTAAGTTACTTTGTGCCACTAAGTTTTGTGAAAACATTTTTTCAATTCTATCAAGCTCTCGCTTGGCTTGATCAAGGCGTGTTCTAGATTCTTCAACACGTCGCTCGAAGGGTTTTCTATCAATAGTGGCAAGCAGTTTTCCTTCTTTAATATCGCTTCCTGTCACTAGGTCGGTTTGCACAAGACGACCTGACACCTCGAAACTTAAATCAATTGTCTTTACAGCCGATACGACCGCTGGAAATGTAAACTCGTCGAATTCTGGAATAGTGCTTACTGTTGCTAGTTTTACATAGCGCGGTGATGCAGGCTTTTGCTCTACTGCTTCTTCCGTTGTGCAAGCGCTTAACGAGGTAAGCAACGTAATTGAAAGTAGGCTGGTGAACAGCGTTTGAGATATTCGTGTTATGGACATGATGATTGGGTATCCATTTATATTGATAAAAAAGGAGTTACTTAACATACAGATTACAGATAAATAATCGCATAAAGTAAACTGGTGAGTGCATTTTAGTGTCGTCGCATTGAAAAGTAAACTGTTCGGTGTAAAATGACGTTGGGTTTTATTAGGGACATGTCTTATGACAGGCACTACGCGCACACGCAGCGACATTAAACGTGAAGCCATAATTCAGGCTGCCACGCAGGCTTTTCAAGAGTTTGGAGTGAATGGCACAAGCATGGATAAGCTAGCAGAACTGGCGAATGTATCGAAGCGAACGGTATACAACCATTTTTCGACAAAAGAAGACCTAGTAATGCATCTTGTTACTCAGCAATGGCAGAGTGCAATTTTAAATACCAAAGCAGACTACGACAGTAACGCGCCGTTGGACAATCAGTTGGTAGCGCTAATTCTGCAAGATATTGAGTTTATGGTGAGCGAGTCTCACTTAGATTTAGCACGCGTTGCTATTGGGCATTTTTTCTATAAGCCCGAGAAATTAAAAGACGAAGTTGCCCAGCTAAAAGCCCAAGAAACAGCCATGCACCGCTGGTTTAAAGACGCTAAAGCTGACGGTAAGCTTAGTTTTGATGAGTTGGACCGCGTTGTTGATGAGATTGACAGTTTAGTGAAAGGGCAGTGCTTTTGGCCGCAGCTATTTAAAATTGAAGAAGCACTAAGCGCTGACGATCAAAATAAGATAGCGACAAATATTGCGGCGCTTATATTAAGTCGTTACGCAACATGAGCACAAAGTAAGCAGCGCAACTAGCGCATTTTATTAAACCGCACTAACAACATTCATTTACTACTTTTTTAATAAAGTATAGGTCATCACTAACTCACCTGTACTTTTGCGCTTTCTTCCACTGAATCACCCTCCGTATAACTTCTTCCTTTGCGCATTTATGTCTCTCATTTTTGCCTTTTCTCAATGAACTCCCCACCAAAGTATAAAAAATATGACTTTACCTCTCGTCAAGATAGGAATTTTTCTATATGATGCCAACCGAAAATAACAACGATTCTTATTAGCACTTAGAAAGCGGGTTCGGTTCACTCACTCAACGAGCCATTTTCAACGCTTTTCTAAACGCCACACGAACATATTTGAAATGTTTAAAACTTGGAGATGAAAATTGAAGTTTAAACTTACCAGTATTGCTACAGCCGTATTATTGAGCCCTGCAGCGCTTGCTGTTGATTTAGAAAACATCGAGCGTGTAACCATCAATGGACAGTATCTGTCGGTAAACCAGTCAAACTCAATTAAAAGCCCTACACCAATCATTGACGTGCCGCAAAGCTTGTCAATCATGACATCTGAAGAGATCACCGCCCGTGGTATCACAAGCGTTGGTCAAATTATCGATTACATGCCAGGTGTAAATACATCTCAGGGTGAAGGTCACCGTGACGCGGTGGTATTTCGTGGCGTGCGCTCTACCGCAGACTTCTACATTGACGGAAACCGCGACGACGTTCAGTACTACCGTGCATTATACAACGTAGAACAGGTAGAAATTCTGCGTGGTCCGAACGCGCTATTATTTGGTCGTGGCGGTACTGGCGGTATTTTTAACCGTGTATCTAAAAAAGCACAAGTGGGCGAACAGTTTGTAAATTACAATGTTTCAGCAAACACGTTTGGCGCTTACAACCTACAACTAGACACAAACATTGATACAGGCGATGAGTCTGGCGTGCGCATTAACGCAATGTACGAAAGCCTAGATAACCACCGTGATTTCTTCTACGGCGACCGCTATGGTTTTAACCCAACTGCGCGTTTCCAACTTAGCGACGATACTATTGTTGATTTGTCTTACGAGTATATCGATCACGAGCGCTTTATTGACCGTGGTATTCCAACTGGCGCAAACGGCGAACCTGTTGAAGCGTTTGAAGATATTGTATTTGGCGACCCAGATAACAACTACCAAACACTTGACGCAGATGTATTCCGTGCCAACCTTCAACACACGTTTTCTGATAACCTAAAAGGTAACTTCAATGCCTTTTACGGTGACTACGATAAAGTTTACGCTAACTTTTATGCTGCCGATTTCAACCCAGAAACAAACGTAGCAACCCTTGATGGTTACATCGATACAACGCAGCGTGAAAATCTTATTTTGTCTGCAAACCTTGTGGGTGAATTCGCGACAGGCAGTATTGAGCATACGGTGATCTTTGGTGGTGAAATGATTAACACCAAGTCAAACCAAGACCGTTTTAACCCAGTGTTCAATATAACCCGTAACGATAAAGAAGCGTTTAACGTAATGCGCCCACTAAGCTTCCGTGGCCTTCAAGGCGTAAATGCAAATGGTGAGAACATAACAACGGCTTTCTCTGCACTTAACGACGATACGCACGTTGACCTAGATGTTTACTCGTTCTATGTACAAGATGAAATTGCGCTATCTGAAAACTTCGACCTAGTACTAGGTGCACGTTTCGACAGCTTCGATATTGAAGTATTCAACGTTGCAGCGGATGAGCTTCGAAACAGAACTGACGAAGAAGTATCTCCACGTGCAGGTGTGGTTTACAAGCCTCAAGAGAATATCTCGATTTACGCAAGCTACAGCGAGTCTTTCTTACCGCGTTCTGGCGAGCAATACGCGAACATCAACGGTGACGCGGACCGTCTTGACCCAGACACATTTACTAACCAAGAAATTGGTATTAAATGGGACTTCATGGAAGGTTTAAGCTTCACTGCGGCAATCTTTGAGAACGAACAAGTATCACTTGATAACGATCCGAACGACCCTGAAGGTTTTGTTGAAGTTGATTCAGACGTGTCTGGTTTCGAGCTTCAGCTTCAAGGTTATGTAACAGAGAAACTTCACGTTACTGCAAACTACAGTAACCTTGACGGTGAAAACTCTGATGGCGTAGCACTACGTGAGCTACCAGAGAACACGTTCTCAGTGTGGGCAGCGTACGAAGTTAGTGACGTATTTGGTTTTGGTGTTGGTGCAACGTACCAAGATGAGAGCTTCATCTTGACCGCTGATAATTCACCAGTACTACCTAGCTATTTACGTGTTGATGCATCTGCATATTATGACATTAATAGCGACATGCGCTTACAGCTAAACGTTGAGAACCTAACTGATGAGCTTTACTTCCCGAATGCTCACTCACGTCACCAAGCAACAGTTGGCGCACCAATTAACGCGCGTCTTTCATTAATTGGTTCGTTCTAACATTTATTAAGCCTAGCGTTTAATATTGAAAAGCCATGTAGTAATACATGGCTTTTTTTGTTTCTGTGAGCTAGTACTGCGATTATGTTTAACGTTGCTACTGAGTATAAAAAAGTAACGTTAGCCGTTGTTAGCAAAGTCGATTAACGTTTGTCCGTCCATACGATAGCCTAGCCATTCACTTTTAGGTTTTGCGCCAAGCGATTCATAAAAATCGATAGCAGGTTTGTTCCAGTCTAAAACGCTCCACTCAAAACGCCCGCAGTTGTTCTCTACTGCAATCTTCGCTAGGTGCTGCAATAATGCTTTGCCTGCACCCATACCACGAGAAGCCACAGACACATAAAGGTCTTCTAAATAAAGCCCGTTTCTGCCTTGCCATGTTGAGTAATTAAAGAAATACACAGCAAACCCAATTGCAGAGCCATTGTTTTCGCACATTACACAGTGTGCCGTTGCGTCAGGGCCAAACAGGGTGTTGTGCAAGTCTGCTTCAGAGGCCTCAACTTCATGCTCGGCTTTTTCATAAATGGCGAGCTCAAGAATAAACTGGCGTATTTGTGCAATATCGTCAGGTGTGGCCTTTCTAATCGAAACCGCGTTAGTCATGAGAGTGTCCTTTTTCTGTGGTCAAAAAAAATCAGCCTTGTGGAAGGCTGATTTTGACATTTAAAAACGTTATCTACGCTAAATCAAAACGATAAAAGAGTATACCCGTTTAATCAACAGCGCTACTGGTTTGTGGTGCGCCGCTCAGCGTGTCGCTACTTGTATTCGACGATGCTTTACGTTTTGATACCGTGCGCTTTATGTAAGAGAACGGGCCACGTAAGTCTAGTAAAATAACATATAAGCACGGCACTAAAATAAGCGTAACCAATGTGGCGTAAAGTACAGCGAAACCTAACGCAACGGCCATTGGAATTACAAAAGCAGCCTGTAGACTTGTTTCAAACATTATTGGCAGTACGCCCGCGAAGGTTGTAATAGAGGTAAGCGTAATGGCCCTAAAGCGTGCCGTACCTGCTTCTACTACCGCTTCTTTAACACTGTAACCCTGTGCGCGTCGCTGATTCACAAAGTCTGTCATTACCAGCGAGTCGTTTATTACCACACCGGCAGCAGCAATAAGGCCAAATGTAGACATCATCGAAAGGTCGAGGCCCAATAGGTAATGGCCCCAAATTGCGCCGGTAAGACTAAACGGAATCACCGACATAATTATAAGCGGTTGGCCATAACTTTTTAGCGGTACCGCCAGAAGAATGTATACCATGATCATAGCGGCTAGGAAGAACAGGATTTGCTCGTTTTGTTGCGCTTGCTGTTCTTCAATGTCACCACCTAGCTCTGTCATTACGCTAGGGAATTGTTCTTGAAGTTGTGGAAGTAGCTTCTCTTGAATTTCATCTACAACCTCATTTGGCTCAACTTTTTCTTCGTCGATGTTACCCCAAACGTACACACTGCGATAACCACCTTCACGGCGAATGTAGCTAATACCTGGCTTCTCCTCTAGAACAACAACGTCGCCTAACATTACATCCTCGCCAGAAGGCGTTTTTATCAAGGTGTATTTAAGGTCGGCAAAGCGTTCGCGAGTAAGCTCTGGGTAACGCACCATCACGCGTACTTCTTCACCATTGCGAAGTACTCGCTGTGCTTCGCCACCATAAAAGCCTGCACCCACTTGCGATGCCACACTCGACAGCGTTAAACCTAAGTCATAAGCTACCGGTAGAAGTTTCATTTGCACTTCTTTGCTAGGAGGGTCAATGGTTGAACTAACGTCAAATAGCCCTTCTTGCTGCTGCAGCATTTCAATAAATTTAAGGCCAGCAGCATTTAACGTATCGATATCTGGACCAAACAGAAGGTACCCAAATTCACCGTCACCATTGCCATTATCACCGTTTACATCGTCAATAACGGTGAATGACTTCATGCCGGTAATTTCGGGTATTGCAGCACGCCAGCGACGTGCAAGTTCAAAGGTATCGATAGGGCGCGCATCTTCGTTGACCAAAGGCGCAAGAATACGACCCTCTGAGCGACCGTCGTTGAAGACCAAACGGTCTCTGATCATGCCGGTGCCAAATTCGTTAATGATGTCTTCCTCAACATCTAAAATTGTTTGTTCAACAATTCTTAACGCGTTAATGGTAGTCATATCAGACACGTTTTCATTCATTTCGATGCGAACGCTAGGGAAGTCGTGAGGCACTTTAGGGTTAGGCACCATGCGCACATAGTTCGCGTTTATTAAGCCGAAGCTAAGCATAAGTAGCGCAATAAACATCATTAACACCGCCCAACGCCAATTAATTGCCCGCTCAACGGTGCGTTTATATGGGCCGTTTACAAAAGCAAAAAAGCGTTTGTTGAAGCGAGAACGCCAGCCGTTTGGTTTTACTTCTGAAAACGTAGTGTGGGCAATATGCGCAGGTAAGATAAGCTTCGATTCAATTAAACTAAAAACCAAGCATAAGATAACCACTACAGCTATGTTGTAAAAGAAAGCGCCTTCAGGACCACTACTTAACGTAAATGGCGCAAATACCGCTATGGTCGTTAACACCCCAAATGTAGCAGGGGTTGCTACACGCTTTGCACCACGAATAACGTTGTCTATGCCGCCGCCTTTGCTTTCTATTTCGGTGTAGGCGCTTTCTCCTATAACTATGGCGTCGTCTACCACAATACCCAGTACCATAATAAACGCGAATAGCGACAAAATATTAATACTTACACCAAACAAGGGCATTAGCATCATCGCACCAAGGAAACAAACTGGAAGGCCAATCATTACCCAAAGTGCAAGTCTGAAGCGTAAGAAAAGGGTGAGCATAAACGCAACTAATACAGAGCCCTGCACTAAGTTAGACAGCATCATGTCTAGGCGAGCATTAAGGTAGTAGGTCATATCTACCAATATCTCTAGACTAATGCCTTCAGGTAAGGTTTCGTTCTTTTGTTCAATATAGGCTTTAACCGTTTCAGCAACAGGAATGGTGTTTTGCGTTTTAGTGGCTTTTATTGCGATATACATGGCATTCATGCCGTTGTATTTAAAGTAGCGTTCGCCTTCAACAAATCCGTCGTTTATATAAGCAACATCACCTAGCGTTACACGGGCACCACTTGCACCAATCTTAACTGGGATCTGGCGGAATTCTTCTCCGCTGTAATATTGATTCTCAACGCGAACCGACACAATGCCTGAATTAGTGCGAAGCTGACCCGCTGACATATTCGCTGAATAGTTATTAATGGCGCGCGTGACATCACTAATATTCAGCCCGTATTTACGCAGCGTATCTGGCTTAATTTCAATGGCAATCTCATCATTCGGCGCGTTTACCGTCACCAAAGACACTGAACCTAATTGTAGTAGTTCGTCTTCCACTTCTTTTGCCAGTACTTTTAATTCGGAAAGGGGAAGGTCACCCACTAGAGGCATTTCAATAACTTGCTGCTGAAACTCCACTTGCGATATGGTTAAAGGCTCCATATCTGCGGGAAAAGTAGCAATACTGTCTACGCGCAGCTTCACTTTATCAAGAACATCGGTAAGTTCAGCTTTGGTGTCAATTTCAAGCGTTACCGCACCGCCACCACGTCTTGCTCGGGAAACGGTTCGCTTTATTTCCGTTACATCTTTAAGCGCTTCTTCAACCTTTATGAAAATACTTTCTTCAATTTCCTGAGGTGAAGCTCCGGGGTAACTTGCTTCTACATTAATGTAGTTAATTTCGATGTTGGGAAACATCTGGCGCTGAATGGTGAAATAGCTAGCCACACCCATAATGATGATAAAAATCATCAACAGGTTTGCGGCAACTGAATTGCGCGCAAACCATGCAATTAAGCCAGTTTGAGGATCGTTTTTATTGTCCATGACAGTTCCTTAGTCTGCTTTCGCTGTCACAAGATCAGAAGTGTTTTTAATCACTTTTACCGCCATCCCATTTTGCGGATACTCGGGTAGTGACATGACCACTTTATTAGGGTTGAACGACCCTTGAATTAGGAAGTCGCCGTTTTCTTCACGTACTACTTTCACCTTTTGCGACTTTAACTTGTTGTCATCGTCAAGTGTCCATAGCAAACGGTTGTTTACCAACTCTTGAGGAACACGGTAAACATCATTCAGTGTTTTACCTTCAAAAGAAATCGTGCTGTATGAACCAAACTTAATCACTGGCTTGTTTGAATGAATGGCGTAGGGGTCTTCAACGCGAGCTACGAAATAGCTCATACGGGTATTGTTGTCTATAACACCAGTGTCACGATGGATTGTGCCTTTCACCTTTGCTCCAGCCACATCATCTATTTCAATCGCAATGTCACTGCCAATAGTGTTGTCGGCAAGAAATATTTTGTCGAAACCGGCAATAGGGAAGGTAATTTCTGCATATTCAATATTGTTAAGCACAGCAACCGCTGTACCTTGCGATACGTAATCGCCTGTACTGATATTACGCGATACTACCAAAGCGTCGTAAGGTGCTTTTACTTGACAGTTCTCTAAGTCGCGCTTGGCAATTTTAAGCTGTGCTTCTGCAGATTTAACACCAGCCTGTGCGCTCATTACTTGAGGCTTTCTTAAGTAAAGGTCGGTGACTCTGGCGTTGGGCATGGTTTTGGCTTCTTTAGCCGCCACATCAGCTTGCGCTTGTTCTTGAATTAGCTGTGCTTGAGCACTGGCTAAGTTTGCCTCTGCTAGCAGTAGTGCTGCCTCGTAGGCGTCTGGTTCAATTGAGAAAAGCACTTCGCCTCTTCGAATCAATCCACCGCTTACAAATTTAGGGTTCCAGCTTTGTACTTCACCTGAGACCTGAGCAGCCAAATTGGTTGTTTCAAGTGGCGTAATTTCACCATAAGAGGTTAATTGAACGCGAATATCCTCAGGTGAAATCGATTCAACAGTAACAGTGGGGCGAGTGTCTACTTCGTCCGTTATGGCGGAATCGTCAGCAGATGCCTCAATACCTTTCATACCCAAGTAACCAAATAGCAAAACGCCGATTGGAAGCGCAACTTTCATCCATTTCATAACTGCTTCAACTTTAGTCGTAATATCTGTACATAGTGTAGCGCTAAAGTGTTTCAGATATACAGTCTAAATGTAACTAAAGATGAGTCAATTTTGTGTAAAGATGAATAATCGTGATGAATTGTTATGTTTTTGAGATAAACAGAGCAAATAGAAATGGAAATGAGCGAAAAAAGTTAGGTAAGTGACGATGCACTACACACTTTGTTTCTTCCTGTGTCTTTCGCGTGATAAAGCGCTTTGTCGGCTTGCTTAACCGCGTGTGACAGGGTCATTCCTTGATTTACTTCACACACGCCAAAACTGCTTGTTACTTCAAGCTTTTCACCGTTAATCACTAGTGGGTTGGTATTTAAGCAGTTGCGAATTTTTTCAAGCGCTTTAACGGCATTTTCCTCGTTGGCGCCTACAAGGATGAACAGGAATTCTTCGCCACCCCATCTAGCAAGAATGTCTTCGCTGCGAAGTTTCGATAAAAACGCTTTTGAAATTTGTCTAAGTACCTCGTCTCCATGCTCATGGCCTAGGGTGTCGTTAATATTCTTAAAGCGATCGATATCAGCAATGGCGATGGCAAAAGGCTGTTTGTTGCGAAGAAAACGCGCATATTCATGTTCAAGATATTCCTGCCCACCTCGGCGATTGAGTAATTGCGTTAAGTGGTCGTGTTTTGCTTGTCTTTCAAATTGTTCTTTCAAGTAAAGTGCGGTGTCATAACTTTTCTGGCGGCTAAATTCATAAAAAGCAGACAAGAAAGATACGGTAAGAAAAGAGTACAGAAGACGTGTTTTAAAAGCGTAAGAATACTGTGTTAATAGCAACATATCGTTATATGTAAACATAATTAATGCGCATACTACGGTATAAGCAATTAGGGCAAGCAGACCGCGTACGAAGCCCGCAAAAAACATGGTTACCGGTGGTACAAGGTAAATCCATAAGGGGCCAGTGTTGTCTTTGCCGCCAGTAATGATGAGCAAAAGGGTTAATATCATTAGGCATGATATAAGTAAGCTTATAGAGGTTGTTCGTGCTTCTTTTGTGGGGACTCGTACTTGCAAACGTTGAGACACAGCAAAAACTACACTGGCGACCAATAGGGTTAAAGCAAGCCCCATTTCATTGGCAAACAAAGCACGAAAACCCAGAACAAAAGTTATACTCATGCCCACTGCAGCAAACAGATTTACTACAATTATTCGTCGATTAGTCTCGTCTTTGTAGTGGCAGTTCACTCCACTTAAAGCGTAGTTTTTAAAATTACTTATCATTGTGCAGGTGGTTACATTGTTTCTTTTATTTGTTCGCTTAACTGGTTTAGTGTGGCTCGCATAGCCTTAATGCTTGCTTCAAAGCCATCATGGTTGATGGGGGCTTTAAACATAAATGATTGATGCATTGCGTCAGAGTCAGCAGCGGTAATAACATACTCACCGCTTAAGATAACCTCTCCGCCATATGTGCTTACGAAGTCGTTTATTAAAATGCTTATTCTATGGTTAGCTGCAGGCACTGAACCTCTTGCGTAGTCGGCTTGCTTAAGCAGTTTAACGCCTTTTGAGGAAAGCGCGCTACGCAGTACTTTCACTATGCCTTCTTCGACCGGTTCAGCCCATAAATGCGTTGTTGATATGTGAATATTGGTTTCACTTATCTGATATACGAGGCCGCGCTGTTTTAAATATTCAGGTATCACTAATTTATCTATTTTTAGCAGGGCAGGCGTTTGATTGGCTTGCGCGTTAGCACTGTGGGTTGCTGATGTTGAATGCAACAAATAGTAATGTAGTGATGACGAAGAGCTTGAACATCCACCCATAAATAAAACTAACACGCACAAGAAACCAGCTAGTCGCCATCCGCCTACTTTACTGTCGAATTTGCTCATTGTTACGTTCATTTTTTAATCCATTTTGGTCTCTGTGCTGCCATTTGAAGGCAGCGCAGACTATCGTTAATCTTTTTTCGCTTTCGCTTTCGGTTGAATGTCAATTTCATCGCCTGGCGAAAAAATCAAACTATTGGGCGTTTGATTCAGTTTCAATAGTAAAGGCTGAATGCTGCGCATAGTTTCTTGCAAAGTATCAACGGTTTCTTTAATTTCAGATTGATTGAAACCGCCTTCACTGTAATTTTTCAATAGGCCATCAAGACTAACTAGCACCTGATTAAGGTTACTGTTAAGCGCTTTGGCATCTATCTCTTCAATCAGTAGGTCAAAATCGCTGCTGGCGGTTTCAACCGACTCTGCCGCAAGCTTCATATCTTCCACAGCAAGTTGTACATTTTCCACCATCTCTTTTAGCGGAAGCTGGTTAATCTTATCTAAAATGGCGTCCGCTTTTTGAGTGAGCTGCGTAAACTCGTTGCTAACAGTTGGAATAACCTCGTAGCCATTTATTACCTGTATCATTCCTTGGCTGTCTTCATCAGGGAAGTGCTGAAGATCAACAAAAAGACCACCGGTAAGCACGTTACCCATGCGCAGCGAAGCACGCAAATCGCGTGCTAACCAATTTCGAATGGTTTGTTGTATAGCGTTCAGCCCTTCTTGGGTATCTGGCTGTCGCGCTTTTCCCGGGTAAATGTTGATCAGTACTGGAATGGGGTAGTCGCGCTCAAGCACGTTGCCTTCTACTGCAGCAAATGAGTTGATGGCAGTCACATAACCAATTTCTATACCGCGATATTCAACAGGTGCACCAACGGTAAGTCCGCGTACGCTTTCATCAATAAGTAAAAGGTATTCAGCGGCCACCTTAAAGCGGGCATCCGACGCCGCGGCACTATCTTTATAGATAGTGAATTCAGCGTTCTCTGTAACCAGTTCACCTTTTGGCACGTCTTCTGGAATACCAAATGTAATGCCGTTTGCCAACAGGGTTTCTAGGCTTCCTGTTTCAACAGTAACGCCGCTAGATTCCAGCAGAAGTTTAACGCCGCTCACATCCCAAAAGCGCGTGTTGTAGGTAATAAGCTTGTGGTACGGCGCTTCTATGAATGCGTTGTAATAGACAATTCGCTCGTCAATATCGAAGGTGGCGTCTTCAAACTCACCCACTTTAAACCCTTTATAAATAATTGGATCGCCAGGTTTATACGCGAATTCATCATCGCTTTTAAGCATCACGTGAAGGCCTGGTGTGCCTTGGGGCGTCACTGGTGGGCGCTCTAAGGCCGTAAAATGCAACTGTTCTTTGCCTTCATCTTGTGCTGACATTGCAATGTAGCTGCCAGATAAAAGCGTGTTTAGCCCTGATACCTCTGAAAAGCTAATTCGGGGCGCAACGACCCAAAATTCCGCATGCTCGTTTAATAAATGCTCTGCACTGGCATCAATGCGTGCAGTAACTAATACACCGGTTAAATCGGGCTTAAGTGTGATTTTCTTTACTTGCCCAATGTCTAGATCGCGTATTTTTATTGGCGTTTTGTTTACTTCTATACCGGTGGCCGATTGTAGCTCTATCGTAATTAGGGGGCCCTGATTCTTCCATTGGTAGTACACCATCCAGCCGCCTACTAACACCACCAAAATGGGAATTAGCCAAATACGTGATACAGACGAAGTGGGCTTTACGTTAGCTTCAATTGACTTTATGTCGTCGGTCATTTTTCTTGCTTCCACTGCTGCCAAATAAGTCGCGAGTCAAATGTCATCGCGGCAATCATTGTTACAAAAACTACGGCACAAAAGGCAATAGCTGCCTGGCCAGGGTGAATAGATAGCGTGCTTCCCATTTGAATAAGTGCCACTAGTACAGCTACCACAAAAACATCAATCATAGACCATCTGCCAATGGCCTCGGTAATACGATAATACTTTATGCGAAGCTGTTTTGAATTGGTTTTCTGCTGCTGAACTGAGTAATTCAACCAACAAAGAATAACTATTTTAGCCACTGGAACCACTACACTGGCCACCAATATCACTATTGCAACTGGGTATGAGCCCGTTTGCCAAAGGCTTATAACGCCGCCAATAATGGTGTTTGGCGTTTGTTGGCCAAACAGTTCCGTGTGCATAATGGGCAGCACGTTCGCAGGAATGTACAAAATACATGCTGTTAGCAATAAGGCCCAGGTGCGCTGAATGCTTACATGGGCTTGTTGTTCACTTAACTGCTTGGGTTTTGGTGGCACGCCTTCGGCCAACCACATTGCGCATTTTATCGTATCAAACTGCGCAATACATAGCGCGGTGAATGTAGAAAACCCAATAAACGCATAAAACGATAGGCCAATGGCTACATCGGCAAGTTCAGTCACTTTGATAAGGCTAACCAATGTTCCGACCAGAAAAATCTCTGCCATACTCCACGGCATTAGCGTGGTTACCATCTGTAAAATACGCGGAAGATATGATGGACGGTGATTGCGATACTGTGCCAACGATAACCATAATATTCCCATTAAAACCATTCCCGGTAATAGGATGGTGGCTAACCCCGTAACAATGGCAAGCGACAAATAATCTTGTTGAATAAGTACAGCAATGCCTGATGGTAAGTCGATGCTATGCTTTTGGCCACTGGCTTTAAAGGTGAGGAAGTTAAACGACAGTGAAAGCAGCAGTAACACAATGGCACTGAACGAATAAGCAATCATGTTTTCGCTCGAATTGTTTCGGTGTGAAACCAACGTGTGATTGCAAACTGGGCAAACCGCGCGCTGTCGATGTGCTAAAGAAGGGATATGTGCAGACGTATGGCACTGTTCGCAAACAAGCGTTAAGTTTTCAGAATGCGTCATAAAAATTCGTGTGCCACTTGTTCAACGTGTAATATCCAAGGTATAACTTGTTGATTTTAAGACTTTACAGCATAGCGCATTGTTGGCGTGTCGGGAAGTAAAGCGCGCCAAGCACTAGAACATACAAAAGAAAAACGAGCATTAAAGCGAATTTGATTATGGAAATAACAAACGGTATACGTACTCTTTACCTTAGTGGTAAAAACCAGGGAAGGCGCTTTGTATCAAAAAAGAGCGTAGGTGTGGTTCGATTTTGGCGAAGTCTTAACTTCGCACAGCGTTGCTATTTTTCTGCCACTTGCTTGTTTGCACTTTGGCTGTATTTTGATATCAACAGTGTAGCGTTCGAACTGTTGATGTTTAGCTTTGTGCTGGTTGGTGTGTTCAAAGAGACATGGCCGAAATTTATGTTGGTGTGGAATAGTTTGCCCGGGAAAGCTGCTATTTTATTTGTTTACGCTGTTATCGCAAATTTCGCGCTTGCATCGGCGAGCGGCATGGTTAATGACGTTACAGGTGTATCAGCTTCAGCTTTGCCCTACAGTCACAATTTCGCCCTAATTTTGATGTTGCCGAGTTGGTTTTTTCTTACCTCTACACTCCTTTTATTTAGTGCGATCATACTCACGCCTTTATACCTCCTTGTTTTGCTTCTGCTCAAGCCTATTGGCATAAAGCGGGTTTGGCATCCGCCTGAATATCGGTTCGTTTTCACCACAGCTTTCGTTCGATACATCCTTACTTGGGGAGTTTTCTTAAAGTTAATCGTTATCGCATTGCAGTTAGGTATTGTTGAGCCTGTAGCGGATAGTGACGAAGGAGAGGTTGTAACTATTGATTATGCTGCAGGAAAGTTGGCAACAGAGATCTTGCGAAGTGAAGAGGGGGAAGTGGCGGCTCTTAATAAACAGGCATCTACTGAGCCTGTACTTGAAAGAGAGCCCAATAACTCGTCACAGCAAAATGCTATTACAAAAGCTCAAGCGTTAGCCAATGTAACAGATACTTCAAAACAAGATGAAGTGAGGCAAACCATAAAACAAATAAACGCTGACGCTAATGAACTCAACAATGAGCTTGACGATGTTTTAAGAGACGCCGCTGAAAAAAGTAAATCTTTCCGGCGCATGCAGCGTGTAGCGTTGGCACACTTTATTTTCGAGTATGAAGCGGATGCGCGCTCCCGTTGTGCGCATACTGAAAGCAGTAGAGTTATAGAGCTTAACGACTATGAAATACTTCAGGTTACGCAAAATAAAGACGAAACCAATGAAATCGGCTTCGATTATCAGGTGCTCGCATGTAAATCTGCTGCAATTGGCTTAGGTGAGAACAAATAAATTTTATTCGTTAATAAAATCAAGTACCGGTGAAACTGTTATTTGCGGTGCCTCTTCGTGAGGCACGTGGCCAAGTTCATCGAAAATAATGAGGGAACTGTTAGGGATATCTTTTTCGAATCGCTTGCCCAGTTTTAGCGGAATTAGTTTATCTTTTGCTCCCCACAATATGAGTGTGGGTATTGTTAATTTAGGCAGTGATTTGCGAAGCTCACCAGGCTGTGTTTGCACAAAACGCTCTTTTATCGCGGCGCGATTACCTTCGCGAAGCGTTAGCTCATAGTACCTATCTACTAAGTAATCGGTCACTAAAGCAGGGTTACCAAAAACGTTCTCTACACTGCTTCTGATAACAAATTTAGGAATAAAATTCTTAAGTAATAGCTTTGCAAGTTTATTTTGTGAAAGCTTAAATGCAATAGGTACAGACTCCGCTTCGTAAGGGTAGCCAGAAGCGTCCACTAGCACTAACTTTGACACTCTGTTGGGATAACGTACGGCAGTTGCCCAGGCAATGTAACCGCCCAGGGAATTACCGGCAATAATGGCTTCTGAAACTCCTAGACTGTCGAGTATCCCTACCACATAGTTTGTGTATTGTTCTATTGTGTAGTTGTTGTCAGGTTCCGGGCCGGTAAGGCCAAATCCAGGCAGATCAAAACGAATAACTCTGCGCTCATTTTTTAACTCAGAAACCCAGCCATCCCAGGTGTGTAGTGATGCACCAGTGCCATGGATGAGAACAATTGGTACAGCCGAATTATTGGCACCTTCATCACTAACATGCACACGAAGCCCGTTAACATCAACAAATGAAGACGTCTTGTACATCCACTTGGAGGTCAACTGCTCCACTGGAATGTCATCTACTGAATGCATTTTTACAAATAAGTAACCGCCTGCCGTTAGAACAATTAGCGTGACTACAACAATTTTAAAAATCTTCATTATTTTACTTTTAGAATTATTACTAACGTTAGTGATACTTTTTTGTCAAAGTTACAAAAAATCCGCGAACAGCAAAACTGGACGCGGATTTCTTAATAGCTCAACAAACGCTTTAGAAGCTCGCGTTGCCAGGTGTACGTGGGAACGGAATTACGTCACGTACGTTTTGCATGCCGGTTACGTATGCAACAAGACGCTCGAAACCTAGTCCGAAACCTGAGTGAGGCACGGTGCCATAACGGCGTAAGTCGCGATACCACGCGTAGTCTTCTTTCGATAAGCCCATTTCTTCAAGGCGAGCGTCGAATACATCAAGACGTTCCTCACGTTGAGAACCACCGATGATTTCACCAATGCCCGGTGCAAGTACGTCCATTGCAGCAACTGTTTTACCGTCGTCGTTAATGCGCATGTAGAACGCTTTAATATCTTTCGGGTAGTTCTGCATGATAATTGGCGCGCCAACGTGCTCTTCGGCTAAGTAGCGCTCGTGTTCAGACGATAAATCGATACCCCATTCAACAGGGAATTCGAATTCTTTACCGCAGTTTTGCAGAATCTCGATAGCGTCTGTGTAGTCCATGCGCACGAAATCAGAGCTGACTAACTTTTCTAAACGCTCAATTGCGTCTTTCTTAATACGCTGAGCAAAGAACGCCATGTCGTCTGGTAGCTCTTCAAGTACCGCTTTACATACATATTTCAGCATGTCTTCAGCAAGTTGCGCTACGTCTTTCAATTCGGCAAAAGCTACTTCTGGCTCAATCATCCAGAATTCTGCCAAATGACGAGAAGTGTTTGAGTTCTCGGCACGGAACGTAGGGCCAAACGTATATACTTTCGACATTGCGGTACAGTATGTTTCAACGTTTAGCTGACCAGAAACTGTTAGGTAAGTCTCTTTTCCAAAGAAATCTTCAGAGTAGTCAACGTTGCCTTTGTCATCACGAGGAATGTTCATCATATCTAATGTAGATACGCGGAACATTTCACCTGCACCCTCTGTATCGCTTGCCGTTAAAATAGGCGTTGAGATCCAGAAGTAACCTTTCTCGTGGAAGAAGCGGTGAATAGCCTGAGATAAACAGTTACGCACACGTGTAACCGCACCGATAACGTTTGTGCGAGGGCGAAGGTGTGCGTACTCACGAAGATATTCGATGCTGTGACGCTTTGCTGCCATTGGGTAGGTGTCTGGGTTTTCTACCATGCCCAGTATTTCTACGTCAGTTGCATCAATTTCAAGCGACTGACCTTGGCCTTGCGACTCTTTCACGGTGCCTGTTACAGACAGCGAGCAACCTGCAGTCAAGCGCTGTATATCAGCATAATTAGACAAAGAATTAAGCGCAATTACCTGAACAGGATCGAAGCAGCTACCGTCATGTAGCGCTATAAATGATAACCCGGCTTTAGAATCTCGGCGTGTTCTTACCCAACCTTTTACGGTTACCGATTCGCCAACGGCGTACTTACCCTTAAGTACGTCAACTACGGGCGCATGCGTCATGTTAATTTCTCCGTCTTACAAATTTTATTGTTGTTGCTGGTATTGAGACATATTCAACAACAAAGTGCAAAATGCACGAAACTGTTTTTTTTTAAATCAATGTTTTTAAATTGTGCTGCCGATATCTAAATACATGATGAGTGTGGCATTTTTTTGCGTTTACGGCTCAGACCGTTCGGCACATAATCGAGTACGATGATATGGTGGTGCAAAAATAAACAAAGGACACAATTTACTAGCACGCTAGTATACTCAACCGTAAGCGGGATGCCAGAGAACAGAGTGACAAATGGGAAATAAAAATAGTTCAACGTCAGAAAATGAAGCTGAAGCATCATCTATTAAAAGTAATGCAGCCAAAAATAACAGGGCCAGCGCAGGTAATACTGACGAGATAATCACTTATGAAAAGCTGGCTGAGCGTCGTTCGGTAGATCGCGCACAAACGCCATTCTTTCGCATAATGATAGGCGTAAACATACTTGCATGGATAAGTATGGTTGTAGTGTTAGTGTTGTTTCACTATGCCAGACCTGAACTAATCACTGGGCTTCAAGAATATTGGGGCATTGAAGGGAATACATCATGGTCTGAAGAGCACTTATCAGCAATGACGATAATGCTGCAGGTGTGCGTGGTACTAAGCTTAATCAGTATAGTGATGCGGGCAAAAAGAAACAGACGCAAGACTGATAGCTTTGGCGTTAATTTGTTTATATTAATTGCCATTGCAGCAATAAGCTTAATTACACTGGTAACGACGTTAGGCCTTTAACAAGCGCGTGCATGAAGCAGCACACGCTTTAAAATAGAAAGATGCTTTTTCGGGAAAGGTGAAACGTGCAGCGTTATATAAACGCTACCTGAATAAGCCAATAGGTATAAGCAGCATAGGCCAGCACAAAAGCACCACCTTCTAAACGGTTTAAACGGCCCTGACGTTTTATACCAATACAGAAAATGAATAATGCAACCGTTGACGCTAGCATTACAACCACATCTCGATATAAGAAGTCGGCCGATACTGCCATGGGCTGAATAGTACCCGCGATGCCCACAACCGCCAGCGTATTAAACATGTTTGAGCCAATAACATTACCTATTGCTAAATCGTGCTCACCTTTTTTAACCGCCACTAATGATGATGCTAATTCTGGAAGCGATGTACCTATGGCAATGACGGTAAGTCCAATAATGGTGTCGCTTACACCAAAATATGTGGCTACTTCAACAGCGCCCCATACCAGCATACGCGAGCTTGCCACTAAAAGCAGTAACCCCGTGATAAGCCAAACAACATGGGTTTTTACCGTGCCCGCATTGGCGTTTATCTCGTCACTATATTCACTGGCAAGCTCGTCGCTGTCACCCTTCATACCGTGGTAAATACTCCACGATATTAATAGTACGAATAGTCCTAGCAGTGAAAATGCATCGTCTTTTGATACGTTTTGGTCGAGCACTTGCCATGCAGCAAAAAACGTAATGCCCAACAAAACCGGAAGTTCTTTCTTAATAATGTTCGATTTAACGGCGATAGGGCTAATTACTGCCGTCAAACCCAAAATAAGTAGGATGTTTGCTACGTTCGAACCGTAGGCGTTACCTAATGCAATACCTGAGTTTCCTTGAATAGCAGCAAAAATTGAGACAATGATTTCGGGAGCAGATGTTCCAAAACCAATAATGAGCATACCAATGAGAAGAGGAGACATACCAAAGTGATTGGCAACAGAGGCAGCACCACCAACGAATTTATCTGCACTCCATAATAAAATGGGTAGACCAATCAAAATAGCCAAAGTGGCCAATAGCATACTTACTCCTTAACACATTTCTTACTGGCGTTTTTTGTATTGAAGTACCGCATATTTCTTGGGTACTTAAGTACATTTCAACCGCTATAAAACTCATAACTTTTTGTTGTCTTAACGATGAAAAAAAGCCGTGCTGATATTGCTATGCAAATGAATACATAGGCGTAAACTCAGCGCACATTTTCCAGTGGCGAAAGATTGAACTCGCCACTATTTATTGTAACCGACAACTCACTTTTTAGAAGCGAATTACATGCACAATACACTGATTGTTACAGATGATGTTACTCCTTTTTGTAACACCGCTTTAACCGTGCTGACTTTTCAAGAATACCTTGCTGACTTTCCGAAGCTGAACGAGCCGAAAACTCGCGTTATAAACTTATGCGACACATCGCGCTATTTGAGTGAAGGTTACTACTGTTCTTTGCTTGCGCAAGCAAGAAGTCACCTGGTGTTACCCACAGTTAATACTATTAACGACTTACGCGTGGCCGAAGAAAAAAGTATCGACCGCATGGTGTTTTCTTTGTCGGTACAGCAAGACAATGCAGAAGTATTGAGCGAGCCTTTGTTAGTACTATTCGGTGAAGTGAAAGATCAGCGTTTTAAGCGTTTAGCGCGCCAAGCGTTTGAAAAATATCCTTGCCCAATATTGATAGTGACACCATCGGTTACCCACACCAAAGTGTTGGCCAAAGCGTCGGGGAAAGTGCAGGTTGAAGGTGTTGCCACTGTGCAAGTAAAAGCGTTTAAAGACCTTGCTGAAAAACAGCAAGCCCGCTTTATTGAGCAGCTTGAAATACACACTAAAAAACAGTGGCGAGCTAGTAAAGCAAGTAAGCGTACGCGTTGGGATATGGCGATATTGGTAAACCCAGAAGAATCTACGCCGCCTAGCGACGAAAAGGCCATTAAACACTTTGTGAAGGCTGCTGAAAAAGCGGGGTTTCGTGCCGATGTGGTCAGCCGTTTGTCGCCAGAAGAGCTTGGTCATTACGATGCGCTTTTCATTCGTGAAACCACCGCTATCGATCATCACACGTACCGCTTGGCACGCGCCGCTGAGCGTGAAGGCATTGTGGTTATGGACGATACGCAGTCTATTTTGCGCTGCTGCAACAAAGTGTTTTTGCAAGACGCCTTCGTGTATCAAAAGGTGCCTGCACCGAAAGCTACATTTGTTTCAAGTGCAACGGATGAAGTGTGTAACAAGTTGATAAACGACTTTGGGCTACCGCTTGTGTTAAAGCTACCTGAGAGCTCATTCTCGCGTGGCGTGCACAAAGCTGAAAACAAAGAAACATTGAAAACAAGACTAACGCAAATGCTTGCTGAGTCGGCCTTAGTATTGGTTCAAGAGTATATCTTTACCGAGTTCGACTGGCGCATTGGTGTATTGGGTGGCAAACCTATTTACGCATGTCAGTATTTTATGGTGAGAAACCACTGGCAGATATACAACCATCAGGGGGACAGGTTTTCATCGGGTGGTTTTACCACAATGCCTACTTTCGAAGTGCCTAAACCCGTACTTCAAGCAGCTATTAAAGCGGCAAAAGTGGTTGGTGATGGCCTGTATGGAGTTGATATTAAACAGCAAGGCAATGCCGTTTACGTTATCGAAGTAAACGACAACCCGAGTATTGATTCGGGTGTGGAAGACAAATATTTAGGCAAGGCCCTGTACGAATTAATTATGCAGGAATTTGCTAATCGACTGGAGCAAAGAGGGCGATGATTTCATTGCGCGCTGCCACAATAAGCGATATTGCGGCGTTACAACATATTGAGAAAACCTGTTTTACAACCGACAGGTTAAGTAAATCACGTTTCAAATTTTATGTAGACGCGCAACACGCTGAATTAGTTGTTGCAGAGAGAATTTTGGCCGCAAACGACGAAGCTAGCCAAGGGAATGACAACCCAAACCCTGAAGTTCAGCAGTCTTCTCAGCACCAAATAGTAGGCTACGGTTTGCTATTACTGCGAAGAGGAACGCAGTTAACACGTTTGTATTCTATTGCTGTGTTGCCAGAAGCGCGCGGGTTAGGTGTTGCCGAACAACTCATTAACAGCTTGGGGGAGCGGGCGCTTTCGCGGGGAAAGCGGTTTATGCGCCTAGAAGTGGCCGAGTGGAATACGGGGGCCATAGCGCTCTATAAAAAATTAGGTTTCAGCCAATTTGGTATGTATACCGATTATTATGACGACCACACTGATGCACTAAGAATGCAAAAAGTATTGGTAAAAAGTAAAACGGCCAATCCGAGTGTTTATCCTTGGTATCAACAAACCACAGATTTCACGTGTGGGCCATCTGCATTAATGATGGCTATGTGCGCCCTTGATAGTCGCTTTGAAATGACGCAAGAAAAAGAATTGTCATTGTGGCGCACTGCCACCACTATTTTTATGATGTCAGGACATGGTGGCTGCCACCCTGTAGGGCTTGCACTTGCTGCTGCTAACGAAGGTTATCACGCGCGCGTTGTTATAAATCAGGATGTACCCTTGTTTATCGACGGCGTGCGCAACGTGGAAAAAAAGGCCATTGTTGAAAAAGTCGAAAATCAGTTTATGGCGCAGGCCCATGAAAAGGGCATTCCTGTTGAAATAGCTGACTGGCATACAGACGTCATTGACAACACATTGAAAGCGGGTGGCACAGTATTGTGCTTAATCAGCACATACGCATTCGACAAAAAGAAGATACCACACTGGGTAGCTGTAACGGGTGCAGATAAACACTGCTACTATTTGCACGACCCCGATGCCAGCGAAGGGCAAGTTGTGGAATATCAACACATCCCTGTAGCACGAGAAGATTTTTTACGACTTGCCAGTTACGGCATGCGCAAAGTTCGCACCTTAGTGCTTTTGCAAAAAGAAATAGCCTGAAGCAAATACCTGTAAAGAAACAGCTTAAAAAGAACAGCTTAAAAATATTTCACATCCGCTATATCTTGCAATCACATTAGTTCGCTTGAGCGTTCTAGTGTGAAAGCTGATTTACCGTTACTTTCTTGTTCAGTGTTTTAAGCTTAGAAACTAGCTGAGACAGTTCTTTCACCGAGCCAGAATACGCAATGCGTTTACTCATTTGCTGGCCTTTCACTGCGCTTCTGTACAAAGCCTGGCTTTCGAAGCACTGAGTTTGCTTATCGAGTGACTGCCATTCGTCAGCGAGATCGCTTGGAATACAGTGGCGTTTTGCACTGATTTTGTCTTTAATTTGCAACACTTTCCCAATTAGTAATTGTGCGTCAGTTGGCATAATATTCACTCCTGTACAACGTTTTTCTGGTATCGCTCTGTTTTCATTGGTTTTTTCATAAAAAGATGCTGTGCTATGAAAATGTTGACGCGTTACCTTCTTCGTATCTCATACAGGTATCTGCATCATTAGTGCCAAAGTACGAAAAATAAAGCTAACACAATGAAAACAGGTGTTAATTATCGCTTTGCGATAAAAGGTATGTATTGTTAGTTGTATAAAAAGTGGACGGCAAACTTTCTAAAACGGGAAATTGCTTAACATTTTCGTCTGATATGTTGTAACCCGTAGTGCGCTAATACACTGCGTTAATATGCCGCCTTGATGAATTGAACTTTAGCATTGTTAAGCATATTCAAGGCTCAGATAAAACAAATAGCACTACTATGCTATGGCAAGCACGAGTGCCTATTTATAAGAAAAACGCTTTGGTTTGCTTTTGATGTGTTTGATTTGGCAATAGCAAAAGTGTGGCGTCCACATAAGTAGATTCAACAAAATGGCTGTTATCAAACTAAATACGATAGAAGAAGGAGTGAGCGGAACCGACGGACGGTAGTTGTCTAAAACGCGTGTTAGCGTGTGGTAGTGTGAAGGTGATGCAATAAAAGCTAGCTTTTCAAAATAGTGTCCATGCTCCAATTTTCGAATACCTTGCTCAACAGTTGCCATTTGTGCAAACCGTTCAGCTTTAAGCTTTGCATTTTCACGAACAACAGCTTCGCTATTTTGCTGCAGGCTGTCGAGCATAGCGTCCACCGATGTGAAACCATGGTTTTTGGCCATATTGGTAGACGTTGTAATTTCGTCTCTAAGGGCGTCATAGTAGCCGCTTAAATATTGACGGTAGTGGTCGGCTAGAATAGGGACCTGCAGTGTAATAATAAACAACACAGCGAATAACACCTTATCTAATACTCGTACTACCATCTCTACGCCTCTATATTTTCCTTACTTATGTGCCAAGCATTTGCGCCTTTTAGCGCATTCAGGGAATTGCTTGCTCGATACAAAAAAACACACGGCAGTGACCGGTCATCGCAAAGCAGTATAAATTGCGTGTGTTAGCTTACTTAGTTGCTCAGCACTTATTATGTAGGGAGGCATAATGTATACCAGCTTGCCAAAGGGGCGTATCCATACGCCATGTTTCACAAAATGACGCTGTATTTCCGCTACATTTACCGGTTTTACTGTTTCTACCACGCCTATAGCGCCTAACACTCTAACGTCGGCCACGCTTGGTAATGATGCACATTTTGCAAGTTCGCTCTGTAATTGTTGCTCAATGGCGGGAATTTGATGCTGCCATGCATTTTCATTAATTAGCGTAAGGCTAGCATTGGCAACAGCACAGGCTAACGGGTTACCCATGTAGGTAGGACCATGCATAAACACGCCCGGTTCGCCTTGGCATACGCCCAGTGCTACATCTTCAGTACACAGTGTTGCTGCCAACGTCATGTAGCCGCCGGTAATAGCTTTGCCTAAGCACATAATGTCGGGTGATATTCCCGCGTGTTCGCAGGCAAACAGTTTGCCCGTACGGCCAAAACCAGTGGCAATTTCGTCGCAAATAAGCAGTACATCGTAGCTATCGCAAAGCTGTCGGCAGCGCTTTAAATACTCTGGATGATAAATGCGCATGCCGCCAGCGCCTTGCACTACAGGCTCTAAAATGAGTGCGGCCATTTCATGATGATGTTTTTCAAATAGCTCTTGAAGCGGCAAAATGTCGTCTTCGCTAAACGTTTGGCCGAAACGCGTTTGCGGGGCGGGTGCAAAAATTTGCTTACTTAACACTCCTTCAAACAAGCTGTGCATGCCGTTTACGGGGTCGCACACACTCATGGCGGCGAATGTATCACCGTGATAACCATTACGAGGTGCAACAATTCGCGACTTCTCTGCGCGACCTTGGCAAGCCCAGTATTGAATAGCCATTTTAATGGCAACTTCAACCGACACCGAGCCCGAGTCGGCCAAAAATACGCGTTCTAGCCCCGCAGGCACCATATTCAGTAACGTTTTACACAGATCAATGGCGGGTTGGTGAGTAATACCGCCAAACATAACGTGAGAAAAGGCTTCAATTTGATCGTGTGCAGCTTTGTTCAGTGCAGGGTTATTGTAGCCGTGAATGGCTGCCCACCAACTCGACATGCCGTCTACCAATACTTCTCCAGTAGCCAAGGTAAGCTCTGCGCCTTTTGCGCCCGTAACTTCGTAACAAGGAAGTGGGTTTACTGCAGAGGTATAAGGGTGCCAAATGTGTTGCTTATCAAATTCTATACTGTTCAAAATTTAACCGTTAGTAAATCTTTTCAAATGGTCAGAGTTGACAACTTTTCAATGACGCATAGACTAAGCCAGCATTCTCATTTAGTAAAGATTAAGTAAGGGACATTTAATGACCACGGCTTCAGCACAAAATGCGCAAACGACAACATTCCGTAACGATTGGACCAAAGCCGAAGTAGAGGCAATGTTTGCAATGCCCTTCAACGACCTGCTGTTTAACGCGCAGGTTGTTCATAGACAGCACTTCAACCCAAACGAAGTACAAGTTAGCACGCTGTTGTCGATTAAAACCGGCGCTTGTCCTGAAGATTGTAAGTACTGCCCACAAAGCGCACGTTACGACACTGGGCTTGAAAAAGAGCGTCTGCTAGAAATAGAAAAAGTTATTCAACGCGCAAAAGAAGCGAAGCAGGTTGGCTCGACACGTTTCTGCATGGGCGCCGCGTGGCGTAATCCGCGCGATCGCGACATGCCGTATATTTTAAAAATGGTTGAAGAGGTGAAAAGTCTAGGCCTTGAAACCTGTATGACACTTGGCATGCTTACTCGCGACCAAGCAGTTGCTCTTAAACAAGCTGGGCTTGATTACTACAACCACAACCTAGATACCTCACCAGAATTCTATGGCGACATTATCACAACCCGTACATACCAAGACCGCTTAAATACGCTAGAGAACGTGCGTGAAGCTGGCATGAATGTTTGCTCGGGCGGTATTGTGGGTATGGGCGAAACAGTAAGCGATCGCGCGAGTATGCTGGTGCAGCTTGCTAACTTACCAGAACAGCCGCAAAGCGTACCTATTAACATGTTGGTGAAAGTGAAAGGCACGCCATTAGATAGCGTTGAAGACTTAGATTACTTTGAGTTTATCCGCACCATTGCGGTGGCGCGTATTATGATGCCGAAGTCTCACGTACGTTTATCTGCAGGCCGCGAAGCCATGAACGAACAAATGCAGGCGCTGTGCTTTATGGCAGGTGCTAACTCTATTTTCTACGGTTGTAAGCTACTTACTACGTCTAACCCTGATACTCACGAAGATGTAATGTTGTTCAAGAAGTTAGGTATTAATACAGAACGTACTCGTGATTTTTCTGATGAGGCGCACCAGCAGGTGCTAGAAGAAGAAATTGCACAACAGCAAGAGCAGCAGGCTGACAGTAGCGATCTGTTTTACGACGCCAGTAAACCTAAAGCAAAAAGTGAAAAAGTAGTAAGCACGTTGGACGCCTAATGGCCTTTGATTGGTTGGAAACAAAACTGACGCAGCGAGCAGAACAGGGCTTGCTGCGTCAGCGTTATTGCCAGCAATACGAAAAAGACAACATTATTTGTATTAATGACAGCCACTATCTGAATTTTTCAAGCAACGACTACCTTGGCATGCGTCAGCATGAAGGTGTGTTACAAGCTTGGGTTGAAGGCTTGGCGCAGTTTGGTGGCGGAAGCGGAGCTTCACCATTAGTTACAGGCCATACGCAGGCGCACTTGGCACTTGAGGCGTACATTGCCGATGGGCTAAATCGCGAAGCGGCATTGCTTTTTAATTCGGGCTTTGCAGCTAATCAAGCATTGTGTATGGCACTGTTTTCTCGCCATGCAGGCGTGGCAAAGGCCGACAATGAAAATGTAAGTTCAAGCGCAAAGGGCGCCATTTTCGCTGACAAGCTTATGCACGCATCGTTTCTAGAAGGCGCCATGTGTGTTGGTGAACAGGCGCAGCTACGTCGTTTCAAACACAACGACATTAACCACCTTGAAAGTTTGCTTGAAAAAAGAGCTTTGAGTACATGGAACGCTGAATATGCCGATACCCTCGTAGTGAGTGAAGGCGTATTTAGTATGGACGGTGATGTTGCACCAAGTACAGCCATAGCAGCGCTAGCGCAAAAGCATAAAGCATGGTTTATGGTAGATGATGCACATGGAATGGGTGTGCTAGGGCAAAACGGCTTTGGTACTGTTGAAGCTCTCGGCTTAACACAAGCGCAAGCCCCCATAGTGATGGGCACATTCGGAAAAGCCATTGGTACCGCAGGCGCATTTATTGCGGGAAGCCAAACCCTCATCGACTTTCTCGTGAATTTTGCAAAGCACTATGTGTATTCCACCGCAATGCCCCCTGCACAGGCGGTTGCAACGCTTTATTCTCTGTCCCATATTGCTAACAATGCAACACAGAGAGACAAACTCGCTGAAAATATTGCCCATTTTAGGCAACGGTTTCATTCTATTTTTAGTGAAAGTTCAGGTTGTGATTCGAAAGAAAAAGCGACTGATACAGCAAGCGATAAGCCGCTAATTGCGCTCACTCTTGCTGAGTCAGAAAGTGCCATACAACCTATTATTGTGGGTTGCCCAAATCGTGCCGTTGCGCTTAGCGAAGGGTTAAAACAGCGCGGTATTTGGGTGTCGGCTATTCGCTATCCTACGGTGCCTAAAAATCAAGATAGACTGCGCGTAACACTATCTGCAAATCACACTGCACAGGATATAGACGTATTGGTTGACGCTATTGCCCTAGCGTACGAGGAGCTTGTGTAAGTGACAGTAAACGCAAACAATGCCTGCTATAAAAGTGCCAATATGGACGGTAGCGTAAACACTGGTACTACTGAACAGTACAACGTTAAAGCTCGTACGTTCGTTACCAGTGAAACAGGCTCCAGCGCGGTAAGTGAGCAGGCCGTCGCTACTCGTTTCTCGAAAGCGGCAGGGCAATACGACAGTATCGCCAATATTCAAAAGCGAATAGCGCAACAGTGTCTTTCATATTTACCCGAAAAGCTTAAGGGCAGTGCCTTAGATATAGGCTGTGGAACAGGCATGCACACCAATACGTTGAGCATGCGTGGTGCCAACGCCATTGGTGTAGACATTGCGCAAGGTATGTTAGATGTAGCTGCAAATTCATTTAACAATGTGAAGTTTGTAAACGCCAGTGCTCAAGCGCTTCCTTTTGAAGCTGATAGTTTTCAAACTGTGTTTTCGTCAATGGCGCTGCAATGGTCAAGCTCGCCATTGCTCGTTGCTGAGCAAATACAGCGCGTGCTTTCCCAAAATGGTATAGCCGAGCTGGCTATTATGGTGAGTGGTTCATTTGCAGAACTTCAAAACGCCCGCAAAGTTGCCCAACTGCCTCAGGCAAATACGCCCATGCCAAGCACGTCTGACTGGGTTAGCGCATTTCAAAAATCGTCACTAACACTGTCGCGAGTGATCACAAAAGATTACGTGGACACACACTCATCGTTAATGAAGCTATTGCATTCTGTGAAAGGCGTAGGCGCAGGTGAAACAGGCAACAAACAGCCTTCATTGTCGCGTCGCGATATTAAAAAGTTAGCCATGGCTTACCAGAACATAAGTGGGGTAGACGGTGAGTTACCGCTTACCTACCGCGTGAGCCATTTTAGGTTAGAAAAACGATAGATTTAGAAAATTGAGAAACTGATGAAGCAGTATTTTGTTACAGGGACAGACACTGAAGTAGGGAAGACCTACGTTACCTGTCATTTACTTCGTGCCGCAACCAAAGCTCAACTTAAATCGGTTGGCTACAAACCCATTGCGGCAGGTTGCGAATTAATAGACGGTGAATGGGTTAACGAAGACGCCGCGAACATCCAGCAGGCTAGTGGCCTAGCATTGCCAATAAACGAAATTAACCCCATTGCATTGAAGCCACCCATTGCACCGCATATCGCAGCGAAAGAAGCAGGTGTGCAACTTACACAAGCCAGTATTGATAAAGGGCTAAGGCATTTAGAAAGCTACCAGCCAGACTTTTTGCTCATGGAAGGTGCGGGCGGATGGCGCCTACCGTTATCGATAGGCAATGAAACTACACCTACTCACTATCTATCGGATGTGGTTAAAGCGTTGAAAATGGACGTGATATTAGTAGTTGGTATGCGTCTTGGCTGCTTAAATCACGCGCTATTAACCGCTGAAGCGATACGTTCAGATGGGCTAACGATAAAAGGGTGGGTCGCTAATGATGTCACAGGAAACATGTCTCGCTATCAAGAAAACCTTGCATCGCTGTGTGACATGTTACCTGAACCTTTACTGGCTGAAATTCCTTACCAGTCCGAACCCGCTGACGACGTATTGCAACGAGCAATCGAACAGTTATGTTAACAGCCTTCGTTAATTAGACTTATTTAAATCAGGTGCGTTAAATCTGCACCTGCGTTTAACGGCTTTTTCTCATCACCTAAAAAGATAAAGCCGTCATGCTCGTCTTTTTTATGCGAACGGCCATCCTCTAGCGTCAGAGTTCCGCCACTTAGCTTTAATGCAGTACCTTCTCTAATTGCTACCACTGGTGTAGTAGGGTTCAGTGTGGTGAACTCAGCTAAGCGTTGGTCTCGAGTTTCGCCATTATGCCCAGGTGGCTGATAGTCGGTGTAGTGCGGGTTAAGCTGGAACGGCACGATATCAAGCGCATCAAAGCTAGGCGGCTCGATAATAGGCATATCGTTGGTGGTTCTAATTGACTGGCCACAAATATTTGAACCTGCACTCCAGCCTACATAAGGTGTGCCGTCTGCAATAGCATGTTTCATGGGGACTATTAGCGCGTTTGAATAAAGGCTTGATAGTAAGTGAAACGTGTTACCACCGCCTACCACAATGGCTTGATTGTTCTTTTTAGCTTTATTAATAGCACTTACCGGATCATCAAACGTATGTAGGCCAGTTACATTGCATTCTGGCAGTGCTGTAGCAACAGCGTCTACATAGGCGTCGTAACTTTGTGTTACAGCAGCATAAGGGACAAATAGAAGGTCGCGAATGTCACCTAAGTGTGCAAAAATAAGCGCCCTTGCATGTTCTAGGTAAGGCTCGCTGCCTTGTCGTGAACTGCTAAGCATTAATACGTGTGCGGTCATACAAACTCCACAATTTTTCTGACGGCGTATCATACGTGAAACTAGGCGTAAAGTTTAGTCACGCTCTGTCATAGCGACTTCACATAAAGGTAAATGGGAAAGTAAATGGGACAATCAACGTCGGTTTTATTTGTGTGCTTGGGAAATATCTGTCGTTCTCCAACCGCTGAAGCTGTATTTAAACAAAAAGCCGCTGACGCAGGATTAAAATTAGTCATCGACTCTGCAGGCACCCATGGTTATCACATCGGCAAAGCGCCGGATAAGCGTTCACAAGCAGCAGGCGTAGCGCGAGGTTATAGTTTTAAGGGGCTTAAATGCCGTCGTGTAGATGAAAGTGATTTTGAAAAGTTTGACTACATTCTTGCAATGGACGACAGCAACTTATCGAATTTACGCGGAATGTCGCCTAGTCAGTATCAAGACAAAATAAAGCTGTTTCTAGACTTCGCAAGCGTTGAAGATAAAGAAGTACCCGACCCGTATTATGGCGGAAAGCGTGGTTTTGAGCTTGTATTAGACTTAATTGAAGAAGCGTCAGACGGGCTAATTGCGCATATTCAACAATCTTAATAGGAATATAAAAAGGTTGAACCAAGGGAAAAATGTAGTTGTAGCGCTTACCATTGTATTCGTGCTAGCGATTTGCAGTGTGCTTGGCGTCGTATTTTTTTCAGATATTGAGCCTGCATTAAAGCAGCATATAACGTTACAGTTGCAGCTTCCGTTAGTGATTACAGCAATATTGGTTGGTGCGGCATTGGCAAGTAGTGGCGCAACATTACAGGTGGTGTTGCGCAACCCACTGGCCGACCCGGGAATTGTAGGCATTACAAGTGGTGCAAGCTTGGTCGCAGCAGCATTGCTTTTACTGTCACCCAGTTGGGCTCAGCCTTATTTGCATTACCTTCTTCCTTTCGGGTGCTTTATTGGGGCACTTGCTACCACGTTTGTAATATACCGATTGGCGCGAAAGTTCTTGGGGTCGTCAACGGCGGTAATATTGTCTGGTATTGCAATATCCACACTCGCCGGCGCAATTATCGCGTGGCTCTATTTATTTAGTGACGCGAGTGCACTGCGCAACCTCACTTTTTGGTTAATGGGTAGTGTTTATCAAACCAATTGGCCTATCTTAGCAGTCGGCACACCGCTTATTATTGGCGCTGTTGGTGGCCAAATTTTTTATGCAGCTTCACTAAATAAACTGTATGCCGGAGATATAGCGGCGCGAAGCAGTGGTGTTGACGTTGAGAAACTAACCGAGCGCAGCCTTATCCTATGTGCCGTAGCCGTTGGTGCTGCAGTGTCTATGGCAGGCTCTATTGCCTTTGTTGGCTTGTTAGTACCTCATGTTTTACGGTTAATTGTAGGGCACAATAATAGGTGGCTACTGCCCTTAAGCGCGCTAGCGGGGGCAAGCTTGCTTTTACTGGTTGCTCTTGCTTCAGAGCTAACCCGAGCCATTACTCTTCCGGTTTCTATGGTTACTGCCACCCTTGGCGGGCCTTTGCTTATTTGGGCATTGGCAAAAGGTCATGTGCGAGGCTAGGGTATGGAAAACCAACAGCAACCAATCATTTCGCTATCTAATATCAAGCTTAAAAAACGGCTGAATATCGAAAGATTAGATGCAAAAAAAGGCGAGTGTATTTACATTCTGGGCCCAAATGGTGCGGGTAAATCTTCGCTTTTGTTTGTTATAGCAGGAATGATTGCTACCGATTCTGGAAACGTGTTGCTGCACAACAAATCGGTTGAACACTGGCCTTTGGCGAGCCTTGCTAACGTGCGAACGTTGCTACCTCAACATACCCAGAGCAGTTTTCATCTAAGCGTGCGTGAGTATCTGAGCTTTTATATGCCAAGCACTTCTGCGGCCGATGTCATCATTCCAGTACTATTAGAAAAAGCACTTGAGATAACCTCATTTCTGGATAAAACACTGACTCAGCTTTCTGGTGGCGAACGACAGCGCGTGGAGCTTGGGCGTGTTCTGCTTCAGCTTTGGCATCAACTGCAAAAAGGCGAAGCCTTAGTGCTATTAGATGAGCCTTTGCAAGGGTTAGATATTCGTCATCAATATGCGGTAGCGCAATTAGTTCAAGTCCTGTGCAATAAAGGCAATACCATTATTATGAGCTGTCATGATATTGGGTTAAGCGCAAACTACAGCAATACTATATGGTTAATGCAGCATGGATGTATTGTTGGCGCAGGCAAACCAGAGGCTGTACTTACAAAGGGTAATTTAGAAACTGTTTTTGAATGCCATTTTGCTATAAGCAAGCACGATAACTTTCTAGAATTTCAAGTTTGTGCACCTATTTCGCTTGAGTAAATGTGATACAGTGCTTCAATTACATTTTTATCATTTAATTCCTAATTAGACTGATTAGCGCAAGTCGTTACGCTTACATCAGCATTTTCATTATTATCAATATTAAAACGTTTGCCCTACGTTAATATTTTCAGGAGAACACCGTTGAGTAATTGGCAAGTAGATAGTTGGAGAAATAAACCTATTCTTCAACAACCCGAGTACGAAGACAAAGTACGATTACAAGAAGTAGAGCAAACACTTAGTACGTATCCGCCACTCGTTTTTGCAGCTGAAGCTCGTGAACTGCGCCGTCAGCTAGGTGAAGTAAGTTTAGGAAAGGGCTTCCTATTACAAGGTGGCGATTGTGCTGAATCTTTTGATGAGTTTAATGCGCCTAAAATTCGCGATACGTTTAAAGTGTTGCTGCAAATGGCCATTGTGCTTACCTTTGCCGGTCGTTGCCCGGTAACAAAGGTAGCGAGAATGGCAGGGCAGTACGCAAAGCCGCGCTCCTCAGATTTTGAAACCCGTAATGGTGTAACACTGCCTAGCTATCGCGGCGACATTATCAACAACTTTGAGTTTACCGAGGCGGCACGCCGCCCAGATCCAGACCGTTTACTTGAGGCTTATCACCGCAGCGCCTCAACGCTTAACTTGCTGCGCGCTTTTGCACAGGGCGGCTTGGCTGACCTGCACGAAGTGAACCGCTGGAACATGGCATTTGTTGAAAACAACCCGCTGAAAGAGCGCTATTCGGATATGGCTACGCGTATCCAAGATACGCTGGCATTTATGGATGTTATAGGCATTAATGCACAAACCAGCACTACGCTGCATGAAACCTCGTTATTTACCTCGCACGAGGCATTGTTGCTTAACTATGAGCAAGCACTTACACGTATTGATACCCTAACGGGCAAACCTTACGACTGTTCTGCGCATATGGTGTGGATTGGTGAGCGTACCCGTCAGCTTGATCACGCGCATGTAGAGTTCTTCCGCGGTATTCACAACCCAATTGGTGTGAAGGTGGGGCCGAGTATGCAGGAAGACGAGCTTATTCGTTTGATCGATGCACTTAACCCATCAAACGACCCTGGTCGCTTAACACTGATAACGCGCATGGGTGCCGATAACTTGGCAGACAATTTACCGCGTCTTCTTCGCCGCGTTAAAGAGGAAGGGCGTCACGTGGTATGGAGCTCTGACCCAATGCACGGCAATACATTCTCTGCATCAAGCGGTTACAAAACCCGTAATTTCGACGCTATTTTGCGTGAAATTAAGCAGTTCTTCCAAGCTCATGAAGCAGAAGGAACGCATGCTGGTGGTATTCACCTTGAAATGACTGGTCAACACGTTACCGAATGTACGGGTGGCGCATATCAAATAAGTGACGACGACTTGGCGCAAGCATACAAAACGCAGTGCGACCCGCGTTTAAATGCAGACCAGGTTCTTGAAATGGCGTTTTTAGTGGCCGATCATTTGCGCAGCGCGTAACTAGCAATTCGCCAATAAAAAATGTGAAAACAGTAAGGCCAGTAAGCATTTAGTGCTCACTGGCCTTTTTTATTGGCGTGACATGCTCTAGCTTTACAAAAAAACTTTTACGGAAATTTTACGCGTTAATTCTTACGCTGCTTGATATGCTAAATACATCGAAGTTGAACGACATGTATTATGAAGCAGTTTAAAAGCGTGCTGTTGCCACTGGGTATAATGATATTGGCGGTAGTAGTTTGCGTAGTGTTAAGTGAATGGTTGCTTCCTTTGGGAGCAATATTACTGTTATTGCAATTAGCGTGCGCTATCTCCGCACTTGTAGGGTCGCGTTTAAGCGGCATTATTGCTGGCTTTATTGGGGCGCTAAGCTTTAACTACTTCTTCACCGCACCCCTTTATTCCTTTCGCATAAATCAATTAGAAGACAGTATTAACTTCATTGTTTTTATGCTGGTGTCATTACTTATAAATGAAGTGGCCGCTTATGTTAGAAAGCAGCAGCGAGCTCTTGAAGTGGCTACTACACAGTCCAGCATGCTGCGCTCTGTTTCTCACGACCTTCGAACTCCACTTTCAACCATCATTGGTTCAGTAGAGACCATCAATACTTATGGCGATAAATTGCAAGAGAGTGAAAAGCATGCGCTGTTACAAGGTGTACTAGCTGAAGGAAGACGCTTGTATGCCTACATTGAAAACTTGCTTCAGGCTACGCGGATTGAACACAATGCACTAGCGGTGAACTTAGAAAGCGTGCCCCTTGTTAAAGTCGTCTCATCTCTTGAGACTAGAGTGAACAATTCACGCTTAACTGTGGAAAATAGCGCTTCACATCAATTTGTTACCCTGTCGGAATCTTTATTCGAACAAGCGTTGTATAACGTTATAGAAAATGCGCTTAAATTCAGCGAACACGAAGTGCAATTGAAAGTAAGCGATGATGAAAACAGCGTTACCTTTTGTGTAAAAGATAATGGCAAGGGGTTCAGTGAAGCTATGCTTCAAAAGCCTTTTTCGCTGTTTCAAACCGAACAACCCACCGACAATGGAACCAAAGGAATAGGGCTAGGACTTAGTGTGGCAAAAGGTATTGTAGAGGCTCACAAAGGAAGTATATCACTTCAAAATAGCAATGCTGGTGGCTGCGTGTATATACGCCTTTTAAAAGGACACCAGCATGGCTAACACCATTCTAATCGTTGAAGATGACATCAATATTGCCCAAATGTTAAGTATTGCACTACGTACAGAAGGGTATGACTGTGTTCAAGCTTCTAACGTTGCAGATGCCATTGCAATGTTTTTAAGAACCCCGCCAGATTTAGTGATTCTCGACTTAGGGTTACCAGACGGCGAAGGTGCTCACGTTCTGGCTCGTATTCGGCAAACCAGTAGGCTTCCTGTGTTGGTGTTATCAGCACGAGATCAAGAAACAGACAAAGTTCAGCTTTTATCTCAAGGTGCGAATGACTACGTAAGCAAGCCATTCGGTATAAAGGAATTAGTTGTGCGGGTAAAAGTATTACTGCGCGATTTTAATCCTACCGTTGTAACTGCTTCTGCCAATCGCACAATGGGCAATATCTCTCTTTCAATAAAGGAAAGAACGCTTTCAATAGACAATCACGTCATACCGCTGGCACCAAAAGAATTACAGCTTTTAGATGAGCTAACAAAACAGCCTGGAGAATTTATAAGCCAGCAAGAGTTGCTGCGTCGAATTTGGGGCCTTCACCACAGCGAAGATTCGCACTATATACGCATATTAGTGCGTCAGCTTCGCAAGAAAATAGATGAACATAACTGCGCTTCAACGTTTATAGAGACCATGCCGAAGCGCGGTTATCGTTTCAATGTTACTTAAACGGAGTTGTTAAATGTCGCATTTCACTGTTATTGGACTTGGCAAGTTTGGGCTAACAGCAAGTCTAGAGCTTATTCATATGGGTCATACTGTTACGGGGATAGACAAAAACGAACGACTGGTAGAGCAATATGCTGGCGATCTTACCCAAGCCTTAATATGTGATGGGTGTGATGAACGCGCACTAACTGAGCTCAACTTATGTGAAAGTGAGGCGGTGCTGGTGGCCATTGGCGAAAATATGGAGGCCAGTTTGCTGTGTACGCTAGCGCTTAAACATTTAGGCGTTAGCAATATTTGGGTGAAAGCCAATAGTAATGCACATCACACTATTTTATCGAAGCTGGGCGTTTCAAAAATTATTCACCCCGAGGAAGAGATGGGCGCAAGGGTCGCACAGGCGTTAAACTACCCAATGGTGAACGATTATATGGGCATTGGGCACGGGCATTATATTGTTGACGTAAATTTGTCTGATAATTTTGAGCCGCAGTCACTCGCCACCATTTTGTCAGGCTTTGAAAAACAGCTTAACTGTTTGCTCGTTAAACGTGGACAGACACTTCATCCGTCGCCTGCTGCTAAATTTGAGCTTCAGCCAAACGATACGGCGATATTGTGTGGGCCTCGTGAATCGCTAGTTGCTATTGCACCAAGGCTAGTGAAATGAACAGATGGAGTCCGGCGTATCGCCAGCTAGAGCGAAAACCAAAAGGCGCGAAAAAGGTGCAGGCTGCACCGCCGCTCATACTTAGTTTAAGCTTTCTTGCTGTCATTATTATTGGCACGTTGCTTCTAAAGCTTCCCATAATGACAACCCAGCCCATTACTTGGGTTCAAAGCCTTTTTACTGCTACCTCAGCTGTTACGGTGACGGGTCTTGTGGTGGTTGACACAGGAAGTGCGTTTACCCTTGCAGGGCAAACAATAATTGCCATTCTTATACAGCTAGGCGGTTTAGGGCTTATGACATTTGCCGTGGTAACGCTTATCGCGTTGGGCAATAAAATGAGCTTTATGCAGCAGTCGGCAGTGAAAGAAGCGTTCAATCAAACTGATATGTCGACGTTAGTTAGTACTGCCAAAGCGGTACTCTTGTTTGCCTTTGTAGTGGAAAGCGTAGGTTTTATTGTGTTAACCGCATTCTGGTGGCAAGAATTACCGCCTTTAGATGCTATGTTTCATGCCTTTTTCTACACCATCAGCGCCTTTAACAACGCTGGCTTTGCATTAAGTAGTGACAGCTTAAGTGCCTATGTAGCAAGCCCCGTTGTTAATATTTCAATAACCTTGCTGTTCATTGTGGGTGGGCTTGGTTTCTCAGTATGGTTAGAGCTCCTCAAAAAGCGTCGTTGGCAGCCATTGTCGGTATACGCTAGAGCCATGATCTTAGGTACGGTTGTAATTAATGTGCTGGCGTTCGTGCTTATTTTGCTTATAGAAGGGGACAACCCAGCCACGTTGGCAGGCATGGATACTCAGGCTGCGTTGTGGGCGTCTTGGTTTCAAGCTGTTACGCCTCGCACGGCGGGCTTTAACACTATTGATATTGCATCGCTTGAAGATGCAACAACAGCATTAATGCTACTATTGATGTTCATTGGTGGTGGTTCGATGAGTACTGCTAGCGGTATAAAGCTAATTACGTTTATTGTGCTTTTGCTTGCCGCGTATAACTATATTCGACGCGGTGCCGTACCAAGCCTATTTGGTAAATCTATTAATGCCGAAACGGTGAGTAAAGCACTAGCGCTTACGCTAATATCAATAGGCATTACTTGGATGGCTATTTTCTTGCTGCTTATTACTGAAGATGCGCCTTTCTTAGATATCGTGTTCGAAGCTGTTTCCGCGCTTGGTACCGTGGGCCTGTCGCGCGGGCTAACCGGCACGTTATCTAGCAGTGGTGAATTTATTATTATTGCGTTGATGTATATTGGCCGCCTGGGGCCGCTGACGATGGCGTACTTTATTGCAAGTCCTCGCAGCAGCAGAATTAAGTACCCAGACGCACGTCTCGCTATTGGTTAGTTTTGAAGAGCGCTAGTGCGCTCTTCTTCTGTTAATACGCCCGTGAAAATGGTTTCTCGTCGCAGGTTAGCGGTACGCTCATCCTCTGCAAGAAGCAGTGCTTTGAACACATCGGGCTGATTTACCGTTTCCAAAATGCTTTTCCACAGCATATAGCTGCCATATCGCATCATTTTTGATTCGTAACGTTGTTCTAGCTTATCTTCAATACCATCTAATAAATCTGGATTGGCTAATACCTTATCGGCAATGGCTTCATGTAGTTTGCGAATACGTTCGTTTACTTCGCTTCGTCGCTGTTTTCTTGGTCTTGCTAACATCTATAAATATCTTTACTTCTAAATCTTCATTAATCGGTTAACACTTTGGCGAAACCTACAAATATACGCTGCGCTTTAATCGTCATTTAGCAAAGGCTCTACAACCGACTCTAAGCCGTTTAGCTTAATTTCGTACATCAGCGCCAGTTGTTTACCTAGTGTATTGTCTGGAAAGCCTTGTTTGTGAAACCACACCAAATAAGGCTCAGGCAAATGAAACAAGCGCCTTCCAGAGTACTTGCCAAAGGGCATAACTTGGTTGATAGCCGCTTTAATTTGATTGGGATCCATCGTTACACTCTGTTTTGTCGCGAAGCTGAGCTTGCCATAATTGAGCGTACTCTCCGTTTTTACTCAACAACTCGCTGTGTGTGCCTTCTTCAACAATATTACCTTGTTTAAGCACCAAAATTTTATCTGCATCCACAATGGTTGATAGCCTGTGTGCGATTACCAAGCTTGTGTGGCCTTTGGCAGCATTTTGCAGTGCAGACAAAATAGCACGCTCAGAGGTGCTATCAAGAGAGCTAGTCGCTTCATCAAAAATCATTATTGGCGCGCCTTTTAACAATGCTCTGGCTATTGCTACGCGCTGTTTTTCGCCGCCAGAGAGTTTCAAACCACGTTCACCAACCGTTGTCTCTAGCTTTTCTGGCAGTTTGGCTACAAAGTCTTCAAGGTGTGCCAGTTTAATTACCTTCTCAACTTCCTCGTCGGTAGCATCGGGTTTTCCGTAGCGGATATTTTCAATTAGCGAGGTGTTAAACAGAACAGTGTCTTGGGGCACAATACCAATATGATTGCGTACGCTTTGCTGCGTAAGTGAGCGAATGTCTTGCCCGTCTATACATACTGCGCCCTGAGTTGGCTCGTAGAAGCGAAATAAAAGCTTCATTAACGTGGATTTTCCAGCACCGCTTTCACCTACCACTGCTACCTTCGCACCCGCCGGAACCGTAAAGCTTATACCATTTAAAATTTGGCGCTTTTCATTATAGGCGAACGCAACGTTGTCGAACCTTATCTCAGGGTTGGCTGTTTTTAATGGTCTAGCGTCGTTACTATCACTTATTGCAGGCACCTGTGCCAACAGGCTGAATAACTTATCGATATTCGCCAAGCTACCGCGGATCTCTCTATAAACAAACCCAAGAAAGTTTAGCGGCATAAATATTTGCATCGTAAAGGCGTTAATAAGCACAAAGTCACCAATGGTCATAGTGCCGTTTATTACACCGTATGCCGCGTTGGCCATCATAGATGTCATGGCAATGGCGATAATACTGGCTTGACCACCATTTAATGCGAACAGCGATAATCGGTTTTTTCTGCGCGCCTTTTCCCACGCTGCTAAGTCGGTGTCGTAGCGGTTGGCTTCAAACTGTTCATTATTAAAGTATTTAACTGTTTCAAAATTTAATAAGCTGTCGACTGCGCGCGAATTGGTTGTTGAGTCAGCTTCATTCATTTGTACAACAAAACGCGTACGCCAGTCGGTAGCTTTCATGGAGAAACCGATGTAAGCCACCACGCTTATCACAATAATAAGCGCAAACGACACCCCAAACTGAAATAGCAGCAGGCCAACTACTAAACTGATTTCCAATAACGTGGGTACAATGTTAAACACCATAAAACGCATTAAGAAGCTTATGCCGCTTGTGCCACGCTCTATATCTCGTGACAAACCACCAGTACGGCGGTTTAAGTGAAAGCCTAAGTCAAGGTTGTGAAGATGCTTAAAAACTTTTAATCCAAGTCGTCGCATTGCACGTTCGGTGACCCGTCCAAACAATGTGTCTCGTATTTCACCAAGCAACACGTTAATTAATCGCAGCGCTCCATAGGCAATCACTAAACTTATAGGCACCGCAATAGCTAGCGTGGAGAGGTCGCTATTTAAGCTGTCCACCGTATATTTCAGCACGTAGGGCAGGCCGATACTGGCTAATTTCGCTGCAATAAGGCACAGTATGGCAAGTGCCACACGACGCTTAAACTCAAGCAAATAAGGCCATAGTTGCGATAAGGTTTGCCATTTTACGGGTTCATCGGCGTTAGTTGGGAATCGGTTTCTTCTCATATTCGTGTATAGTGAAGCTCTAAAGCGTGATGGTTAACGATGCGACATTGCGTTTAAGATAACACGAGTTTTGTGTTTCAAGCCGACAAGAATACGCAATGAAATATATAAGAGATTAATTTGGTCTTTTTTATCGGTGTAAAACGTTTTAATCTGCATATGAGTTCGTAAATTGAAAAAGTTGCAACGTTGAATTATTGGGAAGTAGTTTAACTAGGCGGTGACTTAGTTCACGGTTTATAGGGAAGATTAAACATTAATTATTCAGTAACGAGAGGTTGGTTTGTTAGAAGATAGTTTCGGTAGACAATTTCATTATTTACGTTTGTCCGTTACCGAAGCGTGCAACTTTCGTTGTCAGTACTGTTTACCTGATGGTTACGAAGGCCCATCAAGTGATCAATTCATGTCGCTTGCTGAAATCGACACTCTTCTTAAAGCATTTGCACAATTGGGTACGTCTAAAGTACGCCTTACAGGTGGCGAACCCACACTGCGCCGTGATTTCCTCGATATTTTACAGCTTACTGCAAACACGCCCGGTATTGAGCGGGTAGCAATGACCACGCATGGTGCGAGAATGGAAAAATTCGCATCCCAGTGGAAACAGGCTGGGCTTCATCAAGTAAACGTTAGCATTGATAGTCTTGACCCTAGACAGTTCGCTGCAATTACAGGGCAAGATAAACTTCAGGCAGTGTTGCGCGGGCTTGATGCCGCGATAGACTGTGGTTTAGACGTAAAAGTGAATTCAGTACTGCTGAATGATTTTTCAGATAGTCGCCTTCATCGCTTTTTGGCGTGGTTAAAGGATATGCCTGTCACTCTTCGTTTTATCGAGTTGATGGAGACCGGTAACTTACCGCAGTTCTTTAACCAGCAGCACCAAAGCGGCTCGCCCCTTAAAGACACGTTAATTGAAATGGGTTGGCAACCGTTATTAAGACGAAAAGATGCAGGCCCTGCGCAAGAGTTTTATCACCCCGACTATAAAGGGCGTATTGGCCTGATAATGCCGTACAGTAAAGACTTCTGTAAAACCTGCAACAGGTTGAGAGTTTCAGCGCCAGGAAAGCTTCATTTATGTTTATTCAGTGAAAACGGCATTGATATGCGCGATTTATTGACCAGTGGAAACGTAAATGATGTGGTCGCGTTCTTACAAAACGTGCTGGGTCAAAAGCACGAAACACATTATTTACACGAGCGAAAAACCGGGGCTACTAAACACCTTGCCATGCTGGGCGGCTAGAGAACGCTATTTTTGTTTGGTTTGACGTAAAAATAGGCTATATTCCTAAAGAGATGTGACGTTTAAGAACAATAATAAAGGAAGTATATGCATATCACGGACAGTGCGCGCCTTTCTTACCACTACATTACCGAATCAGACGCTGACTTCTTATGGGAACTAGATCAGGATGAACTAGTTATGAAGTACATCAACGGCGGTAAAAAGTCTTCAAAAGAAGATATCCAAAACATTTTCATTCCTAGAGTGCAAGCATTCTCTAATTTTGCTTTCGGCTGGGGCCTATGGCGTGTCGACAAATTGGACGATGGTGAAAGTATAGGCTGGATCCTTGTTAGGCCCTTCGGCTTTTTCACTCAACATCCTGAAACCGATAATATTGAATTAGGCTGGCGTTTTAAACAGTCTAGTTGGGGGAAAGGCTACGCGACCGAAGCTGCATTAACGGTAAAAGAAGCGTTGTACGAAATAGGTGTAGAACAATTTTCTGCCATCGCAAACCCAGACAATGCAGCGTCTATCAATATTATGAAAAAACTTGGGATGTCGTTCAGTCACGAGCTTGAATACAAAGACAAAGTTTTTGATGAGACAGTTGTGGTTTATACCAATTAGTCTTTTCTGCTAGGCGTTGCTAAGTATTTGCTTGACCGAGTCGTAACGGGTTTGTTGGTCGCTGGTAAGTGCTGCAGATTCTAATATTTCTCTACAGTTTTTTATTGCCTGCCTGGTATTCGGGAGAAGTGCTGTATTTGCTTTTCGAGCCCGCAGTATTGCCTGCAAATAATTTAGTGCAATAGATGGGTTTTTAGGCATTACGCGAAACGCTTGCGCAAAGATATTGTACGACTGCTCTAAGTTGCCCTTCTTGTATTGGGCAACTGCTGTGTTGTTTAACACTTTCGGACTTAGCGAAATGGCTTTCTTTTCGGCTCGCTCTTGTTTTAGGTAAGTCTGCATCAAATCAACCTCGCCGACGCTTTGTGTTTGCTTGTCAGCAATAGCGTCTAGAATTTGAAGCGACTCTTTTTTCATTCCCACTTCATGAAGTGCCTTCGCTCGGTCGAGCAGTGCTTCAGTTGAGTGCTGCTCGCTATGATCGGTATAGAACTCTGACAACAAGGTTTGCGCTTTCAAGGTATCATCTTTCAAGTAGTGAATTCGCGCTTCAATAACGGCAAGTTCATCACTTAATGAGGCCTTAGGATGAGCCTGTTTGAGCTGCCTTAGGTATTCATTCGACTGCTTTATGATGCTGTGTACATGCTCTGGTTCTGACGTCATTGCGAAATCTACACCTGCCCGTGCAGCGGTTAGGTAAACCTCGGGCTTATCGTGTATTGACCCTTTGGCATATCGCACCATTTTTCTAGCGCTGTTAAACTGGCTCTCATAGTCGTGAGTGATACGCGCTAGATTTAACGCCTGCTGGTGGCGAGCGATATTTCGCGGTGAAATATCGCATGCTAAGTGCGTACTTTCTAATGCATCATCGAACTCTGAACGCTTTATTTGGACTTGTGCTAATAAATCGTAAGCATTTAGTGCCGAATCTGGACGCATAGCCAGCTGTATAATTTCCCGTTCTGCGTCATCTAATTCGTTGAGTGCTAAAAGCGCAATGGCTATACCGAGTTTTGCCCAATTAAATTCCTGAACATTGATTATCGACTCGTAAAAGGCAACGGCCTGCTGAAAACGTTCGGTTAATAAAAGCAGATCGCCTTTTATCTTAAACGCAAGAGGGTAGTGATCTGCATTCTCTGGTTGTACAAGAAAGTGTTCTACTTCCGCCAATGCTCGCTCATGGTCATCTGAATCCATAAAACGATAAACATTTTTTAGCGCCTTTTTACGCGACAAAACACGGCTTAAACGCTTATCTAGCTCGTTAACAGAAAACGGCTTTGCAATAAATTCGTCTGGCTGTAGCTCGATGATAGCGTGAACCACTTCTGTTGAAGTATCGGCACTGGTAAAGATGAAAGCGCTAGTAAGCGGAAGTGCTTTTTCATGGGTAAGCTGCTCTAGCAGAAAATAGCCGCCTTGTTCAGAGCGCAGGCTATAAGAGCATATAATGGCATCGTAGTCGTGTTGCTGCATTGCTGAAAGTGCAGACGAGGGCCTGTCAACATAGTCCATATTCTTGAAACCCAACTGCTGAAGCGCATAGTGCATGTGGCTTTTTGCCAGCACTTGGTCTTCTGCAATCAGTAACTTAGTATTTTTCGCTAAGTTTAGTTTCATTTAGGCTTTGTCCTTAAGGCGTATTTTTACACAATACCACGATGTTGTACTTCAGTAAGTATAGATACGTTTATTGTATTGGGCATAATATCATCAATATACAATGTATCGGAGCGTAAGGGAAAAAGCTTTAATGGGGTAAAATTAGCCTACGGCTATACGATGCGCCAAAAGAAGAGCTGATTATTTGATTTGGATATAGAAAGAGGATGGTGGACGCTACTGGGCTTGAACCAGTGACCCTCGCCTTGTAAGGGCGATGCTCTCCCAACTGAGCTAAGCGTCCGTATTGTGATTTTTCAAAAGTGGTGGACGCTACTGGGCTTGAACCAGTGACCCTCGCCTTGTAAGGGCGATGCTCTCCCAACTGAGCTAAGCGTCCATATTTTGAATGCATTTGAAAAGTGGTGGACGCTACTGGGCTTGAACCAGTGACCCTCGCCTTGTAAGGGCGATGCTCTCCCAACTGAGCTAAGCGTCCATATTTTAAATGCGATTGAAAAGTGGTGGACGCTACTGGGCTTGAACCAGTGACCCTCGCCTTGTAAGGGCGATGCTCTCCCAACTGAGCTAAGCGTCCATATTTTTCAATCCTTGCCGAAGCAAGTGGGGCGGTATTATAGAGTCGGTTCCGTTAGTGTCAACAATAAAATTAAAGAAAAATGACTGTATGCCCGAAATTTAAACATTCTGCTGGGATATTGATTAAATTGATGAAAAGAGCGCCGATTTAGGTTAATCACATAGCTTTTACCATATTACGAATGGCCCAAGCAGTTCGGCGTTTCTTAAGCGAATATTCCCTTGGAGTAAGTTAATAAAGTGCGGCTTTCAAACAATGAGATGTTGAGCAAAGGTGCTCATTTTTATTTTCGAACACACGATTGACGCATGTCTGCTAAGCATCAGTTTAAAAATGATAGTGCGACATGTGAGAGACTTGTAAGTGACTGTCCACGTTATAGTCGTTGTGGGTGATTGTCCAAGTTAAGGTCTGCGTCATAGTTTAAAGATATAGTCCCACCTACAGGTATTAAAAAGAGTAGCGCGTATAGTGAATGCCTAGCGTGTCTGTCCACACTATTTCCTCGCTTATTTACAACTAGGTATTTTATTAATCCCCCTAAATTCAGAGCCTATTTAGCGCCTATATATGTAGCTCTGAATCTTTATTACTAACAGAACTTATCATCTTACTTTTGAAGTGTTGCTTACACTGGTAGAATGCGCGCAACTTTTTGGAATTGTTTAAATAGAGAGTGATCATGTCGGTTGTTACACGATTTGCACCTAGCCCAACAGGCTATCTTCATGTTGGTGGCGCGCGTACTGCGCTTTATTCTTGGCTTGTTGCTAAAAACAAAGGTGGCGAGTTTGTTCTTCGTATTGAAGATACAGATATCGAGCGTTCTACAGAAGAAGCGAAGCAAGCTATTTTAGATGGCATGCAGTGGCTTGGACTAACGTGGGACACAGGTCCTATTTATCAAACAGCGCGCTTCGACCGCTATAAAGAGCTAATCCAACAGCTCCTAGATGAAGGTAAAGCGTACAAGTGCTTTATGAGCTCGGAAGAATTAGACGGCATTCGTGAAGCACAGAAAGAGCGCGGCGAAAAACCTCGTTACCCTGGAACGTGGAGAGATAGAACCGATCACCCTGAAGATCAGCCTTTCGTTATCCGCTTCAAGAATCCGCTAGAAGGTACTGTGGTTATTAATGACCATGTTCGTGGCAAAATTGAAATAAGTAACACTGAGCTTGATGATTTAATAATTCAGCGTAGTGACGGCACACCAACGTATAATTTCTGCGTAGTGGTAGATGATTGGGATATGGGGATTACCCACGTTGTACGCGGTGAAGACCATATTAACAACACGCCTCGCCAAATTAATATACTGGAAGCGCTAGGTGCACCAGTGCCAGAATACGCGCACGTATCAATGATATTGGGTGACGATGGTAAAAAACTGTCGAAGCGCCACGGTGCAGTAAGCGTTATGCAATATCGTGATGATGGCTTCCTTCCTCAAGCAGTACTAAACTATCTTGTAAGGCTAGGGTGGTCTCATGGCGATCAAGAAATTTTCACTCTTGATGAAATGATTGAGAAATTTAGTTTGGATGCTATCGGACAGTCGGCGTCAGCATTCAATACTGAAAAGCTAATTTGGTTAAACCAACATTACATTAAAGAGCTACCTGCGAGTGAAGTTGCTGCGCATGCAAAATGGCATTTTGATGAGTTGAATGTTGATTTAATGGCTGGACCATCACTTGAATCTGTTATTGCGATTCAAGCTGATCGTGTGAAGACATTAAAAGAGCTGGCAGAGATTTCTACCTATTTTTATCAAGATTACGAAGATTTTGATGCGAATGCTGCGAAAAAGCACCTTCGTCCGGTTGCAAGAGGTCCTCTTGAGCTAGTTAAAGATAAATTAATGGCAATTGAAGAGTGGAACCCTGAAAATATTCAAGCTGCTATTAATGGTACCGCCGAAGAATTAGATGTAGGTATGGGCAAAGTAGGTATGCCGCTGCGTGTAGCGGTTACAGGAGGTGGTAATTCTCCATCGCTTGATATCACGTTGAATCTATTGTCAAAAGAGAAAATTGGCGAGAGAATCGACAAAGCGCTTACTTTTATAGCAAACAGAGAAAATTCATAAAAAAAGCGTTGACATGACAGGGGGGGATGCCTAGAATGCGCCCCGCTGTCACGGAACAGTCACATAACACTGACTGATACATGACGGGGCCATAGCTCAGCTGGGAGAGCGCCTGCATGGCATGCAGGAGGTCGGCGGTTCGATCCCGCCTGGCTCCACCAGATTACACGCAAGAAATTGAATGTAGCTTGGTTATATAGGCTGGAGTTGATGATTCAACTTCTGACTGAAAAATCAGTAGGGAAAAGTCGCTCAGTTCGCTGGCTCACTTCGCCTTACTGAAAATCTCGAAAGCGAAGCTTTCGAAAGAAGATTTTCAGTCCCCTTCGTCTAGAGGCCTAGGACACCGCCCTTTCACGGCGGTAACAGGGGTTCGAATCCCCTAGGGGACGCCATATTTTATCGCGTCACAGTCGATTAATACTGTGAAATAGGCTGGAGTATTTAGCTCCGGACGGAAATTTCGGTAAGGATAAGGTCGCTCGATTCGCAGAGCTCATCTCGACTTACAGAAATTTAGTGAAGCCTTGCTTCACTAGCAAGATTTCTGTCCCCTTCGTCTAGAGGCCTAGGACACCGCCCTTTCACGGCGGTAACAGGGGTTCGAATCCCCTAGGGGACGCCATTTTATCGCGTCACAGTCGATTGAAACTGTGAAATAGGCTGGAGTATTTAGCTCCGGACGGAAATTTCGGTAAGGATAAGGTCGCTCGATTCGCAGAGCTCATCTCACCTTACAGAAATTCAGTGAAGCTTTGCTTCACTAGCAAAATTTCTGTCCCCTTCGTCTAGAGGCCTAGGACACCGCCCTTTCACGGCGGTAACAGGGGTTCGAATCCCCTAGGGGACGCCATTTTATCGCGTCACAGTCGATTGAAACTGTGAAATAGGCTGGAGTTTTTAACTTCGGACGGAAATTTCGGTAAGGATAAGGTCGCTCGATTCACAGAGCTCATCTCGCCTTACAGAAATTTAGTGAAGCCTTTCTTCACTAGCAAAATTTCTGTCCCCTTCGTCTAGAGGCCTAGGACACCGCCCTTTCACGGCGGTAACAGGGGTTCGAATCCCCTAGGGGACGCCATATCGAAAAAACCAGCCATCCGGCTGGTTTTTTTGTTTCCATTGCCTTATTCCAAAAAGTCTCACCTTTAATAACGCACCTCATATCATGCGCCCTACACCGTGGACAGACACTTTTGTTGATCGGATTTCCTCGCTGCGTCTGATGTGTGCTCAACGTGCATGCTAACGTGCATGCTTACGTGGACAGGCACTTTAATTAGATTTCATTCAGGTGCGTGTTTATATTTTTTCATTAGAAGCATTAATTGAAAGAGTTGGGCGAAGGCTAGTTCAATAGGTCTTTGTGCGTTTCGCTACCGATGATAATTGTTATTCAGTCTTACTTTGTCTTACTCCACCGCCGTAAACTGCTAGAATCACAACAAAATAAAAATGGAGACGATAAATGCAACACTATCCAATTGGCACACCAGGTACACCTTGGAGTGACGACGAAAAATTGCAGTGGAAGGCGAAACAGACAGTTCAAAGAAGCTATCGAGAAGAAGTGTTAGATAAGCTTGAGCGTATGGTGCCAGATGGCTTTAAAAAGCTAGCTTACGGAGCGCTGCCGTATGATGAATCACGCTATCCGCTTTTTGCAGTAGTGCCAGTTGAATTTGACAATTCGAAGCCTAGTGCTCTTGTCACTGGTGGTGTGCATGGTTACGAGACTAGCGGTGTACAGGGTGCTTTGCAGTTTATTGAAACACGTTTAAAAGACTATTCAGAGCATTTTAATGCTGTTGTGGTGCCTTGTGTTAGCCCTTGGGGGTATGAAACCATTAATCGGTGGAATCCGATGGCAATAGACCCCAATCGTTCGTTCTTTGTCGATTCCCCATCTCCAGAAGCTGCACAGGTGATGAAGTTTGTCGATTCATTAAACCTGCTTTTTGCTTTACACATTGACCTTCATGAGACAACTGATACCGACAATAGTGAGTTTAGGCCAGCACTGGCTGCAAGGGACGGCGTGACACACGACAATTGGAATATTCCTGACGGCTTTTACACCGTTGCCAATACTCCAAGCCCAGAAATTGAATTCCAAAAGTCGGTTATAGACGCGGTAAGAGAAGTTACACATATCGCACCTCCTGATGAAAACGGTAAGATCATTGGGGCTGATGTAGTGAGTGATGGCGTGATTTGCTATGACAAAAAGTCTCTTTTTCTATGTGGTGGTATGACAGATGCGAAATACGTAACGACCACCGAAGTGTATCCAGATAGTGAGAATGCAACGCCTCAGAACTGTAATGATGCACAAGTCGCAGCAATTTGCGCCGCATTAGATTTTATCAGATAGACGCTTGAACGTTTAGACGTCTAGATGTATATTGAGCCTTCTGTTAAGGAGGCTCATGTGTTTACATTTTCTGCGGTTATTTACGATGGCAATAAGCAAAATTTGGTAAAATTCGACGCAAGAACAGAGTCTGATTTTGACGCGTATTTGCAAAGTCGATTTGGGTGTTACGTGTGTTTGTGGTCAAATAAAGAATTATCTGCAAGCACAATATCAATGATTGCCAACTCCCAAAGTGCGCAACTCTGCAAGGACGCCATAAACAACATAAGTACTGAACGCTAACAATGTACCCTGAATCACCATGTATCGCCCAATGCAAACTTAACGACGAAGATGTTTGCATAGGATGTAAACGCACGATCGAAGAAATAGTGAATTGGCGTTCATTCTCAATTGAACAAAAGAAAGGTGTTTTCACAAGGCTGAGTAAGTTAGTCGAAGCTGGTGCGCCTAATAATCAACAGTAACAACAGGCTATTTAACTGCAAAGAACACATTCTGTGCAGCATTAATGCTCAAATTAAGTGGACAGGCACTTAAATACTCAACAACTCTCTGATTTAGTGTGTCATGTATATGTTTCGTGTATCTGTTTCATGGACAGACACTTAAGTACCCATCAAATGAAATTACATGGACAGTCACTTACAGCTATGGCTCCTCTTCTATTGTATTAGGCTGTTAACAATACAGTTAAGAGTGTCTGTCCTCGTAAAAATCCACATAACGATCACTTAGTTTAAAAACACGATTTAATTTTTCTTCGTAGCAGGGAGTTAGCGTTTTTGTTAAACTTTCGCGCCGATTTTTTATGCTGCTATTTAGAGAACATTCGTCGATGAAAGTGATGCTAGCCCCTATGGAGGGCGTTGTTGACCACCTTATGAGAGACATGCTTACCCGTGTGGGTGGCTTTGACCAGTGCGTTACTGAGTTTGTGCGTGTTGTCGACCAAAAGCTGCCAAAGAAAACCTTTTATCGTCTGTGTCCAGAGTTGCATAACGGTGGCAAAACGCCTTCTGGTGTTCCCGTAAGAGTTCAGTTACTTGGACAACACCCCGAGTGGCTTGCAGAGAATGCGCAAACCGCAGTTGAGCTGGGGTCACCTGGGGTCGATTTGAACTTCGGTTGCCCAGCCAAAACCGTAAACAAAAGCAAAGGGGGGGCTGTTTTATTAAAAGAAACACAGACCCTCTATAACATCGTTAAAGCCGTTCGTGATGCCGTGCCAGCACATATCCCGGTTTCAGCAAAAATACGATTGGGGTTTGAAGACAAATCACTGGCTATCGATAACGCCTTAGCTATAACCGAAGCAGGCGCCTCAGAACTCGTTGTACATGCTCGTACGAAAACTGAAGGCTACAAACCACCGGCATATTGGGATTGGATTGCGAAGATAAAACAGCACACTAAAATACCGCTAGTAGCCAACGGAGAAATATGGAGTGCTGAAGATGCAAAACGTTGCCAAGAGCAATCTGACTGTATCAACTTGATGATAGGTCGAGGAGCGCTTGCACTTCCCAATCTTGCGTTGTGTATTAAAAATGCTGTCGCTCCGATGCCCTGGTCTGAGCTAGCGTCATTGTTAATACAATACTCGGGCTATGAAATTTTTGGTGATAAAGGTAAGTATTATCCTAATCGTATAAAACAGTGGTGCGGTTACCTGAAAAGACAATATCCAGAAGCTGAGCTGTTATTCAACGACATTCGCCGTTTGACCAATTCACAAGATATTGTTGACGTATTGGCACGTCAGGCGTCTTCATAGCAATCTAAATTTGAACATTCGAACCCTGATATATCAGCATATAACGCTTATGTGATTCGCCTCAAGCTAGATATCGCTGAGCATTTGCCATGTTTGGGCTACGATGCCTATCAGTGGCCTCAGCAAATTGGTGCATAGTGTTAGGGCTACCGACTGGCCCGCAGAAGAGCTTCTCGAAGTTCGTCGTTACGTAACACCAGTCTTCCTCAGTTATATTTAGCTTTGCTAAGGGAGAGGTACTTGGTCTCATATCAGTGTCAACATCTATATTGGCCTTCGAACTGCGAGTATGCTCTAGTAGATGTAAATAGTCTTCAAAACTAAATGGAAGGCATTCAAATCTTCTTGGGCTTTGCCCTTTAAACGGCATTAAGAATCTAGGAATTTTTGCTGCTTTCTGGGCATTTAGTCTGTACTGAATGCTTGTAAACTTTGAATTTCGTAATGTAGAAGCTATGTTTGCTCGTATTGGGTTTAGGTCAACGTAAGCCAGGACGGATGCAAGCGCTTTATCATCCAATATAGCTTGTGAACGAAAGCGTCTTTCCCAAAAATAACCTGTACAGCCGTCTTCTTTGTTGGCTTTGCGCGCAATATACTCATTCAACAACTTCATAAACCAACTAATACATTGAAGTCTTTGGCGATAAGTAACAGACAATGACTCAATTTCCGCTAATTCATCATCTGTGAAAACAGCGTCAGGCTCATCTAAATATCGCTGAACTAAGGGAGGACATTTGTAGAACATACGCCACCTCAGTAGCACTTCATCCATACTCCACGCTTCAGCTCTCGCTTTTGTAATATGTAGCACCACGTGCAGATGGTTGTGCATAACAGCATATGCACAAAGGTTTATTGCAAATGCCTTCGTTAATTCATGAAGTCTTTTTTGTATCCACTTGCGTCGATGTTCGTAATTTTCACCAGAGTTCATGTCTTTTCCGCAGAGAAATGACTGGCGAACACATCGTGAAATGCAATGGTAATAAGGCGTGACGTCCGTATTTATCTGTTTATAGCGAGGTAATGGCATATCCGTATCCCAAATTTATTTCTCTTAATTATGAGGGGTAAAAAAGGATAAGAAACTGCCGAATAGTTCAGTTTTAGTACAGTTTATGTGCATGATAATTCGACATTGTGCATGATTTTGGCTTACCAAAATTGGAAGCAAACCAAGCAGGCAAGTTTATTTGCAAGAGTTGGTAGACAAAAAAAGCCCAAGTCTTCGTAACCGAAGGATGTTGGAAAGGCTAAATTAATCGCGGATTTGAATAGCAGGTCAGCAGGTGCGGGTTTACATGGACAGACACTTAAACTTCTAGATAAACCGGCCTTCAAAACTTTTTTACTTGGGCGAATAAGCGTGTCTGTCCACGAAATTATTCGTCAAATCAAACGAGAGTTCTATATATTAGCGTTTCTGTCCACGAGACCCACTATATGTCCACGACTTATACACCCGTCGCAGTATTCGTTTCCGCCACAGAGACACAGAAAAAAGAGTTACAGCGATACGCCGTTAAACAAATACATCCACGCGCGATCCCACGCGACTGTCAGTATTTGCAGTTGTTTGCTGTGAGGTTTGTGGTTCAGATACCTGTGGTTGTTCACTACGTTGCTGTACTTGCTGCTGAGATGCACGTTGAGGTGTTTCAAGTGCCGCTGACACCGGCGCTGAGTTTACTGAAGATACGTCCATAGCTTACTCCTACTTTATGCATATGCTTAGTATAAAAATAGCACAACTATTTGTTGTTAAGTATTAAGTTTCTTAAGTGTCTGTCCATGAAACGTGCGATTAAAGGCTGAGCTGTCGCATTGGGGTGTATTCCGTCGTTCTGCATTAACGAGTCATCTAGCGCTATCTCTTCAAGAAAGAAAGGAATTTTCTGGATATCCGCATCTATAGCTACATCAGAATAGTTTTTGGTGAACATCTGCGTGTATCGCTTTCCGTAGTTAGATGGAATTTGCATTTCCTGCAAGTAAACTGTAGCGCCACTTTCTTTAGCAGTGTTCACTAGCGATAGTAAATTGCGCTTAATTTTTTTAGTGCTATGGCCTTGTAACCCATCATTGCCACCTAGTTCAATTAGCACATGGGTTGGCGAATGTTGTTCTAAAAGTCGAGGGAATCTTGCTAATCCACCGTCAGTTGTTTCTCCGCTCACCGCAGCATTTACAATTTCAATCGGAATGTTGTCGTCTTGCCACATCTTTTGTAACAAACTAATCCAGCCTTCACTTTGCTGTAAGCCGTATGCTGCAGATAGACTATCACCAAGTACAAGAAGCACAGCATTTTTTGACTGCTCATATGGCTCTGCTTGATCTGATACCGCATGTGCGGGTATTAAAAGAATAAACAAAAAAGCAAACAAATTACGAAACTTAACAAACACGAATTGAATACCTCATATGATAAAAGCTAATTCTGTAACGAAAGTAGTGAATACGAGTGAAGGTTCTTTGCAGATCCTTCGTCCAATCTCGTTCGAAGTCAAGCCAGGTGAGTCAGTTGCCATAATTGGTGCGTCAGGCTCTGGAAAATCTACGCTTTTGGGGTTACTCGCAGGCCTTGACGAAGTAACTGAAGGCGAGATTTTTCTTGATAATGAAGCTCTTCACACTATGGACGAAGAGCAGCGCGCTATTTTAAGAGGCAACAAGGTTGGGTTCATCTTTCAAAGCTTTATGTTGGTGCAAAGCCTAACCGCTTTGGAAAACGTTGTGTTACCTGCTGAGATAGCAGGTTTAGAAAACCCAAAACAACAGGCCTTAGATATTCTTGAACAGGTAGGCCTAAAGCATCGAGCAAGTCACTTTCCGAATCAGTTGTCCGGAGGTGAACAGCAACGTGTGGCAATTGCCCGCGCTTTTATTACATCGCCAAAAATCTTATTTGCCGATGAACCGACGGGTAATCTAGATGCAAAGAACAGTGAAAAAATTGAACAGTTACTCTTCAACCTGAACAAGGATAAAGGCACAACACTTGTCCTTGTGACACACGACAACACCCTTGCACAGCATTGTAGTAGACAATTAACGATGAGTGCTGGAGAGTTAGTTGAAACTACTCGCCGTGTTGCAGAACAACGTGTTGAGGCGAACTAAATGACAACATCGTTTAATTTAGCCTGGCGTTTGTTTCGTCATGAAGCTAGGCGAGGTGAGCTTACCATTATTCTGTTGGCAATAGTGCTGTCGGTTGCTGCAGTGCTTTCTTTATCGTTATTCAGTGAACGTTTACAAGGTGCGCTTAAATCGCGCTCTGCTGCTTTCATTGCTGCTGATGCCCAGCTTCGCTCAGACGACCCTATAGATGAAGCGTGGTTGACTAAAGCGCGCGAAGAAGGGTTGAGTACGGCAAAACAAGTTGCCACACGCTCCATGGTGTTTCGTGGTGACGACATGTCGCTTGTTGATCTACGTGCGGTGAATGAACAATATCCGCTGAAAGGAGCGGTAAGCGTGAGCGATCAGCCTTTCGGTGTGAAGCAAGAAACTAAAGCACTCCCAGCGCCAGGCGAAGCGTGGGTGCAAGCTAGACTATTCCAGACGCTACGTTTGACACTTGGCGATGACATAGAAATAGGGGATGGCACTTTTCGCGTAACCCGAGTGCTTGTAGATATCCCTGATGCTGGTTTTAGTATCTTTAATACCGACCCCATTGCACTTATTAATATGTCTGATTTAGACAAAACTGCGGTGACAGGGCCTGGCAGCAGAGTTCGTTACGTGGGGTATTTTTCAGGACAGCCAAATGACCTTGCTACGTTTAGCGATTGGTTGTTACCCAATTTAAATGATGATTTGCACTCGTGGCGCACAGTGGCCGATGATGAATCTGCCATTGGACGCTCGGTGGCGAGTGCTGAACGTTACTTTTTACTTGCTAGCCTTTTAGCCATTGTTTTAGCTGCCGTTTCAATCGCCGTCGCTGCACAGCGCTATGCTCAAAGGCATTTCGACCCAGTAGCGATTATGAAAACACTCGGTGCAACCAGTAAGGTAATTAGGCAGGTATACCTTTACCAGATACTGTTTATTACAGCGTTAGGCATCGCTATTGGTTTGATAATAGGTTTTATTGGTCAGCAAATTGTCGTTTCGTTAGTTGCTGACAGGGTTGATGTGTCTTTAGATGTTTGGCACTGGAGACCCTTGGTAATAGCTGTTGCAACAGGAGCAACGTGCGCTCTGTTATTTTCGCTGTACCCTTTGTTACAATTGTTTTCTGTTCCACCTTTGCGCGTGCTAAGAAAAGATATCAGCGCAAATTTACGTTCTCGAAGCATTCAATTTATTGCATCTGGCGGTGCCATTTTTTCGCTTATGTGGATGTACAGCCAAGACTTAAAGATTAGTGCGATTTTATTTGTGTCAGGCGCTGCTTTGGTCCTAGGGTTGCTGGGCGCGACGTTTGTTTTGATAGCATTAGGAAGGCGGCTTGGAAGTGGTCGAATGGGCCCGTGGCAGTTAGCGTGGGCAAGAATTAAGCGACGAGCGATGGACAACAGCGTTCAGCTTATAAGCTTCTCAGTTACCATAATGTTGCTGCTTGTTGTGTTGGTCATGCGAAACGACATGGTGTCACAGTGGCGCTCACAATTACCCGAAGGTACGCCCAATTACTTTCTTATAAATATTACACCTGACATCCAACCTAGCTTGGACAGACACTTTAGTGACAACGGTATTCAGATTGAAGAGTTTTACCCCGTAATTAGAGGGCGCTTTGTTGCTGTTAACGATGAAGGCGTGAATACCGATGTATCAAAAGAAGAAGCGCCTAATAGAGAAGGTCGCCGAGGCCTAGGGCGTGAGGCGAACCTTACGTGGAGTAATACGCTTCAAAAAGAAAATAAGGTGATTGAAGGTCAGTGGCATGCTGGGACAGACACTAATGTTAATGAAGGTATATATCCTGTTTCAGTAGAGGAGGGAGTGGCATCGCGTCTAGGCATAAAAATGGGCGATAAGCTTACATTCAATGTTGGTAGTGAAATTGTTGAAACTAAAGTCACTAGTATCAGAGAAGTAAATTGGCAGACTATGCAGCCAAACTTCTTTTTTGTTATTCATCCAGATGCAATGAAATCGTTTAGTCCAACGTATATTACTAGCTTTTATTTGCCAACAGAACGCAAACCAGAGTTAACAAACCTTTTAAGGCCGTTTGGTTCCATAACGATGTTCGATGTTGATGCCCGAATAAACCAGTTGCGGGAAATTGTTGAGCAGGTGTCGGTTGCGGTTGAGTTTATCCTTGTGCTTGTACTAATGGCTGGAAGTTTAGTGTTGATAGCGCAAGTACAAGCGAGTATGGATGAAAGACGCCAAGAGATTGCCATACTCCGCACTTTGGGTGCTAAAGCTGGCCTGATAAGACAAAGTGTCATTTTCGAGTTTGTCATTATAGGCTCAGTTGCAGGGTTCATGGCTGCACTAGCAAATGAACTTAGCTTATACATGCTGCAGACTTCTGTGTTCCAAATGGAGGGAAGTTTACATGTTGAGTACTGGGCAATTGCACCCACTGTAGGAGCTGTAGTTGTAGGAATACTTGGTGCTTTTGGATGCTGGCGCTTGCTTACCCTAAATACTAGCCAAATGTTAAGGAAAATGGTTTAGCGGACTTGCGTTACGATCTTTAAGATCAAGCTTTAACGTGGACAGGCACTCTAATTTGAAGTGCCTGTATTACAACACCACTTTTATAAGTGCCTGTCCACGCAATTGCACGCAATTGCACGCAAAGGTATTAAGCCTGCCGCGAGGTTGAATGAACACTTACACATGCAATTTGTTTCTAAGTCGCGAATAAATGCAAAATGGCTCGGAACTAAACGGGTTTAGTTCACAAAGAGATGCAATATTTGAAAGCTAGGCCAGAAAGCCAGCTTATTTGCTGTAGATGTTCTTTAATGCTTTATCAACAGTAGGGAGAGTAAAACTGTAGCCTGCCTCAGAAAGTTTCTTAGGAATAACGCGTTGTCCTTTCAAAATCATTTCTGACGATTCACCCATCGCAATTTTCATTACAAAGCTGGGCACGTTAAACAGGCAAGGGCGATTAAGTGAGTTGGCAAGCTGCTTTGAAAACACCTTGTTCGTAACAGGGTTGGGCGCGGTAAGGTTAAAAGCGCCCGAGCTTGATTCTGAATGAAGTAGATAAGCAATTGCATCCACCATATCGTCGATGTGGATCCAGGCAAGGTATTGTTCGCCAGTACCAAGAGTACCGCCTACACCCAGTTTGAACGGCATTGCCATTTTATCTAAAGCACCACCATTAGGGCTTAACACTACGCCCGTACGCAGTAAAACCAATCGCGTATTCTCTGAGCTTGCCGTTTCTGCAATGTTCTCCCACTTACTGCAAAGCTCATGTGTGAACTCTTGTTTTGGTGGAGTATCTTCATCAACAATGAAGTCGCCTTGGTCGCCATAGTAGCCAATGGCTGACCCAGAAATAAACACTTTTGGCGGGTTGTTGCTAGTTGTTATTTTAGCCGCTAGCTGGGACGTTGTGTCCCAGCGGCTATCGCATATCACTTTTTTTTGAGTGTCTGTCCACCGTTTATCGGCAATTGGTTCGCCTGCAAGGTTTATCACTGCGTCAAAAACGCCAATGTCGTTTATCTCTGCAATACTTGCCACATAGTCTAAATCATTTCCCAATATTTCCGTCGCTTTTGCGGTATTACGAGATACAACGGTAAAACTATGTTCTGTACGAAACTTGTTTATGAAAGCTTGTCCAATAAGACCAGTGCCGCCGGTGAAAAGAATGTTCATTAGATTCCTTTAAAGAGAGTCCGTTATTCAGATTTGTTGCAAGACAACATAAGTGATACCGAGTCTGAGAAGCGTAGTGCATGAGGCTTATCAACCTCTACTTCTGCATAACGCACTGATGAGTGCTCTGCAGCAATTGCCAATACATCAGCCGTTAACTTTTCCAGTAATGAGAAACGATTGTCTTCAACCAGCTTGATGATGGCCTTGGTGATGGTTTTATAGTTAAGCGCATCATCCATATTATCTGTGTTTGTTGCCTTTTCGGCGTCATAGTCAATTTTCACATTAACCACAACATCTTGCTTATTTTTTATCTCATCTTCGTTTATACCAATGTAGGTACGAAGTCTGAGGTTCTTGATTCTTATAGTGGCAAGGTTAAAGTTCATTACAGTCTCTTGTTTGTAGTTGAATATAAGTCGTTGTAAAGTGTTGCTGTTTTATTCAGGAATGTAGCACAAATGTCTATGGAACTACGCTCGTCAACAGCAAAAATTCTTATTGTACTTGCATGTCTCGTTGTCGTAATGGCGGGTATTAAGGCCGCAAGCACAATAATGGTGCCCTTTTTTCTTTCGATCTTTATCGCAATTGCGTGCAGTCCAATTATTCACTGGACGTCAAAGTTCGGCATACCAAAGTGGCTCTCTATCACCTTTGTTATACTGCTAATCGTTATATTTGGTTTTCTTTTAGCTGGCCTTGTTGGGCAGTCAATGACAGAGTTCAGAGAAAATCTTCCTGAATACAGAACTAAATTAGACTCCGAATTCGCGTGGGTTGTATCTCAGTTATCAGAGTACAACATACATATTAATCGCGAGCTGATTGCTTCCCACTTAGACCCTGCTACTGCAATGTCTGTCGCTACAAATTTCATAAGCGGCATGGGAGGTGTTCTATCAAACCTATTTTTAATTCTGCTTACGGTTATTTTCATGCTTTTTGAAGCAGACAGTATCCCTCGAAGGCTGCATATTGCATTAGCCGACCCAGGTATGAAACTGAAGCACATAGACCGGTTTATTAAGTCGGTTAACAGCTACCTAGCGATAAAAACGGTGGTGAGCTTGGGAACCGGTTTAATTATAGGTTTATGGTTGTACATAATGGGTGTTGACCATTTCATGCTATGGGCTGTTCTGGCTTTTATGCTGAACTTTATTCCTAACATAGGTTCGATAATCGCCGCCGTGCCTGCAGTATTAATTGCTTTTGTGCAGTTGGGGCCGGCATCAGCGGGCTTTGCTGCGCTTGGTTTCTTATTAGTAAATACCATTATGGGCAATATGGTAGAACCGCGCTTGATGGGTAAAGGGATGGGGCTTTCAACCCTTGTAGTGTTCTTGTCTTTAATCTTTTGGGGATGGTTACTCGGCACCGTAGGTATGCTTCTTTCTGTACCGCTCACAATGGTGGTTAAAATAGCACTTGAGTCTAGAGAAGAGAGCAAGTGGCTTGCTGTTTTACTATCTAGCGATGGTGATGAAGTCGCGAAAGCTTCGTAATATTAGCTTTTTATATACGCATCTTACGTGGACAGACACTTTTAAAAAACGTGTTTGTCCATGTCTAGCTGAATGTGTTTACATGGACAGACACTCTTGCTTGTTAAGAACTTTTCTTCTTACCGTGTTTAAGAACACATTGATATTTAACGTTTCTGCGGAAACTTGATGATAATGCTTGCACCGCCAAGTTCACTGTCTTCAATTTGCATTCTGCCCTCATAAATAGACACTAAATCAGCAACTAGAGCCATGCCTATGCCGTGACCTTCAGCGTAAGTATCAAGCCTTGTACCTCGCTCTAGCAGCATAGTTTTCTTATTAGCTGGGATCCCTGGGCCATCATCTTCAATTGATATTTCTAACCATGCGCCGGCTGTTTTGGCTGAAACCAATACGTTGTTTTTTGCAGCTTTGCAGGCATTGTCTAAAACATTTCCGCAAAGCTCCATCAAGTCGGTTTCATCACCATTGAACGTAGCGTCTTCACTAACGTCAAAGTCAATTACTAGTGCTTTATCTTGATAGACTTTATCCATCGCGTCAGCAAGCCGATGTAAGACAGGCTCGACATTAATTGCACTCTGCCAGCCAGACTTTCCAGCGCTCGCACGTTTTAATTGTCGCTGGATAATGCGATCAATTTGGGTGAGTGAATCAGATACTTCAGCGGGTAGCCCTTTGTGTCCTGACGCCACTGCTAGCGGGGTTTTTAAACTGTGCGCTAAATCGCCCAAACTGTTCTTGTATCGAGTGCGTTGAGCCGCTTCTGTATGAAGCAGGTCATTGATTGAATGTTTTAGCGAATCGAATTCTACAGGGTATCTTGCATTTAGCTTTTCTTTATTACCGCTAGAAGCTTGGGATATTTCATCAATCAGCTTCCTTACAGGAAGTAGAATTACGCTGATACCGATAACAATGAAAACAAGTAATGCTAAACAAAGTGTAACAATCCACTGCCATGTTGTAGTCAGAAAGGTTTCTCTTTCTTGTTGAAACAGAGCCTTATCGTTGAAAATGTAAAAACGCACAGGCTCAAAATCTCTACTTGAGGCAAACTCTGCGGTAAAGGCATACACAAAGTATTCTGAGTTTTGGGAAAAGTCAGGCTCAACAGATTCAACGAATAGTTCGTTTCCAACAGGCACGTCAATATCTGGGGGGTTAAATGTATATTCAAGTGCAGATGCAGACTGCCAAATCACTTCGTTTCTAAATACGATAATACCCAAGTAACCCGAACCTGGAAGGTTTAATTGCTCCTCGTACAGAATCTCGGGCATGTAGGGCAGGTCGCCGTCCAACTCAAATGCAGACAGTAACCCTAAGTTCATTAGGCGTAATTCACTCATCTTTGCTTGTGTAAGGCTTTTTGTGTAGGCCTCTTCAAGAATTACTACAGTGAATGGTGCAAACAGTGCTAGTAGCGCTACAGCAAGTAAAACGCTTCTTACTCTAAGAGACAGCTGCCTCATAGGTTACGGTTAATCCTATAGCCGCGACCGCGCAGTGTTTCAATAGGTTTAAGCTCGCCAGAAGGATCAAGTTTCTTACGTAGTCGACCAACAAAAACCTCAATTACGTTGCTATCTAGGTCGAAATCTTGGTCATAGATATGCTCGGTGAGCTCAGTTTTAGAGATAACCTTTTGTGGATTTAGCATCAAGTATTCCATCACCTTATACTCATATGCCGTTAAATCGAGTGCCTGTCCATCTAACGACAGTTCTTCGCTTACTGTATCAAGCGATATTGGGCCGAACTGAATGGTTGGGTTTGCTTGCCCTGAAGCACGTCTGATCAAAGCTTTTGCTCTTGCAAGAAGCTCTTCATCGTGGAAAGGTTTTGTTAAGTAGTCGTCAGCGCCAGCATCTAATCCTTCCACTTTTTCTTGCCATCTGTCACGCGCTGTAAGGATCAAAATAGGGCAGGCAATGTCGGCCTGTCTGGCTTTTTTTATGACTTCAAAGCCATCTAATTTAGGCATGCCAATATCAATAATGGCAAGGTCGTAGCTGTATTCTTTTATCAAAAAAAGAGCGTGCTCGCCATTGTCAGCAAGGTCTACACTATAACCATGTTGCTGCAGCAAGGCGTCCAATTGAGTCAGTAGTCTACTATCGTCCTCAGCAATTAGAATGCGCATAACTGTCCCTATCTTTCTTTCGATGTTTTAACGTTACCAGAACGCTTGTCTACATCTACCGATACAACACGCCCCGATTTTTTAAGTACTTTTACCCGGTAGCTTTTCGACGTTTGTTCAACCTTAAGAACACGTCCATTCTCAGCTTTACGGGCTCGTTCAGCGGCTTCGCTCTTTGTAAGGTTGCCGCCAGAATTTTGCAATGCAGAAGCTGGGCTAACGAAACTAAACGCTAGCACAATGCAAACAACAAAAACTCGAAGCGATAATGTCATACAACCTCACAATAAAAACAGCGCTCGCGCCAAACTAAAAGCAAGTATATCGCGGCAATCTGAACAGTTACTGAATTTAGATTAAGTCTACCTCGCCATTAGGAATGTGTATAGCGTGAAAGCTTGAGGAAGCTGTGATGAAGGGCAGTAAATCGAAGAGTTACTAGCAAAATCATAAGTAAAATTACAAGGACACACACTTTAGTCTTACGTTCATGGAAGAGCGTCGGCCTGCTTAATTACATAAACAATGCTCTTAAAAAAGGTGACCTTAAAGTGTCTGTCCACGAAACGCTTCACGAAAAGCTTTTCCGAAAGGCATATTGGTTAAAGTGTCTGTCCATGTAAAAACAACCGAAATTTCAAACCATCAACAAACCTCCAGCTACAAAAAAGCCCAGCTTTGCTGGGCTTTACACGCATTAATTACTACCTGATTAAGGAAGCACTTTTTTATACGGCTTAACAACAACTTTGTCGTACACACCTGCCTCGATGTAAGGGTCAGCATCAGCCCATGCTTGTGCTGCCTCTAGCGACTCAAATTCGGCAACAACTAAAGAACCTGTGAAGCCGGCAGGTCCTGGATCTGGACTATCGATAGCAGGGAAGGGGCCTGCCATCGTGAGTCTACCATCTGCTTTAAGCGCGTTAAGTCGCTCTAGGTGAGCAGGGCGCGCAGCTAGTCGCTTATCTAAACTATTTGGTGTGTCTGTCGCACAAATCATATAAAGCATTAACAATTAACCCTTATTTGTCGCGGCTTTCATACTCTCAACAAAGCTGCCTAATTCACTAAGCATTTTTTCATTATTGTCTAGGTTTGCAGCAATAATGTTCACTGTTGCAGAGCCAGAAATTGCGCCTGCGGCGCCAGCGTCTACCGCCGACTTCACCTGTTCAGGTGTCGAAATACCAAAGCCAAGTAATGCGGGGGCGGCGTTGTGTTTGTTTAATCTAGCAATTAAGTCAGCAGCTGGTACATTTGCTGCGGTTTCTGCACCCGTTACGCCCGCACGACCTAACAAATAAGTGTAGCCTTTGGAGTACTCGCCAATTTTTTCCATGGTCTCATCGGTTGCATTTGGAGGTGCAATTAAAATTTGAGAAATTCCTGTGCTGTCAGCCGCTTTTTGGAAAGGAGCTGCTTCGCGAATAGGAACATCCGCCACCAAGATGGAATCGACGCCCGCTTCTTGCGCCTTTTTGTAAAAGCCTTCAATACCTTGCGCCATAACTAGGTTGCTGTATAGCAATAACCCAATAGGCACATTAGGGTACTTTGCGCGAACGCGTGAAATTACGCCCAGGCAGTCGGCAACGGTAACTTTATGATTTAATGCGCGGATCGCCGAAGCCTGAATAGTTGGGCCATCTGCGATGGGGTCTGAGTAAGGAATCCCCAATTCAAGTGCATCTGCGCCACTTTCAATTAACTGGCAAATAATCGCTTCAGACTGTGCAAGGTCAGGATCGCCAACCATAACGAAGGGTACGAATGCGCCTTGGTTTTTTTCGTTAAGTTGCGCAAACATTTCAGCATATCTATCCATTATAAATCGTCCCCTAGAATGTTAATAACGTGCGCAAGATCTTTGTCACCGCGACCAGATAAGTTCACCACAATGATGGTTTCTTCTTCTGCTTCATCTGCCATGTTCAATGCATGAGCTAGAGCGTGTGATGATTCTAGCGCAGGAATGATACCTTCTTTTCTGGCAAGGAGTTGAAACGCGTTCAATGCTTCTTCATCGGTAGCCGCTACATATTCAGCGCGACCAATGTCGTGTAAGTACGCATGTTGCGGGCCTACTGCTGGGTAATCTAGCCCGGCAGACACCGAATAGCTCTCTTCAATTTGGCCTTCTTTGTCTTGCATGATAAACGTGTATGCGCCATGCAGAATACCTTTGGTACCCGTTACAATCGTTGCACCGTGCTCTTTAGTGTGAACACCTTTACCTGCAGGCTCCACACCAACCAAACGTACTGAAGGTTCGTCGATAAAGTCGGCAAACATACCAATAGCATTCGAGCCGCCACCAACACAAGCCACTACTGCATCTGGCAAACGGCCTTCTTTTTCCATAATTTGAGCACGCGTCTCTTCGCCAATCATACGATGGTATTCACGGACAATAGTTGGGAAAGGGTGAGGGCCTGCGGCTGTACCTAACAAGTAATGTGCAGTTTCATAATTTGCAGACCAGTCACGCATCGCTTCGTTCACAGCATCTTTTAGTGTACCAGACCCCGCGTTTACTGGGATTACTTCGGCACCCATTAACTTCATTCTGAAAACGTTAGGGGCTTGTCGCTCTACGTCTTTAGCGCCCATGTAAATACGCGCTTTAAGGCCTAATAGGGCACACGCCAAGGCGGTTGCCACACCGTGCTGTCCAGCACCGGTTTCGGCAATTACTTCTTTTTTGCCCATACGTTTAGTTAGCAGTGCCTGCCCAAGAACTTGGTTGGTTTTATGTGCACCGCCGTGAAGCAAATCTTCACGCTTTAGATATAGCTTTACCTTCGGGTTACTAACCAAATTACGGGATAACGTCATTGACGTTGGGCGCCCTGCATAATCTTTCAATAATGAAAGAAATTCTTCATTGAATGACGGGTCTTCTTTCGCGTCTAAAAACGCTTTTTCTAGCTGGTCTAGTGCAGGAATTAGCAATTCGGGCACGTACATGCCACCAAATTCGCCAAATTTTGTGTCTAGTTGGTTCATTACGTTGTCCTGTTTCTTAAATTTAGTACTGACGGCACACATCGAAAAGTGCGCGCAACTTGTCTGATGATTTTTTGCCAGGGGCGTCTTCCACGCCGGAGTTCACATCAATCACGCCACAGTGAGTATTTATTGCGCTTTTTATATTGTGCGGGCTGATACCCCCAGCAAGCACTAGCTTTTCTTTTTGCTCAATTTCATCAAGCAGTTGCCAGTTGAAAGATTCACCTGTACCACCTTTTGCATCGCCAACTTGGCAGTCAAGTAAAACGCGGCTAACAAGTGGGTTATTAAAGTGTCTGTCCACGTTAATAGGCATAGCATTCGCGTTATCTGCTTTTACCCCTTCTACCACCCATATTTCGCAGTTTTCAGGTAGTTTTGGCGCTAGCGCGGCTACATAGCTTTCATCTTCATCGCCGTGCAGCTGCACAGCGTGTAGGTTTAGTGTTTTAGCAATTGTTGCAACTTCATCGGCATCGCTGTTTACAAAAACACCAACGTAAGCGCCCTGCGTTTTTTCAACGATGTTCTTTGCCACGTTTGAACTAACATAGCGAGGTGATTTTTCTGCAAAAATAAGCCCGCCGAAACTTGCGCCGCTATCAAAGGCAAGTTTAGCTTGGTCGGCGGTTGTTAATCCGCACACCTTAACCGCGCCATTAACTAATGTTTTAACTGCTCGAGGCAAGTCTTGTTCTGCCATTAAAGCGCTGCCAACTAGAAAACCTTGTGACAGCGGAGCAAGTCGAAGCACGTCGTCGTGGGTATAAATTCCCGACTCTGAAATCACTACGAAGTCATGCGTTGCTTTCTCTAACATTGGCACAAGGCGTTCTGTAGTGGCTAGGTCTGTTGATAAATCGCGAAGGTTGCGGTTATTAATGCCAATAATGTTGGCTTCAAGTGCAATGGCCCGCAGCATTTCTTCTTCGTTACTCACTTCGGTCAGAATGTCTAAGTTTAAGCTATTCGCTACTCTGGCAAGCTGTCGGTACTCGTCGTCACTTAAAACACTCAGCATTAATAGAACGGCGTCTGCGTTGTAATGACGTGCCAAATAAACCTGATATGTTTCTACGAAGAAGTCTTTATTTAATACAGGTTGAGAAACGCGCTCGGTAACATAAGCAAGATACTCAAATTTGCCTTGGAAATACTTTTCATCGGTAAGTACAGAAATTCCCGCAGCATAAGGCGTGTACGCAGCCAAAATTTCATCTAAATCAAAGTTCTCTCGGATGAGCCCTTTCGACGGAGATGCTTTTTTGCACTCAAAAATAAAGCCCGCATTGGGTTCGCTTAGCGCTTCGAATAAGCTTTTCGTTGATGGAACAAGCGCATCTTTAAATGTTTCTAGCGGTAAAGCCGCTTTTCTTGCCGCTATTTCTTCGCGTTTGTCTGCGACAATTTTCTCAAGCACATTAGCCATTTGTGCTTACCTCCTGAGTAATTTTGGCAACCTTCGATAGTAGCTGCATGGGTAGCCCTTTAGCCATTGCTTCCATGGCCATTTCAGCACCGTCTTTAAAAGAGCTCGCTTTGCCCGTGACCTTAAGCAATGCACCGCAATTCATTGCTATGGCAGCTCTGTGAGCCTCTTTTCCCTCACCATTAAGGGCTGCCTCAACGAATTGTTTGTTTTCCTCGGGTTCGCCACCCTCTATCGCCGAAAGTGGGAACCGAGGGAGCCCGAAATCATCCGACGTCACTGTTAGCTTTCTAATATCACCATGCTCTAAATCGTAAATTAATGACTCGCCGTGCAGCGCAAGCTCATCAAGCCCGTCACCATGTACAATCATGGCGCGATGTTGACCCAGCAGCATAAGGGTTTTTGCATAAGGTTCAAGCAATTCGGGAGAGTATACGCCGAATACACCGTGTGTTGGACCGGCAGGGTTGGCCAATGGGCCCAGTATATTAAATAGGGTTCTGGTCTTCATCGCAGCGCGTACGGGGGCTGCGTGGCGCATACCTGCGTGATAAACAGGCGCAAAAAGAAATGTGAAATTTGCTTCATCTAAGCATTTTTTCGATTTATCGGGGCTAATTTCTAAATTTAGACCAAATTGGCGGAAAAGATCAGCAGAGCCAGATTTGCTCGATACACTTCTATTTCCGTGCTTTGCTACCTTCACTCCGCATGCGGCAGCTACAACGGCAGCGGCACTAGAAATGTTTATAGTGTTATGGCCATCGCCTCCCGTTCCCACAATATCGGCAAACTCGTAGTCTGGTGATGGGAAGGGGAGAGCGTTTGCTACCATCGCGCTTGCTGCACCTGCAATCTCGCTGGGGGACTCTTTTTTCATTTTTAGCGCAGTAAGCACTGCAGCCATCATCACTTCACTTTGCTCGCCGTGCATGATGCTGTTAAATAGGCTGTATGCCTCTGTTTGCGAGAGTGATTCTCGCAACATAAGTTGTTCTAGTAATGGGCCAGCGTTAAGCATGTTTCGCTTCCTGTTGGGTCAAATAGTCAATACTTTGCTTTAGCAATTGGCTGCCTTGCGCCGTTAATATGGATTCCGGATGAAATTGAAATCCCAGCATGCGGTCGTGTTCGCTGTACACAGCCATAACAGCCTCGCTGCCATCATCATTAATGGTTGAAGCACATACACTCAACGCACTGGGAAGTTCAAGAGCAACTAATGAGTGATAGCGCGCAACGTGAAGCGGTTGTTGAAGCCCTTCAAACATTGCTTTCTCTGAATGTGTAATGGCTGATGATTTACCATGCATTACTTGGCTGGCGCGGCCAACGGTACCGCCGTAATGTTCTACAATAGCTTGATGGCCTAAACAGATACCAATTACTGGATACACGCCGCGTACTTTATCAAGTAGTTTCGGCATACAACCTGCCTCGCTTGGTGCGCCGGGGCCTGGCGATAACATTAATAGCACAGGCCCTTTTGTTGCCTGCTCCTGCATACGATTAAACAGTGTGTCGGCACATACCGTGTTTCGGTATACCTTAATGTCCAAATTCAAGGTACGCAGCTCGTCCACCAAGTTGTAGGTAAACGAATCAACGTTATCAAGAAGAAAGAGGGTTGTAACTTGTTGATTCATTGCTTGCCCTCTGTGCTTAGTTCAAATTCTTCTTTAAGCGCAGCTTTAACAGCGCCAATGACTGCCTGTGCTTTAGCGCGCGTCTCATCTGCTTCTGCCTGTGGGTTTGAATCGTGTACCACGCCAGCACCGGCTTGGATATAGGCAGTGTTGTTTTTAACAAATGCAGAACGAATAACAATACACGTGTCCATATCGCCTTGACCGTTCAAATAACCTACTGCGCCGCCGTAACTCCCCCGGCGCTTTTGTTCAACTTCACGGATAAGCGTGGCTGCACTTACTTTCGGTGCTCCCACTAGCGTACCCATGTTCATACAGGCTTGATACGCATGCAGTGCGTCTAAGTCGTCGCGCAACTGACCCACAACCCGTGAAACCAAATGCATCACGTGAGAGTAGCGGTCTACTTTTAAAAGGTCTTTTACATATCGTGTGCCGGGGCGGCTTACCTTGGCCACGTCATTACGCGCTAAATCAACTAGCATGATGTGTTCAGACTTTTCTTTGGTATCTTCGCGAAGGTTTAATTCAATACGGCTGTCTAAGTCTCTATCAATAGTACCGTCTGCTCGCTTGCCTCGAGGTCGAGTACCTGCAATAGGATAAATTTCTACTTGGTTACTTTCACTATCGTATTTAAGTGCTGACTCAGGGGATGCACCAAATATGCTAAACGCTTTATCCTGCAAGTAAAACATGTAAGGGCTTGGGTTCGATTCTTTTAATTTAGCGTAAGCCAGAAGCGGTGACGGGCAGGGGAGAGAGAATGTGCGTGACGGCACCACCTGAAAAATGTCACCAGCCAAAATATGTTGCTTTAAATCTAGAACGTGGTTGCAGAATTCCTCGTCACTTACGTCAACCTGTGCCTCTTGAAATGTGTCTGACGAAAGTGTCTGTCCAAGTTCAGAGCCACTTACAGAATCATGCTGAGAGTCTTGGACTGAGCGGGAGCCTTTTAGAACAGGCTTTGCTGGCATATCGTGTAGCTGCTGATGAATTGCTTCTAAACGTTGGGCAATAGAGAAATATTGTTGTGCAACGTCGTGTCCGCTAAATACACTACCAACTAGGTGGGTTTCGCGCGTTTGGTGGTCGACAGTTATCAGTGTCTCTGCAAGATAAAACACAAAGTCTGGGCAGTCGTTTTCGCCTTCGGCAACATCGGGGAGTTTTTCAAAACCTGCAAGCATGTCGTAGGCAAACACACCGCCCAAAAACACAGCGTGAGGATGCTGACGTATGGGCGTTATTTTGTTTACTACAATGCGCAGGGCGTCCATCACGCTTGAAGCTTTTAATCGACTGTCTTCGTCCAAGTCACTCGCCGCTTCATCGCACTCAAGAATTACATGACTTTCACTGCTGTCTGTAACGTTTAAACCAACGGGGCTTTGCGTTGCAAACAAGGGTAAAACTGATGCTCCGTTATTAGTTAACGCCGTAATTTCAACGCGATTACCTCTGCACTCCATACGCAACGCCGCATCTACCATCAGCAGACTTTGTAGGTCGTCTTTCGACTCTATTTCTGCCGACTCTAGCAAAAGCGCATTACTAGAATTTCCACACAGGTGGGCGAAAGCAGCAAGCGGATCATCAATATAATGCCCCGCTTGTTCTATTGTTTCTACTTTACCTGGGGATGTGCCCAGTTCCGCTAAACTCATTTTTGCTTCTCTCCAACTGCAAAAAGATAAAAAAAAGGCCCGTATCAACGGGCCTTTATGTGTTTTCATTCACGCACTATCGTGCACACCGCCCGTTAAGTAAGGGAGTGCCACCACCAAGCTGCAGCTGTCATTGCTGTATATTTATTTTGCGTGTGCATGAATTACTCGTTGTTTGTTCAAACTTCAATAGGATTTGAAGTCGTTAGTACGTATACTTTGTGTATATAGAAGAAAACAAATCGCCTTTTGTGTCAACCATAAATTTGCATAAGACATTGAAAATAGATCTACATAGCCATACAAAATTTTCAGATGGGCATTTAACCCCAGAAGAACTCGTACTCCGCGCACACACCATGCAGGTGGATGTACTCGCAATTACCGACCATGATACTGTCGCCGGTTTAGATTCAGCGCATAGCGTTCAAGCAAAGCAAAAGCGAGCTCTGACAATTATCGACGGAGTGGAAATATCCACGATGTGGCACGGTTTTGATATCCATGTTGTTGGTTTAAATGTTAATCGTCAGTGTCCGGATTTTTTAGAGCGCCTTAACGGTCAGGCACAAGTGCGCGAAGCGCGTGCAGAAAAAATTGCGGAAAAGTTGGAAAAATGCGGTTTTGAAGGCGTGCTGCCAAGAGCCAAAACGCTTGCAGGAGTGGGGCAAGTAACACGTGCACACTTTGCCAGAGTACTTGTAAACAACTACGGCGTGCCGACCATGGAAGCGGCGTTTAAAAAATACCTTGGCAAAGGAAAACGGGCTGCGGTGAAAGCCGAGTGGCCGAGCATTGAAACAGCAATTAAGTGGATTCAAGATGCAGGCGGTCAAGCAGTACTAGCACACCCAGCACACTACGACATGACAGCCAAGTGGCTTCGTCGATTGGTGGCCTTATTTGAAAGTGCCGGCGGCGATGCAATTGAAACCGCGTTTCCCGGCATAAATAAAACAAAGCAAGAGCTTATAAATGAACTTGCGTTAACGCATCGCTTGTTGGCGTCGGCGGGGTCTGATTTTCATTTTCCATCACGCTGGACAGAGCTTGGTAAAAACTTGGGAATTAGCAGTAAACTTACACCTGTTTGGCATAATTGGCCGCAAATTGAAGCATAGGCTTATCATTTTTTTGCTTTTGATAGACGGCTATTGCTACAAAGGCGTATGTTAGAAAGGCAAGTGCTGACAAGACGAGCGCATATAGATTAGCATTGAGACTTGTGTAATGTATAAATCGCTAATCATTAAACGAGTTAAGACAAGGGAGGCGTCATGAGCCAGTTTTTTTATGTTCATCCAGACAATCCGCAAAAGCGTTTGATTACGCAAGCCTGCGAGCTGATTCGAGACGGTGCAGTAGTGGTTTATCCTACCGATTCGGGGTATGCCATTGGCTGTCAAATTGAAGACAAAAAAGCACTTGAACAACTTTGCCGAATTCGACAAATAGACAAAGAGCATAATTTTACATTGATGTGCAGAGACATGTCTGAGCTATCTATTTACGCCAAGGTGGATAACACGGCCTTTCGTCAAATAAAAAATAATACGCCTGGAAGCTATACCTTTGTGCTCAAGGCAACTCGAGAAGTGCCAAAGCGTTTACAAAACCCAAAACGCAAAACTATTGGTATCCGCGTTCCAGATAACGCTATTGCTCTGGCATTGTTAGAGGAATTAGGCGAGCCGCTGATGTCTACATCGTTAATTCTTCCAGGTAATACCATGGCCGAGTCCGATCCTGATGTTATTCGCGACAATTTAGAAAAACAGGTTGGGCTAATAATTCATGGCGGCTATATTGGTGAGCATCCTACTACGGTGGTAGATTTATCAGAAGATACGCCAGTTATATTGCGTCGTGGAACTGGCGACCCATCACCATTTGAGTAAATAAGAATAATAAGCGCGTGAAGTGCGCAACAAGAATAAAATATTGTGTCGGATATCACAGAGAACAGCATAGAAGATAAGCGAGTGGAGGGCGTTACGCCCATACAGCAACCACTGCCACTTGCATTTATTAACGGTGAAGCGTTAATAGAAAAGCCTGAAGACCTTTTTATTCCACCCGACGCACTAGAGGTAATTTTAGAAACATTCGAAGGGCCTCTAGACTTACTGCTGTATTTAATCAGAAAACAAAAATTCGATATTACCACCTTACCCATTGCCGACGTCACCAAGCAATACATGGAATATGTTGATGCAATGATGTCTCTTAAGCTTGAGCTCGCAGCCGAATATCTACTTATGGCTGCTATTTTAGCCGAAATAAAGTCGCGCCTATTATTGCCAAAACGAAGTGATGATGTTGACGAAGAGGAAGACCCTCGTGCAGAGCTTATACGAAGGCTAAAAGAATATGAGCTGGTAAAACAGGCTGCAGAAGACTTAGATTTACAGCCTCGATTGGAGCGTGACATATTTAAAACACACGTCGAGACAAGTGAAAGCGTAGCGCCCATTCGTATTGAGCCCGATGTGACACTGGCTGAGATTGTGCTTGCTTTTAGTGCGGCCATGAAACGCGCAGATGCATTTGAAAATCACACTATTGAGCGCGAGGCATTGAGCACTAGGGAACGGATGTCGTTAATTCTCTCGGTTTTAACTAACGCAGAATACACGCCACTGGAGCGTCTTTTTACCGTAGAAGAAGGTAAGGCGGGTGTAGTGGTTTGCTTCCTTGCAATACTCGAATTAGTAAAAGAACAGCTTATTTTATGCATTCAGGCAGGTCCTTATGCCAAAATTCATGTAAAATTAGGTGCTCATGAAGAAAATTAACACGGCGCAGCTTAAGCAGTTGGTTGAAGCAGCAATCTTTGTTGCTGATAAACCTATTTCAAGACAACAGCTTAAGGAGACTGTACTAAACGAATTTAGCGTAGCAGATAGAACCCTTAGCAAGGTGCTTAATGAACTTAAGCTAGACTATCAACCTCGTGGCATTCAGTTAGTTGAGGTAGCAAGCGGCTTTCGATTTCAATCGTTAGATGCGCTTAGCCCGTGGTTAAGTAAATTATGGCAAGAAAATGCGCCTAAGTATTCACGAGCCATGCTCGAAACATTGGCGCTAATTGCATATCGTCAACCCATTACGCGCGGCGAGATTGAGCAAGTGCGAGGGGTTGCGGTAAGCAGCAACATTATAAAAACACTCACAGAACGAGACTGGATAAAGGTAGTGGGTCATAAAGAAGTACCGGGAAGACCGGCGCTGTATGCTACTACCAAAGGCTTTTTAGATTACTTTTCAATGACATCATTGGGCGACTTACCCAACGCTGATGCGTTTGAAAGCATGGCTGAAAGCATTGCATCCGACTCGCCGCTTAAGGTGTTAAATGAGGCACCGTCTGAATAGACCGTGCGACCGTAAACAAGCAAAAAAGAGTGAAACCATGACTGAAAAGTTGCAAAAAGTACTGGCTAACCAAGGGCTAGGCTCGCGACGAGAAATGGAACGTTGGATAGAAGAGGGACGTGTATCAGTAAACGGCGCAGTAGCAACGCTAGGTGATAGAGTCGATCACACTGCGCAAATTCGCGTAGACGGTCATTTATTGTCTCGTCAAACCGAACAGCCAATTTGCCGCGTGTTGATGTACAACAAACCAGAAGGCGAATTGTGCAGCCGTCACGATCCAGAAGGACGTGATACCGTTTTTGATAGATTACCTGCAATTCGTTTAGGCCGATGGATAACCGTTGGTCGCCTTGATATGAATACCAGTGGTTTATTGCTTTTCACTAACGACGGTGAATTGGCGAACCGCCTGATGCACCCTAAATGTGAAGTTGAACGCGAATACGCAGTGCGTGTTTTTGGAGAGGTAACGGGCAAAACGCTTAATACCCTGCAAAAAGGTGTTGAGCTGGAAGACGGCGAAGCAAAGTTCCTAACAATCTCTGGTACACCAACACCACAACATGCTGAAGAAGAGAGCATGAACCGCTGGTTTAATGTTACCTTGAAAGAAGGGCGTAACCGTGAAGTGCGTCGCTTGTGGGAATCCCAAGGCGTTCAAGTAAGTCGACTTATTCGTGTTAAATACGGCCCGATTGAACTTCAAAAACGTTTGCCGCAAGGTGCATGGGTTGAACTTGGACTTGAAGATGTAAATGCATTAAGAAGCCATGTTCAGCTACCAGATGAAACTCAAACCATGGTCAACGTGCGTCAAGGTAAGCTTGATCACGCAAGGCTAAGTCGAATGCGTCGCTCTGTGAAAAAGCACAAAGTGCGTAAGCAACAAGGCTTAAATAAGCGCGCTGGACGCCCAGGTAAACGAAAGTAACTTTAAAAAAAACCGCTCTTTAGAGCGGTTTTTTTATGTGTTTATTTGAAAAGCGTTATCTTTTTAGGTGACTGGCTTTATTATTCTTGCAGGATTGCCCCCAATAACCACATTGTCGCCAAACGACTTGGTTACCACGGCACCAGATGCAACCACAACATTATTTCCTAACGTAACGCCTGGGTTAATAACGGCATTTCCGCCAATCCAACAGTTATCTCCTAACGTAATGGGTTTGGCAAATTCGATACCTGTAGCTCGCTGCTCAGCATTAATAGGGTGAGTGGCCGTATAAATACCTACTTGGGGTGCAATCATACAATTATCGCCAATTATTACCTTGGCTGCGTCTAAAATAACGCAGTTAAAGTTAGCGTAAAAATTTTCACCTACATGAATATTATCGCCATAGTCACATTTAAACGATGACTCGATATACAGGCGCTTTCCGGTACTGCCAAATAATGCTTTAAGCAGTTGCGTACGTTTCTTATGTTCAGTCTGGCAGGTTGCATTTAGAATATCGAGTTGCTTACGGCACGCCTTGCGCATTGAAGTAAGCTGCTTGTCTGACGGGAAATAAAGCTCTCCCGCCAGCATCTTTTCAAGTTCGGTCATATCACGTAACTTTGATTTTAAAAAATCACAAATTACTGTGCGTTTCGGTAGCTTACAACCACTTTTTTCTCAACAGCTTTGTTTTCTATTTCAAGGTTTACTGGGCGCTCTAAAATAATATCACCATCAACAGATACTGAAGCGTCTATAACAAGTGTAGGAGTAGAGTCAGACATCTTGCCCCATGAGCTTTCACTTGCTCTATAAATAATGTCACCGGCAACATGTGTATTGTCAATTAGGGTGATGTCGCCATTTACTGTTTCAATATCACTGCCAATGGTACTGTTTGTAATTGAAATATCGCCGTTTACGGTTTCGATGTCACCACCCACTTTACTATGCGCTGGGATCAAAATATCTCCGTTCACAGATTCAATATCATTAGTTACTGTTAAGTGCGATGTCGCTGTAATATCGCCATTTACAATATCAATGCCCGACACAGTAACGTGGCTCTCCATCTCTAAATTACCGTTAACAATGCTGACATCGTCAGCGCCGGCGTTATCACTGATTTCCACATTGCCATTTACAGAGGAAATATCGCCCGCATGTTTACCTTCAGCGATATCTATGTTGCCTAAAATTGAGCTGAAATCGCTGCCATCCATTGCGCTTGCATTGCCAACGTGAACCACGCAGCCAGAAAGTAATGACGAAGTAGTTAGTAATATAGCGCCAGCAACAAGAGATTTATTCATTTTTTATATCCTTTTATTCTTAATTTATGAACTTATATCTCAAGTTCTTCACTTATTATGCCACTATTGAAATATTCAACCTAATCAATGTTTTATCGCTTTTTTTAGGTGATTTTAAACATAGGTTAAACGCTGAGTTGCCTAGCAATTAGCAATACTGACTAAATGTTAAGGAAATAAGCTAATACTCAACTAAATAGAACAAAGTGCCTACTCTAGCTAGGAAGTTTACGTGGACAGGCACTCAAACGTGCTTGTTTATGGCCTTATGTGGACACACACTCAAAAACTCAGACGAGCTGGGTATTCATAGAATTCTAGAGATTAACTTTTGGCGAGGGGCATATAGGTTTGTTATACAGAAAAGCTCTAAAAGTGCCTGTCCACGTTTATAAAGCCTTATGTGAAAGCCTTATGTGGACACACACTCAAAATGCTTGCTTACCATTGATTTATTGAGCTCAACTTTAAAATGAAAGGTAAGCAGGCACTTGGTACAAAAAAGTCTATAAAAGTGTCTGTCCACGTTAATACACGTAAACAAATGCAGTTCAGTTAGAGTGCCTGTCCACGTAATAAAGAGTGAATTAGTGATGAATGTTTGTTGTGGGGAGGTAGTCGGTCTGTTGTTTGCATAGTTTTTCTTTCCTTTGGGAAATATGTGATGCTGGTAATTGGTGGCTTAGTTTGTGGTTTGTAAAGTGGAGAAGGAAGTTTTGGATAAACATGCACAGTTAACACGTGCGAAGCGGCTTGCGTTAGGTTGTCTAATTATTGCTGCTAGCGTTTTCGTGTTAACAACTTTGGCTCCTCGATTTTTTCCATCATTATCAGGTGCTTGGTGGCTAGGTTTAACAAAAATGGCGAGCGAAGCGGCGCTAGTTGGAGGCTTGGCAGACTGGTTCGCCGTTACTGCACTTTTTAAGCCTATCCCTCGCCGTTATCCAATTCCCCACACCAATATCGTGGCAACAAATAAGTCTGTTATCGCAGAAAATCTATCTCTGTTTGTAAAAGAAAAGTTCTTCCACCCGGATGCAATTGAAAAGCTTATTGCTAGCAGTAACCCTGCGAAAGGGGCGGGGCGTTGGCTAAGTATTGATGCTAACTCGGCTAGACTAAGTCGCTTCACGTGTGATGCATTAGCAGGCTTGTTGCGTGTACTCGACGATAAGCCAGTAAAAGAGTTTATATCGCGCACCGCAGAGAAAGGTATTCATCAGTTAGATTTACGTCAGCTAATGTCAACGTCGCTTAACGCTGTAACAAGAGAGCGCCAACACCAGGTTGTTTTAGATCGTATCCTTGGAAAATTGGCTCACCTGCTCGCTCAGCCAGATACGCAGGTTTACATTGCCGATACTCTGGTTGTTTGGTTAAAAACAGAATATAGCCGAATTGAAAAGTTGCTACCTTCAAGCTGGTTAAGTGAACAAGGGGCGCTTATTGCAGTAAAAGCAGTGTCGAGTATTTTAGAAGACATTTATAACGACGAAGAGCACCCAATAAGGCATGCTTTTGATGAGCAAGTACATGAGTTTTTGTACGAATTACAACACAGTCCATTAATGGAAAATAAAGTTAATGGCTACAAAGACAAAATCATTAACGACCCGGCATTGAAAAATTACATCCATCAAAGCTGGGCTAAACTGAGCAATTGGCTTTTAGCTTCCCTTGAAGAAAAACAGGGTAAAGCGGAAGCGAAAGTCGCCAAGTTATTTAAAGAGCTAGGCACTAATTTGAACAGTGATGGTGAATTGGCTCTGGCCTTTAATAAGCATATTGGCGAAGCTGCCAAGTATATGGCGCCAGAGCTTGCCGATTTTCTTACTCGACATATCAAAGATACGATTAATAGTTGGGATGAAAGGGAAATGGCGCAGCAAGTAGAGTTAAATATTGGAAGAGATCTTCAAAAGGTAAGGATAAATGGCACCATTGTGGGTGGCCTTATTGGCGCCATTTTATTTGGTATCGAAACTTTAATGGCTTTTTAGAAGCCAGACAAGCTAACTAGCTATTCCCCTTTAAATGGAATACAAGGTTGTCTGCATCTACTTTGCCTTTGAGCTTACCTTCAAGCACCGATCTCTCTAACCTAGTTATGACGTAGGTATCGCCATACAACGACTCGACGGTTGCTTCGTTAACACTAAAAGGCGGGCCGGGCATGCGGCTTTGGTCGTATTCAAAAGAAACAATAAGCTGAGGTGCGCTTTCAGTTGTTTCTACAATATGTGATGCGTAAAGAGAGCGCATTGCATCAGGTAGGGCAACTAAAGCTGCTCTGTCGTAAACACCGGTCACCGCACCAATATCATTTGCCGTTAGCTTAAAAATGTCACCTACAAACACAGTAAGGTTTTCTTTGTGGAAAATTTTACCGGTAGGTGTTTGTGATATAGACGGTGCCTCGCCAAGCTCTTCAAAGAGTTGGGTAACAGCAACTTCACTTAACTCTGCACCTACTACCGATGCGCCTTGCGACAATAACCAGGCAATGTCTCGCGTTTTTCCACAAAGCGGTACAAAAATACGTGCTGAATTTGGCGTAGTGCCTAGTAAATGCTGAGCATGTTTTACTAGTAGAGCATTCCCTGTAGGCTCGTGAAATCCAATCTCACTTTTCTGCCATTTACTGTGCCAAAAACTGTGTTCCATCTATCGTCCTTTGTGCCTAAGTGAATCAAAACGCCAACAAACTTAGTGTTTGCCAAATGTAAGAAATGAAAAGACTGGGGAAAAACAAAAAGGAGTGCAAGCACTCCTTCTGATTAACTATCTAGCGGGGTATTAAAGTCTTCAGAAAGTTCAAAGTCGCCTTCAACCGACTCAACTTTGTTGTCTACAAAGTGAATAATCATCTGCTTTTGAAAGTCTTCGCCGCGTTTTCTCATTCCGCGCTTCATATCGTAAACGTAGTACCACGTATCATCATTAAACGAATCTTGAACTACAGGGTTTCCAAGAACATAAATAACCTGTTCTTTAGTCATGCCGATGCGTAGTTTCTCCACGTCGCGTTGATCAAGGAAGTTTCCCTGAGGCACGTCGATTCTGTATATCCAGTTAGAACAAGCGGTTGATGTAAGCGTGATACCAAGTATTACTAGTAGGTGTTGCAACTTCATGCGTTATTAAGTCCAGTATTGCCTTTGTTCGTGTTCGGTCAACGGAGTGGTTAATCCGAACTGTTTTAATGCAAGCGCGATGGCATGCTACATTGACAACTATGACCAATCAACTGCATTTTAGTTCGATGCGGCGCTTTTAAGCAGTTCTTTTGCATTAGCCAACGCAGATTTGGTTATTTTATCACCTGCAAGTAGTCTTGCCAGCTCATCAATTCTGTCTTGCTTGGTTAACGCTAACATTTGTGTTTCTGTACTTTCACCATCAGTAAGCTTCGTCACGAAAAGCTGATTATGCGCTTGCGCTGCAACTTGAGGTAAATGGGTTACGCACATAACCTGCGCTTGACTGCCAAGTCTGCGAAGTAGTGCGCCTACAATCGATGCTGTAGGACCACTAATACCAGTATCTACTTCATCAAAAATCATTGTAGGCGTCGTATGATTGTCACTGGCAATAACTTGAATTGCCAAACCAATTCTTGAAAGCTCACCGCCTGACACCACTTTTTCAAGTTTATCTGCATCCTGGCCAGGGTTGGTAGATACATTAAACTCTATATTGTCTAAACCTGTGCTTGAGGGCTTTTTAAATTCGTCGTACAACACGTCTATGGCCACTTTTGCATGTGGCATATTCATTTGTTGTATCTGCGCTTCAATGTCTTTTGCTAAATTGACTGCTGCACATGAACGACTTTCAGACAACGCTTTCGTTGCAGCAAGATATTGTGCATGCATGTTGTCTACTTCTAACTCAAGAGTGCCCAGTAACGTTTCTTGTTCTCCTAGCGCACTAAATTCGCTTGCTAGCATTTGGTGATGTTGGAACAAGGCTTCTGGCATTACCGCATGCTTTCTGGCAAGTTCCATGGCTTTGGCATAGCGCGCCTCTACTTGCTGCAGCCGAAGTGGGTCAATTTCTAACTGATCGCAGTAGCTACGAAGCTCGCTCGCTGCTTCTTCAACTTGTATAGAGGCTTCGTTTAGAAGGCTTATAATTGGCGTAAGGCTTGCGTCGTGGGCTTCTAGTTCACCTAATCGCTCAATACTATTTTGAATGACTGCTAGCGCATTCCCCTCGTCGTTTTCATACAGGTTGTAAACGCTGGTTTGAGCTTGTTCAAGTAAGCTTTGCCCATTACTTAGGCGCTTGTGTTCTACTTCAAGCTCTTCAAACTCACCCTCTTCAATAGCAAATTCGTCAAGCTCTTGTACTTGATAAGTTAATAGCTGAAGTCTGTCTTCTCGTTGTTGTGCTTGTTCTTTTAACGATTGCAGCATACGCTGCTTTTCTTTCCAGTTTGAATATGCGTGTTCAACGGTATCTATTTGACTGGTGTGTTTTGCGTAGGTATCAAGAAGCGAGCGTTGATGGTCTTCTTTCAATAACTGCAAATGTGTATTTTGGCCATGGATAGCCAGCAAATATTGGCCAAGCCCTTTTAGCTGCTGCAGCGAGGCGGGAACACCATTAATAAAGGCTTTAGAACGGCCTTCTTTTGACACAACGCGTCGAACAAAACAGCTATTTTCGTCTTCATCTGATGTAAGTTCATGTTCATCGAGGTATGTTTTAGCAGCCGAATTACCTGAAAGCGAAAAATGCGCAATGATTTCAGCTTTTGCTGCACCTTTTCTTACGGCATTGGCGTCGGCGCGCTCTCCAAGGCACAGGCTTAAAGCGTCTATTGCAATTGATTTACCCGCACCAGTTTCACCGGTAATAGCCGTTAAACCATCTTCTAGCTGAACAGACAGCTGCTTTACTACGGCAAAGTTAGAAATTGATAAATGCGCCAACATAACTACACCCTCAAAATAAACATGATGATATATACAGTATGTGTAAATATATACAGTATTTTTTGTGTGTAAAGTGAAGATTGAAATTAAAAAGGCTTACAAGTGATGTTATAGAAGTAAGTTGCTGATATTAATAGTTTAAATTTTTTAGGGCTTAAAGTCTGCTGATTAAATCTTTTTCGTTTTAAGCATTAACGCGTTAAACAGTACTGTTGAACACTGTACAGCATTTTTGTTTCGTGAGGTAAATAGGATTACGTATTTTCTTAAATGGAAAAATCATAAAAAAGGAGAGGGCAATCCTCTCCTTTTCAACAATTCAAAAACCTTTAAGCATTTATTGCTGTAGTTCACCGTCGCTCGATTCGATGTGTGCACGTACAAACCATTGAAATTGCTCTAAATCAGCTAGCTGTCCTGTAATCATGTCCTCAGATACAGCGTCTAGTTCGCCAATGGTTTCAATGGCAGCACGATGATCGCCGTTTACGCCATCGTATACTGCATCCAGCGCTTTCAAATGGTCCATTACCAAGCCTTTACCAATGCTGTAGTCATCCCAGCTTCGGCCCTCTACAATTGCTTTCGGTGTACCTTTTGGCACGCCACCTAATGTTGCAATGCGTTCGGCAATAGTGTCTGTCATATCACGCACCGCATCAACTTGTGGGTCTAACATTTCGTGTACACCGATGAAATTTGGACCCACTACATTCCAGTGAATGTGTTTCAATGTTAGTTGTAAGTCCAGCAATGCAGTTAAACGCTTCTCCAATACCTCAATGGTTTTCGCAGCCGCATCGTTATCCATACCTGGTGCTGTAAATTTGATATTGGTATTACTCATGACATCTCCTGATTATCTAGTGTAAAAGTGTTTAAGCCGTTGTAAACACGACTAAACTCGATGTAGAAGATGTTGCAACGCGTGTGCCGACAATACAGCTTTTTATAAGCTCATGAAACGCATGGAAAAAACGCGGTAGGTTAAAAAGTCTTTATTTTTCAATGCGCTAAAGGTGAGTAAAAGGTACAGGGGCATGTAAGAAGTGCAGAGCGCTACCGTCTTTAGTACGTTAAACCACAAACGAAGCGCATTTCAACTTGAATTAATATAATTTACTGCCCCAGCCCAGCTTTTTACGTAACACGTTAAAGTAACTGTAGCCCTTAGGGTGAACAAGGTGCAGCTTGTCGGCGCTTTTGTTTATTCTTATTTCGTCGCCAGGAAGCACTGGAAGGACAATATGGCTGTCGCAGCTCACCTGCAGTGAATCGCTGTTTACTTTAGACACCTTCATCGATACCTGGCTATCGGCATCAACCACAATTGGGCGGCTGCTAAGGGTGTGCGGAAACATAGGTACCAGTGTTAATGCATCTAATTTGGGCATTATAATTGGCCCGCCAGCAGAAAGAGAATAAGCGGTAGAGCCTGTTGGCGTAGCAACAATAAGACCGTCGCTACGCTGACTGAAAACAAACTGATCGTCGATGTAAATTTCAAACTCCATCATGTGTGCTACTTTGCCATGATGCAGAACCACTTCGTTCATTGCGGAATTATTACTTTTAAGTTTCTCGTGTCGATACACTTCCACTTCTAGTAAGAAACGCTTTTCTACTACGCAGTCACCGGTGAATATTAAGTCTAATTGTTGAACAATCTCGTCGGGATGAATATCGGTTAGAAAGCCCAGATTGCCGCGGTTAACACCAACAACGTGAATATCGAAGCGCGCAAGCACGCGTGCTGCTCCCAACATACTTCCATCGCCACCTACAACAACCGCTAAATCGGCTTCTTTGCCTATGGTCACTAGGTTGCAGCTTCGAAAGTTGTCTGTTTCGAGTTCTTCTGCAATACATTCTTCTACCAATAATGAACACCCTTTGGCCAGTAGATATTCTGCAAGAATATTTAGACTGTCGTGGGTGGCGGCGTGTTGAGGTTTTCCAATTAAAGCAACGGTTTGATAGGGCATGGAACGCAACTATCCTTTCATTTCCAATATTTGGACAGTAGCACAGGTTTTTTGCAAAATAAAAGCGTTTAGCGTGCAATTACGCGTATTAATGACGTCTTATTTTCTTTATTTATTTCATTGGCGAGTAAATAGACGATACTGTTACAAGAAACATCAGCTTTGCTGTCAGGCATTAAATTTAAGGAGTTGTTTATGTCACATCATATTTTGCTGCCAAGAATGATGGAAATCGGAAAGGGCGCAAGTGAAAAAGTGTCTGACATACTTGCAAGCCTTCATTGTAGCAAGCCGCTTATTGTCACAGATAAAATGATGGTTGAGCTTGGTTACGCTGAAAAAATAACAGCACAGCTTGCGGACATTGGAATAGTGGCTGATGTTTTTGCCGACACGGTTCCCGAGCCTACAGTGTCTTCAATTGAGTTTGGCGTATCTATGGTGCGGGAAAATGAGTACGACTGCATTGTTGCGCTTGGTGGGGGCAGCCCAATTGATAGCGCTAAAGCGATTTCCATACTTGGGAAATACGGTGGTCAAATGCGTGACTATAAATTTCCAACCGTTACTGATGCAGCTGGATTACCTATTATTGCAATACCGACTACAGCCGGTACTGGGTCAGAAGTTACTCGTTTCACTATTATCACCGATGAAAAAACAAGTGAGAAAATGCTGTGTGTAGGGCGTGGTTTTATGCCAACCGCGGCACTGGTCGATTACACGTTAACGCAAAGTTTACCTCAACGAGTTACTGCCGATACTGGCATAGATGCACTAACACACGCTATTGAGGCGTTTGTTAGCAAAAAAGCGAACCTTTACAGTGATGCACAAGCCTTGTCTGCCATGGCGCTTATCGCCCCAAATTTGCGCGCTGTTTTCGTAGATGGAAATAACGAGCAGGCACGAGAAGCGATGATGTTGGGTTCTACTTTAGCGGGTATTGCATTTTCCAATGCATCTGTTGCACTTGTACACGGTATGAGTAGGCCTATTGGTGCAGCGTTTCATGTACCTCATGGGTTATCAAACGCCATGTTGCTTCCAGCAGTTACCGCTTTTTCGTTGCCAAGTGCAGCAACTCGATATGCAATGTGTGCACGAGCGATGGGGGTTGCTTCTCAAGCCGACGCCGACGATGTTGCAAATGAAAAGCTGCTGCAAGAGCTAAACGCATTAAATGCGGATCTGCAGGTTCCCACACCTGCAGATTTTGGGATAGATAAGGCTGACTTTTTTGCCATTGTGGATAACATGGCTGAACAAGCGATAGCATCGGGTTCGCCAGGCAATAATCCTCGCGTGCCAACGGCGGATGAAATCGTCTCTATTTACACATCGTTGTGGTGATTAGCGCGCAGTCCAACCACCATCTAGGATCATGGTTTGTCCAGTAATGTTTCTCGCACTGCTTGACATCAAAAACGATGCTGTATCTGCCAGTTCTTCAACGCTGATAAACTGCTTTTTAGGCATGGGCTCAAGCATTATCTTGTTAACCACATCCTCTTCGGTAAGGTTGTTTTCTTTTGCTTGCGCAGCTATTTGCTGCTCAACTAGGGGCGTTTTCACGTAGGCGGGGCACAGTGTATTAATAGTAACGTCACAGTCGCCCGTTTCTAATGCTACGGTTTTTGCAAAGCCAAGAAGCCCGTGTTTTGCTGCAACATACGCCGATTTATAGGGCGATGCTACCACAGAATGAATAGAGCCCACGTTTATTATCCGCCCAAAATTTTGCGCACGCATTGCAGGCAAAAATGCTTGAGTAAGAAGGGCTGGGCCAACTAACATAATGTTGATCAGTTGCTGCCATTTTTGTGGGGGAAAGTCCTCTAGCTTGGCAACATGTTGGATACCCGCATTGTTTATAAGAACATCTACGCTTAGCACGCCCAACGCTTCGGGCAACATTGCAACTTGTTCGGCGTCGCAAACGTCAACGGCAATGGCACTGGCCGAGCCTTCAAACTGCGCTAGTTTAGCCGCAGCCTCTTGGGCTGCTTGTTCATTAATATCGGCAATAATTACGTGATGCCCCTGTTTAGCCATGGCTTCTGCAATGCCAAAGCCAATACCACTAGCACCACCAGTAATAAAAACTGTTCTTTTATTCATTATTCGTCTCTTGCCAAATTAATTGGCTTTCTTGTGCGAAAGCGCTGCACTGTCGCTTGCAAGATAATGCACCATGCTTGTTACCGCTTTTACTTGCGACCCTTCTCTGTTGGCGTAGTCGGGTGACGCATATCCCCACCAGTCCCAACAACCTTGAGGGTTAAGCGGCATAAATAAAGACTTTTTCGTTTGCGGATAAAGTACAACAATTGCGTTGTCGTCAGCCCATTCATTAATGCCAGTTTGAGTTACGTAGGCATCTCCAACCGTTTCTGCGTACTGGTTGCATCCATGAAAGCTGATGTGTACGCGGCATTCGTCTCCCTCAGCGCAAGACGCCGGAACATATACAAACCCTTCACTGGCAAGCGTTTTGGCGCTGTCGCCCGCAATCGCTTGCTGATCAAGTGAATGTACGGTACCGCTAAGTGCATCGTCTGGCATTTTAAGGCCATCAATTAGATGGTTAAGCATGTCGCCAGCGGCGTCATAATAACAGTTTCCAATAAACGGGCTTTCCGATTTCATACAGTTAACGCCGTTGTTTTGGGTTGGAAATACATGAGCGATGGGTTTGTCGTTTATGTACTTAACATTTTGAGTGTCTGTCCACGTTAGGTATTGTTCGTGGAGCTTGTCGGAAACGTCACCAATAACGCGGTTGTCTTGTGTGCCGTGAAATAGCCATACTTTTGCATTCTTTAAATTATCAAGAGACGCAATTTTGCCTTGTTCTTCGTATTTTTTGGCAGTTTGCGCAAGTTCTGTCGCTGATGTGTCACCTTCCACCTTGTTTACGCATTGGGAAAGTGCTGTTGTGATATCACCTTTTGCACAAAAATACGGGCCAGCCGCAAGCACACCTGCGCCTTTCACCCAATCGCTGTGCGCTATGTGAAATTGCGTTGCCATATATCCGCCAGAAGACAGACCTGACACTGTGACGTTAGTTAAATTCAGGTTTAGCCCGCCCTTTTGCTCAGAATTCAACGCCATTTTACTTTCATCATGGCTATCTGCAGTGCAGACGTTCGTGGTAAATAGCGTACCAAGTGCAACTACACATGCTGCTGAAAGTCTATTTCGTTTTGTCATAATTAGTCCTTTTCTAAAAACGTTTTGATGGCTGCCGCTTGTGCACTAATGTTTGAGACGCCTTCTAGGTGTCCAAGGTTGCCGTCGAGTTCTAGGTAATGCGTATTGTTGCCCAGTTCGTTAAGTTGCTTATGCGCTTCTTGCGATAAGTAGGGCATTAATAGCAAGTCTGAATTGGACGGAATAAAAAGGGTTTTCGCTTTAATGTTAGACAAACCCGCTGTAAGTGAGCCTTGATGACCTGCGATAAAAAGCTGGCACGCTCTAACCAAATACAATAAATGATTTGCATCCATTTTTGCGCTTCGCGCTTCGGCGCGTTTTCTTAACCACTCCACGATGGCAGGTTCGTTGTTGATGTGCGCAAGCGCGCTGGCATCTTCAGCTTGAAGCTTGCTATCTTGCAGATTAAAAAAGGCAGGAGTAAGTGCGTTTTGAGTTATCAGCATTAACGATGCCACTAAGCCTGAGGTAGGTGCCGAGGCGGCGTAGTAATCACCGTTATTAAAGTGTGTGTCCAGCTTAATAGGTGTTGCCCAATGTTCCAGTGCGCTGGTGGTCCATGCATCACTTTGCGCGCTTCCTATCACTGATATCATGCGCTCCACCCAATCTGGATATGTTGCTGCCCAGTCGATTGCTTGCATTGACCCCATCGACGGGCCCAAAACAGCATGAAGTTTGGTTATGCCTAAGCTTTCCAGTAAGGCTTTTTGTACATTTACAAAATCACGGATGGTGACCACCGGAAAGCTTAACCCATATGGCTTTCCGGTATCCGGGTTAATGCTAGCAGGGCCTGTCGTAATCACGCGTTCATCAAACGCATTCAAATTCGCCAGTGTATCGATAGATACTACATAGAATTTGTTGGTATCAATGGCTTTTCCTGGCCCTATGATACTGTCCCAATAGCCCGGCGATGCATCATCTGGCGAGTATTTTCCTGCGGCATGCGAAGAGCCAGAAAAATAATGGGTAATTAACACTACATTGTCTTTATTGGTAGACAGCGTGCCGTAAGCTTCCCAACCCACTTTTACTTGCTTGATGGTTTGTCCGCCATAGGTTGTAAAGCTGTCTAAGCTAAATGAACGCTTTTTAACTAGCATACTGCTATGCTGATTAACTGCTTGTGCGGTAAGTTCAGCCGCCATAAGCGAAGCAGAAGGCAGCAGGCCACCGCTTACTAAAGCCAACAGTGGCTGCCCAAGAACACTCGCAATAAAACCTGCAAGTAATACAGCACACTTCAACGTGCGGTTCTTATTTCTATTAGAGGTTGAGCATTGTTGGGCGTTAAACGCTCTAATGGACGTCGTCATACATTGAAACCTATTATAATTTAGCATCTTGCATAATCTGCTGTTCAGTATTCATTGGTTTAGTCACTGGTTATAAAATACTAAATAAACCAATGGCCATGGCTAAGCCAATAAGCGGTACAACCACGGTTAATGCGCCCACAGCCCAATACGCAGCCTGATGGGTTTCATGGCAAATGGCGCGAATGGTGGTAACCACATAGCCATTATGCGGCAATGAATCTAGTGCACCGGATGATATAGAAACTATACGATGTAGCTGGTCGGGCTCTACGCCTTGATCTAGGTAATGAGGTGCTACTAAGGGCAGAGCAATTGCTTGTCCGCCTGAGGCGCTTCCCGTCAATCCTGCAATTACGCTCACCGCGATGGCTGCGCCAATAAGTTCGTTGCCTGGAATTTGTGTCATCAAGGCTACCGTGCTTTGAAACGCTTCAGTATTTTTGGCAATTGAACCAAAACCTACCACCGCTGCGGTATTGCCGATAGCTATTAAAGCGCCTGTTGTACCGGCATTTATGGCTATGGGTAAGCTGTTAAAGTGTTTGAAATTGATGGCCAGCAAACAAAGTACACCGCCGCCAAGTGCCAAAATTAAGGCTAACTGTGCTAGCGATTCGTGGAAGAAAAATGAGATAAGTAAAACCACTACAAGAGGAAGAATTCCAGTCATTGGGTGAGGTAATGCACGTTCTCGAATTTCAGGGTCGCTGTCGCGCGCCTCGAACACTTCACCGTTATTCACGGCTTTACGAATCATTTTAGCAAGCCACCAATAGCCGAATACGGCCATGAAAACGGCAACAATTAAGCTTACTTCCCATGCGGCAAAAGGTGATGTGCCCAAATATTTAATGGGGATCCAGTTTTGGATTTCAGGTGAACCTGCCGATGTCATGGTAAACGTCACCGAGCCAAAGGCCATGGCGGCGGGAATAAAACGTCGAGGTAAATTGGCGTCTTTAAATAGGCTTACTGCCATGGGGTACACTGAAAAAGCAACAACAAAAACGCTTACACCACCATATGTTAGCAGGGCGCATGCGATAACAACGGCCAGTACTGCGCGTTTGTAGCCTATTTTATTAATGATCCAACCCGAAACTGCATCTGCAGCTCCCGTATCTTCCATAAACTTGCCAAACAAAGCGCCAAGTAAAAACATAAAGAACCAAGACGCAATAAAGCCCGAAAAGCCACTCATGTAAGTTTCAACAAAGTTTACCTCACCGGTAAACACGGCAATATTATTGGTGAGGGCGACAACAAGCGCACACAAAGGGGCCGCAATAAACAAATTCATACCGCGTATTGTTAAAACAATAAGCAGTACTAATCCACCTACTAAGCCAATCATACTTAACATAGTTATTATCCTTTAAAAATCTGTGACCGCAGATGCTCCGGAACAGTTAAGTCGATGAGTAACTGATATGCTATGTAAAAAGAAAAAACGTAAAAGCATATACAAATCAATAAAAAAGCATTTTATAACCAGATGAAGTTTGACGTTACTTTTCCGAAAATCCCATAGTACGATGGTACTACATACTGTTAACAAATAATTAACTAAAGTGATTTGGACCGTAGGCAATACATCCGGCAGTGAAACAAAACCTAGAACAAAAAAGGACTCACTATGTCACTAACAACACACAATGCTTTTAGCACTACAAAAATGAGAGCAGCCATGTCGAAACCTTTATCAATTGGCAGCACGCGCGCTAGCCTATGTGCCATAGCGGTAGCAACTAGCTTGTTTGCACTACCATCCTACGCACAAGACAACGGCGAGGCCGCAGAGAATGAAAAGGGCAAACTCGAGCGTATTGAAGTTACCGCGCGTAGAACCGTTGAGTCTTTACAAGAAACGCCTGTCGCCATCACATCAATAGGTGCAGCAGAGCTTGGCGAAAAGGGCATAGCCGTATTAACCGAAGTTCAGCAGTTCTCTCCAAACACCACACTTCAAACAAGCCGTGGTACCAACTCAACGCTTACTGCGTTTATTCGAGGGCTGGGTCAGCAGGATCCGCTTTGGGGTTACGAGCCAGGCGTGGGTATTTATGTTGATGATGTATACATAGCGCGTCCACAAGGCGCGGTTTTAGACTTACTCGATGTGCAAAGAATTGAGGTGCTGCGCGGCCCTCAGGGTACACTATACGGTAAAAACACCATCGGCGGCGCGGTTAAGTATGTTACTAAAGAGATGTCTGGCGACACTCAAATGAATGTAGAAGCGACGGTGGGTAGTTACAATCAGCGTGATATACGAGTAACCGGTCAAATTCCGCTGGTAGAAGATACGGTTTACTTAGGCGTGGGCTATGCCAACCTTAATCGTGACGGTTTTGGTGAGTATCTAGTAAGTGCTTTGCCAAACCAAGATAGAGAAAACTATAACAAAGACTTATGGGCAGCCCGTGTTTCGCTAGAAATTCACCCAAGTGAAGATTTATTCTTTAGAATTGGTTGGGATAAAACCGAAGATACCTCGAATGCAAAAGGGGGCTACCGTTTGCTTCCAAGCATCTTAACTGACGCACCAGTGCCAGATTCAGTGTTTGATTCTTACACCAGTCTTCCAACGTGGAACAAAGTTGAGCTTGAAGGCTACAACTGGCTTGCGCGCTACAATGTAAGTGACAAATTAGAGCTTAAATACATAGGGTCGCACCGCGAAAGCTACTCACCAACAAACATCGACTTTGATAATACGCCGTTGCCAATTTTCGACGTGCCTGCAGAGTATGATGACAGCAATGACACGCACGAACTTCAAGCAAACTATTTTGGAGATAACTTCAGCCTAGTTTCTGGTCTGTATTACTACGACGGTGAAAGCTGCGGTAACTTCGATGCCATACTTGGCGTGCTAGGTGTAGCGCTTGGTGCTCCTGGGTTAACGCGTGAAGTAACGGGGTGCAATAACTCAGAAAGCTGGGCGGCTTACACACAGCTGAACTACGATATTAACGACAAGCTATCACTTTCTTTGGGTGCCAGATACACAGACGAAGAAAAGTCGGCGTTCGTAAACAACGGGCTTATTTTCGACAACGTTTACCCGTCTACTGGCTGGATTGACGGTTATGTACGTCCTGATGGTCAGCTTGTTCCACAAGCACTAGGTACTGATACTGACGGCGACGGCGTGCTGGATGCGCCAGCTGTACAAAGCTGGTCACGCTTTACACCACGCGTAGGTGTTGAATATCAAATGAACCGCGACACTATGTTCTTTGCTAGTTATTCGCAAGGCTTTAAGTCAGGCACGTTTAACCCAAGAGCGACAGTGAACGAGCCTGGCGTGGCACCAGAGGTGGTTGATAGCTTTGAAGTGGGTATGAAAAGCGACATTAACGACGCGCTTCGTTTAAACGTTACCTTATTCTCGTACGACCACAAAGACCGTCAGTACATTGGTGTAGAAGGGGATTTATCCGACCCAACAGCACTTGATCAACGTTTGCGTAACGCAGCAGAAACAGCGGCGAAAGGTGCTGAACTTGAAATGACATGGGTAGCCACTGAGAACCTTCAGTTTGACGTAGCTTATGGTTTCATCGATTTTGAAATTAAGGAAAACAACGCTACTCCGCCATTGATTGGTTTGGCCAGCACACCTGAAAACACCTTTAACGTTAATGCTAACTATTTGCTAGAAACCAGCTTTGGTGACATTACGTTTAACGCCAACTACTACTATCGCGACGACTACCTGTTATTTGAAACAAGCGATCTTATTCAGCAAGATGCCTACGGCATGGTTAACCTAAGTGCTAGATGGGAAAGCGTTGAAGGCGATTGGTACGCGGGTTTACATGTTAAAAACCTTACCGACGAAGAGTACCTTGTGGGTGGTTACGATTTTGTAACGCGTGACGAAGACGGTAACTTTGGACCAGGTCTGGGCGGCGATACCACATTAATTGGTTATTATGGCGACCCACGCACCGTACACCTTACGGTAGGTTATCGTTTCTAATCAAGTAAGCGCGTTTGTGTTTTTGTATAAAACAAAGCAAGCGCGCGCTTCTTCACTACAACCATCACTTTGCGCTGCAGCATAGGTAAAGGCAGTTTATTTACCTGCGCTGTGGTGTTATGTTCTTTCTAAAGAAGTAACTCTAAACACTGTATGATGCCTGTACATATTCTAATTGCTGATGACCACCCACTTTTTCGCGCTGCAATGTGCCACGCGCTAAGCATCATGGACGGCACAGAGCTGTGTGAAGCATCATCCTACCCAGAAACTATTGCGACGTTGGAAGCAAACGACAATATTGAGCTTGTATTCTTAGACTTGTCTATGCCAGGGAGTGAAGGTTTGCATGGCCTATCAGACCTTCAAGCCAGGTTTCCAGACGTGCTAGTGGTAATAGTTACGGCGCAGGAGTCACCAAACTTAATTCAAAAAGCGATTTCTCTTGGCGCAAGTGGTTTTATTCCCAAATCGGCGTCGGTAGAAACCATTGTCGATGCGGTTGAACAAGTGTTAGAAGGAGAAACTTGGGTTCCCACAACGCCAGCACCTGAATCGATACATCAAGATGAACCGGACGACTTCCATGCACGATTGCGACAGCTTACTCCGCACCAACTGAAAGTGCTCAAAATGGTGTCTGATGGCCTGCTTAACAAACAAATTGCCTACGAACTTGCTATTTCAGAATCCACGGTGAAGCAGCACGTTTCTGCAGTGCTTAAAAAGCTGGGTGTAATTAATCGCACTAAAGCAGGCATAGCGTTTAAAAATGCCATGCATATATAGCAAACTACTCACGCTTCAAATAGCCAGATTTCAGAAATCCGTCACAGCATTAAATGCGTAACAACATTATCTTTGTTCGCTTATGTAAATGCTGTGCTGTCTAGAATTTTTAAAAACATTAAAAAGCGTCGTGATAATACAACGGCAGTCCAAGACACTTCACAACAGGTATCTATATGGCGTGATACCGGGCGAGTGTACTACCTAGAAAATACGATAAAGCTTACTTATCAGTCTAGAGCAGGTGCCGTCACCATTGAGAAGTTATCTATTGACCGCCTTCATGAAGTGGTTAAAGAACTTCAGGCATTAAATGAACACTCGACACTGGCCCGAGAAGAGGTTGCCAACCAGACAGATGCCTTCAATATAAGTGTGTGCGGTGTTACGTGGCAACAAAGTGAGGATGGCAAAAGCGTTAGAATTAAAGCATTACCAGAAGCTGCATTATTGCGAAGCCCAACGGCCTGTTTTACGAAGTCTCAAGCGGTGTTTAAACATGCATTTATGCTTGAGCACGATGATTTACTTACCCCTTCAACGTCGGGGAAACCGGGCATACATACGTATAATCGTATTTCCATTAACCAGTTCACTCAGCAATTAGCAAACGCTAACGCGCGCCTAGCTCCCGCTGAGAAGAAGAAAATTACGGTTGGATTTGATAACTTTTCAACAGCGTTTACCGCGCATGAGCAATCGGTTATTGATACGCTAATTCAACCTGAAGCTACTGAACTTAAAGAAACTAATCCCGAGAAAAACCTGACAAAAGAAACAAGCACCAGCGACACTACCGATGCCAAAACACTTTAATAGTCTGTGTTTAAAATAAGTGATTGTTTAAGCAGTCGCTTCAACGCTGGTGGCTTAGCTGGTTTCGGTAGGTAAGCCATGCCAAGCTCATCCGCTTCTTGGCGAACTTCGTTGCCTCTATTAGCGGTAATAAGCACGCTTAAGGTGAACTGCATTCCTGCTTCGTAAAGAGAATTTGCTACGTCAGTGCCTTTCTCCCCATGATTGAGGTGGTAGTCTGCAATAAGTACGTCGAAGTCTTCTTGCGAGTAACGCAGTGCTTGTTCTGCACCTTTTACCCACGTTACTGTTGCTCCCCAATCTTGAAGTAAAGCACACATGGCACTGGCTACCTGCTCATCATTTTCTATTAGCAAAAAGGCGCTGTTTTTCAAAAAGGCCGAGCTATTTACCGTACTGTTTTCAATGCTATTATCACCACTTTCTTCAGTGCCCCCTACAAGAATATTTGCCTCATCAACAGGCTTATCCTCCACGTCCATTTCAGCGCATACGCGCGGTACAGTAACACTAAAACTGCTGCCGCGATTGGGCACCGATGTTAGCGCAACGTTGTGCTCCAATAGCTTACAAATTTTATCTACTATAGTCAGGCCCAGCCCAATACCTTCTCCGCTATGATTACTCTCAAGCTGGTGAAATTCGCTAAATATTTCCTGCTGCTGCTCTGGCGCAATACCACTGCCGGTGTCGTATACAAAGATACTTACGCTAGACCCATGCCTATGATGCGTTAAATGTCGCCTTATACCCACTACAATCCTGCCCGTGTGGGTGTAGCGAACGGCGTTAGAAAGTAAGTTCTGGAGTACTCGTCTAAGTAAGTTAATGTCGCTATACACCTTTACTTTAGTGGGTACATAGCGCAGCTCAATGTTTTTCTGTTGCGCAAGAATACTAAACTCTTGTACTAACGATGCCAGCACATCATCTAGGTCAAACGTTACTTTTTGTGGGGTTAAAACGCCAGCATCTAGCTTTGTCATATCAAGCAGCATCGTTAATAAACTTTGGGCGTTGTTAAGCGAATTCACTACACCTTCTGACAAACTCGCTAATTCGCTGCCCTCTGTCTTCTTATTTAACATAGACGCGAACAGCGATGCTGCATTAAAAGGTTGCATTAAGTCATGACCCGCGGCAGCAAGAAAACGTGTTTTACTTTCGTTGGCTTTGTCGGCTTGATGCTTTGCTTCTTCAAGCTCTGCAGTGCGCTGTATTACTCTTGCTTCAAGGTCCGATTTTGCCTCCTCGAGGGCGTTTTGAATAGCAATGTACTCGGTAATATCGCTGTATGTTGTTACGTAACCACCGCCGGGCAAAGGTGCGCCATTAAGCTCAATTACGCGTCCATCGGGTTGCTTGCGAATAAATTTATGTCGGCTACCCGTAAGCATGTAACGAATTCGTTTCTTTATCTCAGCTGCTGACGCCGTATTTGTATTGCTGTTATTGTTATTTTTAGTGTTGTGTTTGTCAGTGTGCGAGCTGAACAGACCGCGATTGGCATTAAATTGTAATATGTCAGCTATGGGCATACCCGCTTTCAAGAAGCCTTTGGGGTAGTTAAACAGCTCAATGTATCTGTCGTTCCACGCTAGCAGCTGCAGCTTCTCATCAAGAACGCTAATACCTTGTTCAATATTTTGAACCGAAGACTGCAACACTTCGTGATTAAACTGAAAAGACTGAGAGGCTTCTTCAACCCAATCAACCAGCTCTGGTAATGTGTCGCTACCGGTGTCTGCAATTGCACCAAGTAAAATGCGTGCACTTGGCGCTCCTACCTGTGCGGCTAATAGCTTATCGACACGCTCAATTAATGCATGGCTAGCGTAACCTCGGGCAAATGCGCGATTAACATCGACAGAAAGTTGCTGGGTAAGACGTTCTTGAGAAGGTTCGTCTAGCACGCGTTTTGTGAGTGAAATCAGATCTTTTACCTTTACCATCAAGCGTGGTGCTTGGGTTGAATGCGCGCCTTCTGTAACAACGGTTTCTGACGCCTTATAGGTAAGTAAAGCAATAACAAAAAAAGTAATGCAGTTCGCTATAAGCGAATAAATAAAGCCTAAACCTAGGGCTTCGTCGGTTGGTGGGGGATTAAAGTAGTAGCTTGATAAAATACTTGGATAAAGTAAAAAAATTGACCAGCAAACAAAGCCCGCCAGCAGCGCACATATGGCAGCAGACCGTGTGCTTTTTTTCCAATACAAGCCAAACATTAGTACCGGCATACATTGCCCTAACAGCGCAATAGCAATAACGCCGCTTTTCACCAATGGCGCAGCTTGGCTAATATTTAGGTGATACCATAGCGCGGTCGTCAACACCACCAACACGGTAAGCCGTCGAATTGCAAGGATCCTTCCCGGTTGCATTGACCTGTCGGGCGCTGTTTTTAAGCGTGCTTTTAGCCAAAGAGGCGTAATCACATTGTTCGCAATCATGATCCCCATGGCAAGTGTGGCAACAATAACCATACTGGTTGTGGCTGCCAGTCCGCCAATAAAAGCAAAAGAAGAAAGTGCCATGTTTTCAGCGTAAAGCGGTATTGCTAGTACATAAGCGTCTGAATTGGTGCTGCTTGGTAGCAGCATTTTACCGGCAAGCGCAATGGGGATAACGAATAGAGTCATTCCTAAAAGGTAAAGGGGAAACAGCCATCGCGCTGTGCGTAGTTCACCTTCACCATTTTGCTCAACAAAGTTCATATGAAACTGTCGTGGTAACACGAACATTGAGCAAATGCCAAGCACAACGTGGGTTACGTAAACGCCTATTGCGCTATCTGCATATATCACCGCTTTCGCCGCTTCATGTGCTGATGCCTTTGCAATTAAATCAAGGACGCCTTCAAATAAGTAAAAACAAACAAAAATGCCAACAGCCCAAAGCGCTAAGAGTTTTATAACCGATTCGAAAGCAATGGTAAGCAAAAGGCCGGGGTGTTTGTCGGTTAAATTAAGCGAACGCGTACCAAAAATAATAGCAAATAGCGCCATAAGACCAGCAACGTAAACACTTACCTGAGGGTTACTCGATTGTGGTGCGTCTGTAATTAAGCTTATAGACTTTGTGATAGCGTCTAATTGAAGCGCGATATAGGGAATAACACCAATAAAACACAACAGCGTAATAAGCGCTGCAATGAGGTGAGAGTGACGGTATTTAAGTGAGATAAGGTCGGCAAGTGAGCTTATGTTATGTTGTTGACACAGTCGGCTAATGCGCAGCACAACAGTAAAGCCAAAAGCCATGGTTAACATAATACCTAGGTAAGTGGGTATGATAGCCCAGCCGTACTGCGCACCTTGTGATGCAGTTCCAAAAAAAGCCCACGACGTACAGTGTACACCCAACCCCAAGCTGTACAGAACAGGGTGTTGCTGGTTATCTCGCAGGCGTTTATCACCCCAAAACGCCACAGCAAAAAGCGCAATAAGATACACGCCCACCAACGTGCCAACTGTCCAAATACTCAGCATAGAAGGTCCATATAAAAACAACTGCTTAGCTTAAATTACATTAACACGTTTTTCACATATCGTCGTATTTTGAAGTGCGCTTACTCACGGTACTTTAGTACAGAGTGCGCATTGAAACAGTGTGTTTTTATACTTTTTAAAAAATCATCCACAAAAATTGTGTGGATACCCTTGATCGCCCCAAAACTAGCCCCATAACTAAGCCCATCTGAAAGATTCCCATAAATTTTAATCATTTTTGGGCAATGCCTAATTAAAAAAACGTTTGGAGGTAGGCATGAGCGACAATCGCGACGTGCAGGCAGAACAAGAGAATACAGTGGACGAAACTGTGCAAGCAGCTGATACACAGGTTGAAGCTGAAGCGGTTGAAGGGGCAGAGGCGCCTCTTGATGAGAACGCGCAACGTATTTATGAGCTAGAGACTGCATTATCTGAAGCGCAAGCGACAGTAAAAGAGCAACAAGATAGTGTTCTTCGTGCTCGCGCTGACGCTGAAAATGCTCGTCGTCGTGCCGAAGGCGAAGTAGAAAAAGCGCGTAAGTTTGCGCTAGAACGCTTTGCTGGCGAGCTTCTTCCGGTTATCGATAACCTAGAGCGTGCTATCGAAATGACCGATGCTGAAAACGAAGCTGTTAAGCCATTGCTGGAAGGCGTGGAAATGACCCACAAAACTTTCTTAAGCACTATTGAGAAATTCGGATTAAGCCTTATTGATCCGCAGGGCGAAACCTTCAACCCTGATTTGCATCAGGCGATGTCGATGCAAGAAAGCGCAGACCACGAGCCAAACACAGTAATGGCCGTGATGCAAAAAGGTTATCAAATTAACGGCCGTTTGCTGCGCCCTGCCATGGTAATGGTATCGCGCGCACCAAGTGGTGGTGTGGACACGCAAGCGTAAGTCACGCTTTTTGCGATAAACACACAAAAATGTCAGTTTTTTTACTGACATCTATTGAAAACATTGGGGAATAACCCCACTAAAAGTACAGAATTAAGAAACTTTTTCGGAGACACGAAATGGGTAGAATCATTGGTATCGACTTAGGTACAACGAATTCATGTGTCGCAGTTCTAGACGGCGACAAACCTCGCGTAATTGAAAACGCGGAAGGCGATCGTACAACACCTTCAATCATCGCTTACACAAACGATGGTGAAACACTTGTAGGTCAATCAGCGAAGCGTCAGGCGGTAACAAACCCTGAAAACACTTTATTCGCTATCAAGCGTCTAATTGGTCGTCGCTTCCAAGACAAAGAAGTACAGCGTGACATCGACATTATGCCTTTCAAAATTGTAGGCGCTGATAATGGTGATGCATGGGTAGAAGCGAAAGGCGAGAAAATGGCGCCACCTCAGATTTCTGCCGAAGTACTTAAGAAAATGAAGAAGACCGCTGAAGATTATCTTGGCGAGCCAGTAACAGGCGCAGTTATTACTGTTCCTGCATACTTCAACGACTCTCAGCGTCAAGCTACAAAAGATGCGGGTCGCATTGCTGGTCTTGAAGTTAAGCGTATTATCAACGAGCCAACTGCTGCTGCACTTGCGTACGGCATGGACAAAAAGCAAGGCGATAACGTTGTTGCAGTATACGACTTAGGTGGTGGTACGTTCGATATCTCTATCATCGAAATTGATGAAGTAGACGGCGAGCACACGTTTGAAGTACTAGCAACCAACGGTGACACACACCTTGGTGGTGAAGATTTTGATAATCGTGTTATCAACTATCTAGTTGAAGAATTTAAGAAAGATCAAGGCATCGACCTTCGTAAAGATCCGCTTGCAATGCAGCGTCTTAAAGAAGCTGGCGAGAAAGCGAAAATTGAGCTTTCTTCTTCACAACAGACTGAAGTTAATCTGCCATACATCACTGCTGATGCAACAGGTCCTAAGCACTTAGCAATTAAGCTTACTCGTGCGAAGCTTGAGTCTTTAGTTGAAGATCTAGTGAAAAACTCGCTTAACCCGCTTAAGCAAGCACTAGCTGACTCAGACCTATCTGTAGGCGACATCAACGACATCATCCTTGTGGGTGGTCAAACGCGTATGCCACTAGTACAGAAGTATGTAACTGAGTTCTTCGGCAAAGAGCCACGTAAAGACGTGAACCCTGATGAAGCGGTAGCAGTAGGTGCGGCAATTCAAGGTGGTGTACTTTCTGGTGACGTTAAAGACGTACTACTTCTAGACGTAACACCTCTGTCTCTAGGTATTGAGACAATGGGTGGTGTAATGACTGCGCTTATCGAGAAAAACACGACTATCCCTACTAAGAAGTCGCAAACGTTCTCAACAGCTGAAGACAACCAGTCTGCGGTAACAGTACACGTACTACAGGGTGAGCGTAAGCAATCAAGCGGCAACAAGTCGCTTGGTCAGTTCAACCTTGAAGGTATTCGTCCAGCAGCACGCGGTGTACCGCAAATCGAAGTAACGTTCGACCTTGATGCTGACGGTATCCTACACGTGTCTGCGAAAGACAAAGACACAGGTAAAGAGCAGAAGATCACCATCAAAGCTTCTTCAGGCCTAAGCGATGAAGAAGTAGAAAAAATGGTAGCAGACGCAGAAGCGAATAAAGAAGCTGATGCGAAGTTTGAAGAGCTAATTCAAGCACGCAACCAGGCTGATGGTATGATCCACGCTACACGTAAGCAGCTTGAAGAAGTTGGCGATGCGCTAAGTGCAGAAGACAAAGCGCCAATTGAAGAAGCCCTTACTGCGCTTGAAACAGCGTCTAAAGGCGAAGACAAAGCAGAAATCGAAGCGAAAACGCAAGAACTTATTCAAGCGTCTAGCAAGCTGATGGAAGCTGCGCAAGCACAACAAGCGGCCGCTGGCGGCGCTGAAGGTGCAGAGCAACAAGCGTCTGGTAAAGCGGATGACGATGTTGTTGACGCTGAGTTCGAAGAAGTAAAAGACGACGATAAAAAGTAAGCTGTTGCGAAAGGCCCGTTTACAACCTAGCGGGCCGTAAATAGCAGTTCAGGCGCAGCAGGGTTTTCTTGTTGCGCCTTTGTTGTGTAAATAACTTGGTGTAAATGGCGTAGCGCTATCGCAATGCTACTCACTTAGGTTATTTTCACAACAGTCAGATGTAGATTCGATGGGCACTGCGTGCTTGTCGACAAAAAAGTAGGATAAGTGAACGATATGTCGAAACGTGACTACTACGAAGTGCTCGGGGTGGATAAGAGCGCAGGCGACCGCGAAATTAAAAAAGCGTATAAAAAGCTTGCGATGAAATATCACCCTGACCGTACGCAAGGCGATAAAGCGCTAGAAGATAAGTTTAAAGAAATCCAAGAAGCCTACGAAATCCTGTCAGATTCACAAAAACGTGCCGCTTACGACCAGTACGGTCATGCGGGTGTTGATCCTAATCGCGGTGGCGGCGGCTACGGCGGCGGTGCTGATTTTGGCGATATCTTCGGTGACGTATTCGGCGACATCTTTGGTGGTGGAGGTCGTGGCGGCCGTCAATCGCGTGCACGCCAAGGCTCCGACCTTCGCTACAACCTAGAATTATCACTAGAAGAAGCGGTACGCGGAAAGAGTGTCGACATTCGCGTACCTACACTTGTAGAGTGTGATGTATGTGATGGCTCTGGCGCGAAGAAAGGCTCGTCACCTAAAACCTGTCCAACGTGTCATGGAAATGGTCAAGTACAGATGCGTCAGGGTTTCTTTGCCGTACAGCAGACATGTCCTACATGTTCTGGTAAGGGCAAGATTATTGAAGACCCTTGCAACAGCTGTCACGGCCACGGTCGTAAAGAGAAAACCAAGACCCTTAACGTTAAAATCCCAGCCGGCGTAGATACGGGGGATCGTATTCGCTTATCTGGTGAAGGTGAAGCGGGAGAAAACGGTGCACCAGCAGGCGACCTTTACGTACAGGTGCATGTACGAGACCACGAGATCTTCCAACGTGACGGAAATAACCTTTACTGTGAAGTACCATTAAGCTTTACAACAGCAGCGTTAGGCGGAGAGCTTGAAGTACCAACGCTTGACGGTAAAGTTAAACTAAAAATTAGTCCTGAAACGCAAACGGGCCGTATGTTCCGTCTACGTGGAAAAGGCGTTAAGTCAGTACGCAGTGGCGCAGTGGGTGACTTGATGTGTAAAGTTGTTGTGGAAACGCCGGTTAACTTGTCTGCACGTCAAAAAGAGCTGCTTCAAGAGCTTGAAGACTCGGTTGGCAAGGCATCTGGTAAACACAGTCCAAAAGCACAAGGCTTCTTTGACGGTGTGAAGAAGTTTTTCGACGACTTAACGAACTAACTGTTTAAAGGATTCATAGTATCGTAAATAGTTAAAGCCCTCATTTGAGGGCTTTTTTTGTTGTTAGCCCCTTCAATAATGTCATTCAGCGTTATAATTCTTGCGCTTTATTGCACTATTAGTCACGATAGAAAAACACATTCATAGGAACGAAAGCGCTATGGAAGCGGCAAATCGGTCGCTATTTTCTACATAACACTACTGTGTGCATTTATGTTGTTCAGAACAACACAGTTTGAATTCGTTCGATTTATAAAATTATAAAAAATGAAATAGGGAACAGGCATGAAATTTTTTTCAAAAGCAATAGTAGTGGGCGCTGTAGCAGCATGCATTTCAAGTGCGACGTTTGCTGCAGAAGTTAAGTCAGCATCTTCAGAAAAGCATGCTAAAGCGGCTACCCAATATCGCCAGGCAATTTTTCAGCTTGTACGCAGCAATATGGGGCCATTAGGTGGCATGGCAAAAGGCGCACTTCCGTTTGACGAGTCTGTCATGAAAACCAACGCCGTCCGCCTAGAACAACTAGCGGATATGATGAGTGACTACATGGCGGTCGATACACGTGAATTTAGCGTTGAGACAGGTGCAAAAGATGCAATTTGGGAAAACTTCTCAGACGTTGAAAAGAAAGTTATGGCCCTTAAGGCCGCATCACAAAACCTTCAAACCGTGGTTGATGCTGGCGATGAAAGTGCATATCGCAGCGCTATTGGTAAAATTGGCGCTAGCTGTAAGTCTTGTCATGATGATTACAAAAAAGACTGACTATAAGAAAGACTGAATTAAAAAAGACAGGTCGTTGTAAAAACGGCTGCATAAGAAGCTTTAGTTAGCAAATATACCAATTTACACACGAGCAATTCAGCACTATACAATGTTGCTTGTGTGTAAAGTTGATAAACATCAACGAATTAAAGCCGAATATTTTTGACAAGCGTCAAACATTTGATTTGCAGTCGGGTAAAAAATCGATAGAAAATTGCACGCAAAAACACAACACAAACTGGATATTGGAGGGTTTATTGACTAAAATTCAGACTAAGGGATGAGCTGAAATGCTTGGCATATGCAATTGCATATTTTTGGCGGAGACACGCCGAGCAACCGAATTACGTTTTTATTTTGTGGGGCATAAGTTAGATGGAACTACGCAACAGCAACACACTCTCAACGCATTACGCTGACAACCCTGAGTTTGGCAGCTTGCTCGATGAGGGGAGGCAACAGTCACAAGCGCTCTGCGTTTTGATGGCCTCTATCAACATTCACTCAGGTGTGGCTGTTGTCACACACGCTGATTCTTCACACACCAATCTAGAAAAGCTGTCTATTAGGTTGCCCAACGATATACATCAAATGCTTGCAATGTCGGCAATGAGCGCGCCAATTGCAGCAGAAGAGCTTGCATTACCGCCTGAGCTTACGTGTTACGAAAACACCTATATCGTTGTGAAAGCAATCAAAAATGTTCATGGTGCAATAGAGTATGTTGCGCTCACCTTTTTGAAAAACAAATCGTTGAGCACAGTTCAGCACAGCTACCTAGACATTACTCGCCAAAGGATTGAAATAGCGCTTCACTACCACCTTGCCAAACACCCGTATTCTGAAAAACTATCACAGCAGCTAGCATTACTTGAAAAAGTGAGTGAAGTTTCTCGTGTTGGGGCGTGGGAGTTAGATAGAGAGTCTGGAACGTTACAATGTACTGCCATAGTTAAAGAGATACTGGGGCTCGAGCATGTTGGCTTTATGTCTTACCAACATATTCTTGACATATTGACTTATGAAGAAAGGCGTAAGTTTATTACATCTTTACTGCGTGCGATAAAACGTAGTGATTGTTTTGATTTTCACTTCAGTCTACGCGATAGAAATAAAGGCAAGCGAAGTATAAAGTTTACTATTTATTGCCAGTTAGAAAAACGTGATGGTGTAAAGCTCAAACGTCTTTATGGTGCAATTCAGGATGAAACGCAAACCCAACTGTTATCCGATTCTCAAAATAACTTTGCTGACTACGTTTCTCTTATACTTAACCACATTGACGCAGTGGTAATGACCGTTGATGAACACGGTACGGTGCTGACTGTGAACGAGCAGGCAAAACCGACACTAGGCTATTGTCCTGATGAACTTATTGGACAGGACATCAACATTATTTTTGCCCAATCAGCAACAAGCCATTTTCCAGCTACAACATTTAGCAACGATGTATCAACGCGTCACGTGCGGCATAAAAATGGTAAGCGGTTAAGTTGTGAAGTGTCGCAAAAACAATGCAATATTCATCAGCAGTCTTTAACGGTAGTGACCATTAAAGATAACTCTGTGCATGAACGAGACCTGACGCACTACAAGCAACTCGCTTTTGAAGATTCTGTTACAGGGTTATCGAACCTTTGTAAACTGGAGAGATACATCAATGAAATTGGTGCCAAATCAAGTTCTATCCCCAGCACGCGCGTGTTTATGCGTGTGGCAATAAAGCATATTAGTGAATACGAAGATGTATTTGGTGTAGCCACCTTCGACTATATCATGCGAATTGTTTCCAATAGGTTGGCGCGAACATTTTCATCAAGTGCGTATATGGTAGCGAAAGGAGAACGCGGCGCTTTTTATGTTGTGCCAATGCAGTCGTTTATCGATTCAATAACATCGTGTGAAGCCATTTCAAAAGTGTGCAACCTGCTCGAAGAGCATGTGTTAATTCCATTTACACTTCATAATAATGCACTTCAAATTGAGGCTGAGACTGTTAGCTGCACCATTTCTTCAAAGCATGTGAGCTATAAGAAGTTAATTGATTGCATGGCGATAACAGCAGTTAATAGTGGAAAGGCTATGAACTCAGGAAGCCTGGTGCACGATGTTACCCATATCAATACGCAAGATATTGAGAGGTATAGCTATATCAAGCGTTCTCTTGCTCGAGCCTTGTCTAGCGATGAATTGTTCATCGAACTTCAGCCGCAATATAACGCAGAAAAAAATATTATTAGTTCTGAAGTACTTTTACGTTGGCATCACCCACATTTAGGCGTAATTCAACCCAATGAGTTTATCCCGATTGCTGAAGAAGACGATGCTATTGCTGACTTGGGGTTATGGGTTTGTGACCGCGCTTGTCAATTACTTAGCGAGTGTTTGGAGAATAACGTTACCACTCAGCTTTCGTTGAACATAAGCACGAAGCATTTGGCTCGTGCTGATTTTGTATCTAAGTTTGTCGCTACTGTTGAACGATGGAAGATACCAAGCAATATGCTCACGTTAGAATTGGCCGAAGGAGCGTTGAAGCGCGGTATCAGTATTATTCAATCACGAATTAAAGTGCTTTCTGAATTTGGTTTTAACATATCCATCGGTAACTTCGGAAAAGCAGAATCGAATTTAAATTATTTAGAGTCTCTGCCCATTAAAGAGCTAAAAGTTGATCGGCTTTTCATAGAGGACATAGATGACTCGGACCAAAAGCGACTGTTAGTTCGCAGTATTTGTAACTTTGCAAATGCAATGAACATTAATACCGTGGCTGAAGGTATTGAGACTGATCATCAACTATCACACGCTCGTACCTGTGGATGTGATTGTTTTCAGGGGTTTTGGCTTGATAAACCTATGAGTGTTGATGTTTGGCGAGAAAGAATATTTAACGCACAATAAGTAATGAAAATTTAAATATTAAATTTCTTTATTTTCAATAATATAAGACCCTTAAGCCTGAAGTCTTATAAGCATTAGCCATCGCGATGAAGTAGGGTAATAACTACTTCATCTCTATTGGACATCGTTATGCTTTATAAGAAGGAATATTCAGCTGCCACGCAATCGCCACAGGCATTTTGGCTTGAAAAAGCTAAGGCTATCGACTGGTTCAAGACCCCTCCCTCTGCGTTTAATAATATATCCGGCGGCACTGTTGAGTGGTTTAAAGGTGGCACCCTAAATACTAGCTACCTCGCGCTCGATCATCATGTCCAATCTGGAAAGGGTGATAAAACAGCACTTATTTATGAATCCCCCGTAACGCAAAGCACAGTATCTTTTACTTATAGCGAACTGCTTGGTGAGGTTTCAACATTCGCAGGTGCACTCTCTAGGCTAGGTGTCACAAAAGGCGACCGCGTCATTATTTACATGCCTATGATCCCACAAGCCGCTATCGCTATGTTAGCTTGTGCGCGAATAGGCGCTATTCATTCTGTCGTTTTTGGTGGGTTTGCAGCCAATGAGCTTGCGGTGCGGATAGACGATGCAACGCCAAAAATTATCGTAACTGCATCATGTGGCATTGAAGGTAAAAAAGTATTGCCCTATAAGCCATTGGTTGATGAGGCAATTAATTTGGCAACGCACAAACCTCAGGGTTGTATTTTGGTTCAACGAGAACAGCTAAAAGCACGGCTTGAGACTGGTTACGATCACGATTGGCATTACCTTATGTCAAGTAGCAGCCCAGTAGAGGCAGTAGAACTAGATGCCACGCACCCTTTATATGTGCTTTATACATCGGGCACAACAGGAAAGCCCAAGGGCGTGGTAAGAGACAACGGCGGGCATGCCGTTGCGTTGAATTATTCACTAGATGCCATTTACGGTATAAGTGAAGAAGACGTTTTTTGGGCGGCATCTGACGTTGGCTGGGTTGTCGGGCATTCATACATTGTTTACGGTCCTCTAATTAAGGGGGCAACCACGGTGATGTATGAAGGTAAACCTGTTGGTACACCCGACGCGGGCGCATTTTGGCGTGTAGTTCAAAAACATAAAGTGAACGTATTGTTCGCTGCACCAACGGCGTTTCGTGCTATACGAAAAGAAGATCCCAACGCGCTACTTTTATCAGAATATGACATTTCAAGTTTACGCACACTCTTTATGGCAGGTGAACGTCTTGATCCTTCTACCTACTATTGGGTAAGCGAAAAAGTGGGTGTACCGGTTATCGATCACTGGTGGCAAACCGAAACGGGGTGGCCTATTTGTTCAAACCCAATGGGTATTCAACCACTTCAAACTAAACCTGGCTCTTCTAGTGTGCCTACGCCAGGTTTTAATGTGCAAGTACTTAAAAGTAATGGCGAGCAACAAGATGTAGGTAAAAAAGGTGCTATTGCTATAAAACTGCCGCTGCCTCCAGGGTGCTTACAATCTATCTGGCAAGATAATGACCGCTTTATTCAAGGCTATTTAACCGAGTATGAAGGGTATTACAGTACAGGGGATGATGGTTTCATCGATAATGATGGATTTGTATTTATTATGGGGCGTACAGACGATGTAATTAATGTTGCAGGTCACAGGCTCTCTACCGGTGAGATGGAAGAAGTTCTAGCTTCACACCCTGCCATTGCCGAGTGCAGCGTAATCGGGGTTAACGATACGCTAAAAGGCCAACTTCCCATTGGCTTGGTGCTGTTGAAAGATGGCGTTGATATTGATGAAACGCAGTTGGAAAGCGAGCTTGTAAGCCTTGTACGAGAGACCATTGGACCTGTCGCTAGTTTTAAACGCGCCATTGTAGTAAACCGACTACCGAAAACTCGCTCGGGTAAAATTCTTCGTAAACTTATTAGGCAAGTCGCCGCTAACGAAGATATTACCGTTCCGTCTACTATCGATGACCCTGCTAGCGTAGCTGAAATTCAACAGGTAATGATGCAAAAAGGGCTAGTTACCAAAGCTGAACCGCAGTAAACGCCACGTTGGTGTCTATTGCGCGCCTCGCAAATGCCTGATGAAAGTTAGCGGAATACAGGCGCTGCTAATAATAGAAGTCGTCCACCTGCGGTACGGGTGGATACACTTCAATGGCTAAGTACACAACGAATGCAGCTATTAAAGCCACTATTAATGCACGAATTAACTTTGAGTGTTCGATACTTATATGCTTTCCATCTGCTTCATTGTGGAAAACCTCTTTTTTACCATGGACCATTGCAGGTGCGAGTTTTTGCTTTTTAAATGTTGTATAGAAGATAACAGCACCAATATGTAGAGCAATCACATAGAGTAAAGCGTCGAAAGCAATATGATGTAATGATGACATCACACTTAACACTTCTTCAGTTGCCAGTGCTCTGTAAGGGCCATCTAAAAAGATGTCGTCAGTCATAAATAGGCCTGAAATAGCCTGTATAGCCACCAAAATCAGCATGACAATAACAAACCATCCGCCTAACGGGTTGTGTCCTGCCGTTGGAGTCGCGTGCTTATCAAAGAGTGATTTTAAATAATTCATCACTAACTTAGGGCCTTTAACAAACTGCGTGAATTTGGCGTAGTGCGTGCCCACCACACCCCAAAGCAGTCTAAATACAACAAGAAAAAGCGTAAAATAACCAATATAGAAGTGCCATTGCACAGCATTATCTAACCAGTTTACAGTGGCATATTGGGCCACAATACTTCCTACAAGCAACCAGTGAAACAGGCGAGTGGGGATGTCCCAAATTAGCGCGTTTTTCTTCATGTTTTTATCTTTTGATTTGTTTTGAATAAGAAACGAATAAAAGCATACTGGCGAGCACAGACAAGGATTAACTGGGCACAGTATGAATGCAGTTAACAGTGTATCTAAAAGCAGTGCCCAGTGTATCTAAAAGTAAGAGTAGGCGGCAGCTAATGAGCGTTTTTTCTGTGTAGACTCTCGCATAGTTACCGTTACGCTTCTTGTATGGTTACAGTTAAACGGTAGTGTGAATTTATATTGAAGGTGCAATTTGCATTAACGCGAAACGTAATTGATATATTTAATGCCATTCTTGCATTGCAATAGTATTTTCATTTGGCAGAATGCAGAGCAATTACCCAATAATTAAAAAGTGTGAAATAGCATGAAAGTAGGTTTGTTTGGCGCCAATGGGCGTATGGGTCGCGTGCTTATTGAAGCGTTAGATTTAAATGAAAATGCGCAGCTTGGTGTTGCGACCGTAAGAGACGACTCGCCTTGGGTTGGTATGAATGTAGGTGAACTTGCTGGTATTGGAAAAAAAGACATTAATTGTACCGCAGTGTCGTCGCTTAGCAGCAGTGATGCCGATGTAATGATTGATTTTACGTTGCCTTCAATTATTGAAAGTAACCTTGAATGGTGCGTGAAAAATAATATGCCGGTAGTAATAGGCACTACAGGACTGAATGAAGCGCAGCTAGCTGCATTGGATAGCGCAGCAAAGCACATCCCTATTGTGTTTGCGGCAAACTACAGCGTAGGGGTAAACCTAATGCTGTCGCTTGTTCGCCAAGCCGCTAGCGTGTTGGGCGAAACGGCAGACATTGAAATTACCGAAGCGCATCATAGGTTCAAGCAAGATGCACCTTCAGGCACCGCGATGGCCATAGGTGAAGCAATTGCTGATGAGCTTGGCAGAGATTTAAAAACATGTGCAGTATATGGACGCGAAGGTAAAGAGCCTGAGCGAGATCAGGGCACCATCGGTTTTGCTACGGTGCGCGCAGGGGACATTGTTGGTGAGCACACGGCACTGTTCGCTGACATTGGGGAACGATTAGAAATAACGCACAAAGCATCTAGCCGACTCACCTTCGCAAAGGGAGCGGTGCATGCTGCACAATGGTTGAATGGCAAAGAACCTGGTCTATACTCCATGGTGGATGTATTGAACTTAAAGGTTTAGCAACCACTACTGTTAGTTAAAACACAGTGTGTTAGTGCAATGTATTCGTGCACGCTCCTCGTTCGATTAAGTATTCCGTTGAGTAAATGTTAACGTTATGTTGTGCTAATCTTGACCAACGAGTCATACTTTTGGTGGTTTTAAGCGAAAAACGCGTTAAAGTCTCTATTTTGATAAATTATTGCAAATAAATTTGCCATTTTCCGACAGTGATGTATACTCGCCGGAATTTGCCAGAATTTCGTATTCTAAAGCCAATAAAACGGCTGAAGAGTGCGGTTTTATTAGCTGCAAAGATCGTAAAACGGGATGTATTGTTATCAATAACTCCCGTTTTTTGTGGGGTTTGTGCAAAAAACTGCACAAACACATAGTTATCCTTAATCTGGAGGTTGACTTGGCTAATTCTGCCCTTTTGGTGTTAGAGGATGGTTCTGTTTTTAAAGGTACGGCGATAGGCGCTACAGGCTCCGCCGTCGGGGAAGTTGTTTTTAATACTTCCATGACTGGCTATCAAGAAATTCTCACCGACCCATCCTACGCTGAACAAATCATCACCCTTACTTATCCACACATTGGCAACACCGGCACTAACGACGAAGACGTTGAAGCAGATAAAATCTGGTCAAAAGGTCTTATCATTCGTGACCTACCTCTTGTTGCTAGTAACTTTCGTCAACAGCAAACACTGTCTGAATACCTAAAAGCGAAAGGCGTTGTGGGTATTGCTGACATAGATACACGTCGTTTAACGCGTATCTTACGAGACAAAGGTGCACAAAATGGCTGCATCATTTGTACTGATGAATTAGACGAGTCTAGCGCACTAGCGCAAGCAAAAGCTTTTCCGGGCCTAAAAGGCATGGATTTGGCAAAAGTAGTGAGCATTACTGAGCCAAAAACATGGACTGAAGGTAGCTGGGAACTTGGTAAAGGTTATGTCACGCCAAGTGAAACTAAATACCACGTTGTTGCTTACGACTTCGGCGTAAAAAACAATATCCTTCGCATGCTTGCTGACCGTGGTTGTAAGGTTACCTTGGTTCCGGCACAAACGCCTGCTGAAGATGTGTTAGCCATGAATCCAGATGGCGTATTCCTATCAAATGGCCCGGGCGACCCTGAGCCTTGTGATTACGCGATTACAGCTATTAAAACTATTGTTGAGACTGGCATTCCTGTTTTCGGAATCTGTCTTGGCCACCAATTACTTGCCCTAGCAAGTGGTGCAACAACAGTGAAAATGAAATTCGGTCACCATGGTGCAAACCACCCGGTTAAAGACCTCAAGCGTAATGTAGTTATGATCACCAGCCAAAACCACGGTTTCGCTGTTGATGAGTCTAGCTTGCCAGATAACCTAGAAGTAACTCACATTTCGTTGTTCGACAAGTCGTTGCAAGGTATTCACCGCACCGACAAACCTGCGTTTAGCTTCCAGGGTCACCCCGAAGCCAGCCCAGGTCCACATGAAGCGGCTCCGTTATTTGACCACTTCATTGAACTTATTGAACAACACAAGCAGTAGGAATTAGCCCGCTATGCCAAAACGTACCGACATAAAAAGTATTCTTATCATTGGTGCTGGCCCTATTGTTATCGGCCAGGCTTGTGAATTTGACTATTCAGGCGCGCAAGCGTGTAAAGCCCTTCGCGAAGAAGGCTACCGTGTTATTTTGGTGAACTCTAACCCAGCCACCATTATGACAGACCCAGAAATGGCAGATGCCACTTACATCGAGCCAATTCACTGGGAAGTAGTGCGCAAGATTATTGAAAAAGAACGTCCAGACGCGATCCTTCCAACTATGGGTGGTCAAACGGCACTTAACTGTGCGTTAGACTTAGACAAACATGGTGTTTTGGAAGAATTCGGTTGTGAGCTTATCGGCGCGACGGCAGATGCTATCGATAAAGCGGAAAACCGCGAGCGCTTTGACAAAGCAATGAAAAACATCGGCCTTGAATGTCCACGTGCGGAAATCGCGCACAGCATGGATGAAGCGCACGATGTACTAAGCCGCATCGGCTTCCCTTGTATCATTCGTCCGTCTTTCACCATGGGTGGAACCGGCGGCGGTATCGCGTACAACATTGATGAATTTAATGAAATTTGTCACCGTGGCTTAGACCTTTCTCCTACCAACGAGCTGCTTATCGATGAATCGTTGCTAGGTTGGAAAGAGTACGAAATGGAAGTAGTACGCGATAAAGCAGATAACTGCATTATTGTGTGTACCATTGAAAACTTCGACCCTATGGGCGTGCATACCGGCGACTCAATCACAGTTGCTCCAGCACAAACCCTGACTGACAAAGAATTCCAAATTATGCGTAATGCAGCCATGGCTGTGCTACGTGAAATTGGTGTTGAAACCGGTGGTTCAAACGTACAGTTTGGTGTAGACCCTAAAACTGGTCGTATGGTAATTATCGAGATGAACCCGCGTGTATCGCGTTCATCTGCGCTAGCGTCTAAAGCAACAGGTTTCCCAATTGCAAAAGTAGCAGCCAAGCTTGCAGTTGGCTACACGTTAGATGAGCTTGCTAACGACATTACGGGTGGTTTAACACCTGCATCATTCGAGCCATCAATTGACTACGTAGTCACTAAGATCCCACGTTTTAACTTTGAGAAGTTTGCCGGCGCTAACGACCGCCTTACCACGCAAATGAAGTCGGTAGGTGAGGTTATGGCCATTGGCCGTAACCAACAAGAGTCATTGCAAAAAGCCCTTCGCGGCTTAGAAGTAGGTGCAACTGGCTTAAACCCAATGGTTGACCTTGACGACCCTGAGTCGCGCAACAAGGTTGTTTACGAGCTACGCCAACCTGGCGCAGAGCGTATTTGGTACATCGGCGATGCCTTCCGTATGGGCATGACGGTTGATGAGGTATTCAACCTTACTAATATTGACCGCTGGTACCTTGTACAGCTTGAAGACCTTATTCTTCTTGAAGCAAAGGTGGCCGAACTTGGTTTACCGGGCATCGACGCAGATCTAATGCGCTCGCTTAAGCGCAAAGGTTTCTCTGACGCACGTCTAGCCGAACTTACCAAAGTAGCTGAAAGCGATGTACGTGAAACTCGCCGCGGTTTTGGCATTTCACCTGTATACAAGCGTGTAGATACTTGTGCTGCTGAGTTCTCGACCAGTACTGCTTACATGTACTCGACGTATGACGAAGAGTGTGAAGCAGCCCCAACCGACAACGACAAGATTATGGTATTGGGCGGTGGTCCAAACCGTATCGGTCAGGGTATCGAATTCGATTACTGCTGTGTTCACGCGGCGCTTTCAATGCGTGAAGACGGTTACGAGACCATTATGGTTAACTGTAACCCTGAGACAGTATCTACCGATTACGACACATCAGACCGTCTGTACTTCGAGCCAGTAACGTTGGAAGATGTACTTGAGATTGTTGCGAAAGAAAACCCGAAAGGCGTTATCGTGCAGTACGGTGGTCAAACGCCGCTTAAACTAGCACGCGCTCTTGAAGCGGCTGGCGTACCAATTATTGGTACTTCACCGGAAGCCATTGACCGCGCTGAAGATCGTGAGCGTTTCCAGCAAATGGTTAACAAGCTCAACCTTAAGCAGCCAGCAAATGCCACGGTAACTAACGTTGAACAAGCCCTTGCAATGGCGGAAGAAATTGGCTTCCCGCTGGTTGTTCGCCCAAGTTACGTACTAGGTGGTCGTGCGATGGAAATCGTATACGACATTAAAGACCTTAAGCGCTACCTAAACGAAGCAGTAAAAGTGTCTAACGACGCGCCAGTACTGCTAGACCGTTTCCTTGACGATGCTATTGAAGTTGATATCGACGCAATTTGCGATGGCAAAGAAGTGGTAATCGGCGGCATTATGGAGCATATCGAGCAAGCGGGTGTTCACTCTGGCGACTCTGCATGTTCACTGCCTCCACATTCACTGTCTAAAGAAATTCAAGACGTAATGCGCGAGCAAGTTAAAGCTATGGCCCTTGAACTTGGCGTAGTTGGCTTGATGAATACACAGTTCGCAATCAAAGATGGTGAAGTGTACCTAATCGAAGTCAACCCGCGCGCTGCACGTACCGTACCGTTCGTGTCGAAAGCGACAGGTATTCCATTAGCAAAAGTTGCCGCACGTGCAATGGCAGGTGTAAGCCTGGCAGAGCAGGGCGTAACGGAAGAAGTTATTCCTCCTTTCTACTCTGTGAAAGAAGTAGTACTTCCGTTTGCTAAGTTCCAAGGCGTTGACCCACTATTAGGCCCAGAAATGCGTTCTACTGGTGAAGTTATGGGTGTGGGCGATACGTTTGAAGAAGCGTACGCTAAAGCGAACTTAGGCGCAGGTGCTCCGCTTCCTAAAGAGGGTAAAGCACTTATCTCGGTTCGTGATAACGACAAACCTCGCATGATTGAACTGGCAAAAGCGCTTGTTGAGGCGGGCTTTAAAATTGAAGCAACGCGCGGAACAGCGACAGAGCTTTATGATGCTGGCATTATGAGCACGGTAGTGAATAAAATGTCGGAAGGTCGTCCTAACATCGTTGATGCAATCAAAAACGGTGAATACGCCTATTTGGTTAACACAACTGAAGGCCGACAAGCTATTACCGACTCGGTATATATTCGTCGTGAAGCGTTACTTAATAAAGTAACCTACACAACAACAATGAACGCTGCGTTCGCTACAATTAGAGCTAAGTCAGCTGATGACCGCAACAAAGTATCATCAGTTCAAGAACTGCACGCTAGAATTAAACACTAATGACAACGGCTAGGATACGAGGTATCCTAGCCATATTACATTTGTGTGAACGAATAAAAAGTGCGCCTTCGCGGCGCACTTTTCTGTTTTAAATAACTAGCTAGGCGAGACTGTATCCATGAGTCAGTATCCAATGACAGCGCGTGGCGCTCAAATGCTGCGTGACGAACTAAACGAGCTTAAAACCAAAACCCGTCCGCGTATTATCGAATCGATTGCTGAAGCGCGTGAGCACGGCGACCTTAAAGAGAACGCCGAATATCACGCAGCTCGTGAGCAGCAAAGCTTTTGTGAAGGTCGTATTCAAGACATCGAAGGCAAGCTGTCGAATGCGCAAATCATCGACGTTACTAAAATGGACAACACCGGAAAGGTTATTTTCGGTACTACTGTAACCATTTTAAATGTTGATACCGATGAAGAGACTACCTACCGCATAGTGGGCGATGATGAGGCAGATATTAAAAACAATCTTATCTCTGTGAACTCTCCTATTGCTCGTGGCCTAATTGGTAAAGAGCTTGATGATATGGTAACCATTCAAACGCCAGCAGGTGCTGTTGAAGTGGAAATCATTGAGGTCGAATACATCTAAGCTATGTTTTGATATAGCCATATTGGAAAGCCGAGCATTTGCTCGGCTTTTTTGTTTTCACAATACAAAACTAATCCTGAGCAATGAGCTAAATATCGTTATTTGCGCTTATTTGATTGTTTTCTATACTGGAAAAAGGCACCTTTCAGTTGGTTACAACCGTAGGTCATGTATTTTCTTTCAACAGTACATCATATACACGGAGTTCGATCGTGCGCGTGCTACAACGATTATCAATTTTCCAGCTAACCATCTGCGGTGCTTCAATTCTTCTTATCAGTGTTGCTTTCCTTGCATTTAAAGATGTTAGCCGTTCTCTTTCAGATACAAGTGCGGCAAGTAGCGACGTTGAAATGATTAACCTTATCGCGTCTGTCGAGGCAATAGCACATCATCACGCAGTTGAGCGAGGGCTAACCGCTGGCTATCTTGGTAATCCTAGCGATGCAGCATTTGACAAAGTAAAAGCTCAAAGAAAAAACGCAGACGAGGCGCAACGAAAACTTGAATCTTTGCTATCCGACAACGCAGTCTATGGGGAAAAAGTGAGTCGCATTTTACTTGCTTTGAAAGAATATTTAGCGGGTAAGGAAGCTTTGAGGCGTGAGGTCGACAGTGGCAGTGGCGGGAGAGCATTTACTTTTTATAGTTCACTGAATGCTGCGGCGCTCAACGCTGCAAATTCACTCACAATCTATGTTAATAACCTTGCATCAAAGGAATCACTGGCTAACGCTATTTTACTTGCCCAACTAAAAGAGCGCTTGGGACAGCAAAGAGGGAAAGTAAATGGTGTGATTGCACGAAAAAGTGCCAATAGTTTGATTAAGAGCCAGCTTGCAAAATACAAGCAGGAAGTGGAATACATTTCAGGCAAATTGAAAAACAGTTTACCTCCAGACAATTTTGCTGTGTTTAATGATGTTTTGTCATCACAAGAGGCCGCTTTAATAACGCGCACACTTGTATCACTAGAATCAGAAAGTATAGATTTTAACTCACTTCCTTCAAACGATAATTGGTTTGGCGCTGCAACTTCGCAAATAAAGGGCGTGAAAGGCATACTTGATGATATTTGGCAGAAAGTAGCGCAAGACGCCCGTGCCATGCACGATTCTGCTGTTCTTGCACTTACCGTTACTGTTTTAATTATTATTGTCGGTGCTTCGGTTGTTGCGCTTATTTATCGTTCGCTACTTCATATCCTCAGTACGCAGTTACGTCGCCTTATCCAAAACCTACACAACATAGCGGATAACGGTGATTTAACAGTAGACGTCAGCTCACAAGCAAGAAATGAGCTAGGCTCGGTCTCTCGCGCAGTTAATAAAATGATCCTGGCTTTGAAAGATCTTATCCGTGGCTTAGAGCAATCAATTGAGGCAAGTACTCGTTTGTCATCAGAGTTAGAGGAGTCCTGCGCCGAAATGGTTGTAGATGCAGGCGATACACAGCAACGCTCGCTGAATATTGCATCTGCCCTGGAGGAGGTATCAGTGACGAGCGATGAAATTGCAAAATCGGCATTTGACACATTATCTGCCAGTCAATCCTTAGACACATTATCAAACACAGCATTCGAGATAAATGAGTCAATCAGAAGGGAGATGAAGCAATTAGAAGAGGACATGAGTTCCGTTGAAAATAATGCTGCTGATATGGAGAAACAGGTAACAGAAATTAGCGGCATATTAGAGACCATTAATGCTCTGTCAGACCAAACTAATTTACTGGCTTTGAATGCTGCGATAGAAGCAGCCCGAGCGGGTGAGCATGGTCGTGGTTTCGCCGTTGTTGCTGATGAAGTGAGAAAGCTAGCACAGAGCAGCCGCAACGCGTCGGACCAGATATCATCGCTACTCGCATCGCTTCAGCAAGCGAGTATGGTCGTGGTGGAGGATATAAATAAGAACGCGAGAGCGGTGAAAAATTCAGTGGAGGTCACAGGTGACGGAAGAGAAACGGCTAAAAAGGTAAAAGATGCAGCATCTCAATTAGAAGCGATGGCAAACAATATGTCTGCGGCGGCAGAACAGCAGTCAGTGACAACAAGAGAAGTTGCAAAAGATATCGTCGATGTAGAATCAGCAGCTAAACACGAGGTTGAATTAGCTGAGTCACTTTCTAAATTATCTCAGTCAATGAAAGAAAACAATACCGTATTGAGAAGAGCCATCTCGAGCTTCACTCTTGATTAAAAGCACAACTTAACACTCTGTTACACTTTTATTACTTTGCACTATTTATTAACCACGTTAGCATCCTAAAAAAGCGTTGGAGGAAATAGTATGGAATGCAGAGGTGATTTTTCTATCGTAGGTTGGGAAGAGGATACGATTTCTGAAAAATCTGGAGGTGCAAAGCTAACCCGCGCTTCCGTAAAACAAACGTACGCTGGTGATATCGTCGGTGAATCCAATTTAGAGTATGTCATGGCATATGAAACTCAAACGAAAGCTTCATTTGTTGGTTTTGAATCATTTGTAGGTGTAATAAATGGCTTGAGGGGGACAGTAACTTTAAAACACGAAGGTATTTTCGATACGGGTGTGGCTACTAGTTCTTTTCAAGCAATAACGTCGGCTTCCACGGGGGAGCTTTCCAATAAGTGTATTTCGGGCACCTTTTCTTCGGGTGAGGCTGGCAAAGCAAGCTATGTCATATCCCTCACTAGTCCATGAATTAAATTAACTAGCTTTGCGATAGTGATGTCGACATTTGATGCAGTATCGCAAGGTGACATTATTCCTACTAAAGTTCAGTCGTTACAATTGGCTTTCCATGAAGTGCTAGACTATATTAATATTAATAAATTTTAATATGTGTTTTCAGCCGGCACCATCGTCATGTTTTGCCCTTGATGCTTTGAGAATTTTGATGTGACTAGTTTGAAACAGAGGTAACGTCATGAAGTTAAATTCTAATGTCCAATATGCATCATTGCTTGTAAGTGCAATTGTTCTAGTAGGATGCGGCGCTGAAAGCGAGGAAGAGCCAGTTCTTGTAGAAAGTTCTCTGTCTGTACAGCTAATGGATACCCTGAATGAATCATTAGACGGAGGAGTCGAAGGATTAGTGCTTCCTCATTCTTCAGATTTTGCGAATATTCCTGCCGATCCAAATAATCCAATTACTGCTGAGAAAGTACAGCTAGGAATGATGCTTTTTCATGAGACAGCGGTTGCTACTGACGGCGTCAATGCGGAACGAGCTAATACGTGGTCATGTGCAAGTTGTCACCACGCTGCTGCTGGTTTCAAATCCGGTGTTGTTCAGGGCATTGGGGAAGGGGGAACGGGCTTTGGCGTTGCGGGAGAACTGCGTGTCTTGGCAGCTGGCTTTGATAAACTGAGTGATAACCCCAGCCTTGTTCCTGATGTTCAACCGTTAACATCACCAAGTATATTAAATACGGCATTTCAAGAGGTTATGCTTTGGAATGGTCAGTTTGGTAATCAGGATGGTGGGTTAATCAACGCAGAGTTACCGGCTAATATTTTAGCAACACAAGGTACACCTAAGTTCGAGAATGTTCGTGGTCTGGCGGGGTTGGAAACCCAAGCTGTAGCAGGTACAAAAGTGCATAGGTTAAACACATTCAATAACTCTTTTGTGCAGCAAAATATTGAGTATCAGCTCTTATATGAAGCAGCTTATCCTGATGGGGGGGATGATATTCTTGAAAATATGGGGAAAGCAATTGCTGCATTTGAGAGGACGGTACTCGCGAACCAAGCACCATTTCAACGCTGGTTAAGAGGAGATGACTCTGCGCTCACTGATCAAGAAAAAAGAGGCGGTATACTTTTCTTTGGTAAAGCAGGTTGCGCAAACTGTCATATTGGGCCTGCCTTAAGTTCAAAAGTAGGCGCAAATAACCAGGAAATGTTTATGGCTATTGGGTTTGCAGATCTTGATACATCAGACCCTAACATAACTGGTGTGGTTACAGAAAATGATGCGAAAGGAAGAGGTGGGTTTACAGGTCGTGAGGAAGATAACTATAAATTTAAAATACCGCAGCTCTACAATTTAAAAGACTCTACTGTATTTGGACACGGTGGTAGTTTTACAAGCATAAGGCAGGTCGTGGTGTATAAAAATGCTGCAGTACCGCAAAAGCGCTTGGCCAATAGTCTACTGGACGAACGATTTGTACCATTGAATTTAAATGAAGAAGAAATTGACGATTTAGTGGCATTCTTAAAAGAGGGGCTTTACGACCCTGAGCTCGAAAGATATACGCCTGACGCTTTGCCGTCGGGTCAATGTTTTCCTGTTGCAGACGAGCAATCTAAAATTGACTTAAACTGTGCGCCCTGACCAATATAAAAAACGGCGCCAAAAGGCGCCGCAAAAAATGGGGAACAAACCAAGAAGTTATGAAATTGGTTGATTAGTTTTCGATAAGTCGAGAACCAATTTCAATTTGACGTGGTTTTTTCGATTCTGGAATGACTCGCTCCATATCGATATGTAGAAGGCCATTTTCCATATCAGCTGCCAATACTTTCACATGGTCGCCAAGTTGGAATTTACGCTCAAAATTGCGCTCAGAAATACCTTTATGTAAGAACTTACGTTCGTTACTCTCTTTCTCTTCCGCTTTTTTAGTGCCAGTAATAGTCAGGGTGTTATCTTCAACCTGAATCGAAACGTCGTCTTTACTGAAACCTGCAATCGCCATGGTTACGCGATATTTATCGTCGCCTAAAAGCTCGATGTTGTACGGAGGGTAAGTACTTTGTTTCTCAGAGCGCGAAGCCGCGTCAATAAGAGAAGCAAGGTGGTCTGAACCGATGAATGAACGGTAAAGTGGAGATAGATCGATAGTACGCATAGTCATATCCTCAAAATAAAGCAATATGTTTAAATTAATGTGCCCCGACAATTCGGCGGCGTTTGTGTCGACCTGACCTTTCAGCGCCGACAAATACTATGTAGGGATAGGCCAAATACTTTTCAACACCAAAAACAAAAAATTTTTAAAATTTTTGTTTTTGTGTTCGTTAATCCCATCCCAAAAGGGTTTCCAAAGCCCTTTTCCATGGGAAAGTTAAGGCCTGTTGAAATAAATAGAAAACCTAAAAGACCCTTTGAAAAACAAGTGAATGCGATGTTTTTTATAAAAGATTTAGCATAACGTTAACCAACCTTTTTGTTTATAAATGCTACAATTCAAACTCATTGTTTGACCCACCACTTTTAATTTGAAATCCAAATGAAAAAAGACGTTATTGTTTTAAATTGCGGCAGCTCTTCTGTGAAGTTTGCCATTATTAATGCTGAAACTGGTGAAGCAGGGCTATCTGGAATAGCAGAGAGCCTAGGCAACCAAGACGCTAGCTTGTCGTATAAGATAGACGGCAAAAAAAATACGTTAGCACTGCCCGAGAAAGCGGGTCACACAGAAGCATTGAATGCTATTCAGTCGGTAATTGCGCAAACTGATGTTGTGCCAATCGCTATTGGTCACCGTGTGGTGCATGGTGGCGAGAAATTTAAACAAGCAGCATTGGTAGATGAAACCGTTCTGGCTGCCATTGAAGAATATGCCAGCATGGCGCCGCTTCACAACATGGCAAACTTGAAAGGCATTACTACTGCTCAAGAGGCCTACCCGAATTTACCGCATGTTGCAGTATTCGATACGTCATTTTTCCAAACCATGCCCAAGAAAGCCTTTGTTTATGCGCTTCCAATGGCACTTTACAAAGAACACGGTATCCGTCGCTACGGATTCCACGGTACTAGCCATAAATTTATTTTAGACAGTACTGCTGCTCAACTAAATAAATCGGTAGAGGACACAAGCATCATTAGTGCACACCTTGGCAATGGCTGTAGCGTATCAGCCATCGAAAAAGGTCAAGCGGTAGACACTAGCTTAGGCTTTACACCGCTTGAGGGGTTAGTGATGGGTACCCGATGTGGTGACTTAGACCCAAGTCTACCTGGAACATTGCAACAAAAGCATGGTAAAACGGCAGAAGAAATAAACGACCTGTTGAACAAACAATCTGGTCTATTGGGTATCTCCGAGTTAAGTAACGACTGTAGAACATTGGAAGAAGCTGCACTTAACGGGCATGAAGGTGCGTTACTTGCCATTGAAATTTTCTGTTATCGCTTGGCCAAATACATATCGGGCTACATGATTGCTGTACCAACCCTAGATGCCATTGTGTTTACCGGCGGAATTGGCGAAAACTCGTCACTGATCCGCGAAACCACTATGGGCTATTTCAAGCATTTTGGTGTAGCAATTGATGAGCAGAAAAACCTTGATGCGCGATTTGGAAACGCGGGCGAAATAAGTGCACCATCATCAAGCACCAAAGTACTAGTTGTGCCTACCAATGAAGAGTGGGTTATTGCAGCACAAGCCGCACAGTTTGCATAGGCTTGCATTAGCCAGTCTAAGTTTGCATCAGGTTTTTAATTAGTTTTGAACCAGTGCCTTTGCAATAAGGCGCTATATCAGGAGCATTTATGTCTCGCAAAATAATGTTGATCCCAGTGGGCACCAGTGTGGGCCTTACTACTGTCAGCATGGGTCTTGTTCGCGCTATTGAAGAGCAAGGCATTAAGCTCAATTTCTTTAAGCCAGTCGCACAGCCTCGAAGAGGTGATAATGGTGAAGAACGTTCAACGGCCATCATTTCACACCACGCCAGCGTGTCACCTATTTCTCCGTTTACGCTAGATTATGTAGAGCGCATGATCAGTAACGACAGCACAGATGAGTTGTTAGAAGAAATTATCGAGCGTTTTGAAGATAACAGTGAGCATGAAGCCGTAACGGTGATTGAAGGCTTAGTTACCACACGACACCATCCCTATGCTGAGCGTTTAAACCTAGAAATCAGCAGAGCATTAGACGCTGATATTGTATTTGTTGCTGTGCCTGGAAACGACTCGGTAACCGACATTAATCACCGTCTAGAAATTGTGGTTGATACTTACGGCGGCCATAAAAGCCAAAAAGTAGTTGGCTGCATATTCAACAAAGTTAATGCGCCTTTTGATGAGCATGGGCGTTTACGTGCCGATATTGGTGCCATTGAAGCGCCTGAGCACGACGAAGCTCGCACACAAGCACTGCGTGACCTTCCAATCTTCAAGAAAGGCTTAAGCTTATTAGGCACCATAGACTGGAGCGCCGATTTAGTGTCGCCACGGGCAACCGACGTGGCAAAACATTTAAATGCTACCTTGTTAAATGAAGGGGAAATGGCAGAGCGCAGATTAAGCAGTGTTTCATTTTGTGCCCGTGAAATTCACAACATGACTCATACCCTAAAACCAGGCGCATTGCTTGTAATGTCTGGCGACCGCGGTGACGTGTTTGTATCGTGCTGTCTAGCCGCATTAAACGGTACCAAGCTAGGTGCGTTATTACTGACTGGTGGCTACGAGCCAGATGAGAACATTATGGCGTTGTGCAGCCAAGCAATGGAAACAGGCTTGCCGGTGATGCTGGTCAATACCAATACATGGCAAACAGCACAAAACCTGCAGGCGTTTAACCAAGAAGTGCCGGTTGACGATAGCAATCGTATAGAAAAGGTAATGGTACATACTGCAGAAAGCTTAGATGCAAAGTGGGTAACCTCGCTTACTGAAAAAGTATCACGACAGAGAAAGCTGTCACCCTCGGCGTTTCGTTTTTACCTGACTAACCGTGCACGGCAGGTTAACAAGCGCATTGTGCTTCCCGAAGGTAACGAACCACGCACAGTTGTGGCCGCGTCAATTTGTGCAAAGCGTGGTTTAGCGCGCCCCGTTTTACTGGGTGACGAGACTGAGATAAGACGCGTAGCAGAACAGCAGGGTGTAGTGCTTGGTGACGGCGTTGAAATATTATCGCCGAGCAACATTAAACAAGACTATGTTGAAGGTTTAGTAGCACTGCGCGGCCATAAAGGCGTAACCGAGGTTGTTGCTAACGAGTTGTTGAGCGATAACGTAACGCTTGGCACCATGATGCTTCAGCAAGACCACGTAGACGGCTTAGTGTCAGGCGCGGTTAATACCACGGCCAATACTATTCGCCCAGCATTACAGCTTATAAAAACCGCAGAAAATGCATCACTCGTTTCGTCTGTGTTCTTTATGCTGCTGCCTGATCAAGTGTTGGTATATGGCGATTGTGCTATTAACCCAGACCCTAATGCACAGCAGCTTGCCGACATTGCTATCCAATCGGCTACTTCTGCTCAAATGTTCGGCATAGAGCCTCGCGTGGCAATGATCAGCTACAGTACAGGTACTTCAGGCGCGGGCAGCGATGTGGAAAAAGTGCGAGAAGCAACCAAAATTGCACAGTCATTGCGCCCTGACTTACTCATTGATGGACCGCTTCAATACGATGCGGCGGCCATTGAGAGTGTAGGGCGAAGTAAGGCGCCAAATAGCCCTGTTGCAGGTAAGGCAAACGTGTTTGTGTTCCCAGACCTTAATACTGGAAACACCACTTACAAAGCAGTACAGCGCAGTTTTGACTTAGTGTGCATTGGCCCAATGCTTCAAGGCATGCGTAAGCCGGTTAACGACTTAAGCCGCGGCGCGCTGGTAGATGACATTGTATTTACAGTAGCGCTAACGGCAATACAGGCTGCCGGTGGTCAGTGATTTTATACCTAAAGCACGCGTGTAATAACCAAATGTTGCACGCGTGATATACACTTAAATGGTGTAAATCATCGTAGGCAAGGGTTATGAGAGCACTCTATATCTTCCTTTTTTGTTTGTTTCTAACTGCCTGTGGTGGTTCTGGTGATAGCGCGTCACCACAAACTCCCATAGAGGGAGACGGTGCAACACCGGTTTCACCTTCCCCAGCACCACCTGAAACACCGCCGCCTGAAACACCACCAGAAGCGCCACCTGAAACGCCCCCACCCGAAGCACCGCCTCCGCCCGAAGATGAGCCAACACCCATGGGGCAGGAAAGCGCTGCGTTATTTTTAATGCAGTCTACGTTTGGTCCAACGCTACAAAGTATTGAGTATGCCGCCAACATAGACAGGCAAACTTGGCTAGCCGAGCAATTTAATACGCCTGCATCACTACACTTGCCATTGCTTAGTACCAAATATGCCGCCGATGAAATGTATTCACAGCATTGGGTTGAATCATGGTGGGACAGGGTAGTCAACAGCGATGACCAGCTTCGTCAGCGTGTAGCCTTTGCACTATCACAAATCTTCGTTGTGTCGACCAAAGACGTTCGTTTGTTGGTTGACCCACTCGGTGTCGCCAACTACTACGATGTTTTGGTACGAAACAGTTTCGGTAATTTCAGAACCCTTTTGGAAGAAATTACCCTTAACCCGATGATGGGTATGTATTTGAGCATGCTGGGTAATGAGCGCCCCGACGACGAGCGAAATATACGACCAGATGAAAACTTCGCCAGAGAAGTGATGCAGCTATTTACCATTGGCTTGGTTGAACTTAACCCTGACGGCACCGCAAAACGCGATGCAGCGGGCAATACAATTGCTACCTATGGACAAGATGAAATAGAAGGATTTGCCCATGTGTTTACAGGTTGGCACTTTGCTGGAAAATCACATTGGTGGGAATGGCATTACGACAGTTTAACGCCTATGTCGGCCTACAACGCGTTTCATGATGAAGGTGAAAAAGTACTGTTAAACGGCACTGTGTTGCCTGCAGGTCAAAGTGCAGAACAAGACTTAAGCCAAGCGTTAGATGACTTATTTCATCATCCTAATGTTGGCCCATTTATTTCAAAACAACTAATACAAAGGCTCGTAAGTAGTAATCCGTCGCCACAGTATGTTGCGCGGGTATCGCAAGTTTTTAATGATAACGGCGATGGCGTAAGAGGCGACTTGCAAGCGGTTGTTCAGACCATTTTGCTCGATGAAGAAGCGGTAACGCTTAGCGCTCGACAAACTGGAAAGCTGCGTATGCCGTTACTTAGGTTAGCGCATACCATGCGTGCATTTAGTTCAGGTGCACGGGACAACGGCATGGGCCATGAGTTTGTTGAATATAATTTAGGGCTTTCACCACTAGGCTCGCCTAGCGTATTTAATTTCTATCGTCCTGATTACAGCCTGCCAGGCGACATTCGCGATAGCGGCCTAACCTCGCCCGAGTTTCAGTTAGAAAATGAGATTAGCGTGACGCGTTATATCAACTATATGTTCTACATGGCTTGGTTTAACAACTTACGTGGCGACGAGATAGTGGAAGATGATGTTGGCATCGTTAACTTCGACCAATTGGTAGCGCTTCAAAGCGATGACGCCATTATCGAATATATAAACCTGGTGTTGTTCGCCGGGCAAATGAATGATGAAACGCGGCAGGCGTTACACAACGCCGCAGAGCACTGGTCGGGTGCCGAAGTCGCTTGGATGAAATACGCAAACTTAGTGTATCTCGCTACCATATCCCCTGAATTTGCCGTTCAACCTTAGGCTTGGAGCACAATGATGAATAGACGTACATTTCTAAAAAAAGGAATCGCTTCAGCCGTTGGTGCTAGCTCACTATATGGTGTGTCTTCACAATTTTCTTTAGTGCAGGCCATGTCTCAAACCCAACCGTTTAATGACTATAAAGCGTTGGTGTGCGTGTTTTTACTTGGCGGTAACGACAGCCTAAACATGCTTGTACCAACAGAGTCGGCAGCGTATAGCGCTTATGAAAGTACACGCCAAAACTTAGCAGTAGCCCTTGAAGAAACACTACCTATTGCTACACGTTCTGCACAGTACTCTTCGCTTGGGTTGCATCCATCGCTTGCAAGTTTATCTAACGTTTACGCAAACGGGCATGCCGCATTTGTGTCGAATATGGGGCCGCTTATTCAGCCGGTAACAGTAAGTCAGGTGTTATCGGGTCAAGCTGTATTACCTCCGCAGTTATTCTCTCATAGTGACCAGCAAAATCATTGGCAAACTGCTGACCCACAAAACGTTGCACTTACTGGGTGGGCGGGCAGAATGGCCGACTTGATTTATGACTCGGGGCATCCGTTGTCTATGAACCTTTCAATGGCTGGTGGCAATTTATGGCAAACGGGTCGCAACGTGCTGCCATTTGCTTTAGGGCCAAACGGCGCAGAAGAAATGGTGGGAATTAATACAGATGTGTCTTGGCAACAAGCTAATGCGGCCTTTTACGATACTATTAACAGTGGTGCGTCTAACCGTTTTCAGCAAGCCTTTAGTGATATTGTGCAGCGTACCCGAAGAACTGGCTCTTTGGTGAACAGTGCATTAGCAACAGTTGATGAGTTACAAACCGAATTTCCAGCATCGCGCTTTGGTGCGCAAATGGAAGGTGTGGCAAGAATGATAGCTACGCGACAAACTCTGGATCAGCCACGGCAAGTCTATTACGTTGCAATGGGTGGGTGGGACACACACGACAACCAAAACGCCGACCATCCACGTTTGCTAACCGAGTTAGCAGAAGGTTTAGCAGCGTTCTACAGCGCAACTCAAGAGCTTGGTGTAGCGGATGCTGTTACTACGTTCACCGCATCAGATTTTGGTAGAACAATGACAAGTAATGGTGATGGCACCGACCATGGTTGGGGCGGGCATCAAATTGTACTTGGCGGTGCAGTAAATGGTGGCGATGTATATGGCGAAGTGCCAGAGCTAATGCTAAACGGTAATCAGGACATTGGTGACGGCAGGCTGCTACCTACTATTGCGGTAGACCAATACGCCGCCACGTTGGGCGCATGGTTTGGACTAACGGATAACCAATTGCTAGAAGTATTTCCAAATTTAGCTAACTTCTCTACGCGTAATTTATCGTTTATGCGTTAGAAGCTATTTTATTCATAAATAGTATTGGTGCTTTAGGTACTTACATCTTAAAACGAGGCTAAATACTAACCTCGTCTTCTAACTAGCACAGCACCAATGAGTAGTAGGGTAACTATAAACCAAACGCCTAAGTCTTGTAGGTGGTAGAAGGGTGTAAAGCCAACAGTTGCAATAATCGGTGCGGTAATGCTCGCCGCTTCAAATTGAGGCAGCACGGCATTTATCTTGCCTTTATGGTCGATAAACGCAGTAATACCATTATTGGTTGCACGCAGCACAGGGCGCCCCATCTCCAGTGCACGCATTTGCGCAATCTGTAAATGCTGCGCAGGGCCATGTGAACGACCAAACCATGCATCATTACTTACAGTAATGATCATATCAGTATCAGCATGCACATTAGCCATTACCTGCCTTGGAAACGCAATTTCAAAACATATGGCCGGCGCTAACTTAATGCCGTTTGCTTCTAAATTAGGTTGCTGAAAACCGCCTCTTGAAAAGCTCGACATGGGTAAATCGAATAAAGGGGCAAGTGGGCGAAGCCAGTCTTCAAAGGGAACAAACTCTCCTACAGGTAGAAGATGATGTTTAGCGAAGCGGTTGTTGTGAAAGTACTGATAGTCAGGATACGCAGCATCTTCATTGCGTTTCCCCAACACAATTAGGTTATTCCACGCTTCGTCGGTTTCCCAGTTGTAGTTCACAATGCCAGTAATAAGCGCTGTGTTTTCGTTAAAAGCGCGCTCGTTCACTTTGGCTAAAAATGGCTGAGCAAGCGGTTCCAGTTTGGGTACGGCTGCCTCAGGCCATACAACTAAATCATTGCTCCAAAGCCCTTCAGTAAGCGACCAGTAAGTTTGCATAGTGGGTTCGTCTTGCTCGGGAACCCAACGTAGACTCTGCGCAATATTGCCTTGTGCCATCCCCACACTGTAGGTCTGCTTTGGCTTCACCCACGTGTGCTGCGAAAGCAAATAACCACTTACAAATAAGCAGCTAATAACTAATGCGGCGTTAAACACCGTACGTTTATTATTTACTAGTGCTAACAGCGCCGCACTTAACACTAACAGTGCGGTAATGCCGGTTTCGCCAATAATTGGGGCAAACCCAGCTAGTGGGCTATCAAGCTGGCTGTACCCAAGCGAAAGCCATGGAAAGCCAGATAACATCCAGCTTCGCAACCATTCTGCTACCACCCAGAAAAAGGGCAGAGCCATTGGCCAAAGCCTTGTTGGAAAGTACTTTGCAGTAAACTTGATAGCGAGCGCAGGGTACAGTGCAAGGTAGCCACATAATAGTGCCATTAAACCGATAGATGCTATAAGCGGCAGACCGCCAAAGTCGGCAATACTCACATGCACCCAACTTACGCCTGCACCAAACCAACCTGCGCCAAATAGCCAGCCAGCTAAAAAAGGCTTGTGCTTCAGTTTTATAATTTGACGAAAAGCCAGCGCAAGAGCAGGAATGGTAATAAGCCACAAGTTAAAGGGCGCAAAAGCAAGGGTTAAACTTGCACCACTCATAACAAGTAACAGGTGCGGTAAGAAGCGTGAAAAGCGGTGAGATAAAAAACCTGAAGAAATGCGTTTTAACATGATGGTGAGCGACTTACCGTATGTTTCATGAGTTTAAGCTGCTGCAGCGATAGCCTAAAGCCAGCGTTGTAAAGAGTGTTCTTAAAAAAGCAGTAAAAAAGCGATAAAAACTGCTTAAAACAGTACAGGTGCCTTTCAGCACCTGTATTAGTAACTTGGTTTTACTTACTTTACTCGAGTGACGGTACCGACACTTTTAGCTGAATTAAGCGACGCTTGTCTGAGTTTGTCACTTTAAACTGAATATCGTTTATCACAATTTCGTCGTTGGTCTCTGGCATGTGGCCAAATGCTTTTAAAACAATACCACCTATGGTGTCGGCTTCTTCTTCACTAAACGTTGTTTCGAAAAACTCGTTAAAGTCATCAACAGGCGTCAGTGCTTTTACCGTGTAGGTCGATTTGTTCAACGGGCGAATATCGTCTGTACCGTCTTCTTCGGTATCGTACTCGTCTTCAATTTCACCCACGATGATCTCTAAGATATCTTCAATGGTAACCAGGCCAGATACACCGCCGTACTCATCAACAACAATTGCCATGTGGTAGCGCTGCTGGCGAAACTCTTTTAATAAGACGTCTACACGCTTGCTTTCTGGCACAATCACAGCAGGGCGAAGAATATCGCGAAGGTTGAATTCTTTTTCGGCATTAAATGCAAAAGACAGTAAATCTTTTGCTAGCAATATACCTTCAATGTGGTCTTTGTCTTCGCTAATTACAGGAAAACGGGAGTGGGCAGATTCAAGCATTACAGGTAAAAACTCTTCTACCTTTTGCTCTACGTCTATGGTGGTCATTTGAGCGCGAGGGATCATAATATCCCTTACTCGCATTTCGTTTACCCCAATTACCCCTTCAATCATTTCGCGGGTTTGTGGGTCGATGATTTCGTTTTGCTCGGCATCAGTGATTACTGATACCAACTCTTCTTTACTTCTCGGCTCGCCAGAAATTGAATTTTTTAGTTTATCTAACCAACTCTTGCCTGATGAGCCGTTGGTAGAGTGAGGATTATCGTCGCTCATAATGTCCGTTTAATTGTTAGTTCAACGCCAACGTTAAAATGCTTCTTGCTGGTCGTCAATGATTTATTGTTGTTAAGTATAAAAAGATAGGTGTTACATACACTTATAAAGTATTGTAACGCCTCTTCAGTACAGTATATTCAGCTTTCTTTCTAAACGAATTGCGCTGCCTATGCTTCGTAGGGATTCTTAATATCTAAGCCCGCAAGAATAGCAATTTCTTTGCTTTCCATTTCCTCGGCCTCTGCATCGTCAATATGGTCGTAGCCTAACAAATGCAAGATGCCGTGTACCGTCATATGGGCGTAATGATGCTGCACTTTTTTATTCTGCTCGGCAGCTTCACGGCTGATAACAGGAGCACAAATAATAAGGTCGCCCAGCAGATTCATGTCAATGCCAGGCGGTGCTTCGAACGGAAACGACAGCACATTGGTGGGTTTGTCTTTCCCGCGATATTCACTGTTTAGGCTCTGGCTTTCGCTTTCATCGGTAAAACGAATGGTAACTTCTTGATGCTCAAGCCCTTCACAAGCAAGTACTGCGTTAGCCCAAGTTTCAAGGTCAGCGGGTGAGGGGATTGCAGCTAAAATGGCGTTGTCGCCCTCAAACGCTTGCTGATAGTCAATAATGGCGCTCACGATGGGGTGTTATCGCTGTTATTAGCATTACTGCTAGTGCTATTACTACTTTGTGCATCGCTTGCTGCTTGCTCGCGCTGTAGTCGAAGCGCTTCTTCTTTACGCTCTTTACGCAAACGTTCTTGTTCAGCATCGTGAACTTCATAGGCACGCACAATACGCGCTACAACAGGGTGACGTACTACGTCTTCTGCGTTAAAGAAGTTAAACGAAATATCATCCACTTCGCTTAATACCTCAATAGCGTGGCGTAGCCCTGACTTAGCACCGCGTGGTAAATCTACCTGAGTGATATCCCCGGTGATAACCGCTTTTGAATTAAAACCAATACGGGTTAAGAACATCTTCATTTGTTCAACCGTGGTGTTTTGGCTTTCATCCAAAATAATAAAGGCGTCGTTAAGCGTTCTACCACGCATATACGCTAATGGCGCTACTTCAATAACGTTGCGCTCCATAAGCTTTTCTACTTTTTCGAAACCCAACATTTCAAACAGGGCATCGTAAAGCGGGCGTAAGTATGGGTCCACTTTTTGAGATAAATCGCCAGGTAAGAAACCAAGCTTTTCGCCTGCTTCAACCGCTGGGCGGGTAAGCAATATTCGGCGAATTTCTTGACGTTCTAAGGCATCAACTGCAGCGGCAACGGCTAGGTAAGTTTTACCCGTACCAGCAGGGCCAATACCAAATGTAATGTCGTGGTTAACAATGTTTGCCACGTATTGCGCTTGGTTTGGATTACGCGGCTTAATAACGCCACGTTTGGTTTTGATGTTTACTTCCTTGCCATAACCGCCTGTTGCATCTTTCTCAATAACGCGGGCTTCTTGAATAGCAAGGTGAACTTGTTCTGCTTCAAGCTCGGGAACACGGCCTTTAACAGGCTGTGTTTCGATATAAAGTAGCTTCAGTAGCTCGCTGGCGCTTTTTATTTGCTGTGGCTCGCCTAGTACCTTAAATGCATTATTGCGGTAGGTAATCTCTACCCCTAATCTGCGTTCTATTTGCTTGATGTTGTCATCAAAAGGGCCACATAAACTGGACAAACGTTTGGTATCTGCCGGTTCTAAATCAAATTCATTACTAACCAATGTACTCAAGCTACTTTATTCCTCGCTTTTATAAAAAGTAAAACGTGTTGTTAGGCTGGGTTGAATTGACCCACGCCAAGTTCATCCGGCAAATCTGCCTGATGCTTTGCCATGATAGATTGGGGCGAAACGGCAACACGCAAGCCCATTTCGCTTTCTCTACGCACAACTTCACCACGCAATGAGTTGGTGAAAACATCGGTAATGTTCACATCAACAAACTCACCAATCATGTCTGGCGTGCCTTCAAAGTTAACCACGCGGTTGTTTTCAGTACGACCTGAAAGCTCCATCGGGTTTTTCTTAGACGGGCCTTCAACCAAAATACGCTGCTCTGTACCCACCATATGGCGTGCAATACGCAGTGCTTGCTGAGTAATACGTTGTTGAAGAAGGTGAAGGCGTTGCTTCTTGGTATCTTCGCTTACATCATCTACGGCATCGGCTGCAGGTGTACCTGGACGCGCACTATAAATGAAGCTGAAGCTAAGGTCGTAATCTACGGCCTGAATTAAATCCATGGTAGCTTCAAAGTCGGCGTCGGTTTCGCCAGGGAAGCCAATAATGAAGTCGCTCGACAAACTAATGTTAGGACGGATCTTCTTAAGCTTACGCATTTTAGATTTATATTCTAACGCCGTGTGACCACGCTTCATCAAGTTCAATATGCGATCTGAACCGCTTTGAATTGGAAGGTGTAGGTGATCTACAAGCTCAGGAATAGAGGCGTATGCTTCAATAATGTCATCAGTAAACTCCACTGGGTGTGACGTGGTATAACGAATACGGTCAATACCATCGATAGCGGCAACAAGCTCTAAAAGCTCTGAGAAGCGACAAATAGTGCCGTCGAAGTGCTCACCACGAAACGCGTTTACGTTTTGGCCTAGTAAGTTAACTTCGCGAACGCCTTGACCAGCAAGTTGCGCAATTTCAAGTAACACGTCATCTACTGGACGGCTTACTTCTTCACCACGAGTGTAAGGTACTACGCAGAATGTGCAGTATTTCGAGCAGCCTTCCATAATAGAAACAAACGCCGTTGGCCCTTCAGCGCGAGGCTCGGGTAAGCGGTCGAATTTTTCAATTTCTGGGAAGCTCACATCAATGACTGACTTTGCGCCGCCTTGAAGTTCGTTAATCATTTCAGGCAAACGGTGCAGCGTTTGTGGGCCAAAAACAAGGTCTACAAACGGCGCGCGCTGGCGAATGGTATCGCCTTCTTGAGAGGCAACACAGCCACCAACACCAATAATAAGTTCTGGCTTATCTTGCTTAAGGGTTTTCCAACGACCTAGTTGGTGAAACACTTTTTCTTGTGCTTTTTCGCGAATAGAACACGTGTTAAGCAAAATAACATCGGCTTCTTCAGCGCTTTCTGCCGCTCTGTAGCCGTGCGTTGAGTCGAGTAAGTCCGCCATTTTCTCCGAGTCGTACTCGTTCATTTGGCAGCCCCAGGTTTTGATATACAGCTTTTTAGTCATAACAACTATTCGATAACCTGATAAAGTTCCAAGTAAGTGGTGGCGGTTTGTTGTATGAGTATTTTCAACAAAGGCGCTGCACCCGTTACGGAAGATGTTCAAAATAGCCGCATATTTTACCTGTTATGCACGCATATTCCCAGTGTCTTACGACGATTCATTGCGTTTTGATCTAAGGCAAACCAATTCTACGTTTTACTTCACACAGCAAAGTGTTTTATTACATAATGTAAGTGCGTGTTTTAAGGAGAATAAATGGTCGATTTTTGTATTAATGGCGGCGGCATGGTGGGCGCAGCGTTAGCGTTGGGGTTAGCCCAGCAGCAGTATAACGTGGTGGTGATAGAGCCATTTTTACCCAAGCCGTACAGCGATAGCGATGGCCCTGATCTTCGCGTATCAGCCATAAGCGATGCGTCGGTCACACTTCTTGAAGCATTAGGCGCATGGCAGCACATTAAAGCGATGCGTGTAAAACCTTACACAGGTTTAAGCGTATGGGATGAACCACAGCATCGTACAGACTTTACTTCGCAAAGCATCAACGTACCTCAACTAGGCTATTTTGTTGAAAACAGGTTGTTGCAGTTAGGCTGCCTACAAGCACTTGAACAATTTGAGAACGTAACTGTTGTTACAGGGCAAAAGGTTAAGCGTATCGCGCTTGAGCAAACGGCTACAATAACGCTAGACGATGACACGCAGATTCAAGCTCAGTGGCTTGTTGGTGCCGATGGTGCTAATTCTCAGGTGCGACAAGCGGCTGGTATAGGCACCAACGGTTGGCAATACGCTCAGCAAGCGATGGGCATTACAGTTGAAATGCACAGGCCGGTAGACGCCATAACGTGGCAGCAATTTACGCCTAGCGGGCCTAAAGCCTTCTTGCCCATGTTTGGTAATTACGCATCGTTAGTGTGGTACGACAGCGTTGACGAGTTAACGCGTTTAAAAAGCCTAAACAACATGCAGCTTACGCAAGAGATTATGTCAGCGTTTCCACAAGAATTAACGCTAAACAACAATACATTTACGGTGGTGGACAAAGCCGTATTCCCGCTTACTCGTTCGCATGCGAACAGTTATATCAAGGGTTGCAGTGTTATTCTTGGTGATGCAGCGCACACTATAAACCCGTTAGCGGGGCAGGGCGTTAATTTAGGGTTTAAAGACATTGAAGCCTTTTTGTCGGTAACCGCCAAGCGCATGCCATTACATTCTGATGCGTTTGTGAGTGCCTTAAAACAAGACTTTGAACGACCTAGAAAGCGCGATAACTTGATAATGATGACGGCAATGGATGGGTTCTATACCTTGTTTAGCAACGACGTTGCCCCCATAAAATGGATAAGAAATCAGCTTCTTTCGGTTGCCCAGCGCATAGGACCAGCAAAGAAAGAAGTGCTTAAATATGCGATAGGAATGCGATAATGGAAGTCATTATTTTATTGGCCGTATTGTTTGGGGCATTAGCGCTCATCATACCGCTTATCGAACGCTCAAAGATGCGTATTAGTAACGAAGATGCAGCAAAGTGGGCAAAGTGGATTTGGCCATTAATGGGTATTTTGCTCATTGCGCAGTTGGTGCGCATGTTGTTGCAGTAAAAAAGAAATCGAACCACAAATGGCACGCCACGGCGTGCCATTTTTACTTTATTACGCCCATTTAATAGCGTAATCAGTGACTGCTCGCGCTTGCTGCATGCCTATTTGCGTATCATTGGCAAATATCATGGTAATTCAGCTCCTCTGGCAAGTACGTAAAGCGAATACCAGTCTTCACGGGTTAACTGAATTGACGTTGCTGCCGCTGCGCTTTGAATTCGCTTTGGCTTAGCCGACCCGATAATAGGCTGAATGTTCGCACTTAAGCGCATTAACCAGGCAAGCACAATAGCGTCTGGTGACACGTTATACTTCTCTGCAAGCGAATCTACGCATGCCTTGGTTTGCTGTTCTTTTTCGTTAAGCTGTACTGGTGCACCCGTATATTTACCTTGGCTTGCTGCGCCCCACGACTGCAGCTGAATTCCATTCTGTACCGCGTATTCAATGGTGCCAGGCGTGAAGTTCACTGAACCACCTTCTGGATTGCCTACCAAAATACCTTCCTCAACAAATTGAAGGTTCGTCAGGCTCATCTCAATTTGATTGGCAATAAGCGGTTTATCAGTAAAGTGTTGAAGGTGCTGAATTTGAAGCGCGCTCATGTTTGATACACCAAAGTGTTTTACCTTGCCGCTCTCGTAAAGTTTATTCATAGCGCTGGCAATGTCGGCAGGATCCATCAATGGGTCGGGGCGATGGAAAAGTAGTATATCTAAATAGTCGGTTTTTAGACGCTTAAGCGACTGCTCAACGCTTTCTATTATCCATTCAGACGACAAGTCATAACGCTTTGGGCCAAACTCATCATCAAATCGAATGCCACATTTCGACTGTATTACCATCTTTTCACGTAGCGACGGTGTTTGCGTAAGCACATTGGAAAAAGCCTGTTCTGCTTTGCCCATTTTGTAAATGTCAGCATGGTCAAACACTGTGATACCGCTGTCTAGCGCGGCATTTATCGCGTGGTCTGCTTGCTTTTGGTGCTCGCTACTAAGTGGTGAAGTATTCCATTCACCGCCAATGGCCATGCAGCCGTACACAAGCTGGCTAGCATGTGGAAAATAATGTTGAAGAGGAAACGTGCTCATAATTCTTCTCGTCGTATTTATTACTGTGAAATTTATTACACAAAGTGTATAGGGCTTTTGGCAATTCTTCAGCGTTAATAAAACGAATTCATTGTATGGTATAGTGAATAATAGATAGCAGCTATAGTGAATAGTGTTGATTGTGAAACCACATAAAAAAATTGAGCGTTTAGTGTTGTTTAGCGCGGTTGCAGATACCTTAAATTTTGGAGAAGCGGCTGAACGCTTAGGCATTTCTAGAGGGTATTTGTCTGAGCAAATCAAGGCGCTTGAAGAGACGCTAGGCGTAAAGCTTTTGCAGCGTTCAACTAGGCAAGTGCACCTTACTGCGGAAGGGCAACAAGTACATGCCGATACAAAGAAGCTGACTAAATGTGTGCAAGATATAGAACAAAACTTAATTCGTGAGCAAACCCAACTAGAGGGGAAAATTTCGTTAACGGCGCCAAACCTTTTTGCGCATTTTGTTTTGGGCGAATGCTGTTTTCAATTTTCTCAAGAAAACCCAGGAGTGTCGCTGCATATTGATACCAGCTATCACAGACACGACCTCAACAAAGGTCAATTTGATATTGCCTTTAGGTCAACCAATAATCCGCCGCAGGACATGGTGGCAAAACCGTTGTTTCAATATGAGCATATGATAGTGGCTTCGCCAGATTATATTCGAGCCAACGGAATGATAGAGCACGTAAGTGAATTAGCTTCACATGCGTGTTTAACAGGGCCTGATCAAGACAGCTGGACCATAAACAGAAAGCGTGTGGCGGTATCTGGCTGGCTTAAAGTGAACGACAATTTGTCGTTAATAGCACACGTGAAAAAGGGAAGAGGTGTGGCTAGGCTGCCTAGTTACGCAGTATCACAATGTATTGAGCAAGGTGAAATGGAAGTTATCTTTAAAGAGGCTAACCCGATGCAGCACACGATGTATATTGTGCATCCTCAGCGACTTCATCAGTCGGCAAGAATGCGTGCGTTCCTAAATGCCGTTAAGCATTGGCGCTATCCTAGTGGTTCTTTTTCTTCCTAGAGAAGCCAATGCCGGCTAGCGCCAAGCCCATAATGGCTAAGCCAACAGGTTCAGGCACACTAAAAAGTTTAACTTCTTCAAACACAATGTCGTCGTAGCCAGTACCATCACTTATTGAAAAGATATTCAACCATGCTATATCGCCAATTTCTTCAAGGGTTAGCGTTTCATTCTTACCGCCGTCTATCGTTGAAATGCTGGTAAGCAAGTTATTGTCTACGTCGTATGCTTCAAGTGTAGTGTCGTTTCCATCGGTAACTAATATTGAAAAGAATGTGGTAAATGCACGCTCATTTATATCGTTAGGATTAACAAAGAACATTTTAATATCTGGCGTGTAGTCTCCGCAGGCGCCTTTTCCTTCGCTGTATAGATGCACAACACCCGTACCAAATGCGCTATTAGTACAATCACCCACTAATGCATTTTCGAAGACAATGCCAAGACTAGCAAATTGATTGTTGATGATTTGTGGTTTGAATTGTGGTTGCGGGGTGTAACCAGCCTGAACTTCTTCAAAACCGATGCTTATCAATCCAGCATGCGCAACGCTAGATAATACAAATAGAAAAGCGCCAATTACTGTTCGTTTCATTTCAGACTCCAAACCAACATACAACCAATAGTAGTATTTTATGCAAAAATCACACCTTCTATGTAAGGCTATGTTATAGCATTGGTTTATTTTTGAGCGCCGTTTTTTTCACTTCAAGTGTTAAGTAAGCTGACAGTGTTAAGAACAAAAATTCACCTTGAAACACGTTTGTTCAGCAGCGTGGGCTTGCCATAAGCGGTATGGCTGTTTTTCTAATTGCAATTATCCAGCAGAGCCGCTTCATTGTTTTCAATTTCCGAAACCAACAGAGATTGGCTAAATTGATCAATCTCGTCACTTTTTCTGCTGCTCATCATTGGCTTTGCCAGGTTCATAATATTCACTCTGGCTTTCAGTGAGCTACATATCAACTCTCTTGCTTTTTCATACCTTTGAGTATCAATGTAATGCTGAATAGCTTGTAATTCTAAAGCGCCGTAATACAGTTGACTTACATTTGAACCAGCAATGTTTGAGGTACCTGCTACAAATCCAGCAAAAAGCGAAAGTAGCGAAATAACAACTGTAAAAAGCGCGAAGAGAAGTTTTGATTTCATTGTACAGTCCTTGTGTTTAAATATGGTTCCCTTGGTTATTCCTTTAACTAGTAATAAGCAATAGGTTAAAAAAGCTAACCATGAGATTACAGTAGCCGGTAGGCTTGATAAAAACTTATCCTTGTTCCATCTATCAAATTATTGATGAGAATCTAAAACCTTGCTGCGTAGCTATAAATTTTCCTTGCAAGGTAAACTGCGGTTTTTAAGTCGGTATTGTTTACCGTACTGTCTAGTGTTTGTGCAGTAACGCCTGCGTGACAACCCAGCCTGTTCACGCCTTTCACACTATCGTGATAGGTTGCATCTAGGTTTACCCATAACATGCCATGTTGGCCTGCGTTCAACTCGCTTTGGAAAAGCGTTTTTATCAACATCAGCTAGCGCGTCTTCAAGCTCTAAGGTTGAGTAATCTGAGTAGTTGGGTTCCATTTTATTGTTATGTTCCTTGGTGGTTCTTATGTAAGTGGTTTACTGTGTTTTTTCTAGCTTTTTACTCAAAAAGTTAACTATTTCTTCTTTAGTTTCAAGGTCTCTAATTGGTATCAAGACAGCACTTGATGTTTCAAAAAGAGGGCCAACAATCCGTTTTCGCTTTTCAATACTTTCGGGGCGCTTCATTGGATAAGAGTTGTTGACAAGTAATCCAGTCATTTATTGTAAGGTTTATTGTAAATTTCATAGCTTCCGTGAATATTAATCTAGATAAATACTGGTAGAAATAAGCGTGTTGTAAAACGTTCCTGAAAGGCAGCGCTACTCGTTCACAATTTTTGAATTGAAGAAAACGAAGCTAGCATTAGAGGAGTTGAGAGTAATTATCCCCTTTTCAGCGAAACTCATTTGTACAAAATCATCACTGCTAATATCAAAGTTAAGACTGCATGTATTTAAATCAACTGTACCTTTGTAAAACTGTTGCGGCTCGACCAGCCCTGTTGCGTGAAAAATAAAATAATCTGACCCTGAACGATCGAATGAAACGATAAACAACCCTTCTTCTAGTTGCACTGGTAAATACCGTAATACGATATAGTTATGAAGAACAGAGTAACTTTCCACACTACCATGCTGTTTTACATGCGAAGAATATGTAGCTTTGAAGGAGTCGACGGAGCCAATAGTGTCAAAAATGGTTGATGCGTTTTTAAACCTGTCTTCTGATAGAAGGCAATTGGCGATAACAGATTGTGACCAAAAAAACAGAAAGAATGTTAGTAGTAAACGTGAATGTGTTGACGTTAGACCATTTACGTTGTTTGTTAAAAAAATACTACCCACGAATTTTTACCATCATTTTATTCATAAAGTTGCTGCCAACTATTAGCAATGCACCAATAGCAATCTGTACGATAGTAGCCACGAAACCAGCTTTATCGCTAGGCTGTAGTTCTGCTGAATATTGACGCTGCAACTCACCTTGTAAAGATATAAAGTAAGAAAGGTCGGCTAAGGCCATAGAAACAACGTAGACACCAATAGCAGGTATTATTGCCTTATATAAGGATGCGGCCTGTCCAAGGGAACCATCAAGCTTTGCTGCGTCTGGAGCTACTGAAGTAATGAGTAACTTTGGAAAGAACCAAAGTACTAGTGCTACGAAGGTTTTTATAATAGCGGGAATTACAACTAGCGTAAAAATTGTCGATTCATTGAGCCCCATATCAACAACTTGAATGTTTAAAATGTCGTTTGGCACATTTTTTATAACGTCCAAGAACAGCACTATTGCAGCGATTTTTAACGCAATAACAAGAATATTGATTTGTTGCATTTAACTCTCCTTGTTTTTACTCATTGTATATCTGGCAAAGCCATGAAAGCTACTTTATCTTAAGCTATACAATGGTTTGTGTTTGTATTTCATCGAACAAGGAACTAACCCTTATAAATCGAAAAATAAGTTATGTTAACCTGTTGGGCAGCTCTCGTCGTCGAACGAATATTCGTATATACCATGCTCAGTTTTTAATACTGCATTATTGGAATCTATTATTCTTAATCTTAAGTTCGAGCTAGATAAGGCTGAGATAAGCCCCGAGCAATTGCCAATATCCTTAGGTTGAGGAAGGTTTTGCATATCCGCGAACGCCTGCATTATATTGCTCGACTTGTTTTCCTTATTAATAGTCATTTTGAGTTTTGGGCCAGGCGGAAGTTCTGAACGCTTTATTCTAGTGCCAGTGACAGTTATTTTATTTTCAGATTCCTTTTCCTGAGAGGGTTTAGATGCGCATGCGGAAAGTATGCTAAGTAAGGTAAGAATGAGTAAAAGCTTCATGTTGACTCCGTGTCTTGCGAGTTGTTTTTTATTAAATTCCGTCATGAGATAGCTTTTTACATAACGATTAGATATATCGTCTAGTGAAAAATATTTCCGCACTTATGGCAAAACCATTGTCGATGCCAATGTGCATATTGCAGGGGCCACCGGTATTTATTGAATTTATAGGCGAAATGCACAAGGTATCCGCCAGTTGCTATTAAGAGCAAACCAAAGAAAAACCAGAAGTTTAATTCGCTGGATTTTGTTACCAAGAGGGCGCCGATAGCAATTAGAATTATCAAGTATCTGTATGTGAGCTTTTCAGGGGGCGCAGCTTTCTTTGCCAAGTTAGAAACTGATGTTTCATTTGTAGTGGTTCTTGCACCACCAAGACCACCTCCATAATTGCCACCCAGTAAACCAAACGAATAGCTTGTGCTTTCAGTCGTTGAATAGCCGCCGTCATAAACAACTTCTAATCTTTGTGTGTTATCAGATCCGCAATTCTTACAATCCATTCAAACCTCCATATTCTGAATTAGCGACTGGGCTTCCTGTTAACGTGAAAATAGTCCGTACACTTTGTTAACACTGGCGAACAGTCTTCCCTAAGAACGAGAAATACGCACGCCCAAACCTATAGGCTAATTGAAAGCGCATTGGCATTCAATAAAGTTGGCAATTAGCGTTTGGCTTCATAGCTAATGTTAAGTGTCTTAAATAATTTTTCAGTGCATTAAAAATGAAAACGACTTACATAAGTCAAAAAAGGCGCTACTGCGACGATAAGCGTAACAAAAATACCAAATTTATTCGCCTTAATTAAAAAGCTTTTTTGTGGTTTTTTAGGGTTGTAGTAAATGGTAACAGTGTCTTCGGTTGGCATGTTGATGCCAGATTGTTGTTTAAGAAGTAAGCCCTTCGCATTGTAATTGGTAACGAAGACCCAAGGTGAAATGCGCGTTCCTTCATAATTTTTACCATTTACTACATATGAATAAAGCGCTCTACCGCGGTATTGCTGTTCGGTTAAATCGTTTGAGATACCAAACTTTTTCAGTCCTAAGCTGTGAATTTGGCCAACAGTAGAAGCCCAATATCGTGTTTGGATTTGAAAATATGCTGAATAAAGGCACACAACGAGCATGTAGCATGATGCCCAGAACCAAATTCCTTGAAGCTCTCCTTCAGAGGCCAAATCGAACATTTGCTGAAAGTAATTAATCATATCCATATTGAGTAACTTTTCTATAAGCGCGTATACATGTTAGGCACTAGGGGAGGCTGCCCTACAGCTTAGTGCCTTAGTGAATAGCTGTTAGCGATTTTATTCGTTTTATATACGTCAAGTTTGCGCCAATTACTAATTTTTGAAATTTTTATTTCTGCTTCGAGCCCGTATCCGGTAGCAGGAAACTCTTTCACATACTGAACAGTGCCGCTATTAATGTGAACATTTCTAACAAAGCCGTTTTCGATTGTTTTGAACTCTGAGTAGGTGTGTTCTTCAAGGTTTATCAAAAACAACCTTGTTCTTGGGCCTTGTGAGTAGTCGATAGTTAGCCATTCTTCCAACGCTAGATACTTTGAACAAGGTGACCATGTGAGCACTCGCCCAAACAAATGCCCAGCTAAAATGTGTCCGTCAAGTTCGAGCTTAAAATAGGTGGGGCCAAATCTGATTTCACCTTCATAGATCAGTTTGGCTGAATGCTCAGCGTTTGGTGATTGACTCATTTTTTCCTTGGCATATAACTTTTCGATAACGAGCGCAGGCGGGCAGGGCTTAATGGCGAAGTGGCTCTACGTTTTCAGGCCCCAGTGAACTGAGTGAGCCGTTATGCACGCTGCCATAATACTTCCAAGTTTTCACTGAATGCCCCTGCATTAACACGATTTATCCAAGTGTCGTTTAAACCGTATCTTTTATTAATTTCTAAAACAAGTACATCGAAGCCAAGCATAAATTCGTCAAAAGCGACTACATGCTTGGTGTTGGTTGAATAACGTATATTTAAAACAATAGGGTCAACAGTTAAGCTATCTTTTTTAAAAGCTTTGATTGAACAAATATCCGTCCAAATGATGGTGTTAACAAGCAAACCGTTTTTCGACAACCTAATCTCTTGACTATTTACTTCCAATTTAAAAATATCTTTGCCGCTGTGCGCAATGCGGAAGAGTAAATTGTGGAAAAATCTAGATATGCTCATTTATATTAAACTGCCTAACTTCCAGCCAGGTGGTAATAACGTATGGTGTAAAATTAGAAGCCCATTAAATGCTTTAATTTCCCTATGTTCACTCACTTCTAAATAAAGGCTTTTCAATAAAGTTGAAACTGTCATTTTCAACAGCTCTTAATTTCTAATTTAAGAAAATGTTTGATTGAAAAGTTCAGCCATATTCTGTTTTTGGTAGTCTTTCATAGACACATAGAACCCCAAACTACCTAGAATCATGACAGCAGACGTATAAGCCAATATCTTTCTCGTTTTAGCTTTCATAATAGTTCCTTGGTTTTGTTATTTACGTAATTGGAAATACCCATTACAAAGCGTTCCATCTTGATCAATCTCTAAATGTATATTCGAACAATTCTTTTGAAAGAAGAGTGCTTCTTGAGCAGACTTCATCTGACTACAATACTTGCGTTCGTCGCATCTAAAAAAGTGCTGGTCTGCTTGAATTAGAACGCTAGGTGCAACTTTTGTTTCTTTTACACTTTCTCTAATGCATTGCTTCTGAGCAATAAAATAAGCAAACACCGACAATGTCACTAGCGATATTGTTAATAATATCCTAACCATTTTGGATGTACCTTTGAAGTACATCACTTTTCAATAACGGTGCAATCGCCTGGTGCATAAACGAAGTTGCCCTGCGTGTATGCGCTCCAGCGAACGAAGTGAGTGAGTTTATTGAG
>NZ_BTGG01000005.1:0-324388 GCF_042848195.1 Alteromonas sp. MTD1
TTGAGCATCCATACGTTTTCATCATCCATGGATTGTTCAAACGCTGTAAGTACATCGCCGTTCATACCTACGCGGCCAACGTGAATGTGTGCCGCTGTGGCGTCTGGAACACCTGTCGTTCTTAGCACAACATCGATATTTCCCGTTGCTGCATCGTGTGTTGCATAACCGTCGCCGCTAGCAGTGGTTTGTACCGCAGGCACTTCTTGTTGACCCGATAAACCGAATAAAAGAATTGTAGTATCGGCAGTCACAATTTGACCGCGAACCTCTCCATTTGGATATGCGTCGGTATGAATATTCAGATAGAAATTACCTGCAGCCAACTGAGCTATTGTGTCGTCGTCGATCGATGTTTCATCGAGCACGTAGCTGCTCTCGCCATCTGGCTCAAGTGCGAATAACACATCGCCATTGACCCCGATACCGCCCACATGAATGTGAGCTGCGTCAATGTTGGATAAATTGGTGGTGTCTATGTCAATCGTAAATAAATTTAAAGACTCATCTACTTCTATGATAGCAGTGGCTGATGTGTCTGTGTTGTTACGTGGAACTTGTTGTGTGCCATTGAGTGTAATTTCATAGGTTTGGCTAGGTGTAAATACCTGCACTGGTGGAGGAGGTGTTACCACTTCTTCTGGCTTTTTATAATCACTACCACATCCAGCAAGAATGAAAATGAAACTCGTTAAAGCAACAATGCGCTTCATATTTTGATTTCCTTTTTGTTGTCGTTGATTATTAAACGAACAAGTATTTTGTTTGGATGCAAATAAGTACTGTCTTTTTTCATTTTGGTACTGCTGTGCATCAGCCGTCGACGTGAATGCAGTTGATCTTTCGTCAGTAATGTCCCAACAAAAAAGTTAAGCGTCTCCTTCGTATGTCTTTTCTGAGGTTAATAACCACACAACGAGATTGCCTATCGTTTTATCTGTGTCGAACTCAATATCATCCCGTTTCGACGCAAATGCCGGTTTGATTTACGTTGGTCTCTTAGGAAATTATGAAAAAGGTTAATGTGTAATCACTTTTTAGAAATGATGGGAAGAAAAAACGCTGACTACTAGTATCAGCATCAAAATCATTTACCATTTTTTGGCTTTACTTTCAGTATTAGCATTGAAAAGCCATTGAACTGAAAGGTGGCATAGGTAAGAATAGCCCACACATTCAAAGCTACCGAGTAGTAAGCTGCAGCGGAACAGCCAGTTTTACCGTTCCCATTGCAATCCCGTCTTTTCAACTCGGTAGGAAGAGATACAAAATAAATCAGGAGACAACATGCCCTCTCGTCGTGAACTCGCCAATGCTATCCGTGCATTAAGCATGGATGCCGTTCAACAAGCAAAATCTGGTCACCCAGGCGCCCCAATGGGGATGGCTGATATCGCACAAGTATTGTGGGGTGATTTCTTATCACACAACCCTGCTAATCCATCGTGGGCTAACCGTGATCGTTTTGTGTTGTCTAATGGCCACGGCTCAATGCTGTTGTATTCACTACTTCACCTTTCTGGTTACGAACTGCCAATTGAAGAGCTAAAGAACTTCCGCCAGCTGCACTCAAAAACACCAGGCCACCCAGAGTATGGTTACGCGCCAGGTGTTGAAACTACTACAGGTCCACTGGGTCAAGGCATTAGTAACGCGGTAGGTATGGCACTTGCTGAGAAGGTACTTGCTGCACAGTTCAACCGCGATGGTCACGACATTGTTGACCACTTCACTTATGCTTTTATGGGCGATGGCTGCCTTATGGAAGGTATCTCGCACGAAACCTGTTCACTCGCCGGCACACTTGGTCTTGGAAAACTTATCGCGTTTTGGGATGACAACGGCATTTCAATTGACGGAGAAGTTGAAGGGTGGTTTACCGACGATACGCCTGCGCGCTTCAAGAGCTACGGCTGGGATGTGATTGAAGGCGTAGACGGTCATGATGCAGAGCAAGTAAAAGAGGCTATCGAGAAAGCGCAAGCTAACACTAAGCAGCCTACGCTTATTTGCTGTAAAACCACCATTGGATTTGGTTCGCCGAATAAAGAAGGGACCGAGTCTTGTCACGGTGCACCGCTAGGTGAAGATGAAATTGTAGCAACGCGCGAAAAGCTTGGCTGGACGCACGGTGCGTTTGAAATTCCAGACGACATTTACGCGGGTTGGGATGGTAAAACAAAAGGCGGCGAAGCGGAAAGCGCGTGGAACGACGCTTTTGCAGCATACGAAGCGGCTTATCCAGAGCTAGCAGCAGAGTTTAAACGCCGTGTTAATGGCGAATTACCCGCTGACTTCAGCAACAAAGCCGACGCTATTATTGCTGAGCTTCAAGCAAACCCGCAAAACATTGCTTCACGAAAGGCGTCGCAAAATGCACTAAACGCATTTGGACCGCTTCTACCAGAATTACTAGGTGGTTCTGCTGACCTAGCGGGCTCAAACCTAACTATTTGGGAAGGCAGTAAAGGCGTTGAAGCCAACGATGCATCGGGTAACTACATTTATTACGGTGTACGTGAGTTTGGTATGTCTGCCATGATGAATGGCATTGCGCTTCACGGTGGCTTTAAAGCCTATGGCGCTACTTTCCTTATGTTCATGGAATACGCGCGTAATGCAGTGCGTATGGCTGCACTAATGAAGCAGCCTGCTATTTTCGTTTACACCCACGATTCAATTGGTTTGGGTGAAGATGGCCCAACGCACCAGCCGGTAGAGCAGGTGGTTGCACTTCGTGCAACTCCAAACCTTGATAACTGGCGTCCATGTGACCAAGTAGAATCTGCGGTGTCGTGGAAGTCTGCAATCGAGCGTACAGACGGTCCAACAACCCTAATCTTTACTCGCCAAGGTCTTGCACAACAAGAAAGAACGGCTGCCCAAGTAGCTGACATTGCTAAAGGCGGTTACGTACTTAAAGACTGCGCTGGTACGCCTGAGCTAATCCTTATTGCAACGGGTTCAGAAGTACAGCTAGCTGTTGAAGCGGCTGCGAAACTTACTGAGCAAGGTAAAGCGGTTCGTGTAGTTTCAATGCCATCTACCGACGTATTCGATCGTCAGTCTGCTGAATACCGTGAGAGTGTATTGCCTTCTAGTGTTGTTAAGCGTGTAGCGGTTGAAGCACTTTCAAAAGATAGCTGGTACAAATACGTGGGCTTTAACGGTGCTATCGTGGGTATGGATACGTTTGGTGAGTCTGCACCAGCAGGCGATTTGTTCAAGCACTTCAACATTACCACTGACGCTGTAGTAGAGGCTGCACTGTCTCTGTAAGAGGTAAATAAATAAGCCTATGCTAAATATTGCCATTAATGGGTTTGGTCGTATTGGTCGCAATGTGTTGCGCGCACTCTATGAAAGTGGGCGCAATAACGAGTTTAACGTTGTGGCCATTAACGACATTGCAAAACCTGAAGGCATAGCACATTTGCTTAAATACGATACCGCCCACGGGCGGTTCCGTTTTAATGTGGCCTTAGAAAATAACACGCTGAATGTGGCGGGTGACGATATTGCATTGCTTGCCATAAGCGATATTAAAGACCTACCCTGGAAAGACTTAGGCGTTGATATTGTGCTTGAGTGTACGGGAAAGTTCGACGATAGAGTGTCTGGTCAAGCGCACTTAGCTGCAGGGGCAGGCAAAGTACTGTTCTCTTCCCCAGGCTCTCCCGATTTAGATAATACGGTTATTTTTGGTACTAACGAAGACACGTTGACCAGTGAACAAAAATTAGTCTCTAACGGTTCTTGCACCACAAATTGTATTGTTCCTGTTATACAGGCGTTAGACGCAGCGTTTGGTGTCGAAAGTGGTACGATCACCACAATTCACGCCTCTATGCACGACCAACAGGTTATCGATGCATACCATGAAGATTTGCGCCGAACACGTGCTGCAAGTCAGTCAATCATTCCTGTTGATACTCGCCTTGCTGCCGGTATAGAGCGCATTCTGCCTAAGTTTGCCGGTAAATTCGAAGCCATTGCCGTACGTGTTCCAACCATAAATGTAACCGCAATGGACTTAAGTGTAACGTTAAATACTGAAGTGACTATTGACCAAGTAAACCAGGCGTTAAAAAAGGTAAAGGCAGGACGATTGCAGGGTATTTTGGACTATACCGAAGAGCCACTAGTGTCGGTAGATTTTAATCATGACCCGCACTCGTGTATTGTTGACGGAACACAAACAAGGGTTAGTCACAAGCAACTGGTAAAAACGCTGGTGTGGTGTGACAACGAATGGGGTTTTGCAAACCGTATGCTCGATACCGCTAAAGCAATGTTCGAAGCACAGTAACGCATTGATGCTGCCAAGGGTTGGTAGCGCCAGCCCGCGCAGCTTTCACAGTTAATTAGCGCGTACCATTTTGAAGCGCCATGACGCTATATCATGCACCGTTTTGGTTTGGTACTCGCAACGTATTTTAAATTAACAAGGAAAGACGATGGCAATTCCAAGCATGAACGATATGTCCCTAAAAGGTCAGCGCGTTCTAATTAGACAAGATTTAAACGTACCGGTAAAAGACGGTAAAGTTACCTCAGATGCTCGCATCAAAGCATCAATTCCAACCATAAAAGCAGCGCTAAACGCTGGTGCAGCTGTAATGGTAATGTCTCATTTAGGTCGCCCAACTGAGGGTGAGCCAGCCGAAGAGTTTTCACTTCAGCCTGTAGTCGATTATCTCAACGACGCGCTTGATGTGCCGGTAAAGCTAGTTAAAGACTATCTTTCTGGTGTTGAAGTAGGTGAAGGCGAGCTAGTAATACTTGAAAACGTACGCTTTAACAAAGGCGAAAAGAAAGACGATGAAACACTCGCCAAGCAGTATGCTGCGCTGTGCGATATTTTCGTTATGGATGCGTTTGGTACAGCGCACCGTGCGCAGGCTTCTACTCATGGTGTTGCCAAATTTGCACCTAAAGCGTGTGCTGGTCCATTGCTTGCTGCTGAATTAGATGCACTAGGTAAAGCGCTAGACAACCCTAAGCGCCCTATGGTTGCCATTGTTGGTGGTTCGAAAGTATCTACCAAGTTAACGGTACTTAAAACGTTAGCTGAAAAAGTAGATCAGCTGATTGTTGGTGGTGGTATTGCCAACACCTTTATTGCTGCTCAAGGTCATAATGTCGGTAAATCGTTAGTTGAAATGGACTTAACCGAACAAGCTACACAGCTAATGAGCGAAGCCCAGGCAAACGGCGGCAATATTCCAGTACCTACTGACGTTGTTGTAGGTAAAGCATTTGATGAAAACACTGAAGCTACGCTTAAAAATGTAGGTGATGTAGCTGATGACGATATGATTTTTGATATCGGTCCGAACTCATCTAAAGCATTGGAAGACATTATTAAAAACGCGGGTACTATTGTATGGAATGGTCCTGTAGGCGTGTTTGAGTTCGAACAGTTTAGTGCAGGCACAAAGGCGCTTTCTGAAGCTATTGCTGCAAGCGATGCTTTCTCTATTGCTGGTGGTGGTGATACACTCGCCGCGGTAGATAAATACGAAATTGCAGACAAAGTGTCTTATATTTCAACCGGCGGTGGTGCATTCCTTGAATTCCTAGAAGGAAAAACACTGCCAGCGGTAGCGGTACTAGAAGAAAAAAACAAATAAGCTACGTGCAAGCTACGCAAAGAATAATAAAAAAGCGAAAAGCATAACGCTTAAGAACAACGGGCTGCGCTTTCAACAGCATTAAAAGCGCGGCCGCGCTACTTGAAATAGTAGCAACAGCGATACAGTGACGTAACGTTGAAAAGAATTATAAACCCTACACCTGTCGTTAAGCGGCAGTAAATACAAAAGGAGTGTTGCCATGGCATCACAAGCTCAGCAAGCAATGCTGGATAAACTGAAAACGCAAACTGGTTTTATTGCAGCCCTAGATCAAAGCGGTGGCAGTACACCAAAAGCGCTACGTCTTTATGGCATCGAAGAGTCTGCTTACGGCTCGGACGAAGAGATGTTCAATCTTGTTCATGAAATGCGTACTCGCATTATTACCAGCACCCCTTTTAGCGGCGAGCGTGTTTTAGGTGCTATCTTGTTTGAAAATACACTCGATAGAGAAATTGAAGGCATGTCTTCTGCACACTTCCTGTGGCAAAAAAAGCGTGTTATTCCTTTTTTGAAGGTTGATAAAGGTCTTGCTGAAGAAAGCAACGGTGTTCAAGTGATGAAGCCGATGCCAGCATTAGATGCGTTGCTAGCTAAAGCAGTAGCACAAGATGTTTTTGGTACCAAGATGCGAAGTGTTATAAAGCTTGCTAATCATCAAGGTATCAAAGATGTGGTTGCGCAGCAGTTTGAAGTTGGTAAACAAATTTTAGCTGCGGGCCTTGTTCCCATTATTGAACCTGAAGTGGATATTCACAGCCCACAAAAGGCAGAAGCAGAAGCACTACTGAAATTGGAAATTCTTACGCAGCTTAACCTGCTTAACGAAGGCCAGGAAGTCATGCTAAAGCTTACTATTCCTAACGAAGCGAACTTCTACAAAGAGCTAGTTGATCATCCTCGTGTGCTTAAAGTTGTGGCACTGTCTGGTGGTTATAGCCGTGACGATGCAAACGCTAAGCTTGCTGAAAACCAAGGTATGATTGCAAGTTTCTCTCGCGCATTAACCGAAGGTGTCTCTGCACAGCAGACCACAGAAGAGTTTGAAGCAACGCTAGACGGCGCAATTGAAGCCATTTATCAGGCATCTAAATCGTAACTACCTGTTCGCTTGTAATAAAAAAGAGAGCAATTGCTCTCTTTTTTTGTCGCTTATTTTGGGGAGCTAATGTTCTTTTTAATTCGAATAACTAGCGACTGAAATTGAAGCGCTCAAAAAAATGTTCCGCTTCGTTTCGGTTAAAAGCAAATCCGCGCTGTTTTATGTTGTCTAGCGCTTCACACAAAGAGCGATAAAATGCAAAATTAACCCCAGCGATTTCATAACATTGCTGAATTTGTTGTTTTGTAGTGCGCTCTATATCTGTATCTAAAACCACAATAGCAAGAAACGACAAGCCTTTTTCCTTTCTCTTGTGTGTTTGCTTTACGAAAATATCGAAAGTGCTAGGCGGCATTAAACTCTCACCATATAAACAGCTCAGCTGTGCCCAGGGCTTACCGTCGGTTATTGATGCAATATGACGGCCCATTTTTACGGTGCCATTTCTCATGGTGACGTCATTCCACGGGCCCCTTCCAGAAAACTGAAGAAGCTGCTGATTTAATGCACTTTCAAATTCGCCATGAGGGTTTAACATTTCGGACTGTTAGTTATTTTTACTAATTCGCTAACACTAACATTTATGCAATAGGCAGCAATTAGTCAATAGGTTGAAAAATGAGCACGCGATTTTTGTATAGGTTAACGTGATTAATCGCTTATAACAGTAATCCTAGCGTATTTTTTAAACATATGATTCTTATCAATTACTATAACGGTAAAAATAAAATCAGAGGTTGCACATGTCTTTACCCATAAAAAAACAAGTATCAATAATAAAACCTTTATTCCTGATACTAGCCTGTGTTTTCGGCGCAAGCGCAACAACAGTAAACGCCCAAGACGCTATAGATAAAGAAAATAATGAGCACCTTTTCCAATCGGAAGATATTTTTAACTTAGAGTATGTCAGTGAAGCGCGCGTTTCGCCAAATGGTAAAGACGTTGCTTATGTTAGACGTTCAAACGACATAATGACTGACAGCACGCGTTCAAACATCTGGCTCGCATCTGTAGATGGGAAAACCCATAGGCCACTATTATCTTCGAAGAAAAACTATTACTCGCCACGTTGGTCTCCAGATGGAACTCGACTTGCTTATTTGTCTAATGAGGAAGGAAAGCCACAGCTATACATTCGCTGGATGGACACAGGGCAAACTGCGCTTGTTACTAACGTAACATCGTCGCTTAACAATATAACGTGGTCGCCTGACGGAAAATCTATTGCTTTTACCATGAGTGTAGATGCCGATGAAAAGCCACTTAAAGTCGAGATGCCGAAAAAGCCAAAAGGCGCAAAGTGGTCAGAAAAGTTTCAGTACATTACCAAAGCAAGGTATCAAGCTGACGGCAGAGGTGTGTTAGAGCCTGCTTACACTCATATCTTTATTGTGCCCGCAGACGGTGGCACGGCTCGCCAACTTACCTCGGGTAATTACCATCACAACGGTAGCTTTAGCTTTACGCCAGATGGTGACCGTATCTATTTTTCAGCAAATCGCAGTGAAAATTGGGAATACGAACCCGTAGAGGCTGACATTTTCACCGTTGATATGCAGGGAAATATTGAACAAATTACCCAATTCGCAGGGGCTGAGACGTCACCTGTAGTCTCACCGGACGGCATGCGCGTGGCATACTCACGAAGAAGTGATGAAAAGGTCATGTACAAAAACACGTACCTTTACGTAATGAATGCTGATGGTAGTGCACATAAAAACCTAACTCAAGATATTGATAATTCACTGTCTAATGCAATCTGGAAAGACAATAAGAGTCTCTACTTCCAGCAGTCTGTTCGTGGACTCGCACAAGTTGATGTGGTGTCTCTTTCTGGCAAAGTTAAAAATATCGCTAAAGGTTTAGGTGGTACAACGCTTGGCAGGCCTTATGTTTTCGCTAACTATCATGCGGCCGACGGTGTGGTTGCTTACACTAAAGGGCGTACCGACCGTCCTGCAGACCTATTTGTAACTGCACGTAAAACGAAGCAGCTTACCCAACTAAACGAAGATGTACTTGGACGCAAAACACTGGGTGAAGTAAAAGAAATTGTTTATAAGTCAGCTATTGACGGTGAAGAAATTCAGGGTTGGTATATTCTTCCGCCTAACTACGATAGCAGCAAGAAATACCCGTTAATTCTTGAAATTCACGGAGGGCCAAACCTGGCTTACGGACCGGTATTTACCGCTGAGCTTCAGCGTATGGCGGCAGAAGGCTACGTGGTGTTTTATGATAATCACCGAGGTAGCACAGGCTATGGTGAACGCTTTGCACTGCTGTTACAGGGTAAATACAGCTCTGAGTATGATTTTTCAGATCATATGTCGGGTATTGATGCTCTAATTGAAAAAGGTATTGTCGATGAAGAGCAGCTCTACATTACAGGTGGCTCCGCTGGTGGTATCGCTTCTGCTTATGCCATTGGTTTAACGAATCGATTCAATGCAGCCGTTGTGGCTAAACCCGTTATTAACTGGCTTTCAAAAGTACTCACTGCCGATTCTGGCCTATACCAAATACCATTTCAGTTTCCAGGTAAACCTTGGGACAACGTAGAGCATTATTGGAAGCGCTCTCCGTTGTCTTTAGTGGGAAATGTGACTACGCCCACTATGCTGATAACGGGTGTTGATGATAAACGTACGCCGATGTCTGAAACCGAACAGTTCTATCAAGCACTGAAACTGCAAAAAGTTGATACGATTTTAGTAAAAGTGCCGGGCTCTTCACATGGCATTGCGGCGAAGCCATCAAGAATGATTGGAAAAGTTGAAAATATTTTGGCGTGGTTTAAAAAGTATTCACCAATAGCCGCTAAAGAAGAAAGTGGTCAAACAGGTACTAATTGATAAGACGTTGACTGTCTTGTTCTAGAGTTGCTGGTGGGGCTGAATGCAAAGGACTCAGTCCCCACTTCATCATAATACGTTGGTATTCACCATTTTCTTTAAGCTGCTGAAGCGCATTCTTAATTGCAATAACTTCGTTTGATGTGGTTTCCAGACCAGTTGCCATATGAAGCTCTGACTTTGACATATCAAGTTCAAATGCTTTTACCGATTTATCCGAAGCATAACCTGCCGCTTCAATTTCATAGCGGCTGGTTGCAAAACCTGTCGCCGCATAATCGATTCGCTCGCTATAAAGCAGGTTCCATAGCTGTTGCGGTTCAGTTACTAAAATAAGATTTTCATTCTCTTTAAAACCTTGCTTAGTTAAGTACTCGGCTGCGCCGTACCCGCGTATAGAACCAACTCGTTTCGATTTAACCTCTTCTAATGTTACTATTTCCTCATTAGCGTTATGCGCCAAACCTATTAATGATGCATTAACGGTAGTAATTGCACCCAGCCAATGAAACTGCGAGCTTCGCGTCGGCGACTTTAATAAGGTGAGCAGCACAATATTGGGCTTGTTTACTGCTTCTTTGTAAGCTCTCGCCCACGGCATGTGTTCTAACGTGCTTGAAAAGGGAAGAAGGGGTTTCATTGCCTCGGCTAAGTCAACATTCGCGCCTTGCGGCGCGCCGTTTTCGTCTAGCCAATAAAAAGGTGCAACAAGTTCGCTCACAAAACAGATGCTCGGTTGATGTGCATGCGTATTGAAACTTAAAAGCGCCACCATAAAACAGAAAAAACTAGTACGTTTCACTGTGCAATGTCCTTAAACCTCAAGAGATACGCCACGACATCTATGTAATCTTTATGCGTCATTTAACGGGTGTAGTGTTGTGATATCAGGTATGACTTCAAGGGTCAAATCAAGTGCTTTCCAATAATCACTTTCTCGCAAAAGATCAGCGGATATTATCGGTTTTTCGTCTAACCAGCCGTCTGGGAAAGTGAGTGCAAGTGCACTTTTGTTCACGTCTACTTTTATATCAGGAATAAAACCTTCTTGTCGCTTAATGTTAAGCAGCACGCCTAGGCGCAGTAAGGCAATTAGCCGTTTTACAGCTTGATGATCAAAAATGTTAAAACTAGGAAGGTCGTTTATGCGAATTTTCTTCCTGTGAAAGCGCACCAGTGTGGATAGCAAAAGTTGTTGCTCTTGCGTGAAGCCTGGCATGTCCACGTTGGCAAGAATATAAGCACTATGCTTTTGTATACCGCGAGAATTTATTTGCATACCCACTTCATGTAGCAATGCAGCCCAACCTAGCATGCTCTTGAAGTCAGTACTTTTTAGCTTCCATGTTTTCTGTACTTGTGCAAAGAGCATCAGCGTTGTATTTAATACCATGGTGGCTTGTGACGTATCCACATCGTAGCGTGTTGCCAAACTGCTGGCCGTTCTTCCTCGAATATCGGCGTGATGTAGTTCATCTTCCATTTGATAAAGCACGCCTTCGCGCAATGCGGCAGGAGAATAAACTAGCCCTTCAATTTCTAGCGCCTTAAAAACAGCTATTAAAATAGCTAAACCACCCGCAATCACTACACGGCGGTCTTCGCTTAAGTCCGGGTAATCAAGTTTGTCTACGTGCCCAGCGCTAACAAACTGCTTCATGAGGTTGCGTAGGCTTTTCAGGGTAACAGGAATGTCGTGACCGTTAGGACGGTCTTGCTGACACAAGGTGAACAACGAGCGAATGGTGCCAGAGGTACCTATACATTGAACCCAGCCCAAACGACGGTATTTGTTATCAATCATCTCTAACTGCTGTTCAGCAGCAGTAATGGCTTGGTCGAATGCTTTGTTTTTAAGTTCGCCACTTGCAAAAAAACGCTTGGTATAGCTAACACAGCCCATTTGTAAGCTTCTGCATATTAGCGGGTTAAATCCTTCACCAATAACAAATTCGGTTGAGCCACCGCCAATATCCACAACCAGCTGTTGTCCGTCAGAATAATTAGTGTGTGCAACACCAGAGTAAATAAGACGAGCTTCTTCTACGCCTGAAATAACTTCAATAGGGTAGGGTAGTATGTCTTTCGCCGCATTAATAAAGTCGCGAGCGTTTCGCGCTTTACGCAGTGTGTGTGTTGCTACAATGCGCACCGAGTCAGGTTCGAAGCCTTTTAAGCTTTCGGCTACTACTTTTAACATGGCAAGGCCGCGTTCCATGGCCTCATCAGACAGTAGATCTTGGTCGTTTAATCCTTCGGCTAATCTAACTTTCTGTTTTACTCTGTGTAGTATTTGTACCGACCCAGCAACAATACGTGCAACCACTAAATGAAAGCTATTCGAGCCAATATCAAGAGCGGCTACTTTACTTACTTCTCGTGTTTCCACGTCGTTAAAAACAGATTCGTGCTGGGTCATGTACTTCCTAAATTGATTCTTCGAGCTTCTTCAAATAGTCGTATATCTCTATTTGTGAGCGAAGCTTTTTGCGATTTCCTCTGCGAACGTATTTGTTGCTTTGATCTTTGTCAATCACGCGCGCTTTCAAGGTATCTTTGAATTGTAGTTCCATTATATCAACAATGCGCTGTTGAAGTCCTTTATCGTATACTGGGCAACCTACTTCTATACGGTTGTCCATATTCCTTGTCATCCAATCCGCCGACGAAATATACACCTTCCTATCGCCGCCGCCTTCAAAAATCATCACACGAGGGTGTTCAAGGAACCTGTCCACAATAGAGATAATTTCAATATTATCGCTTATGCCTTTTAGGCCTGGGTTCAATGAGCACATACCGCGAACTATGCCGCGTATCTTAACGCCAGCTTGGCTTGCACGATATAAGTCATCTATAAGTTCTTTATCAACAAGGTTGTTAATTTTAAACGTTATTTGCGCTTTGTGACCTTGGTTTAAATGCTGGATTTCTTGCCTAATAAGCGACTGAATTTTAGTGCGTGCATTTAGCGGCGATATTTGCAAATGTTGAAACTTGTAGCGTCGGTATGGGTATTGAATTAGGTCGAATACGGCCACGCCTTCATCAGCAAGCTCTTGGTTACGGGTGAATAAACTGTAGTCGGTGTATATTTTGGCCGTTTTTTCGTTGAAGTTTCCTGTACCAAAATGGGCATAGTTCACCATACTGCCTCGCTCTTCACGAGTCACAATGCACAGCTTAGAGTGAATTTTCAGTGTGGGTACACCAAGCACAACACGAATACCTGCATCAGTCATTCGCTTCGACCATTCAATGTTAGCTTCTTCATCGAAACGCGCTCGAAGCTCAACAACTACCGTTACTTTTTTACCGTTATCAACGGCATCGATTAACGAGTTGATAATACGAGAGTTACTCGCCACGCGATAAATATTTATGCGTATGGTTTTTACATTGGGGTCAAAAGCGGCCTGTCGCACGAATTCGGTGAAATGCAGGAAGCGATGATATGGGTAGTATAAAAGAATATCCCGAGCGGTAATGGCATCGAATACCGTATTGTATTTTGAAAACGCGTTGCTATCGATTGCAGGTAACGGTGTATGTTCAAGATATTCGCGACCTACATTTGGAAAACCGATAAAGTCTTTGAAGTTTCGGTAGTGACCGGCAGCATGCATGGTATCAAGCTTTGTAATTTTTAAGCGCTTTCTAAGATCCTGCTTCATGTCTTCAGGCATATCATTGTCGTAGATAACACGAACAGGTTCAGCAATAAGTCGCTGCTTCATACTTTCCGACATTTTTTCAACAAAGCTTTCGTCAATTTCTTCGTTAATTGAATATTCTGCATCACGGGTCATTTTGAATGAGAACGCTTCAATCTCGTCAAATTTAACGAAACCACGGAAGATGTCTTCAATACAAAGCTGAATCATGTCATCAAGCATAATAATGCTTTTCTTCTTCCGGCTTTTTTGAGGCGGAATAAGCATGAAACGCGACATTTCAGACGTGGGTACTTGAATAACAGCAAACTTGGGGTTTTTGTCTTTGCGGCGCAACGCCACGTATAAATAAACCGAGTTACCGTTTAAGCGGCTTAATAAGTCCGTTTTTTTATCAATAAGAATAGGGGCAATATGCCGAAGTGCTTTGTTTACAAAAAAGTTGCGTACCCACTGTTTCTGGTAGTCGTCTAGCCCATCTTTCCTAAGAATATGGATATTGTATCGAGCCAGTGCGCGCACCACGTCTTTGTGAATTTGGTCAAACTTCTCGGAAAGCTCTACCACTTTCTTTTGAATTTGCGCCATCAATTCGGTTTGGCGTTGTGCTTCTTCTTCATTTTGCTCATTTTGCGCAATGGTTATCTGACGTTTAACATCGGCAGCACGTACGCGGTAAAACTCATCTAGGTTGTTCGAGTAAATACCGAGAAATCGGATACGCTCAACGGCGGGGTTATTCTTATCAGCAGCTTCTTGCAAAACGCGTTCGTTAAACGCTAACCAGCTTAACTCTTTGGGATAATATAAAACGTCGCTATCCATAATGTCTCAATGCTTATACATAAAAATGGTCAAAGACTGCCATCAGTCGGTGACACTTCTGTGACAGCAGGCAATAACCTTGTGTTATCGCGTTGCTGTAATATCCACCACTAGGTCGTTGGCTAACGCTTCAAGTGCATCTTGCAGCTCACCATCATCGAAGGTTTCTGGAACCGCAATTTCTGCCTTTGCTTTGAAAATAAGGCTTCCCCAGTTAGGAGCGCTCTCGCAGTTCGAAGAAAATGTAAGAATATTCAAATTGAATTGATGAAGTACTGATGTTAATTCCTGCACAATGCCCGTTTTGTCGTTACCCATAACATCAACGGTAAGTTTAGTCGGAAGGGTGTTGTCGGCGCTTGTTACCGCCACAGACTGCACCGATAAATCTTTTATGGCGTCGAGTGCTTCAATTAGCGCTTGCTTTTCTTCCGCTGGAACATGTACTTCCACAAAGCCCGTAAACATACCCGCCATATGTGCGAAGCTTGAGCCTTGCCAATTTCCTTGATGTTTATAAACGCTTTTGGCTACGGCATCGACTAACCCCGGCTTGTCTTTACCCATGATACTTATAACTAGTGATTGCATGTAGCGCTCCTTTGTGGACTGGGACAGAAATACTTTGATCGTCTTCTTGCAGGGGAATACCATAGCAAATTAAGTAAGTGAGCGCCGGTATTCGATAAACTTTCACTTGCTATTAGCATAACAAAACTTACACTGCTCACCAGTGCAATTTTCGTCAAATTCTCTTGTAGAAGCAGAATTTTAACAATAAGAACGATTAGAACGATAGCATGAGTTTGGACAGCGGCAGCATTAACAGAAAACGTCAGCGAAACGATAGATGGGCGCGCTATGTAATTACTGGCTTTGGTGGGCTGGTTTTGTTGACGCTGGTAATTCTAATTACGCACTTGATTAGCCAAGCGCTTCCCCTTACTTACATTCCCAGCCTTCAGCAAATAGCAACGTACAAAGTTGATGCAAGCGAGCGAATAGTCAACACCGGTGATGTGTTAAACGGTCAACCCCTTTTAGTGCAAAAAAATGACTGTCGTTTAGGGCTGAAGGTACTCAACGACAATATTTTAAGCAGCGCTAATCAGTACATACGTCCTTGCGAACACGAGCTTATAACCCAGTCGATTATGGGTGAAAATTATATAGTGGATGTGTCGGGCAATGCACAGGTAAGAGTGCTGCCAGTGCGTGCTTTAGGTGTTACCAATGACGTAACCCAAGAGCCTAAAGCTAACGAGTTAGCGGTAATGATTTTGTCTAATTTCATCACCTTTTCCTTGCCACAGGAAAAATGGAATGAACGCACCGGCTGGAAAATTGCGCTGTCAACTAAATGGGCCGTTGTGGCTATCGAACAAAACAATGATGTTTTCGTTCGTTGGGTTAACCGTAAACGTCCAACTGAAGTAATAGATAAAACCTTTAAGAATGTATCGCGCTATACATTGTTGCCAGGTAGCCAGAACATTTTGCTTGAGATTAATAACTCCGTGTACTTCAACCGTTTAATGGATACGGGGAATGTACTGTACCCAGTAACAGACGACATTTTTTCTGGCGATGGCGCTAGCACACCGTTGTCTTTTCCGCTCGCCAAGCACCGCACATTCTTTATAGCAACCAGAAAGGGTAATGAAGTTCAGCGCTGGGTGTTAAATCAAAGCGACAATGGTTTAGTATTCTCACCTACTTATAGTCTTCGCTTAATGCAAAACGAGCGTGTGGTTGATATCGCCGAACATGCAAGTATGAATTTAGTGACCATACTTACCTCTAAACACCGTATGTTGTTAGTTAATCGGGTGTCGGGAGAGGTAGTAAAATCAGAGAAAATTACAGTAAACCCACAAACGATTATTTGGTATGGGGATAAGTTGTTTGGCTCTACTGCATCGGCATTAACCGTTTGGCAGGGCAAAGATTTGTCTGGCAGCACAACATGGTCGTCGCTATTTAGCCCACAGCACTACGAAGGCTATGAAGACGATGACACAGTATGGCAAACAACCAGCGCAAGCGATTTCCAAGAAGCAAAATTCAGCCTTACGCCATTACTAATAGGCAGCATCAAAGCGTCTTTATTAGCGCTTCTTATTGCTATACCCGTGGCAATAGGAGCAGCCATTTATACTGCGTTCTTTGCAAAGGGGAAATTGCGCAGCACAATTAAACCCGCGATAGAACTACTTGAAGCTATCCCAAGCGTGCTTATTGGCTTTATTGCCGCTATTTGGCTGTCACCTAAAGCCGAGCAGTTTCTTTTTTCGTTTGCATTTTTCTTAGTAGTTATTCCTTTTGTGCTTATTGTTGTTGCACTTGTGCAGCGTCCATTTGCACAGTGGTTACCAAAAAGAATTCGCCACGGAGCCGAACTCTTGTTTGCGGTAGGTGGTGCACTTTTACTGGGTTACGTTAGTGTGCAATACGCACCGTCAATAATAGGTTCACTACTTGGTATTGATAGTTTTACCTTATTAGCCGCTGAATCGGATAGTCCAATTGGAAAAACCACAATAGTAGTGGCATTGGCGTTAGGTGTAGCAATATCCCCCAGTATTTATTCACTTGCTGAAGACGCCATTTATGGTGTTCCCAATGATTTAAAAAATGCGTCTTTCGCATTGGGCGCAACGCGACTTCAAACATTGGTGCACGTAGTTTTGCACGTGGCATTCCCTGGTATTATTGCCGCGGTAATGCTTGGTTTCGGGCGTGCGTTTGGTGAAACCATGATCGTACTTATGGTCACAGGGAATACGCCTATATCCAGTTGGGGGCTTATTGAGGGGCTACGAGCGCTTACTGCCAACCTAGCCATAGAACTACCAGAGGCTGAAGTGTCATCAGCGCACTATCAAATTCTCTTTTTTACAGCCTGCATTCTATTTATGTTTACGTTTGTGGTTAACACGTTGGCCGAGTTGACGCGTCAGCGAATTAAGGGGCGTAGTTATTATGGTTAGTACGCCAAAAACGGTTTTAAACGCTTCTCAGCGACAGTCGCTGGTTATAAGTTTAACTGCGTTCTTTACGGCTATACTTATTATTGCGTTGGTAAGTGTACTTTTACTTATAAGCTTTCGTGGAATGGCTTATTTTTGGCCTGAGCCTGTTTACTTAGTGACGACAAATAAAGAAGGCGCACCCCGCGCATTTTTCGCTAATGTTTATAGCGACCCTGCTACCAATGAGATAACGCTTAAATATTCTGACTCACAAAACCCATACGGCTCTCAGATGCGTTTAACCGCGTCTGATATTCAAAGTAAAACGTTGGCAAAGGGAACCGCTGAGATAAAGTTTGTTGATGGGCGCCGAATTCTTGCCAGCCCCTTTCATATCGTTGAGCCCAGTGATTCAAAAAAATCACTAGATAGTTATGAACAAATTACAGCCGAGGTAGCCTTAATCAGCGCCAATATTGAAAATATAAACGTTCAAAATTTGGCCCCCATACACGAAGCGCTTTCAGCTTTTGATAATCGTAATGTTGAAAAGAAAGCACCTGCGCGTGAAAAGCTTGTTAGCGAATTTGAACTATTCCAAAAGCGGGTATACGCGTTGGAGTCTAGACGCGATAAGTACCAACTGGCAGTAAAGTTTGCTGATGGTGAAAGCCTGCTGGTGCCCATGGCCAGCGTTCAGAGTGTTGACTTTGTGAGTAACTTAACGCTTTGGCAAAAATGGAAAGTTTTTTTCAATGATGTGGGCGTGTTCCTAACTGATTCACCCAAGCAAGCCAATACGTCTGGTGGTGTATTTCCAGCTCTTTTTGGTACCGTGCTGATGGTGTTTTTAATGACCATTATTGTTACGCCATTTGGCGTGCTTGCCGCCATTTATTTAAGTGAATACGCACCTAATAATGGCTTAACCACGGTAATACGCGTTAGTGTGAGCAATATGGCAGGTGTGCCATCTATTGTTTACGGCGTGTTTGGTTTGGGGTTCTTTGTTTACGCCGTAGGGGGCAGCATAGATGAGTTGTTCTTTGGCGACACGTTGCCTGCGCCTACCATGGGTAGTCCTGGTGTGTTTTGGGCGTCGTTAACCATGGCCATACTTACGTTGCCGGTAGTAATAGTAGCCACTGAAGAAGGTCTTAGACGTGTACCTGAGGGCTTGAAAGCCGGCAGTTATGCGCTAGGGGCAACAAAAATGGAAACTATAGTGCGAACGATATTACCTATTGCGTCGCCCGGTATTATGACCGGCGTTATCTTGGCTATTGCTCGTGCCGCGGGAGAGGTGGCACCGCTTATGTTAGTGGGAGCCGTAAAGTTTGCACCTACGCTTCCGCTAGACGGTGAGTTTCCTTATTTGCATCTCGACAGACAGTTTATGCACTTAGGTGTATTAATTTATGACGGCGCGTTTCATAGCCAAACCGATGGAAAAAGCGCAAGTATGATGTTTGCAGCATGTTTGCTGCTGCTCATTGTAGTTTTTGTACTCAATATCTTAGCGGTTATACTCAGAAGCCGTCTGCGAAGACGCTATTTAACAGGATAAACAGGCGCTACTTATTATGTTGAAGCTGTTCGAACACAATACCCAAAGCGTAGACGACATAACCGACGAGAATACTGCGGTAGATGTTAGAAATTTGAATTTGTGGTTTGGTAATAAACACGTCTTAAACGACATTAGCATGCGTATTCCGCGCAATAAAATTACCGCGCTGATTGGCCAAAGTGGTTGCGGTAAATCAACGCTAATCAGTGCCTTCAATCGACTAAACGATTTATATGACGGCTGTAAATACAGCGGCGAAATTATTATTGATGGCCGCAACATTAATAGTAAGAAAGTAAACGTATCGCGCCTTCGCGCAAACGTGGGAATGGTGTTTCAGCGACCGAATCCTTTTCCTATGAGTATTTATGAGAACGTATGCTACGGATTAAAGTTGCAGGGCGTTAAAGTACGTCGTCATTTAGATGATGCTGTTGAAAGCGCGCTAAAGAAGGCGGCGCTTTGGAATGAGGTTAAAGACAGGCTGTTTGAGTCTGCCCAGGTGCTTTCGGGCGGTCAGCAGCAGCGCTTGGTAATAGCGCGTGCGTTAGCGTTAAAGCCCGATATTCTGCTACTAGATGAACCAACGTCGGCCCTTGACCCGCTTACCACACTGTTTATTGAAGAGCTGATGGACGAACTTAAAAAGCAGTGCACTATTATTATTGTTACGCACAATATGCAGCAGGCGGCACGGGTAAGCGACTACACCGCGTTTTTCCATCAGGGGCGTTTAATTGAGTACGCAGACAGCGATACACTTTTCACAATGCCAGACAAGAAACAAACCGAAGACTATATAACGGGGCGCTATGGTTAACCTGAAGACAGTTAATTTAAAAGCGGTTAATTCACCATATTGGTCTTTTAACGGTAACAGGAGGCGTTAGCATGCGTCAGGTTGCATTAAACACGCATATATCCGGTACGTTTAACATCGAGCTGGAAAATTTACGTAACTCGGTGTTGACCATGGGCGGCGAAGTAGAGCAACAGCTTGTCGATACGCTGAAAGCAGTAAAGCACAATCACGCGGGTTTGGCCGAAAAGGTTGTCTTGAACGACTTAAAGGTAAACTCGATGGAGATGCAGATTGATGAAGAGTGCCTACGCATCATCGCAAAGCGTCATCCTACCGCCAGCGATCTGCGATTAATCATGACAATTTCAAAGGCCATCACCGATATAGAACGTATGGGGGATGAAATTGAGCGTATTGCTAAATTAGTAACCCGAAACAAGTTACCTACATCAGACACAATAAAAAGCAGTATGCTGCTAATAGGTGAACGTGTGGCGGCCATGATGCGAGGTACGTTTGACGCCTTTGCGCGACAAGATGAAGCCGCTGCGCTTGAGGTATACGATCAAGATAACCGCATTGATAGTGAATATAAGCGCCTGTTGTCATACACCACTTCAGAAATGCAAAAAAGCACCGACGATATGCAAGATTGGTTAGATGTTTTGTGGGCATTGCGCTCACTAGAGCGAATTGGCGATAGATGCAAAAATGTGTGTGAGTATGTGGTGTATTTAACACGCGGAACAGATGTTCGACATACACCGCTGGAAAACATGGCGCAGAAGCTGGAAGATTTAACGTAATCTTGTCCATTTGGTCTACATGGATTTATATAATAGTTAACGCTATGGTTACACACTGAAATACGTTTGTAATAAAAGTGAAATATTTGGTGGTTTTATCATCGCTTTCAAATATTTCCACATTCTTTTATCGTTTTTCAGTGATTTTCGCTATGGCTTCGTAGACGATTAAGTTATCATGCGCCGCAGCCAAGAACAGATCGTGCAAAATTTAATCGAACCTTATGATAAAACACAATTTGTCTTTAACTTCTCACTCTAGCCTAGTCGGCCCAGAGTCTATGCTGCGTTGTCACGTGGCATCTAGCCTAAATCGCGTTTAGATCGGGAGCGGTTATCCGTGGAATTTTTTGAAAGTTATGGCCTAATTCTGATTCTTCTTGCCGCCGGCGTTGGTTTCGTCATGGCATGGGGTATTGGAGCGAACGACGTTGCTAACGCAATGGGAACGTCTGTAGGTTCTAAAGCTTTAACGATAAAACAAGCAATCATTATTGCTATGATTTTCGAGTTTGCTGGCGCTTACCTTGCAGGTGGCGAAGTAACCTCTACCATCCGAAAGGGAATCATCGACTCAAGCTATTTCATCGACATACCTGAATACTTAGTTTTAGGTATGATTTCATCGTTGCTGGCAGCAGGTATCTGGCTTGCCGTTGCATCATGGTTAGGATGGCCTGTTTCAACAACGCACTCTATTATTGGCGCTATCATTGGCTTTACGGCAACTGGCGTGAGTATGGATGCTGTTGCATGGGACAAAGTAGGCGGCATTGTAGGTAGTTGGGTGGTGACGCCTGCTATCTCAGGCATTATTGCGTATCTCATTTTTATGAGTGCGCACAAGCTAATTTTCCAAACGCAATCGCCGTTTGAAAATGCAAAGCGATATGTACCATTTTACATGGCGCTAGCAGGCTTTGTAATGTCGCTAGTAACCATCAAGAAAGGCTTAAAGCACGTAGGTTTAGAGCTTAGCGCCGTAAACGGTTATCTGCTTGCTATTGGTATTGCTGTGCTGCTTGCCTTTATGGGTAAGTGGTTAATTGGTCGCATGAGATTTAGCGGCTCTGAAGACGCTGACTTACAAACCGCAAACGTGGAAAAGGTATTCGCGTTATTAATGGTCGTTACAGCGTGCTGTATGGCCTTCGCACACGGCTCTAACGATGTAGCCAACGCTATTGGTCCACTAGCTGCAGTAGTTAGCGTGGTGAGTAGTGGCGGTGCTATAAACTCAAGCACAACGCTTGCGCCTTGGATCTTACCTCTAGGCGGCTTAGGCATTGTTGCCGGTCTTGCGCTATTTGGTCATCGCGTTATCAAAACTATTGGCCAGGGCATTACACACCTTACGCCTAGCCGTGGTTTTGCAGCAGAACTTGCTGCTGCGTGTACGGTAGTAATCGCATCAGGTACAGGTTTGCCTATCTCAACTACACAAACACTCGTTGGTGCTGTACTGGGTGTGGGTTTAGCTCGCGGTGTATCCGCGCTTAACCTTGGTATTGTAAGAAATATTGTTGTTTCGTGGATTGTCACGTTACCAGCAGGCGCTATCCTTTCTATTATTTTCTTCTATATACTGAAAGCTGCATTTGGCGTGGCGTAGCACCTGCTTTAACGTCAAAGATATCAAGCCAAAAATGCTATCAGAAGCCGCATAACGTTCATCCGTATGCGGCTTTTTTAATGGCATTGTATCTACCTACGCTTACTTCTGTAATTTTGCTTATGCAAAGCGTAGTTTTAGGGTGGGTTGTTTGTAATCTTTATGATAGATTAAACGTATACTTTTTAATTCATTTTTCTTTTTTGAGAGAAGATACATGAAGTGGCCTAACCTTAAGCATTTGCACTACCTTGTAACGCTACACCAAGAACAGCACTTTCACCGTGCGGCACAGCGTTGCAACGTAAGTCAGTCTACGTTGAGTACCGCTATTCAAAACCTTGAAGAACACTTTGGTAGTCAGCTGTTAGAACGTGAGCATAAGACATTCGTGTTTACCTCACTTGGGCTTGATATTGTAGAGCGAAGCAAAGTGTTACTTCAGGAAGCCGGCGAGCTTGTAGAGTACGCAAAAAATGCAGGTAATTGGCAGCGCGGCACATTAAAACTGGGTGTTATTCCAACTATTGCACCGTTCATGTTCGAAGGGATGCTTGGCGCATTCTCAGCATTTCTGCCTGATATTAATGTAGAGCTACAGGAAGATACGACCGAAAAGTTACTTCAACAACTTACCGATGGTCGTTTAGACTTGCTTATTCTTGCGTTACCTATGGAAACGCCAGGGTGTAAGCAAATGGTGTTAGGGCATGACCCGTTCCATCTTATTGCCCATGAAGAAATGGCAGAGCAGTTGCCTAATCCGGTAGATATCTCATCTTTGCCTAAGAAGAGTATTTTCTTACTTCAGCAAGAACACTGTATGACCGGTCACGCCGTAAGTGCTTGTAACTTGCAGCATAGCGAGCAAATTAGCAGTGTTGCCGCGAGCAGCCTATACACACTAGTACAGCTTGCTAATAGCAAAATGGGTTATACATTCTTACCCGAATTAGCACTTAATCAATCAATTTTGGAGCATACTGGGCTTAAGAGCTTCCCCGCAGAAGAAAAGGGCTTTAGAGAAATAGGGTTAGTATGGCGTTCGGGTACGACGCGTATGCAGCTATTTAGACGAATTGGTGAGATTCTATCGCCACTATTGCCTATTCCCACGCTGAAATAAAAGGCTCGGAAATAGCAGGCCCAGAAATTAAATTCGACATGCGGTGATATGTTTTTGTGCCGCCGCTTATACAGCTCTATTTTATTTTCAAATGCTAAAGTTTTAGCGTCATTTCAGCCGCATTCAATATGTATCGTGCAGGCGTAAGTCACTTAAAGCTGCACTTTACCCATCATTTCTGTTCAACAACTAAAAAAAACCGCATTTCTACCAAACTTTTTTGGCAACCCTAACGACTTAATGGTTAAGTAACTAAAAGATAAACAAAACGGGGAAGGCCGTGTTTAAAAAACGAGATGAAAAGCTCGTGGAACAGGCATTAAACGGGAATAAGAAAGCGTGGTATATGCTGATTGCTCGCTATGAAACCGCTATGTATCAATACGGTATTCGTATGACGGGTAATAGTCATGATGCAGCTGACCTTATGCAAGAGATTTTTATCTCGGTGTTTCGCAGCCTTACCTGCTTTAAAGGCGAGGGCAGCTTTAAAAGTTGGCTATATCGAATAGCGCACTGTCGATGTGTGGAACTTTATCGCAAGCGCAAGCCTAGCGTAGATATAGACGATATTCAGTCGCCTTTGTGCGACGCGCCATGCCCTGAAATGCAGCTGAGTAGTAACCGAGAAAGCCGAGCACTAATGCAAGCTATGCAACAGCTGCCATTAGGGCAAAAAGCGGTGGTAGAGCTTAAGTTTTTTGGCCAATTTACGTTTGATGAAATAGCCGAGCAAATGGATATATCAGCCAACACCGCAAAATCGCGCCTGTACGCTGCGTTAGCAAAGTTGAAGTTGGAGTTAGAGTAATGAATCTACATGAAAAAGAAGCCTTATTGGCAGCATTTTTAGAAGGAACACTAACACAAAACCAGCAGGACCAGTTTGATGCGCTATGTCAGTCAGATAGCGACTTTGCACAGCGTGTAGACGCCGCGAGCGTTATTAAAAACAGTGCTGACAACTTTGCTTCGCCAATCACACCGCAATGGGACAAAAGCAGTACCTTCTTTGAACACACGGTTACAAAGTCAAAGGCGAGCTGGTTTTCACTATCCTCAATGGCAATGGCCACATCTGCGTGTGCATTATTGGCTGTGCTTACGGGCGCTCAATTGTCTTTTAACCAAAACAGTATTGCTCTGACATTTTCTGCTACCCAAGCGCAGAAAGATGTAGATACCTTGGTGGCCGAAAAGGTGGCAACAGCACTTGGTGAACAAAGAGAATATTATCAGCAGGTTAATCAAACCTTGTTTAAAGAATATGCGCAAGCTTTGTCAACACAGCAGCAAAGAAGTAGCGCCGAGCTTACACAGTATTTATTGGCGTCCAGCCGAGAAGAACGCAAAGAAGACTTTGCTGAACTGCTAATGTTCATTAACGACCAACGCATAGATGATCAACGATTTTATGCGCAGCAGTTTAGCCGTTTACAAGACGAAATTGATGACATTGAAATAGGCTATAGCGCCGTTTTAAACCCCCAAATGACAAAACCAAACATGACAACACCAAACCAGGGTGTTAGGGGAAATGGTAAGCCTTACTCATTGTTGAATGAGCCCACACCGTTAATTGAAGACTAAGCAAGCAGGTAAATATATGAAACGTTTAATAACAGCATTAGTGCTATGTACTGTAACCAGTGGTATGGCTGCCGCGCAAGGTCAGAATAAATATGAAGACTTGGCAAATGAGCTGGAAATAATGTCAGGTGTGCTTAACACATCCCTACGTCAAAATGTTACCTCTGACAGCTGGCGCGTTAATCAAATTGATACCAGTTACTTAGCCGGGCAAGGGGCGGTGTTTACAATGTCGCTTAGAGGTCATAACAATAATTGGGTTCACGAAATTGAAACCTTAGTTGAAGGTTTTGTTGGAGCGGTACCGTCTGCACCACCCGCGCCACCGGTACCTCATATCAGTGGTTCATTAGAAGAGATAGACGAAATAGTGATGGAGGCTACGCGAGAGTGGGAGTCTTATGCTGAAGCAACAAGCAGACACTTTTCCCATGCTTTAGCTGACAACAACGACAGAATGCGCGACTTGAGAACCATGCAGCGAGAGCTGGCGTGGGAAGCTCGAGAAGCAGAACGCGAGCTTCGCGACATTACGTTTGAGCTGCGCCATGCCGATGAAGAGCGTAAAAAAGAACTACTTGAACAGAAAGAGGCTTCACAGCAAAAGCTTTCGCAAGTGCAAACCAAAGCGAAAAACATGCAAGAAGAGCTAAAGGCCGTTGAAAAAGCGCAAGAGAAAGAGCTGGCTAAACGCAAAGAAAAACAAGAACAGCAGTACAAAGCGTTTCTTGCCGGTTTTGAAGTTGGTATAAGTGAAACACTTTGCCGATTTGGCGCAGGGCTTCGCGGTCTTCCCCAAGACGAGCATATCAGCATGGTATTAAAAGACTTCGAAGTAGAGAGTAATCGCGCTCGAAAAGATAGAATTTATGTTTTCTCTCGTACCGATGTGGTTCGTTGCGTGCAAGAAAAAATTGATGCAAACAAACTGTTGGCTAATGCCGAAGTATATAAGTTCTAAGGTAGCTAACACGCACTGGTAAAAAAAGACAAATAGTGTAGCCAAGCGCTTAAGTCTTTTTTATCAGTGCGTCTTATCAGTGAGTATAACCGCTTTGTTTGATTTCCACGTTTTATCTACATGCGCGGTGCGGTATGACCAAGCTCAGCAGCCCAAGCCAATTCAGAGCGCACTAAATTATTAGCTGCTGTTGCACCAAAACTATGTAATGCGTTGTATGCGCTGTCAGACGGAACTCGGCAATAATGACATAGCGCGTAAAACAACAGTGAACAGCGGTGTTGCGAACCGTCACAGTGCAAGTAAATACGAGCACCTTCTAAAAGTAGCTGTGACAGTTCATGAAGGTATTGATGTAGGTGTACATCGTCGGTAGGCGATACAGCAGATGGATGCAAAAACGGAACCCATGACCACTCTAACCCTGCGGCAATTGCACCATCTCTAATGCGAGGCGCGTCTTCTTCACTGGTTTGAACCGTGGCCAAATGAGTAACGCCCAAGCCTTTCAAACGTGCAAAGTCGGCGGCAGTAGGCTTCTTACCAAGACAAATTTTTCCACTACGCAAAGAAAACCAAGCAATCTCACGCGCTGCTGTCGTGCTTTTATTGCCGTTTTCATCGGAAGTATCAGTATTAAAATTTGAGCTTGTTAAGGTGTTTGTCATACCACAAAGTAATAAATAGAAAAGTAATGACAGCTACAGCCGCCAATGACAAATAAGTGCCAAATTGCATGTGTGTACTTTACCTTTTTTGCAACGTAAAAGCACACACCAACGCTAAAGCAAATACCGCCTGCCACTAAAAGCCATAGCCCCGCGCCGGGTAACGACATGTAAAGTGGGTAAATTAAACCCAGCGCTATCCACCCCATTAACAAATAAGTCATTACGGAAACTTTTGGGAAGCGATGCTGCGCAACAAGTTTGAAGGTCACGCCACCAAGGGCCAAACACCATATTACAGCGGTCATTGTAATTCCTAATACACCGCCTATAGAAACGAGCAATAAAGGTGTGTAAGTACCCGCTATCAATAAATATATTGCGCTATGGTCGAAAAGCTTCAGCCAGCCTTTTGCTTTTTGGTGAGTGATAGCATGATACAGCGTTGAACTTAGAAACATCAAAATAAGCGTAGAGCCATAAATAGCAGCCGTGGTAAGTGCAAGCGTATTGTCGGCGCGATACAGCATAAATACCAAGCCGACGATAGCGGCTACAAAGCCAATACCGTGACTAATGCTGTTTAACCATTCTTCTATTACCGAATACGCTTTTGCTTGCATACTTGGTTCTTCGCTATTTTTAGGGGATGAAACGTGCAAAGTGTGACTCATGCTAACTCCCATTTGTTTAACTTTCTCAATGGTGTATGGCGTTACAAAGCTCAAATTTTAACTGTGAAATTCTAGCTATTCATATAATGAACAAACTAATACAACGTAAAAATTAAGATAACGTACCAATCAAGCGAACAAGTGTACGCTTAATAGATGATAGCAAAGTTAAGTCTTAATGTGATGACATAGAGATTACAAATTAAAAAGAAGCTGTGATGTTGGTTATTCGTCTAATTCATCATTGGCAAAACAGCCGCCTAATTTGTCGAGTAAATCTTTTAACTGGCGGCTCTCTTCGGTTGTCATGCCTTGAAGCTTACACAGCATTTGCTTAGGGACTTGTTCAGCTGTTGTTTTAGCATCCTTTCCTTTTCGAGTAAGTAAAACACGTTTAGCGCGTTTATCACTTTCGTCTTTAACGACTTGCAATAAGCCTTTGCTCTCTAACTTTTTGAGCATTAGCGACATTGCACCACCATCAATAGCTGTGCGCGTGAGTAGTTCAGCTATTGTCAAATTATCAGTCTCCCACAAAGCCATTAACGTTACGTACTGTGGGTAGGTAATGTCTAACGTTTTTAACAGCGGTCGATAAGCACGTGTGAATGCGTTCGACAGCGTATAAAACCGATGACATAACTGATTTTCCAATTTTAAAAGCTCTGACACGTAACTGCCTTCGTATAGTAATAGGTAAACACGTTTTTTATTTTGCATACAAATTATTTGATCTGCAAGCCGCGTTAATGCTAATTTATATTGCATGCAAACTAAATTGCGTTATTAGTATCAACACGTATTATCAACAAGTACTATCAATACGTACTTTCAACACGGAGAAACTCAATGCACAAATTACAGCAAGTGGTATACACAGGTACGGCAACTGCAACAGGCGGCCGTGAGGGAACAGCAAAATCAAGTGATGGCAATTTAGCGCTTAAGCTTTCTACCCCGAAAGCATTGGGTGGCGCTGGTGGTGACGGCACTAACCCAGAGCAAATGTTTGCTGCAGGTTATTCAGCATGCTTTATCGGTGCGTTAAAACATGTTGCGGCGTCTCAGAAAATTAAATTGGCCGATGATATTAGTGTAACGGGCGATGTGTCTATTGGTCCTATTGAGCAAGGTTTTGCCATTGCGGTAAAACTAACTGTAGACCTTGGCGATATGGACAAAGCACAGGCTCAAACGTTGGTAGATACCGCACATCAGGTGTGCCCATATTCAAACGCTACCCGCGGTAACATTGAAGTTGAAATTGCACTAGCGTAAGTATTTATCTCGTTGTTTCCCGTAAAAAGGCCGCTAATGCGGCCTTTTTTGTAACTAAAACACTTTTTCTTATTTACACTGAAGTTGTTATGCATTCGCTTAGCTAACAAAGCCTTGATAGGATAGTGGTAAAAGAGGCTTGTAATAGCAGGTTTTTACTTAAGCTTTGTTTTACCTTAACGTGCAGCGCTTAAACGTTTTCTTTTTGAAGCATCGCGCTATTTTAAGCATTGCGTTATATAAGCACCTAGCTATTAAATTATTAAGCTTAGTCATTATTTTGTGTAGGAAAAAGAATGAAAAAATACGGATTACTAACAGGGGCAATGTGTTTACCGCTTCTGTTTGCGTGCAGCGAGAACAATAGCGTTTCAGAAAAAACACAGGCTAATACAGCAGCGCACAATGAAGTAGCTAGAGAGAGTGTCGATAACGCTGGCTTGAAAGGCCTTACACAATCTGATATTGCATCTGGCGTCGATTACCACTCGTTTTCTAACCCCAACGAAATACGTGTTACACATTTAAACTTAGACTTAACAGCCAACTTCGACACTAAACAGCTAGTGGGGTACGCTGAACTTCAAGTAGAGCGAGCGTCGCCACAGTTTAACGAGCTCGTGTTAGATACCCGTGCACTGGATATTAGTGAAGTAACAGCGCAGGGTAAACCCGTGCCGTTTACGCTTGGTGAAAAAGACGAAGACTTAGGTACAGCGCTAACAATCACGTTGCCAGAAGGTGTTAACACCGTAAAAGTTGCTTATGCAACGTCTGCTGAAGCATCGGGCGTACAGTGGCTTACGCCAGCACAAACCGCAGGAAAAGAACATCCGTTTTTGTTTACGCAAGCGCAGGCGGTGCACGCACGTAGTTTTATTCCTCTGCAAGATTCACCGCAAGTTCGCGTAACCTATAACGCCACCATTAAAACGCCTGAATCTTTATTGGCTGTAATGAGTGCCTCTAACGATCCTGATACCCCACGCGACGGCGAATATGAATTCACCATGCCACAGCCTATTCCGTCTTATCTGATTGCGTTAGCCATTGGTGATTTGCAGTTTAAAGCAATGGGTGAACGCACGGGCGTGTACGCAGAACCGGCTTTGCTTGAAAGTGCAGCGAAAGAGTTCGAAGACACTGAAGCAATGCTTGAGGTAACAGAAAAAACCTATGGTCCGTACCAGTGGGACCGTTATGACCTACTAATTTTACCGCCTTCGTTTCCTTTTGGTGGCATGGAAAACCCGCGCTTGTCTTTTATAACACCCACGGTTATTGCAGGTGATAAAAGCCTGGTTTCGCTTATTGCTCACGAGCTTGCCCATAGTTGGTCTGGCAACACAGTAACCAATGCCACATGGCGCGACTTATGGTTAAACGAAGGTTTTACTACTTACCTAACTTACCGCATTATGGAAATGATTTACGGTAATGATCGTTTCAAAAAAGAAGCGGTGTTGGGCTACCAAGACTTGCAAAATGACGTGGCAGCCCTTGAAGCCCATGACGAAATCCTTGCTATTGACCTTCGCGGACGTAACCCAGATGACGTGTTTTCAAACATTCCTTATGAAAAGGGCGCGTTGTTTCTACGGGAAATAGAGCACAAAATTGGTCGTGAAAACTTTGATGCGTTTTTAATGCAATACTTCCAAGACTTTGCGTTTAAAAGCATTACTACCGACACCTTTATTGCGTATTTAGAAGATACTTTGTTGGCACAATACCCCGACAAACTTGATGCAAAGCGTATAAATACTTGGATTTTTGAGCCGGGTATTCCACAAAATGCACCAAAACCAGAGTCTGATGCCTTCGTAAACATAGACAAAACGCGTGCTGCATGGCTAAAAGGTAGCGTAAAGGCAGTTGATATCGATACGACAAACTGGACAGTTCACGAGTGGTTATATTTTCTAAATAATATGCCTACAGCATTGAGTGCGCAGCAACTTGAAAAACTAGATACTGCTTTTGCTTTAACATCTACACAAAATAACGAAATAGCGCATAGCTGGCTAATGATTGCAGTAGCGAATAAGTATGAACCTGCTTATGACCGATTGTATGATTATTTGGTGTCTATTGGTCGAAACAAGTTGGTTAAGCCGCTCTACCGAGAGCTATCGAAAACACCTGACGGCAAAGCATTTGCTAAACGTGCTTTCGAAGAAGCTAAGCTTGGGTATCATCCGTTAACGGTTAAAGCCAATGAGGGCTATGTGCACTAATTCTTCTTACTTAAAAAGCAGAGATGCTTAATTAAAAGGTCTAAAAAGCAGCGCTTAGCGCTGCTTTTTTATTGATAAAGCAATAGGCGCCATTTGCTGTTCAAAGTCATCTAGCGCAGCGTTAGGTAGAAGAATATGCATATCAACACAATGAGAATAGTTGCATTGCGCTATTTTGCCAGATGCCTGTTCAGCGATATGGCGAACAAATTGTTCGTGTTTAAAATCGACTTCAACAAACACATCGTCTAGCACTATTTCTTCGCGTACTTCTAACGCATCTATAGCCTGTTGAGCGGCTGCAGAATATGCACGTACCAAACCACCAGCGCCAAGTTTTACACCACCAAAATAGCGCGTAACAATAATCATAATGTCACCAATATCTTTGTGCTGAAGTACGTTTAAAATGGGTTTTCCTGCAGTGCCACTGGGTTCGCCGTCATCGGCCATGGCTGCACTGGTGGGCATGTTAGGGTTACCAAAAACATAAGCCCAACAATGGTGTCTAGCATCTGGGTATTTTGCTTTTGCTTGATCAAGCAACGTCATGGCGCTTTCACGCGAGTTAACAAAGCCTGCTAACGCAATGAATTTGCTTTTCTTAATTTCGTACAGGGTTTCAACCTGATTGGCGGGAACGGGATAGCTCATGTCAGCATTGTAAACCAAAGGCGATGAACAATTAAGTGCATATGGCATAACCACATTTAAGCTGTAACCCATCTTCTATAGCCTTTTGAGGCATTGTGTTATGTGGAATTTGTGGTTTACTCGTACATAACTATTAAGCGTGAATTTTATAAGCACGCATTTTCACAACGTGTCACTGATATTAATAAGCATGCCAGCAGAACGATTTATTCCTTTTAGAAAACAAGACGTCATTCAAATGTGCCAACAAGTGCATAGCATTTTTCTTGCTCAAAATGCACTACACAGCACAGAAGCTGATAGCAACTTTCTTACGTTCGCTAAATTACTTGTTAGTCGCATCCACTATCAGTATCACGAACAGCTTGAGCAGCTAAAAGATAGCTACGCATTGTTCGAGCCAAATACCGATACGCGACGGCTTACTTCGGTATCTCGTGACAACAAAAAAAGCGCACAACAGACTTTTTCTAAACGTTTTGCGTCGTTACTCAATGCAGCAAACTTCGAGCGTGTTACTGATGATGATTTAGCGGAAGCGCTAAATGAAGAGTCGTTGTTTAAAGTAAGGCTTGAAGTAAGCTTTGATGATTTTGAAAACGTGGTGTTTTATCGACGTGGCGAGTCAATGAAAACCGAAACACTGCGCTATTTCTTTGGGCTACGTAAGAAAGATATCACTTTTACGCATTACGACCGTGTAGCGGTGTTTATCACGTTTAAAGATGAAGATTACTTCAACAACATAAAGCAGAAACCGGTCACATTTACGCCTGGCTCTACCATTATAAAGCTATTTCAGAATGTGCCCAAGGCTGACTTAGAAATGTTGTTCCCCAATAGCGAAGTACGTATGCGCCCGCTAGACAAGTTAATTATTGGTGCATCGGCAGCAGTTGGCGGAACCGTAGTACTAGTAACAAAGTTAGGCGCTTCGTTGGTGTTGATGGCGTCGTTTCTTGCGTTCTACTTTGGCTTGAAGGATGAATCGGTTGAGCTTACTAAGCAAAGTTTAATCACGTTCGGAATAGGAATGGGGGTATTTGGTAGTTTTATTTTCAAAGAGTGGACGAAATTTAAAAATCGAAAAATTCGTTTTATGAAGGCGCTATCTGACAACCTCTATTTCAAAAACTTAGACAACAATGCTGGCGTGTTTCACACACTTATCGACGCAGCTGAAGAAGAAGACTGCAAAGAAGCGCTATTGGCCTATACGTTTTTACTACAACATGGCAACGAGGGCCTAACTGCAGATGCGCTTGATACCCAAATAGAAAAGTGGTTTAAACATACTCACAGCTGCGAATTAGACTTTGATATACCAGATGCCATGGAAAAACTAATAGCAATGAAGCTGGTAACACAGCAGCACGAACGCTATGTCGCACTGCCGCTCAACGAAGCCGTAAAAGAATTAGATGATTACTGGGATAACATTTATCAGCCCGTTTGACCAAGCTGTCGATTTCTAACTAGACGTTTGCTGAAATTAGATTTTCAGCTTTTTGTTCTGTTCAGAACTACGTCATAGCGCCTCAATTAAGCCCTACAGCTCGCGCAACGAAATTCCACACAGAACGTTGTGCTTGCGCTAGCGTGAGTGGAGGTGATGTGGTTAACGCCACTCTTACTCCGGCCATAACGCCAGCCAACAACATTGATGCCATCATAAGCGGGTTTAGCGAAGGATCTAGCTCGTTAGCCATTTGTGCGCTGGCGATATTGCTTGCACCTAACTGTTCTAGTCGACTGTTTCGTTCAGCCTCTTCTTCTGCAAAGGTAGGATCGGTCCGAAGACGAGTGACAGCTATCATTGCAACTGGGTCTTCGTAAAACAGAGTTACCATTGCATCAACGCGTGCTTGTTCTCGCTCAGCCCAAGTTTCTCCCTCAAAAGGAACGCCCGCTACTTTGTCATCGAAGTGGGCATAGAAGTCGTTGACTATCGCGTTGATTAGACCAGATTTATTGCCAAAATGATAATAGGTCAAGCCGTCTGATACGCCCGCGCGTTTGGCAACATTGGCAACTTCTAAGTCACCATTGCCGAGCACGATTTCTTTACGCGCTGCGTCTAAAATACGTTGGCGGGTAGATTCCTTCGCCGCTGATTTAGCCATTACAAATTCTCGAGTAAGCGTTTGGGGTGCATGCCATTAACCATTCCAGCGAAAGGCGGATGAATTGAATAACCAAGCATTCGACGAATATCTTCAGATACTTCTGCAACGACTTCAAGTGGTGTACCCAGAAAATAGTTCTCTTGTGTTCGCAACCATGGTTCACAGTATTGGCACGTGACAGCGAGACGGTTTGTATCAGACTGATTCGCACCGCCACCGTGCCACAAGGTTCCCGGATAAAACAAAACTGAACCGGCTTTCATAACAGCAGATATAGCTTCTTCAGGTTGAGGCTTGCGCTCATCGTCCCAAGTATGGCTGTTGGGCACAATCACTGTCGCGCCATTGGTGTGAGTAAAGTCATCAATTGCCCATATAGACGCCGCGCCAAGGCCAGCTCGGGGTCTTGGGATTGGGTAAAAGCCATCGTCATAGTGCAACGGCTGGCCGCTCTCACCGGGTAATAGGTTAATGACTTGCAATTGCGACAATAAATAGTTTGGCATAAACATTTTATCTAGCATGGCCAAAATACGTGGGTGATCAACAAGGCGATCCAATGCTCTTGTTTTGGTAAGTACTGCATATAAGCGTTGTGTTTTATATCCTTCAAAAGCGTTTCTGCCAGTTTCTTTTAACAGTGGTCCTATTTCCGCTTTAATGGTTGCAAGTTCTTCAGCAGACAACACGTCTTCAATAACTACGTAACCTTGTTTCTCTATTTGCGCTAAGTCGGCTTGTGTTACTTCTTCTGGAATTTGTCGGGCTTTTTCACTAGTGGTTTGACGGTATTTTCCTGCGTTGTCACCGGATATGTAGTCACTGCTGATGTTCTCTGTGGAAAGTGTTGGCATGTCAAATCCTTATTAAGTTGAGTTCAACTCAATATATAGTGTGGTTGAAATTTGATCAATGCTATTGCTTCTAATAACAGCTTAACCTATTGATTAGTTGTGACTTAAAGTTGCTTTTCATAAGAATTAAACAGGCATAAGCAAATAATCGGTTGTTTTGTTACCAAGTGCGTGAATTTGTTCTGTTTCCCTTGTTACACTACTCGGCGGTTTTACAACACATTCAATAGCAAGGCTTCATGAAAATACTGCACACATCTGACTGGCATTTGGGGCAAAGTTTTTTTACGAAAAGTCGCAAGCAAGAGCATGCTGCTTTTCTGCAATGGTTGCTAGAGCAGGTAGAGGCGTATGAAGTTGATGCAGTAATTGTTGCAGGGGATGTATTCGATACCGGTACACCACCAAGTTATGCCCGAGAGTTGTATCACGGGTTTATAGGTGCGCTTCAAGGCAAGCAGTGCACGCTAGTTGTTCTGGGCGGTAATCACGATTCAGTGTCGGTGCTCAACGAAAGCAAAGAATTACTTAAGTATTTAAACAGTCACGTTATCCCCAGTACTTATGGCAACATTGAAGAACAAGTCATAACGCTTAATAAAAGAAACGGTGATGTAGGGGCAGTACTTTGTGCCGTGCCGTTTATTCGGCCGCGGGATGTGATTGTAAGCGAGGCCGGGCAAAGCGCAACAGACAAACGTCAGATACTTGGCGATGCAATAAAACAGCATTACGCCACGTTATATGAAAATGCGGTAGCGAAGCGTAATGCATTGCTGGCTCAAAAAACGACAAATCAAACAAACCTTCCCATTATTGCTACCGGACATCTAACGGCACTAGGTGTTAGTCAGTCTGAAAGTGTGCGCGATATTTATATTGGTACGTTAGAAGGCTTCGATGCAGGTGGTTTTCCGCCGGCAGATTATATAGCGCTAGGTCATATTCATCGCCCCCAAAAGGTGGCAAAAACCGAGCACATTCGCTACTCCGGCTCGCCAATTCCCTTAAGCTTTGATGAACTGAACACCCAAAAACAGGTAATGCTTGTAGAGTTTAAAGAAGATAGCCCGCAGCCGGATTTGCAGTATCAACCCATTCTTACGCCATTAGAAGTGCCGCGCTTTCAAGCAATGGCCGTTATTCGGGGCAACCTTCAGCATATTGAGAACGTGCTTAACGCCAGCAAAGATATTGCCAATGCAACACCCGATGCCCAAGTATGGCTTTGCATAGAAGTAGAAACGCAAGACTATTTAACCGACCTTCAACAGCGAATTCAGGCGCTGCTTGACGATAAACCAGCCGAAATTCTTCAGCTTAAGCGGGTGCGAAAGCAAGCTTCTAAAGCCTTGTCGCAACAGCGTAATGTGCAGTTAAGTGAGTTAAGCGTAGAAGACGTATTTGAAGCTAGATTGGCTTTAGAAGAGATTGTCGAGTCTGATGAACAAGCAGAAAACGCGGGACGCGTTGAGCGAATTAAGGGGCTGTTTAAAGAAGCGGTATTTTCAATACAAAGTAATGTAGAAGATTTACAAGAGTTAGAAACCACAAAAAGCAGTGCTGAATCTGCAAAGGAGCAGCACTGATGCGAATACTTACACTTCGATTAAAAAACTTAAATGCGCTGAAAGGTGAATGGAGAATTGATTTCACACAGTCACCTTTTATCGACAATGGATTGTTCGCTATTACTGGGCCAACAGGCGCGGGTAAAACTACGCTACTGGATGCAATTTGCTTGGCGCTTTATCACCAAACGCCTCGCTTGGGTGCTATTTCGGTATCGAATAACGACATAATGACCAGAGGGACAGCAGAGTGTCTAGCCGAGGTTGAGTTTGATATAAAAGGGAAAGCCTACCGCGCCTTTTGGAGCATGAGGCGAGCACGTGGTAAAGCCGATGGAAACCTGCAAAGTGCCGATGTTGAGTTGGCAGAAGTTGAAAGCGGAAAAGTGTTAGCAACTCAAGTGCGCCCTAAAAGTGAAGAAATTGAAAAGCTAACGGGGCTTAATTTTGCGCGATTTACCAAGTCGATGATGCTATCGCAGGGCGATTTCGCCGCCTTTTTGAATGCCAACGAAGGCGATAGGGCTGAACTGTTAGAAGAGCTCACTGGCACCGAAATATATGGCCAAATTTCTCAAGAAATTCATCATCAGTTTACGCAAGCAAAACAAAAGAAGCATGAGTTCTCGCTTAAACTAGAGGGAGTAACGTTACTGAGTGATGAGCACATTAATTCATTGCAGCAAGAGCTTACACAAACCAAAAATACAGTAAGCGTACTGAATACCGACATTGAAGAACTACAGCAACAAAAACGTTGGCAGCAAGACGTTAATAACACTCGCAATACCATTTCTGCTGCCCAAGATGAACATGCAATAGCACAAGCTGCAATTGCTGAAGCAAAGCCTGAGCTAGATAAATTAGCGCAAAGTGAGCCTGCGGAATTGCTTCGATTGCCATTCACTACTTTGCAGGCATTGCAGCGTGATGCGGATAATTATGCGTTACAGCTTAATGATAAAAATGAAAAGCTACCCGCGCTTAAGCAGCAAAAAAGCGACGCTGCCACCGCTATGTCTGAAGCTGAAACAAAACTGGCTGAAACAAAGGCGCAAATGAATGCGCTTGAAGCGCGAATTACTAACGATGTACTTCCTATTGACAATGAACTGGCCCACCTTAAGAAAGCACAACAGCATGGGCAACAAGAGATAGCTAGGCTTACTCAAGAAATAGCAGCCATTGAACAACAAAAAGTAAGAGACGAAAAAGCGTTTGAAGCGCAGAAGCAACAAGCAGAAGCACTTGAGCAATTTCTTAGCAAAAACCACGCATTGGGTAATATGGCGGAATATATACGCAGCTGGAGTGAAAGCACGCAGTATATTGCCAGTGAAAATACTGCCATTAGTGCGCTGCTTGAAAAGTATCAAAAAGATATCCGCTCACTTCATGCATTAGAGAAGCAACAGCAGCTTTTGACTAATAACGTTGAAAGCTTGTCTAGTAAATTGAACAAAGAAAAAGAGCAACTTGCTCAGTGTCAGCAAACGTTAAGTGACATTCTTGGCGATACTGACAAAGCGCAGCTGATACAAGATCGCGATAACCAGCTAGCACACTTTAATACTTTGTTTGAGCTTGAACATTTACAGCAACAATATGGACAGGCGGAAAAAGAGTACCACGATTTGCATCAGCAAAAGCAGGTGCAAAGAGAAGAACTACGCAAAACACAGGCAGAAAGAAATCAATTAGCCGAGCAATACAAGCAAACACGAGATGCATTAAAAGATACCGAGGCACTTATCGCGCTTGATGCAGAGGTAGCGAGTTTGCGTGCCAAACTTCAAGCTGGAGAGCCTTGCCCTGTATGCGGCGCAAGCGATCATGCGACATCATCGGTTGCCATTGATGTTCCAGAGACCGTAGTAAGGCGAGATACATTAAAAGCCCAGCTTGCAGACATTGAAGTAAAAGGCAATAACGCAAAAGACGCAGTAAGACATGCAGAGCTGTCGCTTGCCCAAATTGAAAAACAGTGCGAATCACTTACGCAAATCAAGACAAGCCACACTGATAAATGGAAGGCGTTGATAACAAACATAACGCCGCTGCTAAAAACACATCAAACAGCGCCAGTGCTCACAATTGACGATACAGCTAGCCTGAGTGATTTTGTGACCCAATATAAAGCACACGCAGAAGCGTTAAAAACACAGCTTCAGCAAATTGGTGATGCAGAAGTAGCGGTAAATGATGCTAATCAAAAAGTGTTAGCGGTAAACCACCAATGGGTGAATGAAAGCGCTGAGCTAAAGCTTATTCAGCAACAAGTGAATTCGCTTAATCAACAGACAATAAATGATAACGCTGCATTAACGCAAAAGCAGGCTGCGTTAATGCAGCGCTATCACGCATTAACAAATGAATTAGCTGCGCACGATAGTTTTACGCCAGAATTCGATGTGAAAAATGACTCGTTAAGTGGCTTGGCGGCGGCCATCGTCGATTTAGAGAAATGGTTGTCAGAAAAGTCTGAAGCGCTCAATACATACAAGTACAACAAGCAGCAGCTGGAAGCCATTACGCCCACCATTAATGCATTTAATGAAAAAATTATAGGGCTTAACCGCGATTGTGAAAGTGCGGCAAAACAATTGCAGCGTGTTCAAAACGATACGCAGCAGTTAGTTGCAAGCGCAAACGCGCTCACCGAAAAACGTAAGCAACTTTTCCCTGAAAACGACATTACTGCTGAAAGAGGCAAAGCAAAAGATGCCATTGAAAATGCAGAGCGTAATTTACAATTAGCAAGGCATCAGTACCAAACAATAGAAAATACAGTACAGCGTTTAGATGCCGAAATAACGCAGCTTCAAAAACAACTTAATGACAAGCAAAACGCATTAAATCATGCGAAAACGACGTTTAATGAAAAACTCTCTTCTAGCCCATTTAATGATGAAGCAAGTTTTTGCAAGGCATTACTTGATGTGGAAGAGCGAAAATCGCTTGTTGCGCTACAAAAGCAGTTAGTTGAAAAGCAGCAGCAGAGCGTATTGCGCCTTAACAATGCAAAAGCTGAATACGAAAAGCTGCAGGCTCATGAAAACGCCGCTAAATGGCAGTCTTGTGTTGATGAACATGGTGCTGACTGGGTAGTTCAGCGCATAAGCGAATTAGCACAACAAAAAGACAGTTTGCTTTCGAAAGTAGGAGAAATACAGCAGCAATTAACAGCAAATGAGCAGGCTCGTGAAAAACAGCATCAGCTAATACAAGAAATGTCGGCATTTGAAGCTTACTACGACGACATTACCTATTTGCACTCGCTAATTGGCTCTGCCAGTGGTGATAAATTTAGACGCTTTGCTCAAGGATTAACCCTAGACAATTTGGTACTTCTAGCGAATCAACAGCTAGATAAGTTACACGGGCGCTATCAGCTAGTGCGTAAAGAAAACGATGGGTTAAGTTTGAGTGTACTGGATACCTGGCAGGGTGATGTAGTGCGCGATACAAAAACACTGTCTGGTGGAGAGAGCTTTCTTGTAAGTCTTGCGCTTGCCCTTGCACTGTCTGATTTGGTGAGCCATAAAACCAGCATCGACTCGCTGTTCTTAGATGAAGGGTTTGGTACCTTGGATGCTGAAACCTTAGATGTAGCGCTAGATGCCTTAGATAACTTAAATGCCAGCGGCAAAATGATAGGTGTAATTAGTCATATTGAAGCAATGAAAGAGCGCATTCCGACCCAGCTTAAGGTGATTAAACGCAATGGAGTAGGATTAAGTGCGTTAGAGAAGGTGTTTGCAGTGACCGTGCAATAGCTCATCGTTCTTGATAACTACAAACCCGGCGTAGGCTGAATTACTGTTTGTATGTGTCAAGTACGTTTCTTCTTAACGAAGAGTGCAAAACGCACACGGCATGGTTAAATGATTGCGTCTACCACCTCAAAAATAAGTCGCGCAGCTAATTTGGCAGTGCGACTGTCAATATCAAATGTCGGGTTCATTTCAGCGATATCACATAAACGCCAGTCGTAATTCAGCATTGATTGTTGTTGCGCCAAAAAGTGCAGCGTATTGATAGCGAGCTCTGGTGCAATACCTAATGCGCTAGGAGCGCTAACACCGGGTGCGAAAGCCGCTGGGAATGCGTCTAAACACACAGTGACATACAGCTCATCAATATTTTCTAACATGGGTGTAAGAAGGCTTTTAATGCTCTGGTCGTTGCAGTTTCGGTCAAGCAAATAGCGTGTTTTAGAATGGTTTGCAAACTCAAACAGGGCGGCAGTGTTAGCTGCTTTAGACACCCCAATACATGCATAGCTGAACGGCAAATGGTGTTGTTGGCAGTGGTCGAAAACTTGTCGAAAAGGCGTGCCAGAACTGTAATAAGGGGCTGGTTTGCGCAGGTCGAAGTGAGCGTCGAAATTGATTATGCCAATACGTTTAGAAGTAGAAATGGCGTTAAATAATCCCTGATAACTTCCCCAAGCAATCTCATGACCTCCTCCAAGCCCAATCACAAAATTCGATGTAGTGTTTTTAGTCAACAAGGCATCGCATACAACATTCGCATAACGTGTTTGAAGTGAATCAAGACGTGTGTTTGGGCAAATTCCAGTTTCGTTATCGTTAATGGCTAGGCTGCAGTTACCCATGTCAATAAGTGCAGAATCTGGCCACAGCCACGGCAAGTTGGCAAGTGCATCGCGTATGGCATTAGGACCGTTAGCGGCTCCAAGGCGGCCTTTATTGTTTTCTACACCTACATCGCTTTCAAGCCCAATAAGAAAGATGCGCTTAAGAATATCAGATTCACTTTTTAGTGTCCGGTTTTGCGCCTTTTCGTACTGCACACGTTGGTGCCATCTTAACCCTTTTGTGCCGTCCTCGGCGTCACAGCGACCATGCCAATTAAACACGTTTTCCACCTTTAAATATGGCTGAAGGCCTATGTCCATTTATGCAATATGCCAACTCTGCGGGCGTATCTATATCCCATAATGTGAAATCCGCTATATAACCCACATCAATTATTCCTCGGTCATTGAGGCCAAGCGCTTGTGCACCATAAACAGTAATGCCTCTTAGTGCTTCCTCTGGACTAAGCCTAAATAAAACGCATGCCATATTCATGGCGGTGAGGATTGATGCTAGGGGAGAGCTTCCAGGATTAAAGTCAGTGGCAATGGCCATAGGTACATTATGATGTCGCAGTGCGTCTATAGGAGGCTTTTGTTCCTCATTTAAATAATAAAAGGCGCCGGGGAGCAACACAGCAACAGTACCGCTATTCGCTAATGCAGGCAAATCGCATTCGGCTAAATATTCTATGTGGTCGACAGACTGCGCGTTAAATTGTGCTGCGAGCAATGCGCCTTTACTATCACTAAGTTGTTCAACATGGGCTTTTACAGGCAAACCGACACTTCGCGCAGTATTAAATACACGCTCGGTTTGGGATAGGTTAAAGCCTATAGACTCACAGAATACATCCACAGCATCTGCCAGCTTCTGTTTTGCAATATGTGGCAGCACGTCTTGACACACAAAATCAATATAGGCATCTGCGTTGTCGTTAAAATCACTAGGTACAGCGTGAGCACCGAGATACGTGGTTCGCACAGACAGAGGAAGTTTTGTTTCTAGTTCTTTTGCAACCTGCAGTATCCGCACTTCAGTGTCGAGATCTAAGCCATAGCCTGATTTTATTTCGAGCGTGGTAACTCCTTCCTCGCACAAACGGGAGGCACGTTTAATCGCACTCGATAATAGCGTGTCTTTATCTGCAGCCCTGGTATGCGAAACGGTGCCTTTTATGCCGCCCCCGCGTTGCGCTATCTCTAAATAGCTCGCACCTTTGAGTCGCAATTCAAATTCTGTAGCTCTGTTACCGCCGTATACTAGGTGGGTGTGGCAATCGACGAAGCCAGGTAATAGCCACTGTTGTTTACCATCAATTACGTTGTCGGATAACGCCTTAAATTCTGCTAATACTTCGGTGTTTGCGGCACTGGCTAGCGCAACTATTACCCCATCTTTGATAGCAATGGCGCTATTTTTAAACTGTCCGTAGGGTGCATCTGTTGCCTGCATAGACGCTATATTCACATTATAAATTAGCGTGTCGTACCTAGTGCTCATCAAATTTGCCTATGTGCTTTTGCTCTTAGTTAATGCATTTATTACCGCGATTCATTTGAAATAAGTTTACTTGTACATACTTGTATATACAAGTAAGATGTTGCCAAATTGTTAACGGTAATGTCGTAATCTGTACTATGCAGCCACGCTATATACACATCAAAACACTAATACTCGATGCTATAGAGGCCGGTGATATGAAGCCTGGTGATCAGGTGCCATCTGAAAACCAACTCGCTCAGACACATGGTGTAAGTAGAATGACCGCGCGCCGCGCGCTAAGTGAAATGGTTGACGAGGGTATATTGATGCGCAGCCAGGGGGTTGGTACGTTTGTATCGGATCACCGCCCAATGAGTTCGATGCTTGAAATAAAAAGTATTCGCGATGAAATAGAGCAGCGTGGGCACCGTTACACTAATCACATTTTGGTCTTAGAGACGTTGTTGGCAGGCGCAGTGCTGGCTAATAAGCTAGCTGTAAACGAAAAAGCCTCTGTGTTCCGCAGTGTCATTGTACATTGTGAAAATACCTTACCGGTGCAATATGAAGAACGTTGGGTAAATCCAATGTGGTTACCCGATTACTTGGAGAAGGACCTAAAATCCCAAACTGCAAACTTCTACCTAAACGAAGTAGCACCATTAAGCCAAGCTGATAACAGTGTAGAGGCGGTGCTTGTTAATCAGGACATAGCAAAGGCACTGACAATAAAAAATAATGAGCCTTGTTTAAAAGTATCTCGCAGAACCTTTACCCGTCGAAGCCTCAACGATACATCGTTAACTCCATCTACAACCAATACACAAAGCACCAATAGCGTAGTGAGCTACGCCGAATTGTATCACCCAGGAAGTCGCTACCGGCTGGGGGGACATTTGGAATTCTAGTGGCGTAAATAGAAGTCACAGCAATACCCTTATGCGCGAGCAACTAGAGCAACTAGAGCAACTAGAGCAACTAGAGCAAATAAGTAATTTCGAAAATATTCTCGCGCCAATGCTAAAGATCATTATGACATGCGTCATTCATGTTATTAGGAGAAAGTAATGAAACGTTTTGACCCTACAAGAGAAATACGCGCGCCACGAGGAAATACGCTCACGGCCAAAGGTTGGCAGACTGAAGCTCCTTTGCGCATGTTAATGAATAACCTTGATCCTGAAGTTGCAGAACATCCACAGAATCTTGTGGTATATGGTGGCATTGGCAGGGCCGCGCGTGACTGGGGTTCGTACGATAAAATTGTAGACGTGCTAAAACGACTCAATAATGACGAAACACTTTTGGTTCAATCGGGGAAACCAGTAGGTGTATTTCCAACACATGAAAATGCGCCTCGTGTATTAATTGCAAACTCCAACTTGGTACCGCATTGGGCAAACTGGGAACACTTTAATAAGCTCGATAAAGACGGGCTCATGATGTACGGGCAGATGACTGCAGGCTCTTGGATTTACATTGGTTCGCAGGGGATTGTACAGGGTACTTACGAAACCTTTGTGAGTGTTGCTAAAAAGCATTTTGAAGGATGTGCTAAGAACCGCTGGATCTTAACGGGTGGACTTGGCGGAATGGGAGGGGCACAGCCTCTTGCGGCCACGATGGCTGGTTTTTCAATGATTGCAGTAGAAGTTGATGAGAGTCGAATAGATTTTCGTATCCGAACGGGATATGTCGACAAAAAAGCCACATCGCTAGACGAAGCACTGAAGATGCTAAATGATGCAAAAGTTCAAGGAACACCGATTTCTATTGGGTTGCTGGGTAATGCAGCTGAAGTATTCCCATCACTGCTCGCCAGAGGCATCATTCCTGATGTAGTCACCGATCAAACCAGTGCACACGACCCGCTCAATGGTTATTTACCAATGGGATGGTCAATGGAACAAACCGCACGTCAACGCACAGTTGATGAAGCCAGTGTCGTAAAAGCAGCAAAGCAGTCAATGGCGCTTCAAGTAAAAGCAATGTTAGGTTTTCAGAAAGCCGGTGCAGCAACGCTTGATTACGGTAACAACATACGTCAAATGGCATTAGAGGAAGGTATTGAACATGCATTCGATTTTCCGGGTTTCGTGCCAGCGTACATTCGCCCTCTTTTTTGCCAAGGCATAGGCCCATTTCGTTGGGTTGCATTATCTGGCGATCCCGAGGATATCTATAAAACGGACGCAAAAGTTAAAGCGCTTATTCCTGACAACCCTCATCTGCACAACTGGTTAGACATGGCCAAAGAGCGTATTCAATTTCAAGGCTTGCCTGCGCGAATTTGCTGGGTGGGTCTTGGTGAACGTCAAAAGCTAGGTTTGGCCTTTAATAAAATGGTAAGAGATGGTGAGTTAAGTGCTCCCGTTGTCATTGGGCGTGACCACCTTGATTCCGGATCTGTTGCATCACCAAATCGCGAGACGGAGTCAATGCTTGATGGCTCTGACGCAGTATCTGATTGGCCGTTACTTAACGCGCTTTTAAACACCGCTGGTGGTGCCACCTGGGTAAGCCTTCATCATGGTGGAGGGGTAGGTATGGGGTTTAGTCAGCACTCCGGTGTGGTAATTGTATGTGATGGCTCAAAAGAGGCCGATGAACGTATCGCACGTGTTCTTCATAATGATCCGGCGACAGGTGTAATGCGACACGCTGATGCTGGCTACGACATCGCAAAGACATGCGCTAAAGAACACGGACTTGATTTACCGATGGTCAACACATCTCAGCCAGTTAACGATGGGAAGGAATAAAGCATGTCTAGTACGTTAAATCTTATACCCGGTACGCTTACTCTTTCTCAGCTTCGAGAGGTCAGTCGCAAGCACGTCCCTTTGTTTCTAGACAAAAATGATACTGCTGGTGCTAGAGCTAGGATAAATGCAGCGGAACAGGCTGTATTAAATGTTATTAAAGAAGGCCGCACGGTTTACGGCATTAACACCGGTTTTGGATTGCTTGCTAACACGCGTATTAATGTTGATGAACTCGAGCTATTGCAACGCAGCATCGTATTATCTCATGCCGCAGGCACCGGAGACTTTATGTCCGAAGATACGGTGCGGTTATTGATGTTACTAAAAATTAATTCCCTTGCTCGAGGTTATTCTGGAATTCGTCTAAGCGTCATCGAAGCACTAATTCAGCTATACAACGCAAAAGTGTACCCAGCGATCCCTGAAAAGGGGTCGGTTGGTGCCAGTGGCGATTTGGCGCCATTAGCACACATGAGCGTTGTATTACTTGGCGAAGGTGAGGCTTTCTACAATGGACAAAGATTGTCAGCGAAAGACGCGCTGTCAATTGCAGGTCTTGAACCTATATCGTTAGCGCCAAAAGAAGGGTTGGCATTACTCAATGGTACTCAAGCATCTACTGCTTTTGCTCTGCAAGGTTTGTTCTACGCTGAAAACGCACTCACCAGTGCAATTGGAATTGGTGCGCTGACCGTAGAAGCTGCGCTTGGCTCGCGAGTGCCGTTTGACCCTCGCATTCACGAAGTACGTGGTCATCAACCTCAAAGTGATGTGGCAAAGGCGCTTAGAGAACTGCTTGCAACATCAGATATTGGTAACTCACATCATCGCTGCGAGAAAGTGCAAGATCCGTATTCGCTTCGCTGTCAACCACAGGTTCTGGGAGCCTGTTTACAGCAGATGCGCTTTGCTCAAGAAATACTAATTACCGAGGCTAACGGGGTTAGTGATAATCCGCTCGTTTTTACATGTGACGACGGGCAAGATGACATTTTGTCTGGTGGTAACTTTCATGCCGAAACCGTAGCAATGGCAGCCGATATGCTTGCTATAGCGCTATCTGAAATAGGTGCGTTGTCAGAGCGAAGAACGTCGTTAATGATTGATACCCATTTGAGCGGTTTGCCCCCATTTTTAGTCGAAAATGGCGGTGTTAACTCAGGGTTCATGATTGCCCAAGTAACCTGTGCAGCACTGGCGAGTGAGAACAAAACACTGGCACATCCAGCGTCCATTGATTCACTACCTACGTCTGCCAACCAAGAAGATCATGTTTCAATGGCCACATTCGCAGCTCGCCGGCTTCGAGATATCTTCGATAATGTGTCAGGCATATTGGCTATTGAATGGTTAGCGGCCTGCCAAGGGCTCGATTTTCGCAAGCCTTTAAATACAAGCAATAGGCTTAAAATGCTCAAGACATTGCTTAGAAAAAGTGTGCCTTTTTATGATAAGGACAGATACTTTGCGCCCGATATTGAGGCGGCAAAACGACTCATAAAACAACATCAGCTTATGGACGCGACGCAGCTTAAACTGTTGAATGATTAGGTAAGACGCCCCATTATAAAATGGAAGGGCAAATCGTGACGGTTAGCTCGCGTAAAATATAAGGAAGGCGTAATGAGAACTGGGTTTAAATCATACTTGTTTTTCAGTGCAATTGGAGCGACGTTACTTGGACTTACTGGCTGCAGCGACAGTGAAGTAGGGGATGTATCGTTAGGATTATTTACTACCAAAGATATCAAAATAGACGCGCTTCAAGACCCTATCGTAACCGGGGTAACGTGTCATATTTCAAGTATCGAAGCTGACTTGGATTTATCAGACCCTTCAGATAGCGCAATAGCATGCAGGCAAACCGGACCAATTACTGCACCTATGCTTGCAGCAATTGATAAGTCAGATTCTGGCGAAGTCATTTTTAAGAAGTCAAAAAGTGTATTTTTCAAGAATATGAAGCTTCGCCGTATCTACGATGAAAAGGCAAAAACGTTGATTTATTTGTCGTACAGCACGAAAGAAACGTCGGGTAGCTACAAACACAGCTTATCTACCGTGCCTTTGTGGGAGACTCAGGCATTTACCAATATGCAGCCGGCAGGAAATTAGCCAGAGGTGCACGGCTTAGCCTTTATGGTTATAAAAAGTGCAAGGCCGTGCGCATTATTTAAAAGAAGCGTGTGTAAATAAGCATGGCGTTCATTGCCATATCGTCGTCGGTAATTGGACTGTCGCTTATACTGTCATCGAAAAACGTTGCGCCAATCTCGAAACGAGTCATTCCGCCTAAAAAGCGCAGTGTAGATACTGCTAATGACACTTCTGTGTTGATGGCACTATCACCCTGATATGCAGCTCGCGAAAGCGTTACTTCCTCGGTTCGTACACCATAGTAGTAATCTACATAGTTGCTGTCTTGATAAGTAACGCCAATGGCAGGCTCTATCATTAAGCCTTGAATTCTAAAGGTTTTTCCAGCGCTAGCCGTCATTTGATAGCCGTCAAACTTGCCCCAAATATCCGCGTTACCTGACACTGAAAATGCCCAGCTATCGACGTTATAGTTTACACCCAATCCGGCTGCATAGCTGAAGTCTCTATCTTCCATGCCTTCAAAAATCGGGCTGTCATCTTGCTCATACCCAGCAAATACTGGTACCAACTGCGCTTCAATAGTCAGCTGCCGTTCTTGCAACAGTTGATAACTCACAAAAGGCCCGTAAATACGCAGGCGCTCACCGGCATAGCCAATAATAGGAATTGGGATAATACGGTTATCAAAATCAGTGTAAACATCTTGCGCGGCGTTAATACCGAAACCATACATCCAGCCTTGTGGCTGCTGGGGAGCTTGTGCGAGAGCAGGGGAAGAAAAAGCGATGGTTAAGCTTACAGATGAAAGAAGACGGTGAACAAGTTTTGTCATCAAAGTATTTCCTTTTTTTTTTTGACTATACATAGTGCTGATGTGCTTCGATCAGTTTAGATTGCATAATGTTTATTTAGACGATGCCCAGTAATAGATATACTTGGCTATTAGAAGATTTTACGCGCTGTGGTAACCTGAGCCACTAATTAGAATATTTGGAAATTACGTGAGACAACAGTTTGTCATTGGCATCGATGGCGGAGGAACGCGTTGCCGTGCATTATTACAAGATATAAACGGTAACGAGTTAGGTCGTGCTGAAGCGGGGCCTGCTAATATTATGAGCAATGCTCAACAGGCAATGTCATCTATACTTACAGCGTGTAAATCTGTTATTGCGCAAACTTCATTGCCCATACCATTAAAGGATGTGTCTGTATGTGCTGGCGTTGCGGGGGCAAATGTACCTGAAGCAAAATCGCATTTTCTTACTCTTGAGCACCCATTTGCTGAATTAACCGTTATCAGCGATGCACATGCCGCTTGTTTGGGCGCACATGGCGGTAGCGAAGGTGTACTTATCATTTGCGGAACAGGCTCTTCGGGTACGGCTTACTTTGATGGCGCGTTTACCGATAAAGGCGGTTACGGCTTCAATATAGGTGATCAAGCAAGCGCAGCATGGCTGGGCCAAAAAAGCGTACAGCATGCGCTGCTGGCGTTTGATGATGTACAAAAGCGTAGTGAGCTATCTTCGCGTGTAATTGATTATCTTGAGGTGACAACGCCATTACAGCTAGTTCAAGCCGTATCGACGTACACGCCAGATGCTTTTGGCAAGTTAGCGCCTATTGCTGTACAGGCAATGGAGAATGGTTGTCATATTAGTCACGGTCTCATTGCAGAGGGAGCTACCTACCTTACGTCGCTCACAAAGTCTTTATTGGCATCTACAAATACGATGCTACCTCTTTGTGTTGTGGGAGGAATGGCACCTATATATTTACCTCTAGTTGAAAAAAGCTTGAAAGAACAGCTTGTAAGTCCAAAGTTTGATGCACAGCACGGCGCTATATTTTTTCCAACGATGAAAGACAGTTACTATGCAGTGCATCACAGTAGATAACGCCTTATTGCCCTCTGGCTGGCATTATCACCAAACACTTGAAATTGAAAATGGACGCATAGTTAATATTCGTAGCGCAACTGAAAGAGAAAAAGCGTTGAGTGTTAACGGCCGTTTATTGCCGGGCTATGTAGATGTTCAAGTAAATGGCGGTGGTGGCGTGCTATTTAATGCGAAGCCTTCTGCTGCTGCAATAGAGACAATGGCATTGGCACATCTGCGTTTTGGCACAACATCAATGCTGCCAACAATAATCACAGACAACGCCGACACCATGACACGTGCTGCAGATGCGATAGCAGAAGTATTAGCGGCTGGGCCTGAGTGTATAAAAACGCTTATTAAGGGCATTCATTTTGAAGGACCCTTTTTAAGTACTGCGAAAAAAGGCGTCCACGACGATAGATTTATTCGAGTGCCGTCAGACTCTGAAATAGCTACTATTACACGCAGCGATCTTGGTGCCGTATTGGTTACCATTGCGCCAGAAAGCGTTAGCTCCACGTTTATAGAAGAGTTAGTGAGTGAAGGGGTAGTGGTATCCATTGGGCATACTAACGCTACGTTTGAACAAGTACAGCGCGCTATTGATGCTGGAGCAACGGGTTTTACACATTTATACAATGCAATGTCGGCACTTACTTCTCGAGAGCCTGGCGCTGTTGGAGCCGCGTTAAGCAATGCGCAAATGTACAGTGGCTTTATTATCGACCACCATCACTTACATCCTAAAAGTGCGGAAATTGCCCTTAAAATAAAGGGTGAAGACCGTGCAATGTTAGTAACCGATGCGATGGCACATGTGGGGAGCGATATCTCTCGTTTACCTTTTTTCAATACTGAAATTGTACGCAGCGGCAATAAATTGACTACGCAAGAAGGTACGTTAGCGGGGTCTTGCTTGGACATGCACAGAGCACTTGTTAATACTTACAGCGACTGCGGAATATCACTTGAGGCCGCCAGCAAAATGGCAAGTATAACGCCTGCAACGTTTATGAACTTGCAGCATGAAATTGGCAGTATTGAGGTGGGTAAACAGGCCGACTTTGTTTTACTTGATAACAGTCAGATGTTGCTTCAGGTATGGAGTAGCGGGCGCAAGGTATTATAGCGACACGTTAAAGGCCAAAAGCCCTGTGGGCATATGGCCTTTAACTTATTTTCTCTTACCTGTTGTCAGCTCAGGCATTTTCTTTGTGTGCAAGAAACTCTTCGTAATTGCCGTCGAAGTGATTCAGCTTCTGATCTTTTATCTCGATAATTTGCGTCGCCAATGAAGATACAAACTCTCTGTCGTGACTTACAAAGATAACGGTGCCGTCGAATTTATAAAGCGCATTGTTTAACGCTTCAATGGATTCCATATCCATGTGGTTGGTAGGTTCGTCCATTAGCAGTACGTTAATGTCTTCAAGCATCAGCTTTCCAAACAATAAGCGGTTCTTTTCACCACCTGAACACACTTGCACGTGCTTGTTGAAGTCGTCAGATGTAAACAATAAGCGGCCTAACATGCCTTTAATGTGCAAATCGTCATGTTTCGGGCTGCGCCATTGGCTCATCCACTCGAACATGGTGATGTCTTCGGCAAAGTACTTCGCATTATCCTGTGGAATGTAGCCAATGGCCGCATTTTCGGCCCATTTGAAGCTACCTGCAGTTGGCTCAATGTCGTTAACTAAGCACTTCAATAGCGTTGTTTTTCCTGCGCCGTTCTCACCAATGATGGCTAAGCGCTGACCTGCTTCTAGCAATAAATTAGCGCCGTTGAAAAGCGGCAGATCAGGATAGCTATGGCCAAGCTCTTCAAGTGTGATAGCTAAACGGTGAAGCTTTTTGTGCTGTTTAAAAACAATGTATGGCTTTCGTCGGCTAGACGCTTTAACTTCCGCAAGCTCAATTTTCTCTAAGCGGCGTGCACGAGATGTTGCTTGCTTCGCCTTCGATGCATTTGCCGAGAAGCGCGCAACAAAGCTTTGTAGCTCTTCAATTTCTGCCGACTTTTTCGCATTCTCTGCGTGAAGCTGTTCTTGAACTAACATTGCAGCTTGAATGTAGTCATCGTAGTTGCCTGGATAGATACGTAATTCACCGTAATCTATATCTGCCATGTGCGTGCATACAGAGTTTAAGAAGTGTCTGTCATGCGAGATAATAAGCATGGTTGATTTACGCTTATTTAATTCGTCTGCAAGCCAGCTAATTGTGTAAATGTCCAAGTTGTTGGTTGGCTCATCTAGCAACAGAATGTCAGGCTCAGCAAACAACGCTTGCGCTAGAAGTACACGAACTTTCTTACCCGGAGCTACTTCTTTCATCAGTCCAAAGTGGTAGCTTTCCTCAATACCAGCAGAAGTCAGAATTTCGCCTGCGCGGGCTTCTGCGGTATATCCATCCATTTCAGCGAACTGGGTTTCAAGGTCGGCAACACGCATGCCGTCTTCTTCACTCATCTCAGCTTTGCTGTAAATTTCGTCACGCTCTTGCTTCACCGCCCACAACTCGCGGTCGCCCATAATTACCGCGTCTACCACGCTAAATTCTTCAAAAGCGAATTGGTCCTGACTTAAGATCCCCAGTTTTGTGCCTGGCGCCATAGACACATTGCCTGATGTTGGCGTGAGCTTACCGCTCAAAATTTTCATAAATGTCGATTTGCCACAGCCGTTCGCACCAATAAGGCCATAACGGTTACCGTTACCGAATTTAGCTGAAATATTTTCAAATAGTGGCTTAGAGCCAAATTGCATTGTGATATTTGCGGTTGTAATCAAAACAGGTATCCAAGGGGGTAAAACAAAAGAGGAGATACTGGCTGGGTTAATGGCCAATATATAAAAGCGCGCGCACTATAGAGAATTGTGCCGACTATGTCGAGGGAATTTTAACCAGCGCAGTAGCCTTAATGCCATTTTGATAGCTTATCGACGATAAAATCAATAGCCGTGGAGTTTTGAAACGAGTTATGTGAAGAACGCACAATACGCGTTTCTTCTGCGTCTGCAATATACGCACTGGCGTAGCTAACCACTGAATCTGATATAGCATTGCATTGCATGCTGCCACTGCATGTAAGGGAGCCAGTAGAGCCAATAATTGAATAGCTCTCGCCTTGCACGGAAATAGTGTGTAGGGCATTCATTAGTGGGTGGTTAGGTCGCAGCACTTGCACACTATCTGGTCCGTAGTTCTGTAAAAAAGGCAGCATGGCTATAGTTAACCGGTCTACGCCAACCCTGTCGATAAACTGTTTGAAAAGGGTTTTAAAATTATACGGCAGGCTTATAAGGGCAGATCCAATAGTGCCAATGATACTATTTGCCACATCAGACCCTTTGTGAGGGGTATCTAAAAAGAAAACCGTATTGTTGTAAAAAACGGGCGTAAACAAAAATACGTCGGCCAAGGTCGCGTCTTCACTGCCAAGCAGTTCATCAGGAGGAGCAGTAAACGTAGCATCCCACAGCTTTTGGTCTGAATGGGTAGTGAGTAATTTAGAAATAATGCCGCCCATGCTATGACCAATAAAAACAGCATCTTCAAAAGTATTCCCTGTTTCCATTTCAAGGCGTAGCTTCAAGTTGCGAAGCTTAGTTCTAACACGCATGGCGTTGTAAAATGGTGGCGGGCCAGATGGGTAGTAAACATGCCATATTTGATAGCGACTATACAGACTAGGTGTGTTTAATATTGCCATGGTAAGGTGGCGCCAAATAAGTGGGTCGGAATTAAGCCCGTGAGTCATAATAATAGGCGTTTTGTCTGCCGATAGCGGACCAATACTAAATACGCCCATTCTGCTTTCTGCCTCTTGAGGGGTTGTAAACCCTAGCCAGCTAAAGTTGTGAATGTCGGCGTTTTGTAAAAGCGCCAAATAGGCCGCAGAAGGTGAATAGCGTAATGAATACTGTTGAGAACCCATTTGAATGTGTTGCGCATTACTGACAGGTTTTGCGGTTAATTCTATGTGGATACGCAAACCGCTAAGTGAGATGTTGGTTGGATAAATTGATAGCGCCGAAAACCTTCCTTCAAGCGGATAGTTGTCATCAATACTAGTACCGTCTTCCCGCTGGTTAGTTTCTCTACCTACCGCTGCAACGCCTATTTCGCCAAATATCTTCGGTGATAGCCGTTCATCGGTTGGGGACATATCATCAACTAAGAAAATATTACTTGGGCCGGTATATTTTACCTGAATCAGGTTGTCACTTTTATCGCGATGACTGAATAAGATGCTGGTAGCGTTATTATATTTTTCTAAAACTTTGCGTTTTTGTTTATCGGTTATGTCTTGTCTAGAAAGTAGCGCCGTTGTGCAGTGCAGGGTAAGTGCGATATCCAAAGAATTTGTCATAGTTTGGGTTTGGCAGCGCTTAAAAAGATCATTGGTATTTATCAACGATAAATCGGGAAGAAAGCCATAGCCGTAGCTGGGTGCAAGGGAGGTGGTGTTGTTATTTTCTCGATAAAAATCGTTAGATGAACAAGCGCTAGTTAAGCTAACAATGATGAGTAAAAAAACACTACAATAAAAATTATGCACCTGTTTTCAGCCTTTGTTTTTGTTAGTGCAGCAAAAAGTGCTTATACCCTTTTCATGAGTACTACTGTCGTACTGTAACACTGCATTTTTACGCTGAACCACACTCCCAATGTCATGTTGGCCTTATCGTTGCAGTATCTGTTTTTGTAATAGTAGCGTTGTGAAAACACATACGCAAAAACCATTAAAGTTGGCAATGGTAGTTTTTAGTACTGTTACTAAGCATGAATGTAACATGCAGTACAAACGTATAATGCGAATGTTGTGAAGTACATTCGGGTTTTAAGAAATACGATATGACCGTAACACGCATTAGTTTTTACGAAAACCATTGCCATTAGCAAGAAGGAAGCATTATGAAAGCACTTAAGTCGATAGTAGTGGGTTGTTTTACCGCAACAGTTTTAACGGCAGGTAGCGTACACGCTGAAGCAATAAGTTCAGATACAGTTATGCAAGCGCAAACGGCTAACTACAACAAACAGCAGTTAGTTGCTATGGTGAATCGTGCAGACGTGCAAAGCAAACTTGTTGGTTTGGGTGTAGATACTAACGATGCCATCGCTCGTATTAATGCTATGACAGACAGTGAAATTGCACAGTTGAATGACGAAATTAATCAAGCGCCAGCGGGTGGTATTGTTGGCGCTGTGTTAACGGTTCTTGCAGTAATTGCCATCTTAGATCTTGCTGGTGTTACCGACGTGTATCCATTCATTCGTCCTATTAGCAGCTAAAATGGTTGATAAATTAATTCAAAGAGCCTGCCTGTTTGCAGGCTTTTTCTTGTTGATGGGTTGCCAAGGTACGCCTCAAACTGACCAGCTGCGTCAGCATGGGCTGGCAAACCTGCCACCACCGCATACCATTTCCTCGGTACCTTTTTACCCTCAACAGCAATATTACTGTGGTCCTACAACACTTTCCGAAGTGTTCGGATTTTATGGCGTAAATGTATCGCCTGACGATATTGCTCCAAAGCTCTTTATTCCAGATAAAGAGGGCAGTCTTCAGCTAGAGATGGTAAGTGCTACCAGGCAGTATGGTTTTTTACCTTATACCGAGCGCGGTACCTTAAAATCGATTATGGCAATGGTAAGCGATGATGTTCCTGTAATCGTTTTTCAAAACCTGTCTATTCAGCTTTTACCTCAATGGCACTATGCTGTAGTTATTGGATTTGATAGCGAAAAAGGCACAATCACCCTACATACAGGAGTGACAGAAAGCCACGAAATGTCTTTCGAACTTTTCGAGCGCACTTGGGGTAGAGGTAATTATTGGTATATGACGCCAGTTCCGCCTGGGGTTACGTCAACCGAAATGACACCCTTTAACTATACCCAAGCCGCATACGACATGCTTAAAGTGGGAGATAGAGACAAAGCCATTGCCTTTTTGGAAACGGCGACACAGCAGTGGCCAAAAGAATGGCTAGGGTACTTTTTGCTGGCTAACCACTATTTGAAGAGTGACGCTGAAAAATCGCAGTATTGGTTTGAGAAAGGTTTTAGTGCAGGGCAGTACCAAGCGCCTTATGTACACAACTATATTGTAGTGCTGTATAAACTCGGAAATAGTCAGCGTGCCAATGCCATGCTCGCTCAAGCTCTCAGACAGTTTCCTGACAATAGCGATTTAAAATCTCTAGCTGACAAACATAATGTGACACATTTTAGTGCTTTGAATTAGCGGCAGACCAATTATCATCTATTATTAAAAGGTGATACAGAGAAGTTTAAAAAAGGTATGCCAAAGAAACTAAGTACAACGTCTGTGCAGTATGACGACGGTATTGTAACAGCAACACTGCATGGTTTATTCAATGAGCAAAGCGCTCATGACTACAGTAAAAAGCTTTTTGGCTTAGTAAGAGAGCTAAACGGAAAGCCCTTTGCGTTGCTAGCCGATATTCGTCATGTACAGGGAGCAACACCCGATGCGTTTGATATCTTGAGTGAAATAATTGGGAAACTGCCTAACATGGGGTTGTGCGCAAAGGCGTATGTTTATGAAGGCTTAGTGATTAAAGGCATCATGTTTCAGCGTATTCCTAAACTAAAAGAGATGGAATATTTGTTTTTTACCGATTGCGACGAAGCTCGTGATTGGCTTAGTGACGAGTTTATTAAGAAATCAAATACCTAGTTATTGTGGAGCTAGAGAGCAAAGCGCTTCACTAGAAGTTATATGAATGTTTTATCGGAAGCTATATAGCGACAGATAATCTTTCAACTTTCCTAACATCCTTCTATAGTCAGATTACTCACTAAAAACTACAAGGATTGAAGTTATTATGTCATCACTACCCGCACCAGGTTTTCTAAAACACTTAGTAGCAACTTCGCTCGATGATTCGGAAATTGAGGTACACGAGGAAAACCTGACTACAAATCATGACAACGGTGACTTCGAATATATTCACCTTGTTACATTAGAAACTCGCAGTGAGTACGAAAATCGGACTCGTTGGGGGGCTTTCAAGAACTGGTTGCGCAGTAAATTTTAAGCTTTTAAGCCACATTGAATGGGTATGATCCACTGTCTTGTGTCTTTTGTGCAAAAATAGGGTTTGTTCAGATATTTGTAGAAAAATGGTGGCCCCACCCTGACTTGAACAGGGGACCTGCCGATTATGAGTCGGATGCTCTAACCAACTGAGCTATAGGGCCATTTGAAGATGCCTTGTAGTATTTCGTAACCAAAACAACCACAAGCGAGCGCAAGTATAAGCAGTTTTATTTGCCTTGTCACGCCTCGCTAGTGGCTTTATGGAGCGTTTGCTTCATTTTTGTTCAGTACGTCTTCGGTACACAGTAAATACAGCTAAAGAAACAAGTAACCAAAGGCCAGTTGAACCGCCGCCACCGCCATTGTTTGCTGGTGGTGTAACGTCTTCTACAGGAGGCGTTTCAACCGGAGGTGGATCTACAGGTGTTGATGATGCTGGTTCTTCAACTTCAACAACAACTGTGTCACTACTTTCTACACCAAACTCATCGGTGGCCGATAGGCGGAATTCTAGAGTTGTTGGATTGTCTGGTGTGGTAAAACTGGCTGAAAGCGAACTGGCATTCATTATAGTGACAGTCTCTCCAGACACTTGCGACCATTGCGTGCTGGTTAGTTCGCCTTCAGGATCTGCTGCTGTGCCGTCCAATGACTGGCTAGTTCTTAGTAAGGCCGTAAAGTCGTCACCTGCATTCACAATAGGTGCCTGATTACTTTCATCATCTTTAATCGACACCGTTGTTTGCGTAAAGCTGCCCAATAGGTTGGCATCGTCAGCACTAAGTACTATTGAAAATTGTTCGGTGTCTTCGCTAGCCGTATCGTTTAGCAGCGTTACTGAAATTGTTCTGGCGCTTGTGTCGCCTTCTTGCCAGCTTAATGTACCCGTTAGTGCTTCGAAGTCTTCACCTGCAACGGCTGTATCGCTTTCAAGCGCATAATTAACATTAAGCTCGCTTTCGCTTCCGCCTTGACGCGTAACTTCAACGTCAACTTGTCCATTGGTTTCCAGCACCGAAATTGCAGTGGTACTTAGTTCAGCTTTGCCCACTTGTGCAACGCCTTGAATTTTCACCATGTTGCTTCCAAGCCCTGGCACAAGTCCACCGCCCTGTGGGTTAAAAAGACGTACAAAGAACAGCTCACTAGGTTCATCGTCTGCATTAGCTTCAATGTTTAGCTCGATATTTTTTGTACCGGTCTCAGCTAATCCCCATGCTAGTTCACCTGAAGCTAAAGTAACATCGCTACTATCAGCCGAACCTTGAATTACTTCATAGTTCACTGTTAGCGCGTTGTTACCGCTTTTATTCACGGGAACGTTAAGCGTTGTATTTGCCGCGGTTTCTAACGTCGATTGCGTAAAGCCAACGGTAGTTGTGCCGCTTAATGTGTTGTCTTTAAGTACAAACAGGCCTCGCTGCCTGTCACTCACAATTATATTGCCGCTAGGAAGAAATGGGTAAACGCCCCACGCGCCGTTAAAATTACTCGAGTTAAAGTCGGGGTAAGTGTCGAAGAAACCAACTTGTTCAGGTGCTGTCGGGTCTGAAATATCCAGTATGGTTAGTCCGCGCTCGTAGTTGGAAATGTAGTAGCGGTTACCACGTACATAGCCGTTGTGATCCACCGTAGTGTTGTCGCTTACCCACGTTGCCGCCAACACAGGGTTAGTAAGCGATGAAATATCAAATACCATTACGCGGGTGTTCAAGCTGAACTGGCGTTCGTCAATTTCATCGTGAACAAAAGCATAGCGTTGGTCTTCAGTTACCCAGCCACTGTGTGTGTAGGCAACGTTGTCGTAACTAATACTGCTAAGCTCAACCGTGCTATTTTGTACCGTATGATCCCACAGGCGCATTTCCGACTCGTTAAAATCAAGCATGACTGTGCAGCCATTGGTGTTACCGTTAACGCAGTCGGTTTGGGAACGACCATCGGTAACAAACATCGATGAAATGTCGTGTGTATAATCTGCCCTTGTTAACCCGTTAGGCGTAAAACTTGCTGCAGGTGTTTGTGGCGTATCTAAGTTGTAAGAACGAAATGCACCGCCGTTAGAGGCTTGGCCAACTAAATGTAGCTGAGCAGCGGCGTTATTAATGGTGGTGTTAAATGTGTAATTAACGTTAGACACATAAATATTGTGAGCGTTGTTATCGTCTCGGTTTCTTGAAGATAAGCTAACACTATTTGGCAAGTCATTCAGGTCGATAATTGAGAAGCCTTCGCTTTCAGAACTCGCATAAGCAAAAGCACGCCAGCGACTTGATGTATGGTCGTAGTACTGCAGTACTTTAATATCACGCCAGCCAGTACTTCTTCCGGAAACTTCACCCACTACAGTAGGTGAAGTAGGTGTAGTGATATCTACTACCACAACGCTTGAGTTCATACCTACAATGGCATATTCACGTTGCGTGTTTAAATCAATATGGCCCCAAATGTCATTCACGTCATTCGATACGTTGGATAGTTGGTTAATAGTGACTCGACTTAACAACGACACATTGTCGCAAGGGTATCCGTCAGCAAGGCCGTTTTCACATGCCACGTTGGTGAGATTTTGTTGTGAGACGCTATCCTGCAGTAAACGCGCGATGGCTTCGCCGCTTTTACCGTCTGATATTGTATTAAACCCCTTAAGGTAAAGTGATTCCGACAAATAAGCTGGCGTATTAACAATAGTGGTATTGTTTACGGTAGGGTTTTGCACTTGAAAATGATCGATACGAGAAAATCCACCCAAGACCGGCATAAGGCTATCATTCAATAGTAGGCTTTCAATATTATCTTCGAGTTTGTACGTGCCCTCCGCAACCAGTAGCCTGTCACCTTTACTTGCTTGTCTTGCGGCATAAGCTAATGTTTTACACGGACGAAAGCGGTTGTTGCACTGTCCTTCATCTATACCATCCGCAGCAACAAAGCGCGCTTTATCGTGATCTATGTGTGCGTAAGCGCCTTGACTAGTAAATGCCAAAAGCAGCACTATTAGTGAAAAAAGAAATACTCTCATATTATCGTCCGTGCAATTTGTATGTGTCGTGTAAAAAACTACCAGATATCTATAGGAAGTACATAAACAAATGAAAATGCCTTATCGCATTGGTGTCATCTCAGCGTTACTTTTCTCGCTTGCAGGTTGTGACTTTTTGGGGCTTAGCAGCAGGGAGCCGGGCGAAATCCCTTTTGATTTAGTGGGAGTAGATACCGCGGCATGCCCAATGATTATGAGTATTGGCAATGACCGTTGGAATATTGATTATTTCAGCTTTTATTTAAGTGAGCCCGAACTGCGAATAGATGGTAGATGGCAACGGATTAAATTCAAACAAACGAAATGGCAAACGACAGATATCGCGCTGTTAAAATTCCATTCTTTGTGCAGTAACCCTCAAGACGCTAACGACAGAATTGTGTTAGAGGCCTCGAAAGAGTTAATGCAGCTATCGACTAGTCTTCGCTTTAAGATGAGTCTTCCTTTTGATATCAACCACGCTAACCCGTTAACGCAGCCTTCGCCCTTAAACGATAGCTCTATGTTCTGGAGCTGGCAGAATGGCCATAAGTTTTTGCGTATGGATGTGTCAAAAGTGGGCAATGAAGAGAAGAAATGGTCGTATCATCTAGGTAGCGTTGGCTGTGAATCTGACTCGGCCGTCCGCCCACCCGAGAAATCGTGCGCTTTTACTAATCGCGTGGAGTTTATTTTACCTATGACACAGCTTGATACGCAGCTAGATATTGATGTGCATGTTTCGAATATTGTTACACAGGTGAACATTAACGAGGCGACAAGCTGCATGTTCGACAGCCCTGAAACCAAGCCATGCGATAAGCTTCTTCGCAACCTTACACACAGACCTTGGCTGCAATGGCAATAACGCTTAGATCTTTCTTACTCAGTATATTTATAGTGGGGCTTACTGCATGCAGTAAGCCGCCAACACCTTATTCGTGGAACCTGCCGCATAACGTTCCGCCTCCTCAAGTGCCGGATGATAATCCTATGACTGAAGAGGGTGTGGCTTTAGGTAAAAAACTTTTTTTTGATACAGCGCTAAGCGTTAATGAAAGTATTGCCTGTAGCAACTGCCACTTACCAGAACATGCGTTTGCCGACCCTCGTACTGTTTCAATCGGGGCTGGCGGTGAAGCGCTAACTCGAAATGCTTTAGCATTGGTTAATGTGGCCTACAACGCGTCGTTCACTTGGGCCCACAACAATTTAGACAGTATTGAAAAACAAATTCTCATTCCTTTATTCAATGAGCACCCTGTCGAAATGGGTGTTACCGGTAATGAATCGTTGATATTGTCGAGGTTAAATACTCCGGCGTATCGAGAAGGCTTCAAAGCAGCGTATGGCGACAGCTCTCCAAATATGAATAACGTAGTGCGCGCCCTTGCAAGCTATGTAAGAAGTCTGGTGTCGTTTAATAGTTCGTTTGATAAATACGCCTATGCTGGTGACGACTATGCGCTTACACCTCAGCAAATACGAGGACTAAATTTATTCTTTTCGGAGCGTACAGAATGTTTTCACTGCCATGGTGGAGTTAATTTTACGCAATCGTCGAAACACAGTTCTCAGTCGTTTGCAGACCAGCCTTTTCACAATACTGGCATGTACAATACAGATGGTATGGGAAGCTATCCAAAGTCAGACATGGGCCTTTACAGCATTACCCATAATAAAGCCGATATGGGTAAATTTCGAGCACCTACACTTCGTAATATCGCTTTAACGGCACCGTATATGCACGACGGTAGTATTGAAACATTAGAAGACGTAGTGGCGTTTTATGCCCGTGGCGGTAACAAGCGAGATAAAATTAACCCTTACCGCAGTCCTTTTATCAAAGGATTTCGCTTAACAGAAAGTGAGAAGGCGGCGTTGATTGCATTTTTACATGGCTTAACTGACGATAAATTCATCGATACACACAAAGTGCACAAAAAAGAGTGATTTTTTACTCGTTTTGAACTATTTGTGTTTATACTTTAGTCACTAATTACAACAAATTGCTTATGTGCTGACAGTTAACATCGTGATAAACTCAAGGACTTACATACTTTTGTTAACAATTATAAGCAGGTGAGCGGTCGCGGAGATGAGAATGACAGAAAAACCCTATATTACTAGTGGTCGAAATACCATCATTCACAAAATAAGAAAACTAGATCTATTGATTATCAATGGTGATGAGCATCCGCCTCTGCTTGTAACGTACAAAGGCATTAAAAAGTACGAAGGCCAAGTGCCAGAAAATAAGCGCGATGCAAAGATGATGGATATGGAGCTAGTCGATGTAACCACTAGCGACGTGTTTGGCGATGAAAAAACGCTTTTATTCGTGCAAACCCTAAACGGTAAAGAATATAAAGTAGACTACTCGAAAATTGGTACGGGTATGTTTATCAAGATACACCAAGACAGTATCTTTTAATCCGTTCTCAATTCAAATATTGAGTTGTGGGGTCAAGCAATTTGACCCCAATTGTCAGCACTTTGGGTATTAAACCCTTTTATCATTTTATCCTTCCCCTTGAGTTGAACGTACCGATTTTCGAATATATCGAATCGACACACATCAATTGGCGTTGTTTCAGACGCGTTTACACCATCAACAACTCCAGCAGACTTTAATGCAGCAGCTACAAGCTCAGAGCAAAACCATCGATTATAATTTTCTTGGTTGTAAGTGAGGCGTGAAAGAATAAGGTGCTGGTCGGTGACATCTATGGCCGCCCCAAAGAGTTGCTGTATATCGTAAGGTTTGCCGTCTTGCTTTTGCATGAACTCGAAAAAGGCATCTTGATTTTGCTCAAAAATAGCTCGTGAAGCAGCCGACAAAGGTAGCCACCACATGTTGCCTTTATATGTTCTTACTTTTTTGTGAAGGCAATTTTTCATAACGCCGCGCTTGCGTCGAAACCATGCCGATTCCATTATTTTTAAAGAAACATTGTCTTTTGGGTGAGTGTCTTGATGATTTTCCATGACTATGGCGACATGGGTTACACTTGAACCGGTAGTAAATTTTGCCCAACGAGAAAATATGCTTTGCCCGCCAAAGGCAATAACGTCACCAGGTTGCATGTACTCTCTTACTTGTCGATAGCTTTTTCTCTGAAGCATACCTCGTCCCTGACTTAATGTTTTATTCGGTAACGCTAAGTAGTTGCCGTAATGACTAGTTCTTATTTTCTCTTCGCGTTTTCACACCAAAAGTGTTGTTTGTATCAAAGTGTGTGCGAAATACGACTAAATACAGTTTACACCGATTATTTAACCTCGCAATTTGTGTGCTTATCGCAACATCGCAAATAGCGGGGGTTTAACGATTTTATAGCGTTTCAACGGCAAAGTTTCACTAACTTAAGGATGCGGGGCAGGGAGTGGTCGTCACCGCGTTAACTAACACAATCAGAGGACTTGTTATGTTGAACTTACGCTCTAAAACTAAACAGCGCCACTACACTACTGCAGTATTAGCAGGTATTACTTTTTCATTAGTAGCATCGGTAGCAAACGCAAAGGACTATCCACTTCACCTTGAGAACGAGCTTATTGCGGTATGTGCAGCCGTTAAAAGTGACAGCAAATTGAAGTTAAATCGAGCAGTTAAAGCAACGGGGTTAAATATTCGAGACTTACACGAAGGATTGGTTTGCAACGGTGAAGACTTGCTTTCTTTTGCAGCCACGCACAATGCATTGAAAACACAGAGTCTTATTGCTAAGCACGTTAACGATCAAAACACTGTGCTTACTGCGAAACGCTAATGCGCTTTTTTAGCCTCCCTAACCATTGGGCTACGCAGCCTGTAGCCCCTTTTTAATTTTAGCAGTAGGGACGCGTTTTCTATTTTTTATAGTGCGAGGGAAAGCAAATGATTGCTCTTGTATTTCTTCAGTCGATAGCGCGTCAACAGCAGCTGATAGCACTATTACATCGCCTAAACATTTTTTCCTCCATTTATGAAGCACAGTCGGCGGGGCATTGCCTAGCCTTGGCTGAAAAACACCCCAATTCAATTGGTTTTTATTCTGTTGCTCGATCGAGCCGAAATCTGGCATCGCGTTATTGGGTTGCAGTTGGTGAAAAAGATAGCGAGGCGCTACTGGCTTTCGACCATAACGCATCGGGCTTTATTGCTTCACCATTCGATGGCTTACAAATAGAAAATGTCATTGCGAGCGTCGAGCAGAAGTACATTTGTTATGAACGTACTTCTCAGTTTCAGCAACTTGTTAACAGGTTGTGTAAACAATATGGTGTTTCAGAACTTGCACTATTAGCTAAGCTACGCAGGCAGTTAGATCAAACTAAAAAGCCATGCATGGTTGGTGTACGCTCGGAGAAAGGGTGGTGCTGTTTAAACCCCATTGACGTTAAATGGATTGAAGCCGCTGGTGACTATATGTGTATTCAAACGATTAATGAAAACATAATAGTGCGAGCAACGTTAAATGATTTATTGAAACGTTTTGATGACCAACGCTTCAAGCGTTGTAACCGCTCGGTTGCCGTAAATGAAGAGCATGTGACCAAACTAGAGCAAAGGCTGAATCAGCGACATGCCATTATGAGTGATGGGGCTACATTTAAAATCACACATAAATACTATTACCTTTTCTGGAAAACTCGATAGAGAAAGAGTCAACCATTAAGACCATTGTCTTGCTGGCAGTTTCGGCTTTAAATGGGTAACCTCTTGTAATGACTTAACTTCGTAAAACTACGGCGCGGTACTACTTCGTTGCAAGAGGAAAAATGAGGGCAATCAAACGCTACTTTGTTGGTGCATTACTTGTATTTTTAGCCTATTCGGTGGGCGTTAGCATTACCTATTATGCGGCATTGCCTGTACCTAGTGCTTTGGTTGGGCTGTTACTTTTACTTTTTATTCTATTTAAATTTCCCTCTGTTGAAGTTGATGTTTCCACTTTCGTCACTGGCCCTTTAAAACATATGTCGCTATTTTTCGTGCCGGCGGTTATGGGCGTATCTCTATTTTGGGACGAGATAAGCAGCAATGCACTAGCCATTGGACTGGCTATTATCTTAACCACAGCAATTAGCCTGTTACTAACGGCGCAAGTGGCACAGCGGTTACTCGTTAAAAAAGATAGTCTTAACCGTAGTGAAACTGCCGGTGCGAGCTCAGAAGGCGCTGGCAATGATCAGTGAACAAATTCAAGTGCAAAGTGCGTTGTGGTTACTGGCCACGCTGCTGTGTTATGTAGCTGCGCTTCAACTACATCGGCTTTGTAACGGCCACCCAATAACACATCCGTTAGTTGGCACAGCTGCGCTGCTGAGTGTCTTCTTGTTATTAAGTAAAACCACCGTTGAAAGCTACCAGCAATCGGCATGGCTTCTACATTGGGGGCTTGGCCCCGTAACTGTGGCTTTAGCGTTACCTATTTATAGGCAATGGCAAAAGCTCAAGGTCTATGGCTGGCCGCTTACTTTAAGTATTTTTGTTGGCGGTGTTTTAGCGCCATTGCTAGCGTGGGGCGTATTATATGCTCTTAATGCCCCACTGAGTTTGCAATTCACTATGCTCGCAAAATCTATTACTACGCCGCTTGCTATGGAAACGGTAAAGTATATTGGTGGCGTGCCCGCTCTTGCGGCTGTATTTGTTATTGTTACAGGTATAGTGGGCGCAGTGGTTGCTGGTAGTATATTTTCAGTATTCGGTATTAACAATTCACATGCGCAAGGGGTTGCACTTGGTACTGTTGCTCACGCAGTAGGTACTGCTAAAGCTATACACATGGGTGATGAAGTTGCCGCCATGGCGACGTTAGGCTTATGTGTAAACGGTATTTTTACTGCACTTGTATTGCCAATGTTGTTCGTATTACTTTGTTAGTTTCGTTAATCTTTTCATTTAAACGTAAATTTCTATATTCTTAGCCATAAAGTTACAATGAATCTGGCTGGCAATATTTGGCAAAAGTGCTATTTCTTAATGATATGTTTTATTGTGAATTAATGCCTTTTTAAACGCCGAGAAAAATCATCCCTTTAGTTCATCGCTTTGGTGCCGATACACTAAAAATAACAAAAAATCGTCGGTGAAAACTGGTTTATAAGCTAGGTGGTAAAAGAACTTAATGTTTTCTGTACTCGTATGTGACGACTCTTTAGTGGCGCGTAAGCAAGTGGCCAAGTGCCTTCCTCAAGACTGGGAAGTTGCGGTTCACTTCGCCAAAAATGGTCAAGAAGCGTTAACCGCGCTAGCGGAAGGCAAAGGTGACCTTTTGCTGCTTGACTTGAACATGCCTGTTCTAGATGGGTATGGTACCCTCGAAGCTATTCAAAAGCAGGGGCTAAAAACTAAAACCGTAGTAATTTCTGGTGACGTTCAGCCTGAAGCACATGAACGCGTTACCTCGCTCGGTGCGATTGATTTCATTCGAAAACCTGTCGATCCATCTAAACTTGCCGAAGTACTTGATAAATACAATATCTTACACGTTGAAGAAGAGATCGAGGTAGAGGAAACGCCGCTCGATCCTGATATTCGCGATTGCTATCAAGAGATTACAAATATTGCCATGGGGCAAGCGGGCGACCACCTTGCCCGTATCATGAATGTATTTGTTGAGCTTCCTATTCCAAATGTGAACCTTATTGAAGTGTCTGAACTGCACATGATGCTGTCTGACATTGAAAGTCACGAACAAGTTACCGCAGTTTGCCAAGGCTTTTTAGGTCCTGGCGTAAGTGGCGAGGCAATATGTATTTTAAGTGACTCTAGCTTTGATGACGTGGCCAAAATACTGAACGTAGAAGGTGAGGTTGACGACCAACTTCAGCTAGAGTTGCTGATGGACGCTGCTAGCATATTGATTGGTACTTGTTTAACGGGACTAGCTGTTCAGATGGACATTAACTTCAGCCAAGGCCATCCAATCGTGCTGGGTCAGCATCGTGCTATTACCGAAATTATTAGCATGAACCAAATTAAATGGAAGCGTACGTTAGCAATAGAGCTAAGTTACGGCTTAGAGGGCTACAACGTTCAGTGTGACTTAATCCTGCTGTTTACTGAAGAATCGATGAAAATGATGAATTCGAAGCTTGCACACTTGTTGGAGGATTTCTAATGAGTCAGCACTTAGATGAGTTGCAAGAATTCCATTGGATGATGGACATGCTGCAGTCGGTAGACGTTGGCATAGTTGTGCTTGATAGGAATTTTAATGTGCAGGTGTGGAACGGCTTTATGGAAAGTCACAGTGGTTTGTTACCCAGTGAAGTAAGAGACAAGTCGCTGTTCACGCTTTTTCCTACCATCAAGCAAGACTGGTTTATGAGAAAAGCGAAACCCGTTTTCGACTTAAAAACCCGTGCGTTTATGACATGGGAACAACGCCCTTATTTGTTCAAGTTTCCTAATTATCGGCCGATTACAGGAAGTGAATCTTTTATGTATCAAAACATCACACTTTCTCCGTTAACCTCAGCAACGGGCAGAGTGGATTACATCAGTATGATGATTTATGACATGACTGACGTGGCCGTAGGTAAAAAGCAACTAGAAGCACTCCAAGTAATGGTTTCTGAAGCAAAAGAATCGAAGCGTGTTTTGTAGTTAGTCTTTTGCTTTTTAGATTTAGTGTGCTGTTTGCTTAAGCAGTACACTGCCTCGTCACTGCATTTAATTTCTCATACTTTGATTTTGCACACCAAGCGTGCTTGGTGTGATAGGAGTACTTATGCAAGCCAATCATTCTCTCTCTTCCTGGGCAAAACTTTGTTATGGCGTTCAATGTTTCTTCTTTGCCTTATTAACTCTCTCATTGGTTGCTTGTGGAGGCGGTGGTGGCGGAGATGACGGCACCGACGGTGATGGCTCGGGCAATACGAATCTACTGATCAATGCAGGGCCTGATGCAACGGTTACCGAGGGAGTAAGCTATACGCTAAGCGCAGAAGTATCGGGCGGAGACGGAAACTACACCTACAACTGGACATCGTCGCCAACAGTAGCCATTACACAAGATGACACAAGTTCTTCAACGGCGAGCTTTACTGCCCCTTCAGTAAATGCATCAACAGAGTACCGTTTTACCGTGTCGGTTAACGATAATAGCGGGAAATCAGCGACAGACTTCACCATTATCACCGTTGCGCCAGTGAATATCGCGCCTGTAGCCAGCGTGACCGTACCGAGTTATAGCAATTTGCCTGCAAATACATTTCCAGGCGGAGTTGAGGTGATATTCGATGGCTCGGGCAGCAGCGATGCCGATTCGGCCAACGGAATCGCCGATTATAGCTGGTCGCAAACTAGCGGCACTAACGTTATTACTGGCGTAGACACCAACTTATCAACGTTAACTATTACTACCCCTATCGCTAACGATCCACAAACACTTAGCTTTGAACTTCAAGTAACTGATACCGAAGGCGCTACAGACACCGAGACCGTGACTATCTCTATTCAGTCAGAAACGGAGACGCTACCGGTTGTTGATGCTGGTTTTTCTCAAGGTGTTTTCAGCGGTGAAGTGGTTATTCTAAACGGCACAGCAAGCACAAGTATTCCTAGCGCCATGCCTCTGGTTTATTCCTGGGAGCGAAGCAATAACGTACCTTCATCAACGGCTAGTAATGCCATTCGTGCAATAGATGACGATGATGCGCTATCTACGTTTGCAGTAGCGCCTGCGGTAGATTCAGCAACGGTTGTGGCTTACACGTTAACCGTTACCGACGCTAATGGAAACAGTGTTGAAGACACCATAAATGTACGTATTCGCCCGATGCCTACGCCGCTGATGAATGATACGGGCTTCTTACAACAGGCTACCAACAACGCGTTAACGTCGGTTCAGCAAAATGATTTTCCAGGGCAAGACGGTCAGCGCGGTGCCGATATCATTGAACAAAATGGCTTAATTGAAAAAGCAGGTCGTGGTAAAGCAGGTTTTGATTTCACACGCTTAAATGCCAATGGTGATGAGCAGGATGCCAGCGCCGCAACATGGTCCTGCGTGCGAGACAATGTAACGGGCTTAGTGTGGGAAGTGAAAACTGATGATGGAACGTTCCAAGATAAGGATTTTACGTATTCTTGGTTCAGTGACGAAGTAAACGGTGGGTTTGAGGGAGATCAAACTGGCGCAAATGCAACGTGCTTACTGGCCGAGTGCAACACATCGGCTTACGTCGAGGCCATGAATGCACAAGGGTTATGCGGCTTTTTCGACTGGCGCATGCCAACGCATAAGGAGCTGTTTTCGCTAATGCATTTGGGTATTGCTAACGATGTAGCAATAGACGAAGACTACTTTCCAAATACAGGGCAAGTGTCTACAACACCACTGTGGTATTGGACATCGGTGCCAAGTGCTGACGGTGTAAACAGCGATGACGCACAAAATGCATGGGCGTTAGACTTCGATTCAGGGGTAGATAATTTCTTGAATAAGTCTACGGCAGGTCGTGTGCGATTAGTTCGTGCTGGGAGATAATGACGATGCTAAAAAAAGTAATTAATACAGTGTTTAAAATAAAAAACGTAAAACAAATTGCAACCGCAGTGGTTAGCTTTGCATGTATTGCCACTTATTCATCTTCAGCTCTTGCACAAGAGTGCTTGTCGGATGGCTTAGAAACAACACCAAGCAGCAATTTTACAGCGGTAACTACAAATACACTACTTGATACCACTACCGACCTAGTTTGGCGAAGATGTTCAGAAGGACAAACGTGGGATGGTTCAACCTGCAGTGGAGAAGCGGTGAAATACACTTGGCAAGAAGCGTTGCTGCTAGCGCAACAGGCCAGTAATGAAGATTTATTAGGTTGGCGATTGCCAAATGTAAAAGAGTTAGCAACGCTAACCGAACGCGATTGTGTTCGCCCTGCTATAAACGCGTCGTTGTTTCCAGCAACGCCTGCTGACGACTTCTGGAGTTCTACTCCTTCTTCAGACGACCCAGATCGAGCATGGGTAGTGGCGTTCTTCAACGCCAGTCATTCAATAAAAGAAAAAGACCGCTTTATTTACGTTAGGTTAGTACGCACTTTTACCAACGATTAATGACTGTAAAGGTTTAAGGCCTAGTCTTTGGTCTAGTATCTGGTTAGTTAACTTTATCTCCACAAAGCACGCACTATAATGCGTGCTTTGTTTTTTTGCGTTACCGCCAAATTCAACCTGATTTTTAGCACGTTAGACTCATGATGGCTTTTTATTTTACGCCAAGCTAGCCACAATGATAACATGAAAATAGAAATGCGCCTTAGGGCTGTAATACTTGCTGTAAGCTTATTCGCTGGTTTTAATTTATCAGCGCAAGCCGAATATACCTGCAATATTGATTTTGCTTACGGTATAGCTGTAAACAAAAACCAGCTGCGTGTAATGGACAAAACACGCACTGTTGTACAAATTAATGATCAGTCTCAATTGTTTGTAAGCGGCCGTTGGCAAACGTTGGACGACCAGCAGCGCGCTTTGCTAGAAGAGTACTCCTCTGGTCTGCATTATGTAGTACCTAAAATGATTGTATTGGCAACCGAAGGCGTTGACCTTGCCATAGACACTATTGAGCATGTTTATTTAGGCTTGGTAGGAAGCGATCACGACAGCTACGAACGGTTGAATGGTGCCATGAAGCGCGTAAGACAGCGTGTTAAAGATAAATTTCGCCATGCCAGCAACCATTATTTCATTGGCCCAGGATCGCTTGAAAGCGTAGATGACTTCGTAGACAGTGAAATTGAAGCGCAGCTTGAAGAAGCTATTTCTACTTCTATAGGCGGCATCTTGTCTGCTATAAGCGGAATAAACACGGGCAACGGTGAAGTAAATCAGGAAAAAGTGGCTGAGATAACGCGTCAGCTGAACAATGTTGGCGAACATTTAGATGTGGGCGATAAAGCTACTACACTGCGCAAAAAGGCCGAGTGGTTTTGCGAAAAACTGAAGCGTTTAGATGCTGCGGAAGAAAAACTACGAGAAAGCGTTCCCGCATTTAAGCCCTACAATATTATTACCTTGCAACAAACAGATTCTGACTAACGCCATTGTTAGTTAGAATGGTTAGTCAAAAAATATAGCTGCTACACAAAACAAGATAAAAGCGAATTTAAATACCGTCTGCCCTTTGCCGTTACCTGCCAATGGTTATCAGAAATAGAAAGCAACCCTTGCCGATTTGCATCAACAAGCGCCTTTTGCACCTCTGTCGATAGCGCAATTCCTGTAAAATCGCTGAAATCACTAATAGGGCAGGGTTCTACAAGGCGAAAGCGGTTCATGAAAAATTCAAAAGGAAGATCGTCTTCCTGCACCAAGGTTTTTGTATCAAGGTACGGCCTGCTTATTTCCATATAGCCACGCGGGTGTTTAACTTTCACTAATCGGTTAATAGTGCCATTTTGTGTGTCAGTCACCTTTCCATGCGCGCCACAGCCAATACCCAAGTAGTCGCCAAAGCGCCAATAGTTCAAGTTGTGTTGGCACTGATGCCCGGGTTTGGCGTAGCCTGAAATTTCGTACTGATGATAGCCAGCCGCTTCTAGAAGCGCATGCCCCTTTTCTTGAATGTCCCATAAGATGTCATCGTCTGGCAGCTCTGGTGGACGGGAATAAAAAGGTGTATTGGGCTCGATGGTAAGTTGATACCAAGACAAATGATATGGATTAAGCGCAATACCTTGCTGTAGGTCAGACATGGCATTTTCAACGCTTTGCTCTGGCAAACCGTGCATTAAGTCTAAATTGAACGTGGGTAAGCCAGCACTATGTGCCTGTTTTACCGCATTTTCAGCCTGACTTTCGTTATGAATTCTACCAAGAACATTCAGGTGTTTGGGCTGAAAGCTTTGGATACCCACTGAAATTCGGTTAACACCTGCTTGATAAAAGCCAGCAAATTTACCCGCTTCCACCGTGCCAGGATTGGCTTCCATGGTTATTTCAGCGCTGTCACTTAAATTAACGCGCTGTTTAACGCCGTGTAAAATATCGGCCATGGCCTGCGATGAAAACAAACTTGGTGTGCCGCCACCAATGAAAATAGTTTCAACAGTGCGATCGCCAATTAGCTTGGCGTCTTCGGCTAGGTCATCTAGCAAGTGCGCCACATACTCTTTTTCCGGTAACGCCGACTTCAGCCCATGGGAATTAAAGTCGCAGTACGGACATTTTTGAACGCACCACGGTATATGAATGTATAGGCTAAGCGGTGGATTACGCAAAGTTTGCTCTCATATTATCTAGCAATATTGCCAGTGCTTTACCACGATGACTGATGCGGTTTTTCTCTGCTTTTTCCAGTTCAGCAGCAGTACAACTGTGCGATGGAACATTGAAAACTGGGTCGTAGCCAAAACCATCGGTACCAGAACGCGCGGTAAGAATTTCACCTTCCCACTTACCTTGGCTTACCAACGGTACTGGGTCGTCGGCATGACGCATAAACACAAGTGTGCAGAAGAAATGAGCCTTGCGCTGGGTTTCGCCTTCAAGCGCTGCAAGGAGCTTATCAATATTAGTATCGTCGGTAGCGTCTGCGCCAGCATAGCGAGCAGAGTAAATACCCGGTGCACCGCCTAGGGCATCAACCACCAAGCCAGAGTCGTCAGCTATAGCAGGAAGACCTGTTACCTTTGCTGCATGACGCGCTTTAATAATGGCATTTTCAACAAACGTAGTGCCTGTTTCAGGTACATCAGATACCCCTAACTCTTTTTGAGCAACGACAGCTACACCGTAATCAGCAAACAGTGACGCAAACTCGCGTACCTTGCCTTGGTTACCCGTTGCTAAAACAATTTTTTCAGGAAATTTCATAATGCTCTCTTTTGAAGGGGCTGCGAGGCCGAGCGACGAACATCGGCTACGGGTGGGATAATGCTTTCACAAACACGCTGTAAACACGTCCGTGTGCGCTCCGCTGCCGCATCCATGCGGCAGAGGGTTTGTTTCACATCATCCCACCCGCATCCTTGTCTGTCGCTCGCCCTCGTTCGCTTTCTTTATGTTGCAAAGAGTCAGGGAGCCAAAACGAAGTTCATGCTTCCTCTAGCAATCGCTCCCTAATTTATGCTTAATTACTTGCGCTTTTTGGGTTTAGCTTTTGCCTTTGCTTTATCTTTGGCTTTTACTTTTTTCTTTTTCGGGCCAATTTTAGGCGTTTTGTTTTTAGGGCGCAGCTCTTCTATTACGCGGGCTTTTAGTGGTTCGCCCATGTAACGCGCAGCTTTGGCTACCATTTCGAAGTCATGTGCCTCTACTAATGATATTGCCGTACCCTTCGCCCCAGCGCGGCCTGTTCTGCCAATACGGTGAACGTATACGTCGGCTTTACGCGGCATATCAAAGTTAATTACGTGGCTTACGTTAGGTACATCAATGCCACGGGCTGCTACATCGGTAGCTAACAATATTGGTACTTCACCACTTTTGAAACGTGCTAGAGCTGCAATGCGTTTATCCTGCGGCATTTCGCCTTGTAGCCAACAGACTGGGATGTCTTTCGATGCTAAGAAGTCTTTAAGCATTTGAAGGCGGTCGCGGGTTTTCACAAACACTACTGCAGTAGTAGTGGTTTCTTGCTGAAGTATATTTACCAGCAACGCTTGCTTGTGATTCATGTCATCAGCAAGGTGATACCACTGATGAATTTTGTTTTTCTCTCTGCGCGACGGGTTGGCTTCAATCACTTCTGGATTGTTCAGGATCTCATGAGCAAAGTTTCTTACGCCCGCGCCTTCAAGGGTTGCTGAGAATAATAAGTTTTGCTTACGCCAGCGTGCTTCGGCGGCAATTTGATTTACCACCGTTGAAAAGCCCATGTCCAGCATGCGATCGGCTTCATCAAGGATGAGGCATTCTATGTCGCGACAGTCAGCGGTTTCTTTTTCAATGTGCTCAAGCAGTCGGCCCGGTGTCGCCACTAGGATATCTAGGTTTTTGCTTAAGGTTTCTTTGTCGGTACCATAGTTAATACCGCCAGTAATTACGCCGCATACAATTTGCGTGTGCTTTGTAATAGCCAATGCTTGTTCGTATACCTGTAGCGCCAATTCGCGCGTTGGCGTTAGAATTAATATACGCGTAGCGCCAGGTTGCTTGCGCGGGTAGTCTAGTAAAAACTGACATGCCGGTAGTAAAAACGCAGCTGTTTTACCTGTGCCCGTTGGTGCCGAGGCCAGAATATCGCGACCGTCTAGGCCATGTGGAATGACTAGCTCTTGAATGCTAGTAGGAGCTTCAAAGCCCATATCAGCAACTGCATGACACAGTGCTTCGTCTAATTCGAGTTCTTCGAAAGTCATAGTATAAAAAACGCTCTAAATGAATGGGGCGTATTGTAGCATTGCTGCACTAAAACACAGAGAAAAACTGCCGTTAAATTCGTATACCATGAATGAACATACATTCTGACGCTAACGGGTTGGCACTGTTGGCGTTCAGTAGTTGTAATTGCGTTAGGTTCAGCTTACTCACTTTATCTTCGCTTTTAGTTTGTGAAATTTCGAAATAGTAGTTGGCGTAAGGCGAATTAAGTTCTTGAAGTTCCAAATAAGGAAACTGGCGAAACTTCCAATGACCCTTTGTGCTTATCACTTTGTTTATGGTTTTAAGGGTAAGCTGATAGGTACCGTTTTTGTTAAGTATTAAACGTTGACCATCTCCGCAACTCTTTCCTTTGTAGGTATTTGTAAGGTCTTGGGCGAGAAGTGTGCCCTTCGGCTTTCTGCCATCTGGAAATAGGAATAATGCGAGGGAGTCTTTGGTGTACCAATGGTTACCCTGTGTAAGTGCTTGCATATTGGTAATTGGAAAGCCCTCTAGTTCAGCAATGGATGCCGTTTTATCTATCACATCTGGAGAGCGTAACAGTAGAGAGTAAAGCAGCGTATTTGAGTTGACGGTTGTGGGAAAGTCGAAGTTGTTTGCCTCTACATTTAAGCCTTGTTCCTTTAATTTTCCGGTTAGCGCTTGTAGCTTTGGCTCCTCAAGATATTTTCCATATAAATGAACGGTTGGATTGTTAGCACAACCACTAACCAAAAACGTAAATACTAAAAATACAAAGCATGTGATTATTATTCTTGTCACTTAAGCTTCTCCATGCAGATGCCAAACTTTTTCAAAATGAAATTACCGTTGCTCAAAAAGACACGAAAAAATGCTTTCAAGTTAAAACGGTCAAACGAGTATCAACTAAAGATTACATTTGTAATCTTTAGTTGATACTAGCGGGATACGTCAGATGTGTAAATGAAAATATGCTTTTAAAACGCTTTGATAAGCGCTGTTAGAAGTATTGCACTGCAACCATTATTCAGTGATTGAGGCAATGGCATCTAGCTTTGCTTGGTTAAGCGCTTCTTTAATTGCAGGGCCTTTAACACCCGTGGCGATAATGTCTTGCACATTGACTTGGTTGGCCGCAGCTAATGCGCGTTCAATATAATCACGTTGACGCTGCCAATCTATGCCTTGAGTATGCGCATAAGAAGCGAAAGCGCTGAGCAATAGAACAAATCGTTCTTCTCTTCGCCATGCATCACAACCATTAAATAAAGCGAGAATATCGCTTGGTGAATTGTTCGTGTTTGCAAGGAGCGCTTTAAACTTGCAGGCAAGCGTTACAAGTTCGCTCACTTGGTTTTGCACTTTTAGTCGGCTACATAGTTGTTTTGCATCGTCCTCGGTAAGGTGAGAGAGCAGAGCCGTAAACCGTTTTATCAGCATAACGGATTCCGCATCGCTGCTTTCAGCTTCTGACTTTTCAGCTTCTACCTTTTCAAGTTCCACCGCTGCTTTCAATGTAGTTAGTGCGGTATCAACATTATTTTCAAGCTCAGCAAACCAGTCGTTAAGGCCGTGTGCTTGGCTTAACACTGTAAAGAAAACATCAGGTGTTTGCTCTAAAAGGCTGCGCTTTGTTTCTTGCCAAACTCGCTCTGCGCTTAGTGTTTTTAGCTCGCCGCTTTGTGCCATGGTTTGCATAAGTGCCATAGTCTCATCTGCAATGGTGAAACCTAAATACGCATAGCGTGCGGCAAAACGGGCAACGCGGAATACGCGTAAAGGGTCTTCACTAAACGCTTTTGACACGTGACGGAGCAAGCGGTTTTCTAAGTCCTTTTTCCCATTATAAGGGTCAATAAGGTTTCCAAGGTTGTCTTGCGCTATGGCGTTTACCGTTAGGTCGCGGCGCAGTAAGTCTTCTTCAAGTGTTACGGTACTCGATGCGTCGCATACAAAACCCGTATAGCCTTTTCCTGATTTGCGTTCTATGCGAGCAAGGGCATATTCTTCTTGGGTTTTAGGGTGTAAGAAAACGGGGAAGTCTTTGCCTACTTGCGTAAAGCCTTGGCTAAGCATTTCTTCAGGTGTCGCGCCGACCACCACATAGTCGCGCTCTATTACTTTTCTATTTAACAGTGCGTCACGAACTGCGCCACCAACGAGATATACCTGCATGCTGTTCCAATGATTAGTTAGTCAGTAGTTTCAAATTACTTATTTAAGAACTTATTTTCAGTTTCTGGTGTCGCAGTATAGCAATGTTACAAATAAAATTCGCAGGGTTCACCTTAGGACTTTCACTTGATGGTGTGCTCTGGTAGTTTATTCGTCGTTATAAAAATTATAAAAGGCGCACTCGCTACCATGTATTTGAATTACTTCGGGTTAAATGACAATCCTTTTTCGATTGCCCCTAACCCCGATTATTTATATATGAGTCCAAGGCATAAAGAAGCACTTGCCCATTTAACCTTTGGATTACGAGAAAGCGGGGGCTTTGTAATGCTCACCGGAGAGGTGGGTACAGGTAAAACCACGGTATCAAGAAAGCTATTGCAGCAGCTGCCCGACAATACGCAGGTAGCAATGATTTTGAATCCTACGTTGTCAGCGCTTGAGTTGCTAGCCACCGTATGTGATGAATTAGGGTTGGAATACAACCCAGAAAAAGCCAGCCTAAAGTACTTTACAGACCTTATTTTGTCCAAGCTTGCACAAAACCACCAAGCCGGTATTAATACGGTATTGATGGTAGACGAAGCGCAGCATTTGCTTCCAGAAGTGCTAGAACAGCTGCGCCTTCTAACCAACTTAGAAACTAATCGAGAGAAGCTGCTAAAAGTAGTACTTATTGGTCAGCCAGAGCTACAGCAATTGTTAAAGCGAAACGAATTACGTCAGTTAGCGCAGCGCATTACGGCGCGCTATCACTTGTTACCCCTTACTGCTCCGGAAGTAAGTTCGTATATTGCTCACCGTTTAAGTGTGGCTGAAGGCGATATCAGCATATTCAGTAAGTCTACTTTACGCGCCGTGCACCAGATAACCGGTGGTATTCCTCGTGTTATTAACCTTCTTTGCGATAGAGCACTTACACTGTCTTTTACCAAGCAGCACGCGGTTGTGCAGAAAACCATATTTTTAGCTGCGGCAGAACAAATATTAGGTGCAGATGTGGTTAGCCAGCGCGTGCAAAGCCACCGTAAATGGTATTTAGTGTCGGCGTTTGTTATGGCAATAGTATGTGGTTACGGCATAGGGAGTTTGTATGTCTAACATAGTGGCGGTTGAAAACCTAAAACCGGGCATGGTAATTGTGCAAGTCACCAAGCAAAACGGCCCGGTAAAAATAAGGAAGTCGGGTTTAGTGACCAGCGACGCCATGGTGCAAGGTTTGTCTGAAATGGGTGTGCAAGAGCTAGAAATAGACCCAGAACAAACGGTAGAAATTGCACCTGCTGTACAGCATCGTACTCAAACCCAAGCCTTGTTGCGCGGCCAGCACGACACTACCGCAAAATTTGATAAATCATTAAACGAACAATTCAATAGAAGCTTGTTTTTGCCTACCGTTGAAGGGCTACCCTCAGCGTGGAAAGTGTACGGTAAACAAGTGGCCACATTTGCTATTGTGATTGCCGGTGGCTTAGCACTGGGTTTTACCGCGGCAACCCGTGACAACTGGTGGCCGGTTAATACGAGCAACGCTGATATAGCAGAGCTTGATAGTGCAGGTACCTCACCTAACCAAGGTAATGCTAATACTGCTTTGCCTACTAATGCACCCAGCGCGTCTGCCGATGAAGGTAACGCCTCTTCAGGTGCTCAAGGGCAGCCTTCTCAAAAGCCAAATGGTCAGACTCAAGGCACTCAAATTGCTGCTCAAAACACGGCAGACCAAAACGCATCAAACCAAAGCAATGTGAACGACTTTCCTGTTAATCAGAGCACAGGAAACGCAGGTTCAATAAATTATGCACAGCCGCAAAACATGTCGTCTACACCCAACTATCAGCAAGGCTATAACGAAACGGGGGGTGTGAATACAGCACAAACCACTAACCGTTATGGGAACACTCAAACTACTTCAAACAATAGTGACGACTATGAAGGTAGAGTACTCAACGAGTCTTCAGACCAAGGTAATGTATCTGTTTCACCAGAGCTATTAGCGCGCTTTAACAAGGCGGTTGAAGCGTTAGATGCTAAAGCAGAATCGGCACCGGCCGAGAATGAAACTCGCGTGACCGTGCGCGATGATATATCGCGTGTAGATCAGCTTCCAGTAAGGCTGCTAACACGGCTTCCCTCTATGAATTTTAGTGCGCATATGTATGCGTCGCGCCCAGCTGATAGATGGGTGAGAGTAAACGGTCGTCAGATGGGCGAAGGCGATTGGATTGCCGACAAAGTACAAATTATCAATATAGAGGCACAGCGAGTGGTGCTTTCCTTCGAAGATGAATTGTTTACTATGGCCGCGTTAACCGATTGGTAAGCCGAAAAGCACTTGCTTGTTTGAAGTTAACTTTTCCATTAATTAAAAAAGCCCGTTTCTGACGGGCCTTTTTATACCTCGCATTGCTCGTTTAAAGCGGCATTTGATTAATGAAAACGTCTTTAAAGAATTTAGGCAAATTCAAATTAAATTCTTCAGGTCGCACGCCCGATACTATCTCGTCCTCATACAGGCTTAAATCGATACGCTTAACTTCATTAAAATGTTGCGATGTTACGCTGTAAAAAGTCATCACTTGCGGGTTTACTGGGTCTTTCGGGTTGGCTTTGCTCACAATACCAAGCTTCCCACTTTTTAAACGTACTAGTGAGCCAACGGGGTGCACACCAATGCATTGTATAAACTGTTTAACCAATTCTTGATCTAAGTTTTCTGTAGCAGTAAGGCGTTTTAATGCCTGCATTGGGGTAATGCTGTCTTTGTGTGTTCGATTAGACGTCATTGCGTCAAAAGCGTCGACGATAGCGGCAATACGCGCAAACTCTGAAATATCGTCGCCCATTAAACCTTTAGGGTATCCCGAGCCATCCATTCTTTCATGGTGTTGCTCGATAATTTGAAGTGATAGGTCTGAGATATCTCCACACTGCTCGATTAAATCAATACCTATCTCTACGTGGGTCTTCATGACTTCCCAGTCATCATTTGAAAACGTGTCGGTACTTACTCGAACATCCTCTGGTAATGATGACATACCAATATCCATTAGTAGAGTACCTAAACTCACTTGTTCTATAGTGTCTCTGTCGTAGCCCAAGAATTCGCAGAAAATGCCAGCCAAAATACTGCAGTTGATAGAGTGTTCCAGCAAATACTGGTCTGCCTCTTTTATCATGGTTAAACAGCTTAACGCGTCTTTATTATCAAATACGCTTTCAATTAAGCTGTGCGACAGCGACTCCATGGGCGATAAGTCTTTTGGAGCCCCTTTTTTTAGTGACTTGATAAAACTGCTTTGAATACTTACTGCATTTTCATACAAATCGCTGGCTTCGTTTATGGCGTCGCGTCCCATTGGTTTTGGTTTTTCTGGAGCGCTTTCAGCTTTGCTTTCTTCAACTGGAGCCGAGGGCGCATTGGTAACTGCATTCTCGAATTTGGACTTAGCGCTGTCTACTTCAACCACCAAAATGCCTTTCGCTTTTAGCGAATCGATAATACGTTGCGTTTTAACAATGCCCTTTGAGCGCATTTTAAGCGAGCCTGTTTGCTCAAGTACCTTATTGACGTACATACCTGGCTGTAAATCATCAATTCGCACTTGCTCTAACATTACTTCTCCCATTAGGCCCTAAAAGCCGTATTCGACATACTTACAATAGGCGTGAATTCTACGATAATCCATAGAAAAGGAGGAACAGATTACTACACTTTAGTCTAAAAAAATAAAGGTGTTATACAAAACACCTTTATCATTCGCTATTACTTGCTTGTGTCTACTTCATGGCAGAGTAAACACTACAGTTGTATAGTAGCTAAAGCCAAGCAGCTTGCTTGCTTTCAAACGCTTCAATTTTGTCGGTTAACTCTAATGTTTGACCAATTGCATCTAACCCTTTAATTAAGTTAGTTTTGTGATGCTCTGCAATGTCGAAAGAGAAGCTTACTTCGCCTGCACTTACCGTTTGAGCCGGAAGGTCTACGGTAATCTCGGTTGCAGGGCTCGCCTTTACTGCTGAAAATAATGCATCCATCTGCTCACTCGATAGTGCCACTGGCACTAACTGGTTATTAATGCAGTTACCATAAAATATATCGGCAAAGCTGGTGGCAATAACCGTCTTAAATCCAAAATCAGCAAGTGCCCATGGCGCGTGTTCACGGCTTGAACCACAGCCAAAGTTTTCGCGAGCTAATAAAATACTTGCACCTTTGTGTTCAGGCTTATTCAATGTGAACGCTGGGTTAGGCTCTTTTTCTTCCAAGTCTAAATAGCGCCAATCGTGAAACAAATGCTTCCCGTAGCCTGCACGAGTAACACCGGTTAGAAACTGCTTTGGAATAATTTGGTCGGTATCGACATTGGCCTGATCAAGTGGCGCAGCAATGCCTGTATGTTGTGTAAAACCTTGTTCAGACATAACTTACTCCTGATAATCTCTAACGTCAGCAAATCGCCCGGTTATGGCGGCGGCTGCAGCCATGGCTGGGCTTACTAAATGGGTGCGTGCACCGCGACCTTGTCGGCCTTCAAAGTTACGGTTACTGGTAGAAGCACATCTATCGCCTGCCACTAGTTTATCGTCATTCATACCAAGGCACATTGAGCAGCCCGGCAAACGCCATTCAAAGCCAGCATCGATAAATATTTTATCTAATCCTTCAGCTTCTGCTTGGCGCTTAACATTACCAGACCCCGGAACAACAATAGCTGTTACTGAATCGGCGACTTTGCCGCGCTTGGCAATTTGTGCTGCAGCGCGCATATCTTCAATACGCCCGTTAGTACATGAACCAATAAATACATGGTTAACGGCAACATCGGCTAGCTTTTCACCGGGCTTCAAGCCCATGTATTCAAGCGCTTTTACTGCACTTTCTTTTTCAATGGGGTCGTTAAAATCTTCAGGCGCTGGTACTGGCGTATTTACGCCAATTACTTGGCCTGGGTTTGTACCCCAAGTCACCTGAGGGGCAATATCGGCGGCTTCAAGCTCAACTACAGTATCGAATGTTGCGCCTTCTTCGGTATAAAGAGTTTTCCAGTAAGCGACAGCGTCTTCCCAATCTTGCCCTTTAGGGGCATATTCACGGCCTTCAAGATAGGCAAAAGTTTTTTCGTCTGGCGCAACAAGGCCAGCTTTTGCGCCAGCTTCAATGCTCATGTTGCACACTGTCATGCGCTCTTCCATGCTCAGGCCTCGAATAGCTTCGCCAGCATATTCGATAACATGACCAGTAGCGCCGGCATGACCAATCTTTCCAATAATGGCAAGAATGATGTCTTTTGCGGTAATACCTACAGGAAGCTTACCGTTAACATTGATAAGCATGCTTTTCGCACGGCTTTGCTTTAAGGTTTGTGTTGCTAGCACATGCTCTACTTGGGAAGTACCAATACCAAAAGCTAGCGCTCCAAATGCCCCGTGTGTTGCAGTGTGAGAGTCACCACACACTACTGTCATACCTGGTTGAATTAAACCTAACTCAGGGCCCATGACGTGCACAATACCTTGTTTTTGGTGCCCAACCGGGAAAAGTTGAATACCGTGGTCTTCACAGTTTTTTGCCAAGGTTTGCAACTGAAGCGCATTGGCTGGGCCACAAGCATCAATAGCTAACGAACGGGTTGAAATGCTGTGATCCATAGTGCCAACTGTGCGATCAGGGCGTCGTACTTTGCGACCTTTTTCATTAAGGCCAGCAAATGCCTGAGGTGACGTTACTTCATGAATTAAGTGACGGTCGATATAAATTAAGCTGTCTTCACCGATTTGGTCAATAATGTGGGCTTGCCACACTTTGTCATATAAGGTCTTGGCCATGAGGTTGTTTTACTCCTGCGCCATTAATTGTTTAACAATTTCATCGCCAACTTGCGACGTACTTGCTGCTTGACTGCGTTTATCAGAAGAAAGTAACTCGCCTGTGAGTACACCAGCTTCTAGCGTTGCTACCACTGCTTTTTCAATAGCGTCTGCCGCGTCGTTTAAATTCATACTAAAACGCAGCATCATGGCGGCAGATAAAATTTGCGCGATAGGGTTAGCAGTGCCTTGGCCGGCAATATCAGGGGCCGAGCCGCCCGCAGGTTCGTAAAGACCAAAACCGTCTTCGTTCATACTTGCCGATGGCAACAAGCCCATAGAGCCAGTCATCATGGCGCATTCATCAGACACGATATCGCCAAACAGGTTAGAACACAGCATTACATCAAATTGTGCTGGGTTCTTCATAATTTGCATCGTAGCGTTATCAATATAAATGTGGTCTAGTTCAACATCTGGATAGTCTTTTGCTACTTCTTCAGCAATTTCACGCCACAAACGACTAGTGACAAGTACGTTAGCTTTATCTACCGAGGTAACTTTACCGCGACGCTTTTGTGCCGCTTCAAATGCCGCAATGGCAATACGGCGAATTTCACGTTTGCTGTAGCGCATGGTGTCATAAGCGAATTCTTCTTCGCCTTCACCTTCTCGGCCCTTAGGTTGACCAAAGTAAATACCGCTGGTTAGCTCACGAACAACTAAAACGTCTACGCCTGATTTAGCAATGTCTTCGCGAAGGGGAGACAAGCTTTCAAGACCCGGATAAATACGAGCAGGACGTAGGTTACTGAATAAATCAAAGTGGCTACGAAGAGTAAGCAGCGCGGCACGTTCAGGACGCTGTTCTAAAGGCAATGTGTCCCACTTAGGACCGCCAATGCTGCCAAACAAAATTGCATCGGCTTGCTCACAGCCCAAAAGCGTTTTTGAAGGTAATGCTTCGCCCTCAGTATCAATGGCGTAGCCCCCTACAGGATAAGCAGTACGATTAAGTGTGACGTTAAATTTCTTCTCTACGGCATCTAAAACTTTATTGGCTTCTTGCATCACCTCTGGGCCGATACCGTCTCCGGCTAATACGGCAATTGAATACTGGCTCATTTATACTCCTGCAACGCGTTCTTGTTGATTTTTTTGCTGATCGATTTTGTCAGCTAAATAGGTGTTATTAAGTACAAAGATAAGGGCTTTAACGCCTGCCTCTACTATGTCTGTAGCAAGGCCTATTCCGTGGAAGCGACGGCCTTTGTAAGTGGCTATAACGCTCACTTGCGCCAGGGCATCAGCACCTTCTCCTTTTGAATCTAGTTTAAAGTCTACAACCTCTAAATCTTCGTGCCCGAGTATAGACATAATGGCTTTGTAAGCGGCGTCTACTGGGCCGTTACCAATGCTGGATTGGGTGATCTCTTCACTGCCTACTTTCATTTTTACCGTGGCGCTAGGAATGATTTCTCGGCCTGAATTGGCTTGTAAATAAAGCAGCTGGAAGTGCGCTTGGTCGTGCTTTTGCTTATCGAAGAACAACAAGGCTTCAAGGTCGTAGTCGTATACTTGGCCTTTCTTATCCGCTAATTTCAAGAAGGCATCATAGACTGCCTCTAGGTCGTAGTCTTCGGTCTTATAACCCAGTTCGGTTAAGCGGTGCTTAATGACATGACGACCCGAGCGAGAGGTAAGATTAAGATTATTCTTGTTTATGCCAACACTTTCTGGAGTCATAATTTCATAAGTGTTTTGCGCTTTTAAAACACCGTCTTGGTGAATACCCGACGAGTGACTAAATGCATTAGCACCTACTATGGCTTTGTTAGATTGCACCGGCATATTACAAAGCTGGCTGACTAGCTTCGATGTACGTGAAATTTCAGTAGAATTGATGTTTGTTTCAAACCCCAACATGTTCTTACGGGTTTGTAAGATCATGGCAATTTCTTCCAGTGATGCATTACCAGCACGCTCACCGATACCGTTAATAGTGCATTCTACTTGTCTTGCGCCTTGTTCTACCGCGGCTAAGGAGTTTGCAACGGCTAGCCCTAAGTCATTATGGCAGTGCACTGAAATAGTCGCTTTGTCGATATTAGGTACACGGTTAAACAACTGCTGAATAATGCCGCCAAACTCAGTAGGAGTAGTGTAGCCGACGGTATCTGGAATATTTACCGTTGTTGCACCAGCGTTTATGGCAGCTTCAACCATGCGGCATAGATAATCGATATGGGTGCGCCCTGCATCCTCACACGAAAACTCTACATCGTCAGTATATTGCCTTGCGTGCTTAACGGCTTTTACCGCCATCTCGACTATTTCGTCTTGAGACTTGCGAAGCTTAGCGCCAACGTGAATCTCTGATGTTGCTATAAAAGTGTGAATTCTAAATTGCTCGGCAACGCTAAGTGCCTGTCCACAGGCGTCTATATCGCCAGGCAAAGCGCGAGACAAACCACAAACAACGGAGTTTTTTACCTCTTTAGCAATCATTTGCACAGAGCGAAAATCGCCAGGTGATGAAACCGGAAAGCCCGCTTCAATAATGTCTACACCTAAACGTTCAAGCGCCAGCGCAATCTGTAGTTTCTCTTTGGCACTTAGACTGGCAGGTAACGCCTGCTCACCGTCTCGTAATGTGGTATCAAAGATCTTCACTTGATTTGTCATGACGCTCTCTCAGTTAAATGGTAAAAAAAAACCCGTGCTTGGCACGGGTTTTTGTGTGATTAATTGCTGGTCGCAATCTACCCGTGCAGTCTGGCTGCCATAAGGAGTAGAGATAGAAGAATGAAACGAATTTGCATGAGCTTTAGTTTCTTGCTGACCGAGTTTATGGGTTCAATGTAACCATGAGAGTGCAACAGGTCAACCATTGATTTTCATAATGACTATATTTTTCGTGTATAAAACAAATTTTTTAATTATTTAGGATGTTCATCCTAAAATCTTGTTTGTTTCTGTAGTTTTTACAAATCAGTCGAGTTAAATATACAAATTTGAGGGGGGAGGAGTTACTCATTAGGACATTTATACTAAAAGATTGCGTGCATTAGGATTTTGTGTTTTGGTTTTTTATCTGATTTTTATGGGTTTTTATTCTTTTGTGGTGGTAGCGTGAAGTTTTTCCAGTAGATTTGCGTAGACAAGCGCATTTCTCGAAGCGTTAAGGCGCGAGGTGAACGTTTCGATTTAAAACTCCACGCATGACCAGAGCAGGCTGCTGTCATAATGGTTTTCGATGGACGTAGAAGTATACTCCTTTCAACTGAAAGGCTATTGGTCTCTTGGTTTTCGCTTTCTGTTTTAGCAGAGGCAACTCGTTCACCGCTATTGCAAAACCAACCATTCTTGTTCAGATGAAGCTGTGTATTATCTTGATTAACCATATCAATTGAATCAAGTTCAATATGCGAACCCTCAATGCTTAAAACCAAAACAGGAACAACAAGGCCATACTCTGCATGTTTCTCGTACCATGTCTTTCGTTTCTCAGTATCATCTAGATGATTAATACCAGGGCATTTTGCTGCTTGCTTTGTATACCAGCTGCCATTGTGAGTATCGGCTTCAAGTGGTGTCGGGTTAGGTGATAGGTGATTATTCACCATATACCGAGCAATAGCTTTAACATGGTAGGGAAGACCGCCCATTCGTCGTTTAAGTAATGATAGGTTCTTTATTTCACCGTGCGCAAGCGAGATGATTTCTCTCTCATATAAGGCCGTACATATCTCATTGAACTGTGGATGGCTTGAGCCTAGTTCGCCTGCTTCATTAAAAAAGCCAACTTGAGAGTGGGAAAGTTTGTCGCCTACAGCCATTGGGGGTCGAATACTTATTAGTCTTTCATTAACCCTAGCAAGATTCGTTGCTTGATGCTACTCAGATTAGAAAGTGCTCACAAAAAAGCCGCTAATGGTAGCGGCTTTGTGTTGCTTTAAGGCAGAATTACTGGCCTTTGATTTCACTGCGGCCTTTGTAAGTTGCAGCGTCACCTAGCGCTTCTTCAATACGAAGAAGTTGGTTGTACTTAGCAACACGGTCAGAACGGCATAGTGAACCCGTCTTGATTTGCCCCGCTGCTGTGCCTACTGCAAGGTCGGCAATAGTTGCGTCTTCAGTTTCACCAGAACGGTGAGAGATAACTGCTGTAAAGCCCGCATCTTTTGCCATCTTAATTGCGTTAAGCGTTTCTGTTAGTGAACCGATTTGGTTGAACTTGATAAGGATTGAGTTACCAATGCCGTTATCGATACCGCGCTTAAGAATTTTAGTGTTAGTTACAAACAAGTCGTCACCAACAAGCTGTACTTTGTCACCAATTTTCTTAGTAAGGCTTGCCCAGCCGTCCCAGTCGCTTTCGTCTAGGCCGTCTTCAATTGACACAATTGGGTACTGTGAACAAAGGTCAGCAAGGTAGTCACCGAACGCTTCTGAATCGAAGCTCTTGTCTTCGCCAGATAGTACGTATTTGCCTTCTTTGTAGAATTCAGACGCTGCACAGTCTAGTGCAAGGGTAATGTCTTCATTCATTTTGTAGCCCGCGTTTTCAACCGCCTCCACGATAACCGCTAGTGCTTCAGCGTTTGAACTAAGGTTAGGTGCAAAACCACCTTCGTCGCCAACTGCCGTGTTAAGGCCTTTAGCAGAAAGTACTTTCTTAAGCGCGTGGAAGATTTCTGCACCCATACGTAGTGCTTCTTTAAAGCTCTTCGCGCCAACTGGCTGCACCATGAACTCTTGAATGTCTACATTGTTGTCAGCGTGCTCACCACCGTTGATGATGTTCATCATAGGCACTGGCATAGAGTATTGGCCAGATGTACCGTTTAGGTCTGCAATGTGCTCGTAAAGTGCTACGCCTTTTTCAGCGGCGGCTGCTTTTGCAACTGCTAGAGAAACAGCAAGGATAGCGTTTGCACCCAATGTTTCTTTGTTCTCTGTACCATCAAGGTCAATCATAATGCCGTCGATGTCAGCTTGCGCTAGTGCGTCTTTACCGATAAGTGCTGGCGCGATAGTGTCGTTAACCGCTGCTACTGCCTTTGTAACACCTTTACCTAGGTAACGAGACTTGTCGCCGTCGCGTAGTTCTAGTGCTTCGCGGCTACCAGTAGAGGCACCAGATGGTGCTGCAGCACGGCCCATAACGCCAGACTCTAAATATACATCTGCTTCTACTGTTGGATTACCGCGTGAATCTAAAATCTCGCGCCCAATAATGCGACTAATTTTCGCCATGTTTCTTCCTCAACAATTGATTGGGGCGCAACGGGAGAGAGCGCCCCTTTTATTAGAAATTAGTGATTTTCTTTCTGGTATTTTCCTGCCGCAGCAACAAAACCAGTAAATAATGGGTGTCCATCCCGAGGGGTTGAAGTGAACTCAGGGTGGAATTGACCCGCAATGAACCAAGGATGATCAGGGATTTCTACCACTTCTACAAGTCGCTTATCAGTGGACAAACCACTTACCTTTAAGCCTGCTGCTTCAATTTGATCGCGTAGGTTGTTGTTCACTTCATAACGATGGCGGTGACGCTCGTAAATTTCTGCGCTACCGTACATGTCATGTACTTTGGTACCTTCGATAAGGTGACATAGCTGGCTACCTAGGCGCATGGTACCGCCAAGGTCAGAGCTCTCTGTACGCGTTTCTGTAGTACCCGCAGCGTCTAGCCATTCGGTAATAAGACCTACAACTGGGTAAGGGGTATCGGCATCAAATTCTGTGCTGTTCGCGTTTTCCATGCCTGCAACGTTACGTGCATATTCAATAAGCGCTACTTGCATACCTAAGCAAATACCAAGGTAAGGCACTTTGTTTTCACGTGCATAGCGGGCTGCCGCAATTTTGCCTTCAATACCGCGCTCGCCGAAGCCGCCCGGTACTAGAATAGCGTCTAGCTTTTCTAGAATCTGCGTGCCTTTACTCTCTACATCTTGCGAGTCAACGTAGTGAATGTTTACTGTTAAGCGGTTCTTCAAGCCCGCGTGTTTAAGCGCTTCGTTAACCGACTTGTATGCATCTGGAAGCTCTACGTACTTTCCAACCATACCGATATTTACTTCGGCCGTTGGGTTAGACTCTGCATACAGAACTTGTTCCCACTCAGACAGATCTGCTTCTTTACAATCTAGACCAAAGCGGTCAACCACAAGCTGATCCATGCCTTGCGCTTTAAGTGCCGCCGGAATGCGATAGATGCTGTCTACGTCTTTCAGTGAAATAACGGCTTTGTCGGCAACGTTGGTGAAAAGGGCAATTTTAGAACGTTCACTGGCGGGTAATGCACCTACCGAACGGCATACTAAGATGTCTGGCTGAATACCAATAGAACGAAGCTCTTTTACTGAGTGCTGTGTAGGCTTAGTTTTTACTTCACCTGATGCAGGCATGTAAGGTACAAGCGTTAGGTGCATGAACATAGCGCGCTCACGGCCTACTTCTGTGCCAAGTTGACGAATAGCTTCTAAGAACGGTTGTGATTCGATGTCACCAACGGTTCCGCCTACTTCTACAATAGCCACATCGTGACCTTCAGCACCTTCAATTACGCGGCGCTTGATTTCATTAGTGATGTGAGGAATAACCTGAATAGTGGCACCAAGATAATCACCACGACGCTCACGCTTTAGCACTTCTTCATAAACACGACCGGTCGTGAAGTTGTTGCGCTTTGTCATACGGGTGCGAATAAAACGCTCGTAGTGACCTAAGTCAAGATCGGTCTCTGCGCCGTCATCAGTAACAAATACTTCACCATGTTGAATAGGGCTCATTGTGCCTGGATCGACGTTGATGTAAGGGTCGAGTTTTAACATGGTTACGGTGAGACCGCGAGCTTCAAGAATTGCGGCCAACGACGCTGCAGCAATACCTTTACCTAGCGATGAAACTACACCACCTGTGACGAAAATATAATTTGTCATGCGAAACCTAGAACGTTTGGGTTGTATGGTAAATATAGGCTGAGTTTAGAACAAAACCAGCTACACTTTGGACGGGGCGATAGTATACGCAAAATCATGTGGGCAGACAATCAATTTGCCCACATGATGCACAATTTGTATGCGCTTAAGATTGGCTTAAGCGTTTTAATGTATAGATAAGATCAAGTGCTTGGCGAGGAGAAAGTTCGTCTGGCGCTAGGTTCTCTAGGGCTTCCATTACCGGATGTGGTTTATCAGGGAACAGCATTTCTGCTTGGCCTGCAGCAGGCGTTTTCACTTTTGATGGCCCAGACTCGCGTGCGTCTTGTTTTTCATCGCCACTAAAAATGTGCGATGACTCAAGAATTACCAGCTTCTGCTGGGCTGCCCTTATTACAGGTTTAGGCACACCGGCTAACTGAGCAACTTGTAATCCAAAGCTTTTACTTGCAGCGCCTTCTGACACTGTATGCATAAAGCGAATAGTATCTTCGTGTTCGATGGCATCAAGGTGCACATTTACTACGCCTGATTGAGTATCTGGTAATTCGGTAAGCTCGAAGTAGTGTGTAGCAAATAAGGTGTATGCGTTTAACTGTTTTGCTAAATAGCTTGCGCAGGCCCACGCTAACGACAGCCCATCGTAGGTACTGGTGCCGCGACCAATTTCATCCATTAATACCAATGAGTTTTCAGTCGCATTGTTTAAGATGTTTGCCGTTTCTGTCATTTCAACCATAAAGGTTGAGCGACCGGAGGCTAAATCGTCAGATGCACCAATACGGGTGAATATGCGATCTATCTTTCCAATGTGCGCGTTTTCAGCAGGCACAAAGCTACCTATACAGGCTAGTAATGCAATAAGCGCGGTTTGACGCATGTAGGTTGATTTACCGCCCATATTTGGGCCGGTAATAATGAGCATGCGGCGCTCACTATCAAGTGTAAGCGGGTTGGCAATGAATGGGTCTTTCATTACGTTTTCAACCACAGGGTGGCGACCGGCTTCATACGTTAACGCACACGCTTGGCTTAGTTGTGGACGATGCCAGTCGAGTGACAGCGCTCGCTCAGCAAAACAGCACAGAACATCCAGTTTTGCTAATGCTGCAGCGGTTTCTATTAAATTGTTTAGGTGTGGTGCAAAGTTGTCGAACAACGCCTCATAAAGCTGTTTTTCAAGGGCGAGTGCAGCGCCTTGGCTACTAAGTACTTTGTCCTCGTGCTCTTTTAACTCTGGCGTAATGTAGCGCTCTGTATTTTTTAGGGTTTGCCTGCGAATGTATTCAGCAGGAGCTGCGGCGCTATTTGCACGGCTAATTTCAATAAAGAACCCGTGCACTTTGTTATAACCTACCTTAAGGGTAGAAATTCCAGTGCGTTCGCGCTCACGTTGCTCCATAGCATCTAAGTAATCGGTAGCACCTTGCGAGAGTTTGCGTAACTCATCAAGTTCAGCATTGTAGCCTTCAGCAATTATACCGCCGTCGCGAATCACTACCGGTGGGTTATCAATAATTGCTTCGTTAAGCAACGTCTGCAATTCAGGGTAGGTACCGATAGTTTCGCTAATGCTTCTTACTTGTCCGGTATCAAAACGACCAAGGGCATCTTGCAAATCAGGTAGTGCATTAAATGCATTTTTTAAACGTGCAAAATCGCGCGGTCGTGCAGAGCGCAGCGCCAAACGCGCCATAATGCGCTCAATATCACCAATGTGTTTTAGTGCACCGCGAATATCTTCTGGGTCATCGTTAATGAAAGTCTCTACTGCATCCAAACGGCTATGTAGTTCATGCTGATCTGTCAGCGGTGAATGGATTATGCGTTGTAACATACGGCTACCCATGGCCGTAGTGGTGGTATCCATTACGCTAAATAAGGTGTTTTCCTGACCGCCAGATAAATTGTGAGTAAGCTCTAGGTTTCTGCGAGTGGCAGCATCAAGTTGTACCCTACTGTCTTGCTGCTCTGTTTGAATGCGGCGAATATGCGGTAACGCCGTGCGTTGCGTATCCTTTACATATTGCAAAACACAGCCTGCGGCACCTAAGCCTTTAGTAACCCCTTTGATGCCAAAACCGTCGAGAGTCTTTGTCTCAAATTGCGCATTTAGCTGCTCGTTGGCCGTGTCGATATCGAACTCCCATTCAGGACGACGGCGAAGCCCTTTTCGGTTTTCAACAAGCGGCAAGCTTTCAAACCCTTCCGGGTAGAGAAGTTCAGCGGGATTTACGCGCTGAATTTCTGCGAGCAACCCTTCATCACTATCGCTTTCAAAAATCACAAAGCGCCCGCTGGTAACATCAAGGGTGGCCAGGCCGTAGTGCATGCTATGGCCGCATACGGCCGCTAGAATATTGTCGCGACGTTCTTCTAAAAGCGCTTCATCGGTTACTGTGCCTGGCGTAACAATACGTTGCACCGCGCGTTCAACAGGGCCTTTACTGGTGGCTGGGTCGCCTACTTGCTCGCATATAGCAACCGATTCGCCCATTTTAACAAGGCGAGATAAATAGCTTTCAACTGCATGATAGGGCACACCTGCCATAGGAATAGGCTCACCGCCTGACTTTCCTCTAGCGGTAAGAGAAATATCTAATAGCTCGGCTGCTTTTTTGGCATCGTCATAAAACAACTCGTAAAAGTCACCCATGCGATAAAACAATAAAATATTCGGATGCTGCGCCTTAATTGTTAGGTACTGGCGCATCATGGGAGTATGTGATTCCAAAAAAAAGCCTCTGTAATTTTGTTGCTGGGTTTAATGTCTGTTGAAGGGAATAAATGATAAACTCACAACGGCTAAGATCAAGCTTGAACTTATAAAGAACAACCTTGAAAAGCACAACCTCATAAAGCACGACAGGTGTGATAAGGCACAACGTTATGAATTCGACATTTTCAACTGAATCTACTGCAAACGCTAGCCCTTTGCAGCTTGATAGCGTATTTACTGCACAAGTATTGGCGCTAGGCGATGTGTTGAGGGAAAAAAAGTGGACGGTTTCAAGTGCTGAGTCTTGCACTGGCGGCGGTGTTGCCTTTGCGTTTACCAGTGTTGCAGGCAGTTCAGATTGGTTTAATCAGTCTTGGGTGACCTATTCAAATGAAGCAAAGCAATATGAATTGGGCGTTTCTGAACAAACGCTAATTAAACATGGTGCAGTATCTGAGCACACCGTAAAAGAAATGGCTAAAGGCGTGTGCCGAAGGAGTGGTGCTCAAGTAGCGGTAACGGTAAGTGGAATAGCAGGCCCGGGTGGCGGCAGCGAAGAAAAACCTGTTGGCACTGTTTGGTTTGGTTTCGTTTGTGGCGACAACGTAGCGCAAGTAAAACAAGTATTTAGTGGCGATCGCAACCAGGTAAGAAGTGCCGCAATTCACTTTGCTATTTCCCATTTACTAAAAATGTTGCGCGAAAAATAAAAACACTGGTTGAAACTGTATGCTTGTACAGTATAGAATGCACTCATCATTTGGTAGTGTTAATAAACTTAATGCTACTTAATACAGAATTTAACCGCTAATCCTAGAGGATAATGACGTGGACGATAATAAATCAAAAGCTTTAACCGCCGCAGTTGGCCAAATTGAAAAGCAATTTGGTAAAGGTGCAATCATGCGCTTGGGCGACAACCAAGCCATGGATATTGAAGCTATTTCAACAGGCTCACTTACCATCGATATTGCATTAGGTATAGGTGGTTTGCCATGTGGTCGTGTTGTAGAAATTTATGGTCCAGAGTCATCAGGTAAAACAACGCTTACCCTTCAGGTTATTGCAGAAGCTCAGCGCAAAGGCAAAACGTGTGCTTTCGTTGATGCTGAGCACGCGCTAGATCCTGTTTACGCGGAAAAGCTAGGTGTAAACATTGATGAGCTTCTTGTTTCTCAGCCTGATACGGGTGAACAAGCGCTAGAAATCTGCGACATGCTGGTGCGCTCTGGCGCGGTAGACGTGGTTATTGTTGACTCGGTAGCGGCTCTGACACCTAAAGCGGAAATTGAAGGTGACATGGGTGACTCTCACGTTGGTCTTCAGGCACGTCTAATGTCACAAGCGCTTCGTAAGCTTACTGCTAACATCAAGCGTTCAAACACGCTTTGTATCTTCATCAACCAAATTCGTATGAAGATTGGTGTTATGTTTGGTAATCCAGAAACCACTACTGGTGGTAACGCACTTAAGTTCTACTCATCTGTACGTCTAGATATTCGTCGTATTGGTGCGGTTAAAGAAGGCGACGAGGTAGTAGGTAACGAAACTCGCGTTAAGGTTGTGAAGAACAAAGTAGCACCGCCGTTTAAACAAGCTGAGTTTATGATCCGCTACGGTGAAGGTATTAGCAAAGAAGCTGAGCTTATCGACTTAGGCGTTAAACAAAAGCTAGTTGACAAAGCTGGCGCATGGTACAGCTATAAAGGCGACCGCATTGGTCAGGGTAAAGCGAACGTAATGAAGTTCCTAAAAGAAAACCCTGAAATTGCCAATGAAATTGAAACTAAAATCCGTCAGGAATTACTCCTATCAAAAACGATGAAGGCTGAAGAAGCATTACCTCAAGAAGATGAGATGCAGCCAGAATAAAATTATCGTTTCGATGACTTTTTAAAACCCACCGCTAGGTGGGTTTTTTTATACCTTTAATTCATAGCTTAAGTGGGAAATAAGCAGCTACATATTTATTAACACTTAATTGCCGGTTGAAACTTGTGCACTTATAAAAAAAGCGAGATGCTGTAATAAAATTTAAATAAGAATGACTATATGCTTTGTAAGTGCTTTTTTGGCATGGTTTTTCTTTTAAAAAATAAAACCAAAAAACAACATTGAAACGTTACGTGATAATAAAGAGGGAAGGGAAATGATTGAAATATCAGGTCTCGCAAAGCGGTTTGAGGTGGAAAACCCTAAAAAGCTAAGCGAACAAGAAAAGAAAGATCCAAGGTTAAAAGGACGTTATTTTCAATCAGTAAGGGATGTGTCTTTTACTTGTGATCAAGGCCAAGTATTGGGTTTGTTAGGCCCAAACGGCGCCGGAAAAACCACTACATTACGCATGTTATCAACCGCTTTACGCCCAGACAGCGGTAAAGTGCTAATTGGTGGTGAAGATGTGTTAGCTAACCCTAATATTGCACGTAAGAAGATTGGTTTTCTATCAAGCTCTACAGGTTTGTATGGAAGGCTAAGCGGTAGAGAAAATATAAGTTACTTTGGTGAACTACACGGTATTCCTAAAGACGTCATTAATTCACGAATTGAAGAAATGGCAGACCTCTTAGATATGCAGAATTTCTTAGATCGACGCGCAGAAAACTTTTCGTCGGGTATGAAGCAAAAAGTTTCTATTGCCCGTGCGGTTATTCACGAGCCGGCATTGGTTGTATTGGACGAGCCCACAACGGGCTTAGACATTATGGCAACCAGCACAGTGATGGAGTTTATCCAGCGTCTTAAAGATAAAGGCACGCCAGTTATTTTCTCTACACACCATTTGGACGAAGTTCAAACACTGTGCGACAAAGTTACGGTAATTAATCAAGGTGAAACGGTATTTAACGACTCGCTTGCGGCGTTTGGCGCGCTCTCAGGTGGTCAAATGCATAAGAGTTTCTTAAAAACGTTATCAATGGATTCTGAGGAGACAAGCAATGTGGTTAATCTTTAAAAAGGAATTCAAAGAGCTTTTAAGAGACAGAAAAACCATCATATTTATGATTGGTTTACCGCTGCTTCTGTTTCCAGCCATCTTTGGTGTGGCCATGTTCTTTATGAGCTCAGCCGCTGACAAGGCTGAAAATAAAGTACTTAAGTACGCTATTGTTGGTGAAGCCTACGCGCCAGCTATTGTGCAATCGTTTAGTGATGCTAGCGATAAATTCGAAGAAGTCGCAATTGGTAATGAGACCGATTATGCGAAGCTAATCAAAAACGAAACGCTAGACTTCGTACTTGTTATTCCGGAAGGCTTCAACAGCGATGTTTTAAACTCTGGGCAGCATACACTTCAACTATATTTAAACGATGCTGGCTTGAATAAGGTAATGGGCCGTGTTTCAGACATTGTTGACGAGTACTCAGACACGTTCCAACAAACTGCTTTTTCTTCACTGGGTTTAAATGAGTCGCAGCAAGTTGCCTTGTTAAAACCTATAGAGATTGAAAAACAAAATGTAGCAGACGACAGAGAAGTGTGGGGCGAACGTATTGGTGGTGCGTTACCTTACTTCATCTTTATTCTATGCTTACAGGGTGCAATGGCGCCAGCGGCCGATTTAGGGGCAGGCGAGAAAGAGCGTGGCACGCTAGAAACGTTACTTATATCACCAATGGACAGACACAAACTCGTGCTGGGTAAATTCTTTACTATAGCCGTTGCGGGCATTATTACCGCGCTTATTACGGTGTCGTCCATGGCACTCTGGGGATTAGTATTATCACAAGGCATGGCCGTCGAATTTGTAGTAAAAATTATGTCGATGATTGGCCTTGTTGATTTCTTCCTTATCTTCCTAATGTTGGTCCCCGTGGTTGCTGTTTTTGCAGCAGTGCTATTGTCGCTTTCTATTTATGCGCGTTCATTCAAAGAAGCACAAAGTTACATGGGTTCACTGATTATGGTGGTTATATTCCCTGTGCTTATCGCTATGATGCCGGGTGTTGAGCTTAAAGGTGGATGGGTGTGGGTACCGTTAACTAATGTGGCACTTGCAATGAAAGAGCTGTTTAAAGGCACGATGGACTATTTCGCCTTGTTCGGCATTTTCTCATCAACCGCAGTAATAGCTGCAGGCCTAATTTACTTCTGTATTCATTGGTTTAATAAAGAAAAGGTACTGTTTAGATAGATACTCGCTATCGTTTCAACTTTTATTGATGATAGTCAAAGCCCGCTACAGTAGCGGGCTTTTTACATTTCGTTGTAATTTGTTTCGAGGCACAAACCGCCTGATAGGATTATTCTTACACTTCAAAGTCAATGCGCTTGATAATTCCTTCCCATCCGGGAGGGATTTTTCCCTGAAGTACATAGGAATAAGCAAGCAGTTCGGCAATGACATAGTAAAGCGATTCTGGTATGTCTTGCCCTACATCAAGCGTAGCTAATACTTCACTAAGATAAGGATCTTCATGAATGAGGATCCCTGTTTCTTCTGCCATTGCGATAATAGCTTGTGCTAAATCACCATAACCCTTAGCCACAACCTTAGGTGTGTTTTTCTTGTCTCCACCTTCATATTTAAGGCCAATAGCCCTTTTGGCTTTTTTGTTATCGCTCATACACGTGTCTCAAATATTTGGTGTGGGCGGGTGTTCAACGTGTCTGGTATCTGTCCTCGCTGATAGTTGGCTTCTGCTACTTCAAGCCCAAGAGACGATAATCGTTTTGTGAGGTAGGGAAGAGTATCTGCAAGTCTTCTTAGAATGATATCGTTCGATGCATATAAGCTTAACGTGATAGTGTTTTGGTCTATCTTCGATTTTGCCAGTACTTGACCTGCATCGACTATATCTAGCTTCATGGTAACGTTCCACAGTTTGCGCTTATCTTGTGATTGTTCTTGTTGGTTTTGACGTTCTTTTTCCCGTTGTATCAGTAGTTCTGTTGGTGCCTGTGTTTGAGACAAAGACGGTAAAATGTAATAAAACGCCTCTTGGCCCTGTATGCGCGCTTCTGCATTACTTACCTTTGTTTGCTGGTGACCGGCTAACAGCGTTTTAAGTTGCGACAAAAGCTGCTGGCGAGCATCGAGCTGATTTACATCTTGGCTTACTCTACTTGGTGTAGTTGAAACGCCCATATTACTGAGCGTTTTTGCAATTACAGAGTCAGGGCTATCAATTAATGTTTTAAGGCTTGGCTGACGTTGAAGAGCGCGACCTGCAAGCGCAAGTTGTAAAAGCGTGACGAGCCCTTGAACAAAGCCCGATTGATTAACCGGAGTGGTTAATGTTGTTGGCGTAGTAACTAATGCTGCGGTAGAAAGTACTTGTTGAATACGTTCTGGCAGTGATTGCTGCGAGATATCTTGTATTGTCTGCGCAGCGTTTAATTTCGCAGTGCTTTGAGTATTCTCCCCTTTCATTACATCTGCTTTTGTATCGCTTGTCGCAGCGGCTTGCCCTTCTGTTTTTGTTGATGCTGGTGCGGATACAGTAGATGCAGATGTAACAGTTGTCTGTTTAGCAACGCTTGAAACAAACTGCTGAAGAACGCTTGTTAATACATTGCTTGATAGCGTTTTGGCCTGAGCGCCAACTGAGGCAGCCAAAGAAGCAAGCGATTTATCGGTTTGCTGTGAGGTGTCTGGCTGTAAGGCGTTCTTAATTGTATTTTGTGCTGCGTTAATTTCAGGCCGAGATACCTTATTTTTTAACTGCTCGCTTTTAGAGGCTTCGGTTTTAGAAGGAGTAATCTCACCTTGTGATGCAGGTATGGTTTTATCTAACGCTGCTGAGCTGGCATTTTCTGCTTTTTGAAGTAAAGGCCCCGCTGGTTTTGCGTTTAAAGCGTCAACTCCAGTGAGTTGTTGTGTAAGTTTTAGCAACGCGTTTGTCGGTAACGCTGTGCTTTCGCGCCCTTGTACCGTAGAAAGTAATTGCGACAGTGCCTCCCTTGTACTGCCGGTTTGGCTTAGCAATACTCGAGATAACGTACTTATTGCTTGATGTACATCAGTGCCTTTTAACGCTCTAGGGTCTTGGCCTTTTTCATTTATGTTTGCCTTTTCTTGAGTGCCAAGACCATCGGTAAGTGAATTCACCAATACAGCATTGTTTGCAGGTAAAACTTTGCCTTGTGGTATTGCGTTTAGCGACAAGTTGGCAGTGTCTGATCTTGAAAGCGATGGAATAGCGCTTTTGAGATCCGCAGACGAAAACGTTACAAGTACCTTTCGCTGCGCAATGTTCAGTGTAAGTTGATTGCTTAACTGATTTTTATCTGCAGTGGCCTGAGTTAACGAGATAAGCGCTGTGCTTTGCAGCACATTTTGCCCCTGACCGACGTTTTGAGGCAAAAAGCGGTTGAGCAGCGCAGCGTTTTTAATATCGACGGCGACAGTACCTTGCTGTAAAGCAGCCTGGATAAGACTGTTTGTAAGCGCATTGGCTTTAACAGAAGCGCCTTCAGCAGACTTGCCATTTAGTGGGACCTGCAACGGCAATGAACCTGTTCTTTCCGGCTGAATACTTAGTAACGTGGCAGTTCCGGTGCTATTTACCAATGAAACAGTGACACGTTGCCCTATCAAATTTCTAAGCGCTTGTTCAGATTTACTGTTTATCTCAGGTAAGTTGAGTACATTCCCTTGTGAGGTGGTAAGCGCTAACTGACCATCTGGGCGTTGAGAAACTGTGGCTTTTATTGATGCTGCTGCCGTATTTTTTAAAATAGCCTGCTCTATTGCCCTAATTAAAGAATCCACATCAGAGCGTGAAATATTCACCGATGACTGCGCTTGTGATGCAGTGGAAAGCAGTGCCAATGCGCCCGATGCATTGTGGGTTGTCTGTAATTCAGCGTTAGTCAATAAAGAAAGCCGCGCATGCTGTATTGTTTGCTGATACACATACGTGGGCACTTGAACGTTTATCGACTGAGGTACCGAACTTGCTGATGCACTATTTGTGGGCTGCGACGTAATTGAAAGAATTTGTTCTGGCAGTCTCGCGATGGTCGCTCTTGCTGAGTTAGCCAACGCTGTGGCGTTTGCTAGCGCTGCATTGCTAAGCGGCTGAAATTGTTTTGGGTTAGTTTGGGCAGCAGTAAACTCTACCGATTTGTTTGCGGTAGCGTTGGCAATTAGCGATGAAAGCGGTGTGATCATAGTAGTAATATCGGCATTGCGTCTATTTTCCTTATCTCTTTCCTCTCTTTCGCATTAGGAGGAATAAATAAAAACCTCCTTTGTTATTGAAGTAAATCATATTTAATTGGATTTCGCGACTGCGAAGAAGCGTGCTTGTGGTAGACTATCGCGGTTATAAATCAGCTTTAATTGGATTTGAGGTATTTAGGCCGTGTTAGAGGCTTGCAGGGTAACGTGTAGTAAAAGAGACAGAGTTTTATTCGAAGGCTTATCACTAAACGTGAATGCCGGTGAATTACTGTACTTGCGCGGCCCTAACGGTGCTGGGAAAACCAGTTTACTTCGCATATTAATAGGGCTTAGTGCACCTGATGATGGCTGCGTAAAATTTGCGGGTAAAGATATCAAGCAGTACTCAAATGATTACTACCGTCAGCTGCTTTATTTAGGCCACAAGAGCGGCACAAACGGAAGCCTTTCTGCTTTAGACAATCTGGGCTTTTGGCTAGCCCAACATAACGTACAGCAAAATCAAGAAACACTCTACGACACACTAGCAAAAGTAGGACTAGTGGGTTTAGAAGATGTGCCAGTGCGTTACTTATCTGCGGGCCAGCAGCGCCGCGTTGCTTTGTCGCGTTTATGGCTTAAACCAGCGCGAGTATGGATATTAGATGAACCATTTACGGCGTTAGATGTGAAAGGCGTTGCCATGCTTGAAAGCGCTATGAATGACCATGTGAGCAATGGTGGTTTGGTCATCACAACATCACATCAATTACTATCGCAAGATGCAGGTGAACATCGTGTATTTGACTTGGAGTACCGTTTCTAATGTCGTTGTATGCGGGAATTTTCAAACGCGATTTACATATCGCTTTTAAACAAAAAGCAGAGTTAGTGCAGCCGCTCATGTTTTTGCTGATGGTGGTTACGTTGTTCCCTTTGGGTGTAAGCCCAGCGCCTGAAACACTACAGCGTATTGGGCCCGGCGTTATTTGGATTGCGGCCATTTTGTCTTCGCTTCTAGCTATGGAGCGGTTGTTTCGTGACGACTTCCAAGACGGAGCACTAGAACAGTACATGCTCTCGGGTATGGCGTTACCCGCTGTCAGTGCAGTTAAAGTTGCTGTGCATTGGCTTGTCAGCTTTGTGCCTTTGTTAATTTTGTCACCGCTTCTAGCAATGTTTTTGAATTTAACATACGACATGTACATTGCCCTTATGCTTACCTTGCTATTGGGCTCTCCATTATTGTCCTTGGTGGGCGCCATCGCTGTTGGGCTTACCGTGGGATTACAAAAAGGCGGTGTATTACTTGCACTGCTACTTATCCCTGTTTTTATTCCGTTACTGATTTTTGCCACGTCAGCAGTAGATTCTGCCGCACTGCAATTACCTTATCAGTCTCAACTTGCTATTATCGCCGCCATGCTTTTGTTGGCAGCGGCATTAGCGCCTTTTGCCATAGCGTATTCTTTAAAAGTGAGTCAGAACTAATGTGGAAGTGGTTACACCCATACGCTAAAACAGAGCGGGCTTACCAGCTTTGTTTAACCTTACAGCCTTGGTTTTGGGCTGGGGCATTGTTGTGTTTGTCGATAGGCACGGTATGGGGGCTTGCGTTTGCCCCACAAGATTATCAGCAAGGCGATTCTTTTCGCATCATTTACATTCACGTTCCAAGCGCCATTTTATCTATGGGCACTTATGTTGCTATGGCAATAGCTGCATTAGTGGGCATGGTGTGGCAGTGGCGCACGGCCTATATGAGTATGATTGCTATGGCGCCTATTGGCGCGGTAATGACCTTTATCGCCTTATTCACTGGTGCTGCATGGGGTAAACCTATGTGGGGAGCATGGTGGGTGTGGGATGCAAGGCTAACCTCAGAACTTATTTTGTTGTTTTTGTACATGGGCGTTATTGCGCTGTATGGGGCTTTTGAAGATAAACAGCAAGCAGGCAAAGCGGCAGGTGTTATGGCACTTGTAGGTGTGGTAAACATCCCCATTATTCATTACTCAGTAGAGTGGTGGAACACGCTTCATCAAGGTGCCACGATCAGTAAGTTCGACAACCCTTCCATTGCCCCTGAAATGCTCTGGCCATTGCTCATTAATCTGTTGGGTTTTGCCTTGTTTATCGGCGCAGTAACAACAGTTAGGCTTAGAAACGAAATAGTGTTGCGCGAGTTGCATCGACCTTGGGTGCAAGTATTAGCGCAGCAACATATAGAGGGGAAAAGATAGTATGCAGTTTGAGTCTTTCTCTGATTTTATCAATATGGGTGGCTATGCGTTTTACATATGGTTGTCGTTCGGCGTTACTTTTTTGTCAATGGGCATCATTGCCGTACAAAGTTATTTAAAGCAGTCGTCGCTTTTAAAAGCGGTGATTGTTGAGCAAGAGCGTAAGGCGCGCATAAAAAAAGCGCGGCAAGAAAATACTCACGCACATTAAGATTGCGCGGCATTTATTGTTAAGCGCACCAAATATAAGCGAATCAAATATAAGTGCTTGTGCACAAGTACATAAAGAAAAGCACTTAGTGCTTTATTTTGAATAAATTTTTAGTTTTTCGAAGTGAGATAGTTGCATGAATCCCAGACGAAAGCAGCGATTAGCCGTAGTGGGCATAGTCGGTTTGTTAGTTATAAGTGCAATTGGATTAATGCTTTATGCATTAAACGACAGTATTGATCTTTTTTACACACCTAGCGAAATCGTTGAAGGTAAGAATGGGCAGAAGCCACAAGTTGGTCAGCGCCTTCGTATCGGTGGCATGGTAGTGCCAGGAAGTGTAAAACGCGACAGCGAAAGCTTGGCGGTATCGTTCGATTTGATGGACACCGGCCCCATTGTTACTGTGACTTACAGCGGTATTCTTCCTGACCTTTTCCGAGAAGGGCAGGGCATTGTAGCAACAGGAGTGTTAACGGGTTCCACAAGTATTAAAGCGCAAGAAGTATTAGCCAAGCACGATGAAGAGTACATGCCGCCTGAGCTTGCTGAGAAGATGAAAGGCATTAAGCACGTAAAACCTGAGAATATGCCTTCATATAACTCACCAAGCGAGCCTGCTACTATCGACAATTCTGGAGGGATGTAAATTATGGTCCCGGAGATTGGTAATATTGCGCTTACCTTAGCGTTAGTGTTGTCTATTTTGCTCGCTGTTTATCCGTTGTGGGGTGCGCATCGTCAGCATGAAGCACTTATGGCGACGGCTAAGCCTTTAGCTATTGGCTTGTTTCTTTTTACGCTGATTGCCTACGTATGTTTAACCTACGCTTTTGTCACAGACGATTTTAGCGTTGCCTACGTTGCTCAACACTCTAATAGCCGCCTGCCTATATATTACAAGATTACTGCTGTGTGGGGTGGGCATGAAGGCTCATTTCTATTGTGGGTGCTAATGCTTTCTGTATGGACAGTAGCGGTTGCCATATTCAGCAAGGGCATTCCACTTGCTATGGTGGCAAGAGTGCTATCGGTACTAGGCATGGTCGGTATCGGCTTTTATCTATTTATGCTTCTTACTTCAAATCCATTCAACAGCATGCTGCCATTTTTCCCTGTGGATGGACGAGACCTAAATCCGCTATTGCAAGATTTTGGTATGATCATCCACCCGCCTATGCTCTACATGGGGTACGTCGGGTTTTCAGTTGCCTTTGCTTTTGCTATTTCGGCATTGATCTCAGGCCAATTGGACTCAACGTGGGCACGTTGGTCTCGCCCTTGGGTGATTGCCGCATGGGCTTTTCTAACCGTTGGTATCGCACTGGGTAGCTGGTGGGCTTATTACGAACTAGGCTGGGGTGGCTGGTGGTTTTGGGACCCTGTAGAAAATGCGTCATTTATGCCTTGGTTAGTGGGCACCGCATTAATGCATTCCCTGGCGGTTACCGAAAAGCGCAAGGCGTTTAAGTCGTGGACAGTGTTACTTGCCATTGCTGCGTTCAGTTTAAGCTTGCTTGGCACCTTCCTAGTGCGCTCAGGGGTGATTGTGTCAGTGCACTCATTTGCCAGCGACCCAACACGAGGGCTGTTTATTCTTGGCATTTTGATAGTACTTAGCGGTTTCGGGTTGCTGTTATATGCACTGCGAGCCTCATCTCTAAAAAGTCCAGGGCGTTATCAAGCGTTCTCACGTGAAGTTTTATTGATGGGTAATAACGTATTTTTATGTGCTGCCACGTTGGTAGTGCTACTTGGTACGCTTTTACCGCTAGTTCATAAGGAACTAGGCTTGGGCAGTATTTCTGTGGGCGCACCGTTTTTCAACCAGATGTTTACGCTGTTAATTGTGCCGTTTGTGTTGATGTTGGGCCTTGGGCCGTTAACTCGATGGAAGCAGCAAAAAGCGAGCGAGTTACAAAAGCAGCTATTGATTGCTGGTGGTATAGCGCTAAGTGCAGGCGTGCTGGTTAATTTTACTTACGACACGCCAACCTTTATGGGCGTACTTGGCATGGTGTTAGTGTTTTGGATTTTAGTCACTACCACACAAGAAGTGATGCAGCGTATTTCAGCCATGCCCGATAACAACGACAATAACACGCTTATTACAAAGCTTGGCAAGCTAACGCCTAGCCATTGGGGAATGGTGTTAGGTCACGTTGGATTCGCTATTTTAATCATTGGCGTTACCTTAGTGTCTAATTACGAGCTTGAGCGCGATGTAAGAATGGACGTAGGCGACACCGTTACACTGTCTGGGTATGACTTTACGTTTAAAGCAGTAAAAGAAATTGAAGGGCCAAACTATAATGCCGACGCTGGTGTGTTTGACGTTTCTCGAAACGGTGAATTTATTGCGCAGTTGGTGCCAGAAAAGCGTCTTTACATAGTACAACGTATGCCTATGACTGAAGCGGCTATTCATTCAACCATTGCACGAGACTTATTTATTGCCATGGGAGAACCATTAGACAACGGTGCTTGGGCAATAAGAATCTACATTAAGCCTTTTGTCATATGGCTTTGGGCTGGCGCTGTAGTTATGGCTATAGGTGGTATTTTCTCGATTAGCGATAAACGCTATCGAATGGCAAAAGTGAAAAAGGTAAAAAATGCCTTCGCTGCCATGAAGGGAAGCAATGTTGTTAGCAATTCTAGTGTTGCTGCAAAAGGAGACGCGTAATGAAAAAAGCCCCCCTAGTTGCCATTCCGCTAGTACTGTTTTTATTGTTAGTAGTCTTTCTATTTAAAGGGTTGTTTTCAGATCCACGAGAATTAGACTCTCAGGTAAAAGATAAAACGCTTCCTCCGTTTTCTCTACCAGACTTAATGAACCCGGACACTACGTATACGCCTGAAGATTTAAAAGGTCAGGTGACTATTTTAAACGTGTGGGGCGTGTGGTGTGTAACGTGTGCGGTAGAAATGCCCTATCTCACTCAGCTCAAAAACGAACAAGGTGTTCACATTGTTGGGTTATATTTCGACCAAGATTTAGACCCAGACTTTGGGACAAAAACACTCACTCGAGTACAACAAGAAGTAGTGGAGATGTTAAGTCGTTATGGTAACCCTTACGCGTTTAATATTTTCGATGTATATCGAGACACCTCGTTAGACTTGGGCGTGACTGGCGCTCCAGAGCATTTTGTCATCGACGCCTCAGGCATCATTCGAATGCACCATATAGGCGACATTAATGAGCGAGTATGGCGCAACAAAATAGGGCCGTTGTACGAGAAGCTTCGCAATGAATCGCTAAATGATTTAGCCAATGAAGTAAGCGAGGCAGCCGAATGATTGATTTAAGCCTCTCAACCCATCGCGCTAAGTTAGTAACGCGTGTTTTCGCTATATTAATTCTTCTTGCTTTGCATGTTGGCGGCGTGAGTGCAGCCGAAGATAAGTTTACATTCGACTCAGATGCCCAGCGAGCCAGCTTTTTGCGCTTAACTGCGGAGTTGCGCTGTCCTATGTGTCAAAACCAAAACATAGCAGATAGCGACGCTATGATTGCCCATGATATGCGTAGGAAGGTTTATAGCTTGCTTAAACAGGGGAAATCGGAACAGGAAGTTATTGATTACATGAAAGCGCGCTATGGCGACTTTGTGCACTATCAGCCACCGGTGACCGCGGCAACATTGTGGTTATGGGCAGGCCCTGTTTTATTCATTTTTATTGCTCTGCTTTTTGTCATTCGAAGACGAAGCGTAACCCCACCTGAAGATATGGCTGCAAAGCTGGCTAAAGCGGATGCAATGTTGGAGCAAGAGAAAGAATGAGTTGGTCTGAATTTTATTTGATTGTATCTGGGCTAATTACGTTTGTTTTGCTCATAGTTGCTTTTCCCTGGCTACGACAAAAAAATCATGCGAAGCAAGATAGTCTTAGTAACACGCAAATTGTTAAGCAGCGTTTGGCTGAACTTGAAAGGGAAGTAAGCGAAGGGTTAATTACAGAGCACGACAAACGCCAAGCCGTAGATGAACTTAAACTTGCGCTTGTAGATGAAAGTGCATTCGAAACTAGACAAAAAGGTGGCGCAAAGCTGCCTATAGCCCTAGGGGGTGTTATAGCCATTGCTGCAGGCACTCTTGTTTATTCACAAGTGAATCAAATGCAGCGTGTAACGCAGGCAAGTGAGGCCATTGATGCACTTCCTAAATTAAGTCAACAACTTGCAAATGGAAATGCCAACAACCTTTCACAAAAAGATATTGCAAACTTGGCGCTAGCCATTCGTCAACGACTTCGTGAAGAGCCTGATGATGATACCGGGTGGATGTACTTTGGCCGATTAATGTTGAGTATCGGTCAAGAGGTGCAAGCAATTGAAGCTATTGATAAGGCCGTGAGTCTGTCACCCAACAATACGAATAACCGCATTACGCTAGCACAAGCGCTGATGACGACAGGTGAGGTAAACAACTTAGAGCGCGCGCAGCGTGTATTGTTAAGCTTGTTAGGCAATAACCCAGAGAATGATAATTTAGCGCTCATGACGGCTGTGGTTTCTGCGCAGCTTGGCGACCTTGAAAATACAAAGCGCTACTTTGCGCAGGTTGAATCGAAACTTTCGTCAGACAGTGATATGACAATGCGTTTGCGTTCGCGCATTAGCGAATTAGAATCACAGTCGCTTAATGTACCTGACGCTACTGAAAACAGTCCTTCCGAAAAGGACGATACGTCTGTTGCAAGTGCGTCTGCAACCGGCTTTTCTATAACGGTAAGTATGTCAGACGACGCGAAAGAGAGCGCACCTAAACGCGGCTTCTTAATTGTTTTTGCACAAGATGCAACGTCAGAAAATAAAATGCCGGCGGCGGTATTGAAAATGCCTATCCAAGGTTTCCCTTTAACGGTACAGTTAACCACAGACAACGCGATGATGCCGCAATATACATTGGCATCGCTGTCATCTGCGAAAATAACCGCACGCTTGTCATTAGATGGAGATGTGTCTGTTTCTGAAGGTGAGTGGGAAGGCACAACGTTAAGCCCCGTTGTTAGTGGGCAAATTTCTTCATTAAATGTGACTGTAGATAAGGAACTGTAGTTATGGATTTTTCAAAGTCACTCACTGCTGGGTTACTGATTGTAATAAGCTTGTTGGGTGGATGTGCGAGTAATAATGCACAAAAGCAAGCGTCACAAAATGTTGCTTCCCAAAACAGTCCATCACAAGCACTAACGGCAAATGAACAAGCAGCTGTTGATACGTCTGACCCAAGAGATCCGCTTGAATCGGTAAACCGCGTGGTGTGGGACTTTAACTGGGAAGTACTAGACGCCTATATCCTTCGCCCAGTAACCGTTGCATACGTGTCTGTTATGCCACAATTTGCTCGTACAGGCTTGTTAAATGCCGCACAAAACTTAGAAGAACCTGCCAACCTTACTAACAACTTATTGCAAGGTAAGGTGGATGATGGTCTCGATAGCCTTGCACGCTTTTTAATTAATTCCACGGTTGGCTTGCTTGGCACAATTGATGTGGCATCTAAAATTGGTTTGGACAGAAAAGAAGAGCAGTTTGGTGAAACCTTAGGTGTGTGGGGCGTAGAAACTGGTCCGTTTTTGATGCTACCTTTCCTAGGTCCAAGCGATCCGCGAAGTTTTACCGGAGATTATGTTGATGGTTTCGCTTTCCCGATGACACTGATAGATGGTGGTTTAAACTTCGCACGATTGGGTATTTCACTTCTTGAAACAAGAGCACAGCTGTTAGATCAAGAAGCGCAAATTGAGCAAGCTGTTGATGATTATGCTTTCCTAAAAAATGCATACTTTGAACGTCTAGAGTTCCGTGTTACCGACGGAAGAAGCGGCGATAAAGTTATTGAAGAAGAACAGTTGGATGACTTTGCCGACTTCGAAGCAATGCTTGAAGGTACTGACTTTGAAGAATACGAAGAACAGGAAGAGCAAGAAGACGAGAAAGACAACAACGGTAACTAATTCGAACGTTTAGGTTTGGTTACTCTCTGCGGCAGTTATTGTTGGTTTACCTGAAGCGTATAGTCAACGGTGTAGGGCTGCCGCAAGTTTAAATTGCTTTGCACCGTTATATTTCCAAACACATTGATTGTAAAGTCAGCGCCATTTCCTTTAGCCCTTACATAAACGGGTTGATTATCATAAAGAAAGGTTGTTCCCGATTTTGCCCCTATTAACTCTGCCACCGGCTCGTAGCTTAGCGATGTATTGCTGCTACCAGTCAAAATCACTTCAATTAGTCCGTTTCTAGGTAAGTTAGTAACAACTATCTGCCCAATAGATATTTCGGTGTCGGTGGCGTCACAGTCACCTGAAATAACTCCAAACTGAGACATGCTGCAGCTAAGGCCAAGCTGGCCAGATACTGAACCAAAGTGTACTGGGCTTACTTCGACAAGAGAAATAGCAAATGTACTAAAAGACATTACCGCAAAAATTGAGGTTAGTAGGGTTTTCAACATGGAAAGGCGCACGGTTTAATTTTTGTTTTTCTAGATGATATCCGAGATGTGTGTGTTTGTTAAATTAGTCGAAAGTAGGGCGCATAAGCATGCGCCCATCCAATATAAGCACAGAGAAGCCTGAGTTTAGGCTTTTGGGTAGCCTGTAGGGTTTTGTGATTGCCAATTCCAGGTATCAGCACACATTTCTTCTAGCCCCTTTGCAGCATGCCAGTTTAGCTCTGTTGCGGCTTTAGTTGGGTCGGCATAACACGCTGCCACATCACCGCTACGGCGAGGGGCAATTTTATAAGGAACTTTTTTGCCTGAGCCTTTTTCGAAAGCGGTTACCATCTCTAAAACAGAGTAGCCCTGGCCCGTTCCCAAGTTGTATTTATCTAGCCCCATGTTAAGTGCAAGGCGATCTAATGCTTTTAGGTGACCGTTAGCTAGGTCAACAACGTGTATGTAGTCGCGTACGCCTGTTCCATCAACGGTGTCGTAGTCGTCGCCAAATACACTAAGCTGCTGTAGCTTACCTGTTGCTACCTGAGAAATGTATGGCATTAGATTATTAGGAATGCCGTTAGGGTCTTCACCTATCTGGCCCGAGTGGTGTGCACCAACAGGGTTGAAGTAACGTAGCAGTACAATGTTCCATTCGTTATCTGAAACATACAGGTCGCTTAGCATGTGCTCAACCATAAGTTTCGACATGCCATAAGGGTTTGTTGGATGTCCTGTTGCCATATCTTCGCGAAGTGGAAGCGAAGCCGGATCGCCGTATACGGTTGCAGATGAGCTAAACACAATATTCTTTACATTGTGCTTTTGCATTGCTTTGCATAAGTTTAGTGTGCCATATACGTTGTTCTCATAATACGAAAGTGGCTTTTCTACCGACTCACCAACGGCTTTTAAGCCCGCAAAGTGAATAACCGCAAAAATGCTGTGCTCACTAAAGATATCATCTAGTACTGCGGTATCGCGAATATCGCCTTGCACAAAAGATACATTCTTACCTGTCAGTGCTTCAACACGTCTTAGTGATTCTGCGCTTGCGTTAGATAAGTTATCTAATACAACTACACCAAAGTCTTGCTCAAGCAGCTGTAAAACGGTGTGGCTTCCAATATAGCCTGCACCACCAGTAACTAGGATGGTTTTCATGCATTTTCCTTGCTTGTTTGCTGCGCTATATATTTTGCGCATATAGAATATTGAACAGGTTTAATCACTAACGGGTAAAACAAAAATACCACAAAAGCCCACAGTAACGAGGTCCAATTTGACGCGGTTTGAAGGATAAGAGCAAAGACCGGCACAATAACAAGTAGCTTTAGTACGTTAAGCAGTGTTTTCTCGGGAACAGACAATCGCTTTGCCGCTTTATCAAGCTGCTTTACGCGCTCAGTTAAAGGTAAACCTTTAAGTGCTGGGATGTCACGAGTAGAAAAATAAAACTTCATAAAGTGCTCTTGGTAAAAAATACGCTTAATAAAAAACCGCCGAAACGTGAGTAACGGCGGTTATTGTAGGGTAATTGGTGAGTGGTTAAAACACCAACACAGCTTTCTTAAGCTTTTTCTTCAATACCTGCTTTTTCCCAGAAACGAGATTTAAAGCTCATCAAGCCAATGACGATTGCAATGGCAATGCTAAATAAAGCTATTTGAAGATAAAGGTCTGGCATTTGCTCTACTTTTTCAGGGTCGAAGTTACCAGATAGAAGACCTGCAATAATATTACCGATTGAGTAGGTTAGAACGAATACGCCCATCATCTGACCCGCAAAGCGCTTAGGAGATAGCTTACTTACCGCACTTAAAGCTACCGGACTAAGACAAAGCTCACCAACCGTATGAAGGAAGTATGTAGTTACTAACCACATTGGTGCTACTTTCAAACCTTGAGCAGCGTACTGAGAAGCCATAAACATCACCAAGAAACCCGACGCCATGATAACAATACCTATTGCACACTTGATAGTGTAAGACGGGTCTATCATACGCTTCGCTAGGTTAATCCAAAGTGCAGCGAAAAATGGCGATAAAATGATGATGAACAGTGAATTAGAAAGCTGGAACCAAACGGTAGGAATAGCATCCATACCGAACCACGATGTTAAAAGTGAACTGCTTTCTACTACACGGTCTGTGTAGTTCTGTGCAAATAGGTTTAATGAAGAACCTGCTTGCTCGAAACCAGACCAGAAGCATGCTGAAGCAACGCAAACCAAGAATAACGCCCACATACGCTTTTTCTCGTTGTCACTTAGCTTCCCATTGAAATAAATAAAGCCAAAATAAAGGAAGAAGATAGCGGTGAACACCACAGCCACTTGTTGTGCAAGTGCAACGGGTTCAATAACAATTGTGCCCATATGTGCAAGAATGATAACCACGACGGCGGCTGCTACTACACCAAAAACGCCCATCCATGCACGCTGTTTTGCTGCTCCCTCGTAAGGGTTTGCTGGTGATACTGATTCATCAGAAAGCGAACCGTTGCTAAAGTAATATTGGATTAAGCCAATCGCCATACCTACGGCTGCTGCGCCAAACGCATAATGCCAGCCCCAGTCTTCTTGAAGGTAGCCTGTTACTAGGTACGCTATTAACGAGCCAATATTGATACCCATGTAGTAAAGCGCGTAGCCACTGTCACGTCGGCCATCATCGTCGCCATACTGCTGGCCAACCATTGCTGAGATATTTGGCTTAAGCAGGCCGGTACCTGTTGCAACAAGGATAAGACCAACAAAGAAAAGGTTTTGAAGGTCGATTGCCAGCACAACGTGACCAGCAAAAATAATAAGACCGCCGTACCACACGGCTTTTTTGCCGCCAATAAGACGGTCGGCTAACCAGCCACCTGGCAGGCCTAAAAAGTACACAGCGCCGGTATACAAGCCATAGATAGCGCCAGCGGTAGCCACTGTGAAGCCTAGGCCTTGTGTTTGTAAGCTAGCTGTCATGAATAGAACAAGAAGGGCACGCATGCCGTAGTAACTCATACGTTCCCACATTTCTGTGAAGAACAGCGTTCTCAAGCCCCCTGGATGGCCGAAAAAGCTAGTATCGTTAGATGATTTCATAATTTTATTTTAATTCCACATTGCTTATGGTTGTTATTGTAGAGCACTTATCTAGGCAGGCTCTTTGATTCTCTGATTGAATTTTTGAACTATGTCCGTACGCGGATAGCCATTTATACTGTAGCTTGCTTGCAGACACAAGATGTGGGCGATAAACAACCACGATTGTGGTGTCAATCGCCCAACTTATGTCCATTGTAATTAAGAAGTAACTTTAATGAATTAGGTTTTTTGTTACTGCACTGAGTAAGCATTGTTTATGGGGTGACTGGTATTTTGAAAAACGTAATCCGTTAGATTTGAATAGTTATACAATTTCAGAATACTTTTTTTGTTTATTCACTGCAGTGTCTGCTTGAGGGTACGCAATAAACGGATTACCATACTAGCCTCAGTTTCACCAATTTAGTGCAATTGCTGTACTAGCCCTATCCCTAGCGCTAGCTTTTGATGGGCGGAGTATACGCTGTGGTGGAGATGCTCTATTAATTGTACTAGAGATTTAGAGCTGGAATGCACATTGCATCATTAAAATAATAACAGAGCATTATTTCGTTTTTTCTTCGTCAGGAAATGTAGAAACGAAGCTGATCAAAAAAGGATATTAAACATGAGTCAGGTAAAAAAAGCAGTTATTCCTGTAGCAGGCCTTGGGACAAGAATGCTTCCAGCTACCAAAGCCATTCCAAAAGAAATGTTGCCAGTGGTTGATAAGCCGCTTATCCAATACGTGGTAAGTGAATGTGTGGCTGCTGGTATCAAGGAAATTATTTTGGTGACTCATGCTAGTAAAAACAGTATTGAAAACCACTTTGATACGTCATTTGAACTTGAAGCAACCCTAGAAAAGCGTGTTAAGCGTCAGTTGCTTGAAGATGTTCAATCTATTTGTCCTAAAGATGTAACTATTATGCATATTCGTCAGGGTGTTGCTAATGGCTTAGGTCACGCAGTACTGTGTGCTCGCCCAATTATTGGTGACGCGCCTTTCGCTGTTGTTCTACCAGACGTCATTATTGATGATGCGGCAAGCAATCCTAAGAAAGACAATCTGGCAGATATGGTAGCTAAATTTAACACAAGCCGTGTAAGCCAAGTAATGGTTGAGCAGGTGCCAGACGAAGACGTGTCTAAATTTGGTATTGCAGATTTGGACGGTGCATCAATAGAGCCAGGACAATCTGCGAAAATTCACAAGATGGTAGAAAAACCACCACTTGATGAAGCACCTTCTAACTTAGCGGTAGTCGGCCGTTATGTGTTGTCTGAAAAAATTTGGGACTTACTAGAATTTACACCGCCTGGCGCAGGTGGTGAAATTCAGCTCACCGATGCTATCGATGCACTTATGAATTTAGAACAAGTTGACGCCTATTATATGAAGGGCAAAAGCCATGATTGCGGTAGCAAGCTAGGTTATATGAAAGCTAATGTTGAATACGCGCTTCGTCACCCTGCGCTAGGCGAAGAGTTCAAAGAGTATCTGGCAACGGTGCTTAAATAAGCAGTTTTGAATATAAGTAATAAAAAATGCGCCTTTTGGGCGCATTTTTTATAGGTTTTATTGCGAATAAACAATACACCTTGCTAGCTTTAGGCGTTCGAAAAAGCTTTAAAGCGTTTCTAGCGATTAAGGAACTATATTACTTACGATCGCTAAAGCTTCTTTTTTGCGAACGGTTCTATTAATTCGCCACCATCACAAAGTGTTCAATTTTACTTAGCATTTTAGGGCCAATTCCCTTAACTTCGGTAAGTTGCTCAACCTCTAGGAACTCTCCCACATCCTTGCGATAGTTAACGATTGCTTGCGCTTTCGATTTACCAATGCCTGGCAACGCCGTTAGTTCGTCTACTGATGCGGTATTAAGGTTAATCTTTTGGCTTACCTCGGCATGTTGAGCGGGTACAGAAACGTTCTCTTGGGCATGTGCAGTATGCGCTTGAAATGCCATCCCAGTAATAATTGCTAAGCCTGTTAGTGTTTTTTTCATGATCTTTCCTTATCTTTATTGCTGTTAATCCCTTACAGCTAAATGTGTGAGGGCATGGTTGTACAAAAAGAGTACAAGGTAGAATGATACGAAGAAGTTGAAATTACACCAGTCCAGTTTTAGTACAGTTTTTCGTGATTGAGTGAGGCGAATTAGTTGTTAAAAGAGGCAAGGTTAGAACAGATAAAAAAATAGCGGGCTGATGCCCGCTATTCTCTTGTCTGTATAAAACCACTTTCTATGGAAGTGGATTTTTACATAAGCTTTTGACTAGAAGTTTTATAGACGCTCAAGAAGCGCTTCTGTGAACTCAGTAGTGCCTGCTTCACCGCCAAGGTCGCGTGTAGTGCGGTCGCCAGACTCAATGACGTCTTTTAGTGCAGTGCGGATCTTCTCAGCTTTGTCGCCCATGTTAAGGTATTCAAGCATTTGTGCAGCTGCAAGAACAACAGATGTTGGGTTTGCAAGGTTTTTACCTGCGATATCAGGTGCTGAACCGTGCACCGCTTCAAAGATAGCGCAATCTTCACCAATGTTCGCACCAGGTGCCATACCTAGGCCGCCTACAAGGCCAGCACAAAGGTCAGACAGGATATCGCCGAATAGGTTAGTAGTAACAATTACGTCGAATTGATGTGGGTTCATAACAAGCTGCATGCAGCAGTTATCAACGATCATTTCTGCTGATTCGATATCTGGATAACGCTCACCAACTTCACGAGCTACTTTTAAGAATAGGCCAGATGTAGATTTAAGAATGTTAGCTTTGTGCACAGCTGTTACTTTCTTGCGACCTTCACGACGCGCTAGCTCGTATGCGAATGTAACAATTTTTTCTGCGCCGTCACGAGTGATCTTACTCATCGCCTCTGCTTCGTTGCCGTCTTCTGAAACAACTTGGCCCAAACCAGAATACATACCTTGAGTGTTTTCACGTACTGTAATGATGTCGATGTCTTCGTAACGCGCTTTTGTGCCTTTAAAAGACATTACAGGGCGTAGGTTAGCATAAAGCTTAAATTGCTTGCGTAGGCTAACATTGATTGAAGTAAAACCTTCACCTACCGGCGTAGTAAGAGGGCCTTTCAAGGCAACTTTGTTTTTCGCGATTAGATCAAGTGTTGCTTGAGGAAGCAATTCACCGTGCTCTTCTAGGGCTACCAATCCAGCGTCGGCATAATCATAGGCAAAGTCACAGCCAACCTTATCTAGAATTTTTGTGGTCGCATCGATGATATCCGGGCCAATGCCGTCACCGCGAATGACTGTAATACGTTGCTGAGTCATGTTGAGGGATCCTCTGGTAATTCTGTTGTCAAAATCGTTAGGTTTACTAAATTGCTATTTGGCGAGCGATACGCACCAAAGTTTGTCTGCTTGCTTATTATAATGGATTTTGTAGGGATTTTGCCGTAAGCAGCGCAAAAGTTGCGGTATTTTATACGATAGGGGGCGTAAGTTATAGCCATTCGTAAAGATTAATTACGTTATAACGTGTTTTTGCCTCATTCATTTCTGTGCGACTTTAGTGTGAGTGTAAGAGTTTTGCTTATACAAGTTCAAAGAGTAAAACTCTGCACATATTTTGCGGCACGGAATTGTCTTGGCTAGCGGGCTTAAATAGGGTGCGAACTTAATTAGATGACAACTTAATGAGGTAGCGGGCAAAAAAGCAGAGCCCCCTGATCATGTACAATGCTAGTAAGCGCGCTGAAATCAACGTTTATCCGAATAAGCAGGCTCTTAAACTCCAAATTTTGTTGTAAATAAAATATATCGCCCTTGAACAAACACGCTTTAGCCATTGCGAAGCTTATCAACATAATAGCGTGTTCTTGCTTAAGTGAGCTTGGTACACTGTCGTTAGACTTTGCACAATGGTGAAGCACCGCTCGCCACGTAGCGCTCTGATGCCAATTTCCTGCCAGTTCGCTTGATATAGACAGCCAAGGTGTTTGTGACTTTACTCTGAACCCTTGGTTTATCATTAAATCATCAGCGTCATTGTTTGGAAGTGTTGATGCAACCTTTAGCCCCGGTAACGTGAATAATGGAGCGCAAACAAACGTCATGGTAAGTGCTGCTGACTGAGGCGAGAATTTATTGTTACATAAACTAGCCACATGACTTGCGATAGAACAAGAAAGTAACGTGAACTGCTTGCACATACCAAGTAGTGGAAAATCGTTTTGTGTAAGGCGCTCTAGTAATGCAAACTGCATCAGCATATCGCCCACGCGCTCAATACCGTAGGTCATAACCGCTTGTTTTATATTTTTGACGGGTATCTGCAGCCTGTTATCTTGCCCTGCGGTATGCATTAAGAACCGGTTGAAGGTTTCTACTTTTTCTATTTTTGTACAAAGTGCAGGAATTTCTACGTCTCGCTTTTGTAATTCGTCAATTATGCCAAGTAGGGCCTGAGGTGGACGCTGTATATCAAATGATACTGGTAAGAATTGACTTCCGCCGGTTGAAGCACGCTGTTTAGCAGTATCGGTATATAACGCTATAAAGTGAGTGAAAGGTATAAAAAGCGGTTTGGGGAATACAATAGTTGAAAGCGGAACCCATTCACCTTCAGTATCTTTGTTTGCTAGGCTAAAAATAAAGCCGTGTTTTTGCTGAATATCGATGAGTACGCCTGGGGTGTTTTTGGCATACACCTTGGCGCCTGGCATAGGTTTTACAAATAAATCAATAATCGCCGCTACGTATTCCCTGTGATGCGTTGGTGTTTTCTTGGCTATAGCTGAAAACAGCGCAGCAGGAGATATGTTCTCTGAGCTATTCAGCAAAGTTGCGCTAATAAGGCAAATTCGTTGCGCTGCGCATAGTCTTACATCGGCAAGCGCGGGGCCGCATTTGTCAGAAAACATCACCTTTTGAATACGAAGAATATCTAGCCACACCATTAGCTTCTTTGCCTTCAAGAAACGTAACAACGCAGTAATATTTTGCTTTTTATTTGCTTCGGAGTGACACCAGTGGGCTGCGATGACCGCAGCGAGAATGTGTTGGGTGTAATGGTCATTAAACTGGTTTAGTTTGCAAAACAGAGCAGTTAGTAAAGCCTGCTTTGTACAAAAAGGCAGTTCGCTTTGTAGCTGAACAAGGGAGGCCGGAATAGCTGGGTTCGCATGTACCAGCGTTATCACTCGCTTTGCCGTTTTGAGCCAGTGATTTATGCACTGTTCGGTGGTTAGCGTGTTTTCTGGTTGTTGAACAAGGCGGCTAAGTGTGGAAACGATATCCGTCACTCCCGTTTACCTCAGCTTTTCTGATAGCTTGAGTAGGCTCCCTCTCCCCACGCTATCAGCTTATCATTTTCAAATAAAAGCGGAGTACATTCATCCTGAGTTGTTAGGCCATCAGCTCGAACGTGTTGCGTTCTAAAAAACATAACTTGTATTGCCATTGCGCCTTGGCGTTTCGCTTCTGTGATATCTGGAGACCCTAAAAGTGCTAACACCTCTTCACGAGTGCTGCCCAGTTTTAGTTTAGTAATTTGAACTCGGTTATATTCTTCACGGTCTTTCCAATCCATGTTTTCAGGCTTATCGGGATAAAAGGCGATAACCATAAAAACAAACACCGCGTAGAGCGCGACACCAGCTAATATTAGACGAATGACTTTGGTGTTCATGACCGTAACTTCTCGTTTCCATTTCGAGTCTAATGCAGGTGTCACCATGATCGCTTAGGCTTTGACGCTACGCAGTTGCGCAATGCATTAGTACTTTGTATCTAGTAAGAATATATTGTTAGTCTACTAGTGTATCTCAAAAAGTGCCTTAAACATAAGTAGTAAACGTAAGCAAATGCATCAAATAATCTGTGTGCGTCATCGCGTTTCATTTTTGCTTAACAACATAGCAGGGTTCATAGGCACTACCCGGCAGTTTCATGCGGTGCTGCGCCACAAATGATTCTAACAACGTATCTATTTTGCTCATTAAATTGCTATCGCCAGTTAGTTCAAACGGGCCTCGCTCTTTAATTTGTTTTATGCCTTCTGCCTTCACATTTCCAGCGACAATACCAGAGAAGGCTTTTCGCAGGTTAGACGCTAAACTACTTTTACTTTGCGATAAATGAAGTTGAAGCTGCGACATCGATTCATGGGTAGGAATGAAAGGCTTTTGAAAATCGGCATCAACTTTCAATGACCAATTAAAGCTATAAGCATCGCCCATCGCCCCTCTAAACTTCTTCACTTTATCCAATCCGCTGCACAGGGTTCTTGCTACTTCTTCAGGATCATTGACGATAATTTGATATTTAGCTTGTGCTTCACTTCCAAGCGTATCAGCTACAAAAGCATCGATAGCTTCGAAATAGGCTTCACTTCCAGCAGGTCCAGTAAGTACCACAGGAAAGGGCTGTTGCGCGTTGCGTTCATTCATCAGTATGCCTAATAGATAAAGCAATTCTTCTGCTGTACCTACGCCACCCGGAAAAACAATAATACCATGACCTAGCCTTACGAATGCTTCCAAACGCTTTTCAATATCTGGCATGATAATGAGTTCATTAACAATCGCGTTAGGCGGCTCTGCAGCAATAATACTAGGCTCAGAAATACCTATATATCGGCCATTTTTTTGACGTTGCTTGGCATGGCCAATAGTGGCGCCTTTCATAGGCCCTTTCATTGCACCTGGGCCACAGCCTGTGCAAATATTCATATCTCGAAGGCCCAGCTGATAGCCAACTTCTTTTGTATATTTATATTCTGTTTGGTTTATCGAGTGGCCGCCCCAGCATACAATAGTATTTACGCCATCATTACCTTCTAATGCATTGGCATGGCGTAACATATCGAAAACCATATCAGTAATATCACTGCTTTCAGCGGGTTCATCTTGGTGAAGGAATGCGTACTTATTACCCATGTACAGCATGTCACGAAGCACGGCGAAAAGGTGTTCATGAACCCCTCTTACTAAGTTGTTATCTACAAATGCAACTTCAGGAGGGTTGAGCAGCTCAATTTTTACGCCACGCTCGCGTCGTACAAGTTTGATGTCGAAGCTTTCATAGGGGGCAAAAAGTGTCTCATAGTTATCCTCATCAACGCCGCTGTTGAGTACTGCCAAACAACAGTTTTTGAACATAGAGAAAAACTCACTGTCTGTGGCATCCTGAAGGCGGGCTACTTCCACCTGAGACAGTTGGCTCATAGAGCCAACCGGATTAAGCTGCACTTTTTTCATATATCAGCATCCTTGTGCTAATTATTTAAATCTGTGATAACGCGGTTACGTCCATCCCTCTTTGCTCTGTATAAATATTCGTCTGCACGCTCAAATACCGAGTCTGTATTATCATCTTTGTGAAAGCATGTGGCGCCAAATGAAGCGGTAATTTTTACCTTTTCTTGTTTGAACTTAAACGGCAATGAAGCCAGGTGGGTACGCATTTCATTTAGCTTCTTGTCGACCCTGTCAATGTCTGTGTTTGGAAATAACATAACAAACTCCTCACCGCCCCAACGTGCGATGAACTCATGTTTTTCCATGCTTTGTTTTAAGTGACGGCTTACCACTTGAAGTGTTTTATCTCCTGCGGCGTGACCAAAACGGTCGTTAATCGATTTAAAATGATCGATATCAACTACCGCCACAGCAAGGGGCTCGCCGGAATCTTTGAAATGTGAGAAAGCATGCTCAAGTTTTTCGTTGTACGCTTGTCGGTTTGGTAGCCGAGTTAGTGTGTCGGTTCTACTTTGCATCACTTGCTCTGCAAGTTTCTTTTTGTAAACAGCCGTTTTTTGTTGAAGTGTTTCAATACGCTCTTGCATTGATGACAGCAACGAGACCAGCGCTTCTTGCCCTTTTTCGTCATTGTTCTGTTGTTCAGATAGCGTTGACATTAGGTTTTTCACACAAGACTGAGCCTGTTCTTTTAGCACTTCTAGAGAATCGCTTTCAGACACGACTTCTTCAATACTATCGATGTGGGACTTAAGCTGTTCGTTACCTGCTTTACGCTGCTCAAACTGCGACTTACTGTCTTCAATACTTTCCGATACGCTGCTATTAATTTGCCCTAACGAGTTGTGTAGGCTTTGTATTACCTTTCCGGTAAGACTTGCCTCAGACATTGCATCTTGAACAATCATCCGCAATATTACTACACAGCTTTTCAGTAGCTGATTTTCATCCATACCGCTTTCTAAACGGTCTTTGATATCATTAAGCTGCTTATCGTTAGGCTTTTTCTGAGCATATGAAGCAATCAGCTGATTTAACTCAACAAGGATAGAACGGTAGTGAGGGTTCTCGTCTTGTGGAGCTGTGTGATTTTCTTCACCATCGCTGATTGAAGAAATGTGCTCAGCCGGTGAGGCATTTAACTTTTCTTCAGTGGGTGCCAGCGATACCATTTTCTTGTTTAATGCTACACGATGTAACGTAAGTGCCTTTGCATAGAGTTTGTATATGCTATACACATCATTAATGGGCTGATTTAACTTGATGAGCTCTTTCGTCGTCAACGTTTTCAGTTCGTCATCTTCAAAAACAATTTTTTGAAGTTGTTTCATCGAGTCTTCAATAGAAGCCGCGGTATCAGACGTGTATTTCTTTAAGGTTACATCTTGGTGCTGAATTAAATTATTAAGCTTTTCAATGCTAACTGCAGCTAGGCTAAAGTTAGGTGTGCCAGAAAGGTGCCCACGTAGTTTTCCTAATTCGTTATCAATCTTATCTGAGAAGCCTTCATAAAAAGCTGAAAGCCTGATTATAAATTGGCAAAGAAGCGTATTGTTCTGTTTATAAGCTTGTAATTGTTTAGCTTCCATTTTTATTTGTCTTCATTGATTAGCTTAATAATTGTTTTTTTGTAAGGTACTCGCGCTACACATTATTGTCTGGCTTGACGATGATTTGCATAAGGCGCTTCAAAGTTAGAACGGAACGGATTGATGTCTAACCCACCGCGGCGCGTGTACCTTGCACACACGGTAAGCTTATTTGGCTTGCAAAGCTGCATAATGTCGTTGTAAATACGTTCAACACATTGTTCATGAAATTCATTATGTTGCCTGAAGCTTATCAAATAACGCAGTAACCCCTCGTGCTCAATAGCTTTTCCTTGATAGCGTATTTGAATACTAGCCCAATCTGGTTGACTTGTGATCAAACAATTCGATTTAAGTAAATGAGATACTAAGGTTTCACTCACTTCGTCTTGCTCGCTATCTACGGCTAAGAATCGAGTCTCAGGGGAATAATCGGTTACGTCTATATCAAGATCATCAAGCAAAGTACCGCTAAATTCTTTAAACTTTAAGGTCTCAAAAGCACTGGGAAGAATTAAGTTAACGCTTACGCCTTCTCCTGCACAGTTCGAAAGGTCTGCCTCTAGTGTCTTGCGAACGTCTTCAGGCGACGCAAACTTACTTTGGTTAAAGCTGTTCAAATAAAGTTTGAAAGACTTCGATTCAATAAGGAACTCAGACGTAATTGGTACATCACATTCCAAGATAGCGATTTGTGGCTTACCTTTAGTATTTAGCCACGATAACTCGTATCCCGTCCATGTATCTATACCTGAGAATGGCAGTGCTCCTTTACCCAAGGCCAAGGTGTCTCTACTTAAACTACGAGGTACGCCTTGGAGAAGGCCAGGGTTATATTCAAATTCATATTCAACCTGCTTTCCTAAGGAAAGATCATCGGGTGCTTTTATTGATACTTTTGAGGGTGATTTGTCTGTCGACATAAGAACCTTTTAACATTATCTAGTAACAACAATGGCAAAGTTGACATCGCCATTTATAAGTATAGTGTACCCCAAAAATACGTAGGTAACTCCACAATGGGTCTAACAATTTCAGAACAAATAGATAAATTTGTATCATCTTATGTCGACGCTGCAAACGAGAGTGGTCTCAAAGTGGCTTATGAGGCGAACTGGCCATCTCCGTGTCTAGAACAAACAGCTACCATAGGTGCGTTAGCGCCTAGTGAAGGTGAAATGGTAAGTTGGGCACCTAAAATGCAAAACAGAACGCAAGACGAAATGCACGAGGGAACGCAAGGAAGAATGCAAGAACGCCAGAATAGCTTCGAAAATGTAGAGAATGCGATGTCGCTTTCATTGCATCCTGATTTCTGTGAATTTTTCACCCGTTATTACAGTGCGAATTTTACAGCGACCGCTGAACAAGGTCAGTGTGAGCTTCTTCAAGTTTGGAATGACGAAGATTTCGAAGGTCTTCAACAAAACTTGATTGGACACCTGCTTATGAAACAACGACTTAAGCAAGCTCCAACGCTTTTCTTTGGCTTGACCGATGAAGAAGATTTTATTCTTTCTATTATAAATGACACCGGTGAAGTTGCGCTTGAGCAAGTAGGAAAAGAGCCGCAGCAAATTGTAGCGCCAAATTTGGCGGCGTTTTTAGCATCTCTAACGCCAACACCTACTTGAGCGCTACAGCCAAAGCCAAAAGCTGCAATGCAGAAATTGATTAGGTCACTTTGATAACTGTTTAATTACATCACTTAAAGAGCGCTTTAAAAGCTCAACCTCGTTTTCTAGTTGGGCGACTCTTTCGCTTAGTGCTTGTTCCGCATTGTTCGTGGCAACTACCTTTTTAGGTGTATGCGCACTGCTTACGTTAAAGCGTTTTATAGTCTCAATTGCTTCGGTTACCGATACTTTGAACGGCGCTTTCGAGCGTAGCATGCCAACCGAGGGAGTCACTCCCTCTTGCTGCATCTTATGACACAATAAAACAAGCTTTTGTATATTGTCGTTATTCATTGATCTTCAGGCTTCCGATAAATAAATTCTTGCTTCAGTTTACCGTGTGAAAAGTGTGAATTTCACTAATAAGTTTGTGTATTCGCCATTTTAATTGGTTAATAGAAAATGCTTTGTAAATAATTTTGATATTAATCAATGGCTTAAAAGTTGGCCTCAATTTTGTTTAATTGTGTTTAGTTGATATATCTCAAAAACAACGAGGGTACTAAATGTTCAGTAACGGTTCATTTAGTACGCTCTACTATAAAAACTAAGCACATAATGTTTAAACAAGGAATACACATGAAAACGCTTCTATTATCAGTCACTCTGGCTTCTTCTGTTCTTCTTTCCGGCTGCGTTGTTTCGGTAGGCGGTGGATCTGATAGTCATTACGGCGCAGACTGGGAAGATAGAGAGTTTAATAATCGCAAGCACATAGCAAAGCTGGAAACAGGCGCAACATATGAAAACGTGCTGCGGAAAATGGGCGTTGCCGACTTCAACGAGCTCTTTGAAAAGCAGGACGGTACCTATCGTGTTTTATTCTATCGTACACAAAAAACCATGGGTGATGGCGTTACAACAAAAGATGAATGCACGCCACTTGTTTTCAAGAATGGAAGCTTGGTAGGTTGGGGCGATAGCGCGTACAGCTTAATGAACTAAAGCGTTGCGCTATATGTAGACTTTAAATGTTAATAAAAAGTTAACATGTGAGGGTTTTTCAAGTAGGCTAACAAATGAACAGTAAAAGTTAACGGATTACGTTTATGTAATCGATATTTTACTGATTTAAGTAACCAGTACTTTCAAATAGATGCAAGTAGTTGATAGTGCCGTTGCATTTCAGCCTTCGAGGAGACCCTCATGAATACTCACGCCTTAAATGATTCAACGGTGCCGCTGCACGAAACGGTTAAAGCAATCTATCTTACCGTCGACGATTTAAAAGTAGCCGCCTCTATTCTCTACAACGCTTATGTAGACGATCCTTTATTTATCGATATTTTCCAGGCCGAAAAAGAAGGTTATGAAAGCCGTCTTCGTTCAGCCATTCGGGAAGAGCTAAATGCATTTTGGGTAGCGGAGCAACCTATAATTGGATTGTTTGATAAAGAACGTCTTATTGCTGTTGCGTGCCTAACTGCGCCTGATGCAGCGTTTGGTGCAGGGCGTTATTGGCATTGGCGTCTTCGTATGTTGCTTACCGCAGGATTATTTGGCACTAAACAAATGCTTGAGAAAGAGGAGAAGGTGCGTTCACTGGTACCTGCTGAAAATTTTCACATGTTGAGCTTTATTGCGGTGCACCCCGACTATCAAGAGCATGGTTTGGGGCATGTTTTACTTGGCGCCATAGACAGCGTAGTAGATGAAGACAAAAAGAGTGAAGGTGTCTCTGTTTTTGTTACGGTTGCCAAACATCGTTCGTTTTTCAACGATGATAACTATGAGATTGTAGGACAAGTCAGTCTTTCGCATGTTACTGGCGAAGTAATGTACAGAAAAAAGTAACAGTAATTCGCAAATTCTTTCCCTAAAGTCATATTTTCTTCAGCGTTTGTAAGACATTTCCTACAAATGCTGTGAGCGATCTTCCCTATTTTGTGTATATTAAAATTAGACTAAAGTCTAAAGTCACTGATTTAATTAAATTTTTCTAGAAAAGACAAAAAAGTCCAAAAAAACACCCTTAAAAGTTTGTAATTCCATATGGCGGTAATATTTGGAAGGGATACTATGTACATGTCACAGGGATACACGACGAGTCAGGAAGATTTGAAAGGACTAACTGGGACAACTTAAGGACAAGATTCTCACAGGACAGTGAGTGAATGGAATGGAACACAGCGTGGACGCTGTAAATGAAAAGTACGGAATGCTGGGATGGATTGAAGGGACTAGTTCAAGGATAAGTGTAAGGGACTGGTTCAAGGGATTGACTGCGTGACAGGAGTCACAACAGGATGTAGCAGGAAGCCCACCTCATGGAAGAATTTGCACGGACGAGCAAACCACGGATGACATAGGACACGCCACGGATTTAGGTAAGACTACAGCAGGATGTGTAGTTATAAGGGAGTAACGGAAGGGATAGTCAGCGGAGTCTGATAAGGACAGCCTCAGGAAGAGGAACACTGCACGCAGGATGTGCAGTTATTAAGGATAAATGGAAAGGGACCTGCTCATGGATGGGTAGCTCGCACAGGAAGGCGCGAGAGAAAATGGAAAGGGGCGAATACGGATTTTAATCGGGATGATTTTAGTCGCAAAGGATCGCAGAGAGGGAAACTCAAAATTCCAAGAAAAAGGGGAACTTTAAGGTTCCCCTTTTTTTATGTTTATACGAAAGTGCTCTTATTTGCATACTTTCCACACAATAAAGGACCGTGTCGCGTTTTCGCGCTTACATTTTATACGGTGGAACTTCAGTTCTGATAACGCGTAACCCAATCATTTCAACTTCGCCACTGTATCTGTCTTCTCCATTGCTGGAAAATTCAAAAACAAATGTGCTTTGCCAGTCTGGTTTACCATACTTAAATGAAAAGCGAGTTTTACTGCGGGCAACGCTAAGCAGCTGCAGTCCATGCGTGTCGCAGTACTGTTTTAGAAAGCTATTACTTCGTTCTGAAATGCCTCGTACGCGCCAAAACTGATACCCTGTAAAACCAATAACTAACCACACAACCAGTTCAAGTAACGTCATGTTATTGTCTCGCTTGAGCAAACAGCTTTTCAAAGGCACTGGATAGCGTTTTACTTTTCTGAGGCGAGTGCAACAGTGTAAGCACTTGTCTTCTTAACTTGGGAATTTGGACCAAGTCAGAAAAGAACCCAGAAAACAATGCGCCGTTGTGAGCTTCTTGTGCATCGACAAAAGCGGCTTGCTCTAAGAAAGACGCGAGTAATTCATCATCGAACTGCTCAAAATGGCGGGCAGCCACAACACTTAAAACATCTATACGTTGCGCGTTTTCATTTTTAAGAAGCTCTGTAAGGGTTTTATTAATGGTGGGGCTATACTCCTGCGTAGACAGTCCTCGAAGCGCAGCAAGAGAAATATCAGTATTGCTGGTAAGCCTATTAATAAATAGTGTTTCCATTGCTTCGTGAAGAGCAATGTTTTCACACATTTCCATCATGGTATTTAAGAATACATCCGAATATAAACCATGATTCTTCACAAATGCGTCTACTAAACTTTCGCGCTTGTCATGAGAAGGAAGCGAACATACAAAGTCAGCCACACTCTGCATTGATAGCTGCTGCCAGTCTACTAATTGAGGTGCTTGTATGTACGCTTCTACTTTTTGCGCATCTTCGCTCAATGGTTGGCTTAATGCGGTTTTTACCATAGCGTTGAACTGAGCAAGCAGCGTTTGGCCTGGTACAAATGAGTACGGGTTGTCAGGAAGGGTTTGCGCTTTCTCAGAATCATCTGCAACACTTTGCCCTAACGCATCCACAATAATATCTAAAAAATGATTTCTTGCAGCGGCAACTACCAAGCCTTGTTCATCAAGGGGCAGTTTTACAAACCAAATATAATGTTGTGTCGACGCGTGTTTATTCCAAAATACAATGCCAAACCAGGCGTGCTGTTGACGTGGGTACGGAGCGTATGCTGCGCCATTTTCTATATCTAGAAAGGCTTGTGCATCGGTGGGTACAAGTCGTCGTCCCATGTCGTACACATGGTACTCAGTTCCCGCATGTAATAAAAATTCGCTTATGGAATTAATGTTTTTAGCGCTCATTGCTCAATCCGAAATACTTCTGTTTGTGAAAGTTTATCACAGGTGTGCTTTTTACGGGTACGTCTAACAAATTGAGCGGTAGCAATGCTATACTCCGCTCGTTTTTTTACTGACAGCGCGATATACAAAAAGCCTTAAACGAACGCTGTCGTGTTTGTCGTTTTGTTTAATGAGGTGAAAGTGAGTGAATTCAATGCTGAGATGGCCGATGAATTGGTATGCCTAGTTCAAGCCATGAAGTCTGCAGAAATGTGGCCCAGCACACCTCCATCGCAGCAAGCCATGCAGAGTACGACGCCTTTTGCTGTTGATTCAATGCCATTTGAGAGCTGGCTGGCTTTTATCTTCATACCTAAAATGCAATGGCTTTTGGACAGCGGTAATAAAGTGCCTGAAATGCAAATATACCCCGCGGCTGAATTGTATTTGGACTCTGGTGTTAAAGGCCGTGTAGAGGGGGTTTCCAAAGATAATGCCGATGAAAATGTTGAACAGCGAGTCTCTGGTGTTCTGGCATGCTTAAAGCGCATTGATGACATTGCTGCGCTAGCTAGTAAGGATGTAAATTAGTGGCCGAAACTCAACTCCCTATTAGCAATGATCTTCGCGAAAACCACGGCGGGAATGTACTTAACGTGCTTTACCAAGATGAACATATCGTTGCGATAGATAAGCCTCCCGGCATGTTGGTTCATCGAAGCCCCATAGATAAACACGAGACAGTGTTCGCGGTTCAAACACTGCGCGATCAATTGGGAAAGCACGTTTACCCAGCGCATCGTTTAGATAGGCCAACGTCTGGGGTACTGTTATTCAGCTTCAGTTCCGATATCGCAGCAGCGCTTGGCAAGCAAATGATGGAAAAGCAGATAGGTAAAACTTACCACGCATTGGTAAGAGGCTTTGTGCATAACAGTGGAATGATTGATTACGCGCTGAAATATCGCTACGACAAAATTGCGGATAAGCACAAACGTCCTCAGCAGCCACCTCAGCAAGCTACGACTGTTTATGAGAGCGTACAGCGTTTTGAAGTACCTGAACCCGTTGGTAAATACCAAAGTGCAAGGTATACGCTTGTACGTTTATTGCCAAGCACCGGTCGTAAACACCAATTAAGAAGACACATGGTGCATATTCGCCATCCTATTATTGGCGATACGACACATGGAGACGGCAAACAAAACAAATTCGCTAAAGCGCACTTTAATTTTTCAAACTTGGCCTTAAGTTGTACACAAATGGGCTTCACGCACCCAGTGCACCAAAAATGGATAACTGTTAATGGTGAGATGCACTACGAAATGCGAAGATTATTGGACGAGTTGGCGCCTTTCGCTGTTGGGTAGTTAGCCGCTTCACCATGCGGGCAAAAAGTACGGGCGTATAGCGTAGGGTAGAGTAAGTATTCGAGCAGCACGGTTAATACTGCGGCGACATTAAACAAAGAAATAGAGGGTTAAATGAGTACATTGAAAATAATTGCGGGCACCGTGTATGGCAATGCTCAACATGTTGCTGAACAAGTTGAAGAGAGTTTAGCGGGTCAGGGCGTTGATTGTTCACTAGAAAGCGACCCATCAGTATCTGACTTCACAGATGCAGATGCGATACTAATTATTACATCAACCACAGGCCAAGGTGATGTGCCACCAAATTTGGAATTTGTATTCTCTGATCTTCAAGATGAGTCTCCAGAACTGGCCGGCAAACCTTTTGCTGTAGCTGCATTAGGCGACAGTAGCTACGGTGAAAGTTTTTGCGGGGCGGGCAAGCAATTTCAAACGCTTTTAACCGAGCTTAAAGGCAACGCAGTAGCAGACATGCTTGAAATTGATGCAATGGAAACACTTGAACCCGAAAAGGATGTAGTAGAGTGGGTGAATTCAATTAAAGATAAACTGCTAGCGTAAGCGCACGGCAATAAATGAAAAAGGCGCCGATAGGGCGCCTTTTTTGATGCAGTTATCTCAACAACGCTTTGTGGATCACTGCCTTCGTAAATATCGTTACTATTCAGCGTCGCGTAATAGGGCGTTTATGCCTACTTTTGCACGTGTTTTTGCATCTACTTTCTTAACAATGATGGCGGCGTATAGGCTGTATTTGCCATCTGCACTTGGCAGGTTACCTGCTACCACTACAGAGCCAGCTGGAACACGGCCATAGTGTACTTCACCAGTTTCGCGGTCATAAATACGCGTGCTTTGACCAATATAAACGCCCATTGAAATAACAGAGCCTTCTTCAACGATAACGCCTTCTACAATTTCGGAGCGCGCACCAATGAAGCAGTTGTCTTCAATAATGGTTGGGTTAGCTTGTAACGGTTCTAGCACACCGCCAATGCCTACACCGCCAGATAAATGCACATTTTTACCAATTTGGGCACATGAACCAACGGTAGCCCATGTATCTACCATGGTACCTTCGTCAACAAACGCACCGATGTTCACATAAGAAGGCATAACAACCGCGTTCTTTCCAACAAAAGTACCTGTACGTACTGCAGCTGGTGGCACAATACGCGCGCCATCGGCTGCAAATTGCTCAGCGGTATAGTTGGTATATTTTAGCGGAACTTTATCGTAGAACTTGCTCTCAGCACCTTCAATAACATCATTGTTATGCAGACGGAAAAAAAGCAATACCGCTTTCTTTAGCCACTGGTGAACAACCCATTCGCCAGCAATTTTTTCTGCTACGCGTGCCTTGCCGGTGTTAAGTAGGTCAATGGCTTCGGCAACGGCTTTCTTGACTTCCTCTGGCGCAGAAGTTGGGCTAATACTGTCGCGATTTTCGAAGGCGTCTTCAATAATGGCTTTCAATTCATTCATGGTATTGTGATATCTTCAAGTTGGTCGAGTTTAAACAGGATGTGCTTTTTCAGGCTTACCTGTTGTTCTTGGGTTAATGCTTTGCCAGCCTCGTTGCTGACGATAAAAATGTCTTCCGCGCGTTCACCAATGGTGGCAATTTTCGCAAGTTTTAGCGTAATGTTCGTATCAACGAAAGCGTGCCCAATTTTAGCTAAAATGCCGGGGGCGTCTAGGGCTTCTAACTCTACCAACGTCGCTTCATCGTTAATAGTAAAAAAGCGAACTTTCGTTGGAACGTCCAGTTGCTTCATCTGGCGAGGTAGCTTACGTTTATTTTCGTGGGAACGTCCAGGTTTTTCTAGCTGAGCACAAATAGCATTTTCGATAGATGCAATACGTGAATCAGACGACAGTCTATTTCCGTCATTTTCCAGAATTAACATGCTATCAAATACGTAACCATCTCTGGTTACGGTAACATGCGCATCGTGAATTGAGCAGTTGCGACTATCAAGTACCGATGCAACCTGCGCAAACAGAGCTTTTCTGTCTTTGCCGTATATTAATAATTCGGTACCGCCTTTAGCGCTGTTGTCATTTGCTTTTACCAGTAGCCCTTCGTTGTCTGGCGTTAGCCAGTCATCTTGCGCTTTCAATATCTCATCAGTGTGCCACGCTATTTGAGTGGGTTTGAAACGCACAAAATAATCATCGTCTAGTCTTGCCCATAGTGCGTCGATAGCGATAGGGTCGATGGCACGCTCTTGTAATATTTGTCGCGCTTGATGTTTGTGGGTAGCTACCCTTTCATTAAGGGTTATCTGACACTGCAGCCCGTTATCAAGGGCTTTTTGCGTCATCAAATAAAGCTCGCGCAGCAATGACGCTTTCCAATCGTTCCATAAATTATCGTTAGTAGCGCGAATATCAGCAAGCGTTAACGTATACAGTAAGTTAAGGTGATTGTGGCTTCTTACGGCACTGGCAAATTCACTAATAACGTCAGGGTCGTAAATGTCTCTACGCTGAGCAACAACACTCATTAGTAAATGATTTTCAACAAGCCACGCTATCATTTCGGCGTCATCTTTGGGTACATTGTGACGCTCGCAAAAAACGGCGACGTCTTTTGCACCAAGCGTAGAATGGTCGCCGTTTCTTCCTTTGGCGATATCGTGGAATATAGCCGCAATGTAAAGTACTTCTGGCTTATCTAAGTTTCGACAAATTCTTCCGCAGCGAGGAAAGGCTTTGTTCTCTTTTGAAAAGAAAAAGTTGACGTGTTTTACCAACCTATGGGTGTGTTCATCTACGGTGTAGGCGTGAAATAAGTCAAACTGCATCATCCCAACAATGGTATCCCACTCCGGAAGGTACGCCTGTAAAATACCGTATTGGTGCATTACGTCCCATGCGAAATTAAAAAAGTCGGGCTGTTTCATCAATACCATGAACTTTTCGCGACAGGCGGGGCGTTCAACGAAGTATTCTGTCTCAAACGCGCGGTGTGCATTACGCAGTTGTCGTATGCAAATTGTGCTTAGGCCCTGAACTTCTGGTGTGTTGGTGATCAGATTTAAAAAATCCAGAATGGCCTCAGGTGATGAGAAAACCTTTTCATGCCGAGGCGAAATCATATTGTCTAGCAATTCAAAGTCATCGTTAATAATTGATGTGCGCTGTATGCTTTGGTTAAGCATATCGTACTTGAAACGCTGTAATAGCATCTGATTGAGTTCTGAAACGCGCGCAACGGTTCTAAAAAAGTCACGCATCATTTTTTCTACAGACGCTTTACCTTCCTCGCCGTAACCCATCATTTGAGCAACATCGGGCTGATAATCGAACAGTAACCGGTTTTCACTTCTGCCAGCAACCAAATGCAAAGCACAGCGCATTTTCCATAAGTGCATTCTGCAAGCAATGAGCTCACTGTGTTCTTGCTCGGTAAAATAGCCGTGCCCTACTAAATTCCAGCCGTCGTATTCTTTAAAGTGCTTTTTGGCAACCCAACCAATTGACTGTATATCTCTCAAACAGCCTGGGTTTTCTTTGATGTTTGGTTCTAGGTTATAAGCAGTACCGTTGAACTTTGCATGGCGCTTCTTTTGCTCTTCATATTTTGCCGAAAAGAAAGCTTTGCTACTCCAAGAATTTCGTCCGTTGGCGTCTTCCCATAATTTTTCAAACGTGTTTTCGCATCCGCAAAGTAAACGACTTTCAACAAGGTTTGTGGCAATAGTGATATCGTCTTTGGCGAGCTTTACGGTTTCTTTTATGGTGCGGACAGATTGCCCCACATCTAGCTTAATATCCCACAATAGGGTGATGAACTGGCCAATCTTTTCTTGTGCTTCAGGTTTGAGCTTTTTCTTACTTACTATAAGAAGGTCTATATCGGAATGTGGCTGAAGGTGGCCTCGTCCATAACCGCCTACGGCACAAAGCGCTAGCTCGCTCACTGTATCCAAACCATATAGCTGCCATAAATGGCATAAAAGTGCATCAACGAATTGTGCTCTGCCTGTGACCAGCTGATTTACAGGTGTGCTATCAAATGATGTCGTGATCCAAGAGTAGCTGTCTTCAACACAGCGTTTAATCGCTGGGATATCGTCTACTGACGTAATAGCATCGATGTTTTTAATCAGTGATGGCAGGTTCAAAATACACCTTTTACATAGCTTTGTTTTTAAACACCATGAACAATATCACGAATTGTTGAGTTTTCGCAGTAGCCTGTAGATGCATAATTCAAGGTTAAATGTGAATATTTATGGTGTTATGTTGCGAAAATGTTTCAATTGAAAGTCTTGATTATAGAAGAGAGCAACAGCAGGCCAAATATGACGTGGCTTACACAAATGTGACATCTGTAAAATAAAAACGAAGAAAGCTGCTTTTTAGCGATAAGTTATTTAAATCAGAAATAAAAAAAGCAGCAAGAAAGCTCTTACTGCTTTTGAATTAATATAAAAGGCAATGCCTTAATTGTGAGAAATTACACGTGGTAGTGTTTCATCTCCTCGCAAGGTTAGTACTTCAACTCCGGTTTCCGTAACTAATAGTGTGTGTTCCCATTGGGCACTTAAACTACGGTCTTTGGTCACTACCGTCCACTGGTCGGGAAGTACTTTTGAATAGCGCTTGCCCGCATTTACCATTGGCTCGATAGTAAAGCACATGCCTGGCTCTAAAACGTCACCGGTTCCCGGTTTGCCGTAATGCACAATTTGTGGCTCTTCATGAAAACTTGCGCCAATGCCGTGACCGCAATATTCACGCACAATTGAATAGTTATGCTTTTCTGCATGGGTTTGGCAAATGTGGCCAATATCGCCAAGGCGCATACCCGGCTTCACTTGTTCAATGGCTTGGTATAAACATTCTTGAGTGATGCGGATAAGACGCTCCGCCAGAATAGAAGGTTTGCCTACCACAAACATTTTGGAGGTATCGCCGTGATAGCCATCTTTAATAACGGTCACATCGATATTTATAATATCGCCATCTTTTAATTTTTTGTCAGACGGAATGCCGTGGCATATACAGTGGTTCACCGACGTGCAAATAGATTTAGGGAACGGCGGATGACCATAATTGAGCGGAGCGGGAATTGCTTGTTGCTCGTTAACAATATAGTCGTGACAGATGGTGTTTAATTCATCTGTTGTCACACCTTTTTTAACATGCGGCGTGATCATTTCTAGAACTTCTGCCGCTAGCTTACCAGCGACGCGCATTTTTTCGATTTCTTCAGGGGTTTTGATAATTGCTGACACAGCGCCTCTCAACTCGTTAAAGTTAAAATCTGTAATTAATAACTATTTTACGCAGTATAACATTAATCAGGTCATTCTGAGTAAGCTGCTGTAAATTATGGTTAATTTTATGTGTCGGTAAGTTAATCAGCCTGCTTTGGTTTGGCTGAATACTTTAAAAGAAAAACACGCTACCTAACGCAACCTTTACTCAGAAAAAAGATATGGTTTAAGCGCGAAAACTTGAGCTCAAGTGCTTGTTGTGGTATAAAGCGCGCGCCCTGACGGAAAGCTCAATTTTTCTTAGTGTTTACACCAAGTGAAAGGCGCCGTTTTTGAGGGTAAATTTATTTTATTAAAACACACATATACCGTCACTTCGTATCGGGGTGTTCAGCTCAATCTAGGTTGGTCTGGATCGATACAAGGGGTATATGGAGGCCTAACCCCAAGAGGAAAATAAAATGGCTAATGTTTCTATGCGTGACATGCTGAAAGCCGGTGTGCATTTCGGTCACCAAACTCGTTACTGGAACCCAAAGATGAAGCCTTTCATCTTCGGCGCACGTAATAAAGTTCATATCATCAACCTTGAAAAAACGGTTCCACTTTTCAACAACGCACTTAACTACCTTTCAGGTGTTGCGTCTAAGAAAGGTAAAATCCTTTTCGTTGGTACTAAGCGCGCAGCTGGTGAAGCAGTTAAAGAAGCTGCTCTTAAGTGCGACCAGTACTACGTAAACAAGCGTTGGTTAGGTGGTATGTTGACTAACTGGAAAACAGTACGTCAGTCAATCAAGCGTCTTAAAGACCTTGAGCAACAAAGCCAAGACGGTACGTTTGAAAAGCTAACTAAAAAAGAAGCGCTAATGCTACAGCGTGAAATGGACAAGCTTGAAAACAGCCTTGGTGGTATCAAAGATATGGGCGGTCTACCAGACGCAATCTTTGTTATCGACGCAGATCACGAGCACATTGCTATCACTGAAGCGCGTAACCTAGGTATTCCTGTTGTTGGTGTAGTAGATACTAACTCTAACCCAGACGGTGTTGATTACATCATCCCTGGTAACGACGATGCTATCCGTGCTATCCAACTTTACTTGGATGCAGCTGCAAACGCTATCAACTCAGGTCGCGAAAGCAACCTTGAAGTACAAGCTGAGCAAGACGACTTCGTAGAAGCAGCAGAGTAATTCTGATTGCTGACTGTCATATGTAGATAATATGACGGTACTACAATACGAACCGTATTGAGAGGGGCGATATCGCCCCTTTTACCTAACGAATTTTATATTTAATGCTGAGGAATTGAAAAATGGCAGTGACTGCAGCACTAGTTAAAGAACTGCGCGAGCGTACTGGCGCAGGTATGCTGGATTGTAAAAAAGCCCTGGTTGAAACGGATGGTGACATTGAGCTAGCCATTGAAAACATGCGTAAATCAGGTCAAGCGAAAGCAGCTAAAAAAGCTGGTCGTATCGCAGCTGAAGGTGTAATCCTTACTAAAGTTGAAGCGGGTCGTGCGACTATGCTTGAACTTAACTGTGAAACTGATTTCGTTGCGCGTGACGAAGGCTTCCTTAAGTTCGGTAACGAGCTTCTAGAAGTTGCGGCAGCAAACAACATCAACGACATTGAAGCACTTAACGACGCTGAAATGAACGGCGCTAAAGTTAGCGAAGTACGTGATGCGCTAGTTGCTAAAATCGGTGAAAACATCTCTCCACGTCGCGTTATTAACGTTGAAGGTGACACACTAGGTGCATACATCCACGGCGGCCGTATCGGCGTTATCTCTATCCTAACTGGCGGTGACGACGAGCTAGCTAAAGACGTTGCAATGCACGTTGCAGCAGCAAGCCCACAGTTTGTTAAGCCTGAAAACGTTCCAGCAGAAGTTGTTGAGAAAGAGAAAGAAATCCAAATCGAAATCGCTATCCAGTCTGGTAAGCCAGCTGATATCGCTGAGAAAATGGTTGCAGGCCGCATGAAGAAGTTCACTGGCGAAGTGAGCTTGACTGGTCAGCCTTTCGTTAAAGATCCTTCAATCTCTGTTGCTGAGCTTCTTAAGAATAATAGCGCAGACGTAATCAACTTCGTACGTTTCGAAGTTGGTGAAGGCATCGAGAAGAAGACTGAAGACTTCGCTGCTGAAGTAGCTGCTCAAATGGAAGCTGCTAAGAAATAATTGAGCGTTTATCTTTTGCATAACGCAATAGTTAGATAAACTACAAAGCACCTCTTCGGAGGTGCTTTTTTATAGCTGTCTATCATTATTGTTGCCATTGCTTTATATCAATGTGAAGCTAATCTTGTGCAACAGTAGTAACAGGGCTTTTAAAACGGCTTGTCCTATGTTTTCTAACGCAATATTTTGAGAGAATATAGGACAAACTGGGTTTACGAGGACATTCCAAATTATGAGTATCACACCAAAATCAGCATACCGTCGCATTCTGTTAAAACTTAGCGGTGAAGCCCTTATGGGTGAAGAAGGCTTTGGCATAGACCCTAAAGTGCTTGATAGAATGGCGCAAGAGATCAAAGAGTTGGTTGAACTTGGCGTTCAAGTTGGTCTTGTTATTGGTGGTGGTAACTTATTCCGCGGTGAAGGTCTAGCAAAAGCTGGTATGAACCGTGTAGTGGGCGATCATATGGGTATGCTTGCAACCGTAATGAACGGCTTAGCGATGCGCGATGCGCTTCATAGAGCGTTCGTTAACGCACGAATGATGTCTGCTATTCCACTTAACGGCGTTTGTGATGCTTACAATTGGGCAGAAGCTATTAGCCTTCTTAAATCAGGCCGTGTTGTTATTTTTTCTGCAGGCACAGGTAATCCTTTCTTTACAACAGACTCTGCCGCATGTTTGCGCGGTATCGAAATTGAAGCTGACGCGGTGCTTAAAGCAACAAAAGTAGACGGCGTTTACAGCGATGACCCTGTTAAAAACCCAGAAGCAACATTGTATGATGAACTTTCATACCAAGAAGTGTTGGAAAAAGAATTAAAAGTAATGGACTTGTCAGCGTTTACTCTTGCGCGCGACCACAGCTTACCTATTCGTGTATTCAACATGAACAAGCCAGGTTGTCTTAAGCGTGTAGTGATGGGTGAAAAAGAAGGCACTGTTATCCGCCACACTGACAACGATTAATTAAGAACAATAGGATACAAATCGTGATTGATGAAATTGAATTAGATGCGCAAGAGCGTATGGAAAAGAGCCTAGTTTCACTTAAGGGCCAATTCAGCAAAATTCGCACTGGTCGTGCGCACCCAAGCCTTCTAGACGGCATTATGGTGCCTTACTACGGTGTTGATACTCCGCTAAAGCAGGTTGCTAACGTAGTTGCTGAAGACAGCCGTACACTAGCGCTAACTGTATTTGATAAAAGCGCTATTCAAGCAGTTGAAAAAGCCATAATGCAATCTGACTTGGGTCTTAACCCTATGAGTGCAGGTGGTTCAATTCGCATCCCACTTCCTCCACTTACCGAAGAGCGTCGTAAAGACCTAATTCGCGTTGTACGTAATGAAGCAGAAAGCGGTCGCGTTGCAATCCGTAACATTCGCCGTGATGCCAATGGTGATGTAAAAGACTTGCTGAAAGAAAAAGAAATCAGTGAAGACGAGAGTCGCGCCGCTGAAGAAAACATCCAATCAATTACTAACGAGTTCATTAAGAAAGTTGACAGCATGCTTGCTGACAAAGAAAAAGAGTTAATGGAAGTATAAGTAATTAGTATGATTGGAAAGTTGTTTAACGCGACCAAACCAACTGAAGCGAAGGCGCCAGCGGAAGCTGCTGGCCCTAAGCACGTTGCTATTATCATGGATGGCAACGGTCGTTGGGCGCAAAAGAAAGGGAAAATTCGTACATTTGGCCATAAGGCCGGTGTTGATTCTGTGCGCGCAGTAGTTCGCTTCGCGCGTCAAAACAATATTGAATCGCTAACGCTGTTTGCTTTCTCTAGTGAAAACTGGAAGCGCCCAGAAGAGGAGGTTAGTGTATTGATGGAGCTGTTCAACCTAGTGTTAAACAGTGAAGCCAAAAAGCTAAATAAGAACGGCGTGCGATTAAAAGTCATTGGCGATGTGAATGGTTTCGATGCAAAACTTGTCGAAAAAATTCACAAAGTAGAAGAAATGACGAAGGACAACAGCGAACTTGTGCTGAACATTGCAGCAAATTACGGCGGCCGTTGGGATATCGTAAATGCAGCTAAGCAGCTTGCAGCACAAGTGAAAACGGGCGAAGTCAAAGAGGCTGACATAAACGAAGAGTTGTTTAACTCGTTGACGTCTACAGCCGAGTTGCCAGAACTCGATCTTCTCATCCGAACCGGTGGTGAACATCGCATCAGCAACTTCTTGTTGTGGCAATGTGCGTACGCCGAACTCTATTTTACCGACGTACTATGGCCCGACTTCAACGAAGATGTGTTTCAACAAGCCGTAGACGATTTCAAAGTTCGCCAACGCCGATTCGGCCTTACCGGTGAACAGGTTGTCACAGCCGATGGTTAAGACCATGCAGGCAATTATCAGGCTTGCCCTGGTAACACTAGCCAAGGGCAAACTATGCTAAAACAACGAATAATAACTGCATTAATTCTTGCGCCGTTGGCGCTTTACGCTATTTTATTTCTCCCCATTTTTTGGTTCGAAATTGCCATTGCTGGCGTTGTAGGCATTGGTGCCTATGAATGGGCAAATATGTCAGGTGTTTGCGAACGTCCTAAAAAGCTTCTCTACATGGCCGGCGCCTTTCTCTTCTGTATTTTACTCTCGTTCATTGTCGATGCTGAAACCATATGGTATCAAGGCCAGTTGCACGGCCTTTATCGCGCCATTTTAACGCTCTCTGTTTTCTGGTGGATAGCGTCTTTATTTATGGTGCTTGCTTATCCAAAGTACTCAAAATTTTGGCGAGATAGTAAAAGTGTAAGAACTATTTTTGGTGCGTTAACGCTTATTCCAACATGGGTGGCGGTTGTTGCGCTACGTACTAGTTTGCATGATGTTGACCCTTTCTATGGCGCGTCACTGATGTTTTACGTGCTGGGTATAGTTTGGGCTGCTGATATAGGTGCGTTTTTTGTAGGCGTTAAATTTGGTCGCCACAAACTACGTCCTAATGTATCACCAGGAAAAAGCCTAGAAGGGCTTCTTGGCGGTATTGCCGCTTCTTTTGCTATTATTGCGTTTGCTGCTTTGCACTATCAGGTTGAACCTTCACGCATTTGGTTGCACCTTGCCATTGGTGGCGTCACAGTTGCTGTGTCAGCGCTTGGCGATTTGAATGAAAGCATGCTTAAGCGTTGTGCAGGAATTAAAGACAGCGGTAAGATCCTTCCAGGTCACGGCGGCGTTTTAGACCGTATTGACAGCTTAACTGCGGCATTCCCTGTTTTCGCGTTTTGTTATGTAACGTGGATGGCGTAATGCAAACAGTAACAGTGTTAGGAGCCACAGGCTCCATTGGTTGTAATACACTAGACGTTATAAGTCGACACCCTGAAAAATATCGCATTTTCGCGATAACAGGGAACTCACAGCTTACACTTTTGATGGAACAGGCGCTTAAATTTGCACCGCGCTATGTTGTGGTTGCCGATGAATCGCTTTATCAAGACGCTTGTGACATCGCTAAGCAAATGGGGGTTGCCGCAGAAGTATTGTGTGGCCAACAGGCACTTGAAGATGTAGCTAGTGCGCCTGAAGTCGATTCTGTTATGGCGGCCATTGTTGGAGCGGCTGGGTTATTACCAACCCTTGCAGCCGTGAAAGCAGGCAAACGGGTACTGTTAGCCAACAAAGAAGCCCTTGTCATGTCTGGCGCGCTCTTTATTGAGGCCGCCAATCAAAGTGGTGCCACGCTACTTCCTATAGACAGCGAACATAACGCTATTTTCCAGTGCTTACCGCATGACTATCAATATGGCGACTTTGCCTCGTCGGGTATACATAAAATTCTGCTGACAGGATCTGGTGGACCTTTTCGCTCTCGTGCTCTCGACACCTTCAAGGCCATAACTATTGATGAGGCGAGCACTCATCCAAATTGGTCCATGGGAAGAAAAATTACTATCGACTCTGCCACTATGATGAACAAAGGGCTTGAGTTTATTGAAGCATGCTGGCTGTTTGGCGCAGGTGCAGATGATATCGATGTGGTTATTCACCCTCAAAGTATTATTCACTCGATGGTTCAATACGTTGATGGTTCTGTGATTGCGCAGATGGGGAACCCAGATATGCGCACGCCCATTGCGCATGGCTTGGCTTATCCAGAGCGTATCGATGCTGGCGTTTCGCCGCTCGACTTTGCAGCGGTTTCTGACTTCACATTTCAAACCCCATGTTTTGAGCGCTACCCAAACCTTAAGTTGGCTATTGATGCTTGTCGCGAAGGTCAATGTGCTACAACGCGTTTAAACGCGGCTAATGAAGTGGCAGTAGAGCACTTTCTGTTAGGCAATATTAAGTTTTGTGATATTGCAGATGTGAACGACGCCACATTAAATGCTTTGGCATCGGTATCTGTAAATTCAATACAACAAATTGTCGAGCAAGACACACTAGCAAGAACGAAAGCTAACGAAATCATTCGAGGTAAATTCCAGTGCTAGCATTCTTTTGGAGTTTGGGCGCTTTCATTATTGCCCTTGGTATTTTAGTTGCTGTTCATGAGTGGGGACACTTTTATGTAGCGCGTCGCTGCGGTGTTCAGGTTGAGCGATTTTCAATTGGTTTTGGAAAGCCCATATGGCGCAAGTTAAGTAAGTCGGGTACGGAATACGTGATCGCTATTATCCCACTAGGTGGCTATGTTCGCATGTTGGATGAACGTATTGACGACGTGCCGGCTGACAAAGCGGACAAGGCATTTAACAATAAGCCCGTGTTGCAGCGTATGGCAATTATTGCTGCTGGGCCAGGTGTTAATTTTATCTTTGCCTTTTTTGCATTGTGGCTAATGTATTTGGTAGGTCTTGAAACCGTAAAGCCTGTAGTAAAAGAGGTTGAACCTCAAAGTATTGCAGCACTTGCGGGTATTCAGCCTGGCGATGAAATTATTAAAGTAGGCAGTCGCAGCACACCTGATTGGGAAGCCGTTAATCTAGAGGTGGTTTCTAACATAGGCAGTGAAACTGCAGTAGTAATGGTTAAAAATGCATCAAATGTCGAAAAAGAGCTGACATTTACATTGAATGGTTGGAACTTTGACCCAGATATCGAGTCTCCATTAAGCAGCTTGGGGCTTACACCGTTTAGACCTGACCCAACACTAACAGTAGGATTTGTTGGAGAGGGGAGTGCTGCAGCGCAAGCAGGTCTTCAACCTGGAGACAAGTTAGTCGCGTTAGACGGTAACGCATTAGCATCGTGGAATGCACTGGTTGATTACATTGTAGACAACCCTGGGCAAACAATTGCATTAGATGTTGAAAGGGATGGACAACTACAAACGCTACGTGCCACGATAGCGCGCCGTGATACGCCACAAGGGCAAAGTGGTTATCTTGGCGTAAGCCCAACGTTTGAGCCTTGGCCACAGGGGTATGTGTTTACACATCAATATGGCATTATAGAGGCAATAACAAAGGCGCTTGATAAAACATGGCGTCTTATGACACTTAGTGTCGAGATGATAGGAAAGCTAGTAACCGGCGATGTATCGGTGAAGAACTTAAGCGGGCCTATCTCAATAGCTCAAGGAGCGGGAACAAGTGCTGGTTACGGGCTTGCCTATTTCTTGAGTTTTCTAGCCTTAATTAGCGTGAATTTAGGCATTATAAATTTATTACCCTTGCCCATGCTTGATGGTGGTCATCTGATGTTTTATACCGCAGAGTTGATCACTGGCAAACCTGTGCCCGAGGCGGTTCAGGAGTGGGGATACAGAATAGGTGGCGTGCTTCTGTTTACGATTATGGGTATCGCTATTATTAACGATATTGCTCGCATAACCTGATTGAAATCAGGAAGTACAAAACAGTAAATATAAAAACGCGGCCAGGAAAAGAAAAATAGATGAAGTTAAAACAGTTAGTAGCAGCCGGAGCCATTCTTTCCAGTGCTAGCTTTGCCAATGCTGCGGCGCAAGACAGTGAGTTCGTTGTTGAAGATATTCGTGTAGAAGGCTTGCAACGTGTTGCACTTGGTGCAGCGTTAACATACTTGCCCGTACAAGTTGGCGACGAGCTAAATACATTTAGGGTAACGCAACTTATTCGTTCGCTTTACTCATCTACTCACTTTGAGAACGTAGAAATTCTGCGTGATGGCAATACGCTAGTTGTTCGCGTAGCTGAGCGTCCGACCATCAGTAATATCATCTTTGAAGGCAATGACGACATCAAAGATGAACAGCTTCAAGAGAGCTTAGATGGCAATGGTGTAAGACTGGGTGAGCCGCTTGATAAAACCGTATTAACGTCAATCGAAAACGGCTTAAAAGATTTCTTCTACAGCATTGGTAAATACAACGCCGATGTAACGGCAATTATTACGCCATTACCACGTAACCGTGTAGACCTTAAACTTCTGTTTGAAGAAGGTGACGCGGCAGCGATTGAGCAGATCAACATTGTTGGTAATAACCTTTTCTCTGACGCTGAGCTTATGGAGGCCTTTGAGCTTCAGTACGACACGCCATGGTGGGATTTCCTTTCAGAAACCCGTTACCAGCAGCAAACATTGCAAGGTGACATGGAAACGTTACGTAATTTCTATTTAGACAGAGGTTATCTGCGCTTTAATGTTGACTCTACTCAAGTGTCAATGACACCTGAGAAGTCAGGCATTTATATTGCGATGAACGTGTCAGAAGGTGAACAGTACACTATCTCTGAAGTTGAGTTGGTGGGTGATGTTCTGGGTCACGAAGAATATATAGAACGCGTGTTGCCGCTTACGTCTGGCGAGCTTTATAACCAAGCGGAAGTGACGTACACAGAAGAGTTTATCAGTAAATATCTTGGTCGATTTGGATATGCATACCCAACGGTAACGACTGTGCCGGATATTAACGATGAAGACAAAACGGTAAAGCTTACGCTATCGGTAGACCCAGGTAAGCGTATCTATGTTAACCGTATTAAGTTTAACGGAAACGTAGTAACGGCAGATGAAGTGCTTCGTCAGAACGTAAGTCAAATGGAAGGCACATGGTTATCTAACGGTCTTCTTGAGTCTTCAAAAAACCAGTTGTCTCGTTTAACTTATATGGAAGAAGTGGAGTTTGAAACGATTCGAATTCCTGGCTCTGAAGACAAAGTTGATGTTAATTTCAGCGTAAAAGAGCAGCCATCTGGGTCGTTCAATGCTGGTATCGGCTATGGTGATAGAACGCGATTAAGCCTGCAAGCGGGTATTCAGCAAGACAACTTCCTTGGAACCGGTAAACGAGTTGGTATTAACTTGAATACAACCGCGTTCCAACAATCGATCCAGGCAACGTACAACGATCCATTCTTTACCATTGATGGCATCAGCTTGGGTGGTTCAATTGGATACAGTGAATTCGATGGTTCCGACTTTAACGTTATTCAGTACAACTCGAAGCGTTATTCTTTGGGCGCCAACATTGGTTATCCAATTAACGAATTCAACCGTATCAACTTTGGTCTAACGTACAGCGACGTAGAACTTTTCAATAGGGGGTTCTTCGAGCAAACAGAGCGTTTTTATAACCAATTCACCAATGGTGCAGATCCTGATGCAGCTATCAGCTATAGCAGTTTTCTAGCAAGCGTTAGCTGGAGTCGTTCAACGCTAAACCGCGGTTTGTTCCCAACTGCGGGTTCAACGCAGCGTGCTTCATTTAGCATCACTACACCAAACTCTGACGTTAATTACTTCAAAAGCGTATTCGACGGTAAGTGGTACTTCCCGTTAACACGTAATCAACGTTGGTCATTACTTACTCGAATTCGTTTAGGTTACGGTAACGGTTACGGTGATATTAACGGTAACGAGCAAATCCTTCCGTTCACTGAAAACTTTACTGCTGGTGGTGCAGATTCACTACGTGGCTTTGAAAACAACACGGTAGGTCCGCGAGGCGTTTCACTAGCTACAACGGGCGGTGTAACCGGCCCTGATGGCGAAGTGTTCCCTGGCGACCCTAACAACGCACTCGTATCATGGTCTCAGCGAAGCCTTGGTGGTAATGCTATGGCGCTTGGTGGGGTAGAATTAATTGTACCGACGCCATTCGTTGAAGAAGAAATGGACAACTCTGTTCGCACAAGTTTGTTTGTGGACATCGGTAACGTATGGGATACTGAGTTCGATTTCGACCGTTACAGTCAACTTGAGGTTAATCCAAATCAGCGCTTCGGCGATGAGCTGTTGGACTATTCTGATTGGAGTCTGTATCGTAGTTCCGCAGGTGTTTCTGTTCAGTGGGTTTCACCAATGGGACCTATGGTATTCAGTTTCTCTAAAATAATTACAGAGCGAGAAGGTGACGACGCACGATTCTTTACCTTCAATATCGGTCAAACTTTCTAAATATTAAAATGGGCGCAAGAAAAACGCGCCTCATAAAAAAGACGCAAAAAGGAGTTCCTTTTGAAACAGTTGGTTAAACATATCGTTGCAGGTGCAATGTTGGGTAGCGCTTTAGTAAGTACGTCTGTAATGGCGGAGCAGAAAATTGCCGTAGTCGATGTGCAAGGCATTTTTCAGGCAATGCCTCAGGCTGCTGAAATCCAAAATGCCATTCAGGCTGAATTTAAAGACCAGCTTGAAGAAGTAAATCAACTTCAGCGCGACGGTCAGTTCTATGCAGAGCGCCTTCAGCGTGATGCTGCAACAATGAGCGATGCTGAGAAAAAAGAGCTAGAGCAAAAAATTCTTACAGTTCGTGAAGAGCTTTCTAAGAAAGGCCAGCCTTTACAGCAGAACATTCAACGTCGTAGCAACGAAGAGCGTAACAAGCTTCTTGGTCTTATCAAGCAAGCTATTGATACCGTAGCAGCGAAACAAGGCTACGACGTAGTACTTAATGCAGGCGCTGTTGCTTTTGCTAAAGAAGAGCATGACCTGTCTGAGCAAGTACTAAATCAGGTTAGCAAAGCAAACTAATTTTCTACCAAGGTTGGTAGTACAAAAACTATTTTGTCAGACCAACACCCAAAAGGTGTTGGTCTGATTTGTTTTTCACGCTTAACAGCGTATGGTTGCCGCCGTTTTCAGTTTTCACGGCGAGTTTGACCATAAATCAGTTGTAGGTCATGCTTGTGTATAGGAGAAAGTTTTTGACCAATTCACTCAATACCATCGAAATTCAAGAAATTTTGGCGTTGTTACCTCATAGGTATCCATTTCTGTTGGTTGATCGTGTAACGGATTATGTGCTGGGTGAGTCTATCAAGGCATATAAAAACATTACTATTAATGAACCTTGCTTTATGGGCCACTTTCCTGAACAGCCAATCTTTCCAGGTGTGCTTATCCTAGAAGCGATGGCGCAGGCTGCGGGTGTGCTAGGTTTTAAAACCATGGGCAAAAACGATAAGCTATATTTATATGCAGGGATTGATAATGCGCGCTTCAAGCGTCCGGTTGTACCGGGTGATCGCTTAGAGTTTGACGTGGCTTTGGTGAAAGAACGCAGAGGGATTTGGAAATTTAAAGGTACTGCAAGCGTCGATGGCGACATAGCATGCAGTGCAGAATTTATGTGTGCGATGAGAGAGATAGCATAACGTGATCCATCCTTCTGCTGTAGTTTCTGAAACTGCAATCATTGGTGACAACGTCACCATAGGCCCATTTTGTGTGGTAGACGACAACGTCACCATTGGCGACGGTTGTATACTGAAATCACATGTGGTGGTGCGCGGCCCCACGCGTATTGGTAAAAATAACAAGTTTTATCAATTTTCTTCTATTGGTGAAGATTGCCAAGACAAGAAATACGCGGGCGAACCTACCGAGCTGGTTATCGGTGATGATAATGAGTTTCGTGAAGGTGTCACTGTGCATCGAGGTACTGTTCAAGACAATAGCATTACCATTATAGGCTCTAGAGGCTTATTCATGGCAAATGCACATATTGCACACGACTGTGTGTTGGGCGACGATATTATTATTGCCAACAATGTTGCGGTAGCAGGGCATGTTCACATGGACGATTTCGTTATTGTGGGCGGTGCTGTTGGCATTCATCAGTTTTGTAAAATTGGCGCGCACGCCTTCTTGGGCGCAGGCGGCATTATTCTTCGCGATGTACCACCATTCGTAATGGTAAGTGGCCAGAAAAATATTCCGCAGGGTATTAATTCGGAAGGGTTAAAGCGTCGCGGCTTTGCTAAAGATGAAGTGATGGCGATAAAACGCGCGTACAAAGCGATTTATCGTGAAGGCAATACCATTGATGAAGCGCTAGCAAAGCTTGCTGAGCCTGCAGCTCAATATCCAGGCGTTGAACGCATGGTAACCTTCTTGAAAAATGCAGAGCGAGGCATTATCCGCTAGTCATGACAAAGCCATTAAGAATCGGCATGGTTGCCGGAGAGCCCTCTGGCGATGTTCTTGCAGCCGGCATGGTGGCTGAATTAAGACGTCAATACCCTGATGCAATTATCGAGGGTATTGGTGGCCAGCATATGATTGAGCAAGGTTTTCATAGTTTATTTGATATGGAAACTTTATCGGTGATGGGATTGGTTGAAGTACTGTCTCATCTTCCCGCCATCTTAAAAGTAAAAAAGCAGCTTCTTGCACAGTTTGAGAAAAACCCCCCAGATATTTTTGTAGGTATTGATGCCCCCGACTTTAATCTGCGTGTTGAAAAGGCACTCAAGGCTAAGGGTATTAAAACGATGCATTACGTTAGTCCCACCGTTTGGGCGTGGCGTGAAAAGCGTATCCACAAAATCGCAAAAGCCGCTAATCGCGTATTAGGCCTGTTTCCTTTTGAACAGCAGGTGTACGACAAATACAATGTGCCTTACACCTTTGTGGGTCACACAATGGCTGATTCTATCGCCCTTGAACCCGACCAAAGCGCTTCACGTTTAGCCCTTGGACTTAACCAAGACAGTAGAGTATTAGCTGTGTTGCCTGGCTCTAGACGAGGCGAAGTTGATACCTTACTTCCCGTTTTTCTCGACACTATTGAGCTTATTCATAAGCAGCGGCCTGACATTCATTTTGTTATTCCTGCGGCGAACGTACATCGTCTTGAGCAAATTCAGAGTTTACTTAAAGATGCCAACAATGCAGAGCAGCGCTTGCCGATCACCGTAACTCAGGGAACAGCGCGAGATGCCATGATAGCGAGCGACGTTATCCTATTGGCGTCGGGCACCGCTACACTTGAAGCAATGCTGTGTAAAAGGCCAATGGTGGCTGCTTACAAGCTAGCGCCATTAACCTATAAAATAATGCAGCGCTTATACAAAGCGCCCTTCTTTACCTTGCCAAATTTGTTGGCAAACGAGGCGATTATTCCCGAACTACTACAAGAAGAAGTGAATGCCGATAATATGAGCAGTCAACTTCTTAACTTCTTCGAAAGTGACAATTCAGCCCTTATTTCCCGTTTCACCGACCTCCACCATACGCTAAAATGCAATGCTGATAAAACAGCTGCAAAAGCCGTCGTGGAGGAATTGTTTGCATAATTTAATTGCCGGAGTAGACGAAGTTGGGCGCGGTCCATTAGTGGGTGATGTTGTTACCGCTGCCGTAATACTTGACCCAGCCAATCCTATTGAAGGGCTTACCGACTCAAAAAAGTTGAGTGAGAAAAAGCGTACAGCCCTTGCCTCTGAAATAAAAGAAAAAGCCTTGTATTGGAATATTGGACGTGCAAGTCCCCAAGAAATTGACGAGCTTAATATTCTTCACGCAACCATGCTTGCCATGACCCGCGCAGTGGATGGTTTAGCTGTTACTCCTGACTTTGTGCGTGTAGATGGCAACCGTGTTCCACAATGGCGTTACAATGCTGAAGCCGTGGTAAAAGGCGATAGCTTACATGCGGAAATTTCTGCAGCATCTATTATTGCTAAAGTTGAGCGAGACAGTGATATGCTCACTTTGCACGAAGCCTATCCGCAGTATAACTTTGCCGGTCACAAAGGTTACCCCACAAAAGCACATTTTGAAGCCATTGCTGAATTTGGTGTGTTAGATTGCTATCGTAAGAGTTTCAAACCCGTTAAAGCGTTACTTGAAGAGAAATAACATCATGTCATCGCCATTTATTCATTTACGCGTTCATAGCGACTTCTCAATGATGGATGGGCTTAATAAAGTTAAGCCTATATTGAGCAAAGTGTCGGCCCTGGAAATGCCCGCTGTGGCAATTACTGATCAAATGAATATGTGTGGTTTGGTGAAGTTTTATTCCGAGGCGCATAACTTAGGCATTAAACCCATTATCGGTACTGATTTCTGGGTAACCAACGATATTTTTGGCGACGAACCCTTTAGGCTAACACTTCTAGCGATGAACAACGAAGGCTATAAGAACATAACCATTCTTATATCTAAAGCATACCTTCGTGGGCATTTGTCACATCGAGCTGTCATAGATCAAGAGTGGCTTGCTGAACACAGTGAAGGGGTTATTGTGCTTTCGGGTGCACAGCACGGTGATATTGGCGTGGGTCTAATGAAGAATAACGCCAAAATTCTTGAGGGTGCCTTAGCATTCTATCAAACCCATTTTCCAGACCGTTTTTATTTAGAGCTTATTCGTACCGGAAGAGCAGGTGAGGAAGATTACCTTCACTTGGCTGTAGAGCTTGCTGAAGCTCAAGGATTACCTGTAGTAGCAACCAACGAAGTCTGTTTTATTAACCAAGAAGGGTTTGATGCGCACGAAATTCGCGTATGTATTCACGATGGTTACACCCTAGATGATAGCCGTCGCCCTAAACGCTACAGCGACCAGCAATACTTGCGCACTGCTGATGAAATGATTGAGCTGTTCAGCGATATTCCAGAAGCAATAGAAAATACCGTTGAAATAGCAAAGCGCTGTAACGTTACGGTTCGATTAAATGAATACTTCCTGCCCCAGTTTCCAACCGGTGGTATGACCACGGAAGACTTCTTAGTTAAAGTGTCGGAAGAAGGCTTAGAAGAACGCCTTGAGTTCTTATTTCCCGATGAAAATACAAGAAAAAAGAAGCGACCGGAATACGATGACCGCTTACGTGTAGAGCTAGAAGTAATTAACCAAATGGGTTTCCCAGGTTACTTCCTTATCGTAATGGAATTCATTCAATGGAGTAAGGATAACGGTATTCCAGTAGGCCCTGGCCGTGGTTCTGGTGCGGGCTCGTTGGTGGCTTATGCGCTAAAAATTACCGACCTTGACCCACTAGAGTTTGACCTGCTATTCGAGCGATTCTTAAACCCCGAACGTGTATCAATGCCCGACTTCGACGTCGACTTCTGTATGGATAGACGAGACGAGGTTATCGACCACGTTGCTGAACTTTACGGTCGTCAGGCGGTATCGCAAATCATAACCTTTGGTACGATGGCAGCAAAAGCGGTTGTGCGCGATGTAGGTCGAGTATTAGGCCACCCTTACGGTTTTGTAGACAGAATTTCTAAACTTATTCCACCTGACCCAGGCATGACGCTTGAAAAAGCGTTCGCCGCAGAGCCACAGCTACCCGAAGTTTACGATAGCGATGAGGAAGTAAAAGACCTTATTGATATGGCGCGCATTCTAGAAGGGGTAACGCGAAACGCAGGTAAACACGCCGGTGGTGTTGTAATAGCGCCAACTACCATTACTGATTTCTCGCCACTTTATTGCGATGACGAAGGTAAAAACCCGGTAACGCAATTTGATAAGAACGACGTTGAAACTGCGGGCTTGGTAAAATTCGACTTCCTAGGCCTCAGAACGCTCACCATTATTCAGTGGGCTATTGATATGATCAAAGAAGGGAAGAGCGTTGATGTAGATATCAGTGCTATTCCTTTAGAAGATCCGAAAAGTTTCAGAACCTTACAAAACGCAGAAACCACCGCAGTATTCCAGCTTGAATCTCGCGGCATGAAAGAGCTTATCAAGCGCCTTAAGCCAGACTGTTTTGAAGATATTATCGCACTGGTAGCGCTATTCCGGCCTGGGCCACTGCAATCAGGCATGGTAGATAACTTTATCGACCGTAAGCACGGACGTGAAGAAATATCGTACCCAGATGCTGAATACCAGCACGAGTGTTTGCAAGAAATTCTAGAGCCTACCTACGGCATTATCTTGTATCAGGAACAGGTAATGCAGATAGCCCAAGAAATGGCGGGCTACTCGCTTGGTGGCGCTGACTTACTTCGTCGTGCAATGGGTAAGAAAAAGCCAGAAGAGATGGCTAAGCAACGTGGTACGTTCGCCGATGGTGCTAAGGGAAATAACATCGACCCAGATTTGGCGATGAAAATTTTCGACTTGGTAGAAAAGTTTGCAGGTTACGGCTTTAACAAATCTCACTCGGCTGCTTATGCATTGGTGTCTTATCAAACACTATGGCTAAAAGTACATTATCCGGCTGAGTTCATGGCGGCGGTAATGTCGGCTGATATGGACAACACCGATAAAATTGTAACCCTTGTAGATGAATGCGAACGCATGGGTATTGAAATTTTACCGCCAGACTTAAATGCGGGTAAGTACAAGTTCACGGTAGATAGCGAAGGGCGCATTGTTTACGGTATCGGTGCCATTAAAGGTGTGGGTGAAGGTCCAATTGAAGCCATAATTGAAGCGCGAGAAACGCAAGGTGCGTTTAAAGACCTTTTCGATTTTTGTGCAAAAATAGACATTAAGCGCGTTAATAAACGGGTATTGGAAAAGCTAGTGCTCGCCGGCGCGATGGACAACTTAGGCCCGCACCGTGCCACGCTAATGGCGAGCCTTCCTGAAGCGCTTGCTGCAGCAGGTCAACACGCGAAGGCTGAATCGTTTGGTCAGTCTGATATGTTTGGACTATTAACCACCGAGCCCGAAGATGTGAAACAAGCGTTTGCGGATGTACCTGAGTGGCCAGAAAAAGTATGGTTAGAGGGTGAAAAAGACACGCTGGGCTTATATTTAACCGGCCACCCAATAAACCAGTATGCCGATGAGCTTCGCTACTATACAGATGGTCGCTTAGTAGATTTGAAGCCTACTAATAAAGATCAAATGGCAAGCGCGGTGGGTTTAGTACTTGGCGTCCGCGTAATGACAAACAAGCGTGGCCGTCGCTGGGCCATAGTGACACTGGATGATAAGAGTGCAAGAATAGACGTACGTTTCTTCCCCGATATGTACGAACAGTTCGAAAGTGTGCTAGAAAACGACAGAATTTTGCTTATAAAGGGACAGGTCAGCTTTGATGATTTCTCTGGGGGCAATACAATCACCGCCCGTGATGTAATGGACATTGTTCAGGCACGAGAGAAAAACGCGAGAGCGCTGGCGCTAAACATAGATACCCAGTTGCTTGAACCAAAGAAAATGAGTCAGATGCAATCTATCCTGCAGGCATTTAATGGTGGAAGTTGCCCTGTTCAGCTGGCTGTGACACATCCCGATGCAGAAGTTACACTCGCATGCGGAGCAAAATGGTATGTTACACCGGAAGATCAGCTCTTACACGACCTCAAACAGTGTTTGGGAGAAAAAGCCGTTTCTATACTCTACCATTAGCGGTCAGAGTTCGATAGATTGGACATCTCGCGTTTGCATAGACGAGCGTAGTACGAATAGGACATGAAATGAGTATACAGTTTTTGGACTTTGAGCAGCCAATAGCCGAATTAGAAGCAAAAATTGAAGAGCTAAGGTTGGTGAATCAAGGTGGCGAATTTGATGTAGGTATTGAAGAAGAGATCAATAAGCTTCGTGGTAAAAGTGCCGAACTTACCAAGAAGATCTTTTCTGACCTTGGCGCATGGCAAGTATCACAGCTGGCCCGCCATCCAATGAGGCCTTATACGCTTGATTACATTCCGCGTATTTTTACCGAGTTCGATGAGCTAGCCGGCGATCGCGCTTTTGCAGATGACAAGGCTATTGTGGGTGGCCCAGCAATGCTAGATGACCAACCGGTAATGGTTATTGGTCATCAGAAAGGCCGTGATACCCATGAAAAGATTAAGCGTAACTTTGGTATGCCGAAGCCTGAGGGCTATCGTAAGGCACTGCGCCTTATGAAAATGGCTGAACGCTTTAATATGCCTATTATTACGTTTATCGACACGCCGGGAGCATACCCAGGTGTTGGTGCTGAAGAGCGTGGTCAAAGTGAAGCGATTGCAAAAAACCTATTTGAAATGGCTGAGCTTAATGTACCTATCATTTGTACGGTAATTGGTGAAGGTGGTTCGGGCGGCGCACTAGCTATCGGTGTAGGCGACCGTGTGAATATGCTTCAGTATTCTACATACTCTGTAATTTCACCTGAAGGCTGTGCCTCTATTTTGTGGAAAAGCGCTGAAAAAGCGCCACTTGCTGCCGAGGCAATGGGTGTCAGTGCACCGCAAATTAAAGAACTGGGTCTAATTAACAATATCGTTGAAGAGCCGTTAGGTGGCGCCCATAGAGACCACAACTCAATGGCGGCTAACTTAAAAGCCGTGATTAAGCAGCAGCTTAACCAGCTAAAAGAGTTAGATAAAACCAAATTGATGGATGAGCGTTATTCACGCTTAATGTCGTTTGGTTATTGCTAAACATCTCAAGCTCAATAAGTAATAAAGGTATTGCCGGTAAGTGAACTTTGATCTGTGAAAAGTGAATTAGAAAACGCGCATGAGCATACCGTAAATGCACAGCATGTTGCTACACACATAGCTAAACATGTAGCGAAGCGTATAACCCATACACTTACCGAATTTAACCTTGCTATCGATACACCGCTCGTTGTCGCATTCAGCGGCGGTGTAGACTCTTCAGTACTCTTTCATGCCGCTGTTAGCTTACGAGACCAAGAAGGTGGAGAGCTACATGCCGTTCATGTTCACCACGGGTTAAGCGATAACGCAGACGCATGGGCACGCCACTGTGAATTGCAGTGTCGTTTGAGCGACGTTAATTTTCATCTTGCTACTGTTGAAGTGGCGCAGGAAAATCGAACAAGTCTTGAAGCTCAGGCGCGCAAAGCCCGATATGAAGCGCTGCTTCGCGTTTGTAAAGAAGTTAACGGTGTATTGCTGCTTGGGCACCATGCCGAAGATCAGCTTGAAACCGTATTGCTTCAATTAAAACGCGGTGCTGGACCTCAAGGCCTTGCTGCAATGGGCGAAGCGACTTATCGCGATGGTGTACTTGTTCTGCGCCCTATGCTGTCGTTAGAAAAGCAAGCTATTGTGCAATATGCCAAGCAAGAAAGTATCGCTTGGGTGGAAGATGAGTCCAACGCACAAAATAGCTTTGACAGAAATTTTTTGCGTAACGACATTATCCCTCAGCTTGTGGCACGCTGGCCAAAGCTTGCAAAAACGGTAAGTCGAAGCGCCGAATTATGCGCTCAGCAGTCCGTGTTATTAAATGATACTGCACAGCAGCACTTGCAGCGTTGTATGGTATCTGAAAACCAATTAAACGGTGACGCATTGGCATCGTTGTCTGTACCATGGCAAGCCAATGTATTAAGAGCGTGGTTTACCAATCATGCTGAATTACCGCCTAGTAAAGCGCAAGTTGACGAAGTAATTAAAATGCTTTCAGCGAAACAAGACGCTACGCCAGAAGTGCTTTTCAAATGGGGAAAGGTGGCACGTTTCCAACACGATTTATATTGGGTTGAAAAACAGCAGGTCTTGCCGGAAAAATATCTGATCATTGAAAACGGAAAGCCCGTGCAGCTGCCTTGGTTGGGTATAACACTGGTTGTTGATGTGGAAAAATCTAGCGATACTGTGATGAATGCGCCAACGAAGGACAGTGTCACGCCCACACCTGCAAATATGCCTACTTCTACAACTACACCGAGTATTCGTCTGGAAACAAACAAACGCGCTTTGAAAGTAAAACCCGAAGCTGCCAGCGTGACGAAAAGTTTGAAAGACTGGTTTAAGGTGTGGCGAGTACCTTTGTGGGAGCGCGATGGCGTGCCAGTAATTTATATTAATGATAAGCCTGTGGCACTAATACTTAATAAAACAGTCGAATGGTTAGAGCCCCGACAAGCGGGGATAAGTATTAAGTTAACAGGTGACTTGCTTATAAATACTTAAAAACGTGTTGAAAACATCACAAGCGTTTTTCAGTTAATAGCAAAAAGCGGCAATTCACTGCCGCTTTTTTGTGCTTTTATTGTTGCCACTTTCTGTGACCCCGTTCTATTGCTCATTACGCAGCTTGATAAGTATTTTTACCTGCATTCTTCGCGCTATAAAGCGCGCTGTCAGCGCGGTCGAAAAGTGTGCTTGTAGTATCGCTATCTCGATAAATTGCGCCTCCTAAGCTACAAGATACGCCCATCCTCGCTAAATAGCTTGAGCCGTTTATCTTTGCCTGAATACGTTCAGCGGCACAAGCAAGTTGTTGCTGGTTTTGGCAGTCAAGCAAACAGCAAAACTCGTCGCCACCGAATCTAAATGGCTCGTCCTCATCACGAAGCACATTTATAAGGAGGGAAGCGACATGAGCAAGTACTTTATCGCCCTCGCGATGACCAAAGTTATCATTCACGTACTTAAAGTTATCTAAATCGATTACGAGCAATGCGAACGTTTCGCCATGTCTTTGCGCCCACGCCTGCTGTCTAATCATTGATTGTTCGAAGCCACCGCGGTTGCTTAATCCAGTCAGTGCATCCTTTGTTGCCATCTGCTTTAAGCGCAGGTGCTCTATGGCATGTTTTACCTGTTTTCCAAATAAATCATGAAGTTGGAATAATGTTTCTCGTTGCGACAATGACAAGGGTGAACTAATGTAATAGTAGGCTTGAGCTTGTTCGCCAGATATTGAAGACACGTTTTTAAGCGGTAAATCAATTAACGTTGAAGATATCTTTGCGTGACCGAACACCCAGCGCGCATCAAAGTCTGAAAGGCTTAGGCCTACAACAGGTAAAAGTGTATTTAGCTGTTGATAATACAGAGCACCTAGCTCTTGTAACTCAAGCGTAGAGAGAAGTTGCGTTATAAAACCGCTAAGTTCGCTAACCGATAGCGCGTTTCCGGTACTCTCAGCTGGATAAAAGTTGTTATGTTGTGTGCTATCGTAGATAGGCGTTGATAAATCCACGGTAATACCTCTATGCAAATGTGCTTCGATATGCAAAAAATAAGCGTCAAAGCCCTGACGAATCTGCGGCGAGTAGAAGCCTCTAGAAGCCCATTTATCGCTGGCAGCGGCAAAACTTGCCGGATTTGCACCTGTTAGCAGGGTAGTTGCAAACTGAATGCCAACAGTAAAATTGACGCTGCTATATATGAGCTATATAAGAGCTCAATAAGAACTTCATTAGCCTTCAGTGAATGGGATATACAAGGTATGTTTGTTGTTTTGAGATTCGAGGTAAACTAGGCGCTCGCCGTTAAAAAAAGTGATAGACAATAAGCAATAAGAAAAAGCGAATTTTGAGGGTGAGCTAGCTAAAAGCTGCGGGCTATGGAGGTTGTGTGGGAACTAGTTTTTTAAATATTGTACTGTTAATGTTTATCTCAGTTTGCGCAGTGGCATTGTTCAAAAGAGTACATTTACCGCCAATTTTGGCGTATCTTTTTGCCGGCGTATTGGCCGGCCCTCAAATTCTTTCCGTTTTTGCTCACCCGGAAGAAATGCATTTACTGGCAGAGGTGGGCATCGTTTTTCTTCTTTTCTCTTTAGGGTTGGAGTTCTCTTTACCCAAACTACTTGCCATGCGCTCATTAGTTTTTGGTGTGGGCCTTGGTCAAATGGTCTTGACCACCGCCGTTTTTACTTGCGTACCTTATTTTCTTGGCATTGGGCTAAGTGCATCAATCATTATTGGCGGAACTTTAGCGCTAAGCTCAACGGCAATAGTAATCAAGCAAGCCACGGAGATGGGCATACTGAATAATCGCCGAACACAGCTTGCTGTAAGTATTTTGCTGTTTCAAGATCTTGCAGTGGTGCCCTTTTTAATTGCTATTCCGCTGTTAGCACAACAAGGAGAGGTCAGTATTGCAATGGCTTTGGGTGAGGCATTGCTTAAAGGCTTGTTTGTTATTGCCTTTTTGATGTCTGTTGGTAAGTGGTTACTACCTTGGGTGTTTCGAGAAATCGCGAGAACGCGAACCGATGAACTGTTTGTTCTTACTACCATTCTTATTGCTTTATTAGCCGGCGGGCTGACCTATTACTTTGGCCTTTCGATGGCGCTAGGGGCTTTTCTTGCGGGAATGATGCTAGGTGAAAGCCAGTATAAATATCAACTAGAAGCTGATATCAGGCCATTTCGAGATATCTTGATGGGGCTGTTTTTTGTAACGGTTGGCATGCAGCTAGAACTTACGGTGTTAATGAACAGTTTGTTTGAGATTGTTTTTGGTGTGTTTGCACTAATGATCGTAAAAGTGATGTTGGTTCGGGCTGCGTCAGTGTTAGTGAAAACTGATGCTGTCGATGGTTGGTCTGCGGGTGTGAAACTGTGTCAAATTGGTGAGTTCAGTTTTGTTATAGCGGCATTGGCAACCACTCATGGTGTACTTACCAGCGAGCAGTCCTCATTAATTGTTTGCATGGGCGTAATCAGTATGGCGCTTACGCCATGGCTTATGAATAACAGTGTATTAATAGCAAAACGCATTGTGAACAAAGATATTCTTGTCGATGAAGAAAATCATCCCTTACACACCGAGCTATTGCGAAACCACGTTATTATTTGTGGCTTCGGGCGCGTGGGGCAGTCAGTAGCGAGAATGTTAAAAATGGAAGGTATTAACTTTGTGGCAATTGACATGGATCCAGTGCGTGTTCACGAGAGTCGTAATGCGGGCGAGCCTGTGATTTTTGGTGATGCTAGCCAAAAAGACATTCTGCAAAGTGCTAACCTTAAAACAGCCAAATTGGTTTTGGTGACATTTGACCAAGTAGATAAAGCGAAGCAGGTTATTACACAAGCGCGTTCCTTAGTAGACACCATAGACGTAATGGTGCGAACAAAGCGCGACTATCAGTTAGAAAGCTTGTATACCGCAGGCGCCAATCAGGTAGTGCCTGAACTACAAGAAGGTAGCTTAATGCTGGTATCACAGGTTCTGCATTATGCGGGTGTGCCTATGTCGCGAATTTTAAAACGAGTCCGTGCAGAACGAAAAGGTCGCTACGATCATATGCACGGTTTTTACCCAGGCGAAACAACGGAAATCACCTATGGAACGGAGGATAAGTTGGAGTTTATCCATGCCATTGTTTTGTCTGAGCACGCGTCGTGTATTGGTAAATCGCTAAAACAAATAGACTTTGAACGTATGCGCGTGAATGTAAAAGGGCTAAGAAGAGATGGAAATGAAATTAAAGACCCCGATAGTGACGCAGTTCTAAAAGCCCATGATGTTTTGGTGATAGCGGGTAAACCAAGACGCGTTGAACGTGCTGAAAGGCGACTGTTGGAAGGAAGTTAGTTCATCTTTGTTTGAAGCTGTATGAAAACCGCTGCCCAAAAAATTGGGCAAACGGTGTTTAAAGCCTTATCAGATAGAGACTAACCAATATTAAGGCGTCGCTTGCTATAAGCAGTTAAGTGCAGATATTGATGAAAAAGACGGCTTAAAGTCAACGTTGTCAGTAAGACTACGCAACACGGTCTTTTTCTAAATCTGCAAACTGTTTTTTAAGGTCGTAACGTTCGTCTGTTACAATTTTTTCCAGTACAGAAACACGCTCTTTTAATTCAGCAATCTCAGTTTTGTAAGCATCAGCTTCTTTGGTATTTAGCTTTTTACCTTTTTTATCTTTAGCACTTTCGATAATAGTAACAAGTGCCCAAGCACAAATGGCAACAATAGCAACGGCAGTCATGTTCACGGCGGTATCCCTCTCTAGTGATGTTTAAAAAGTGTAGTTGAGAACAGGGTATTTCGCCTGCCCTTCTATTTTTCTACTTACTGCGATAGCCCTTTTGTTACTATAACCACTATCGGTCATATTCTTTAAGTAAAAGATGTAGCGGTTTGCATATCGCAGCGTATTTAGTTCGGTTAGTTTAGCTACTATGTAAGCTACTATGCATTATTTGCAAATCTGTTGCCAAGTGACAAAAGTCATTAATTATTAGCTGTTTAAGTGTTTTTTATATTGCGTGAAGCACAGCCAGTTAACGTATTTCACCACCCGAAGTAGTAAAATTGACGAATGAGTAACGAAAATAGTCACAAAAAACAGAACAGTGCTGAAAGTGAAACGCTTTTAAGCCCAACTACCGAGCATGACGTGAAATGGATGCGACATGCCCTTGCTTTAGCAGACAGAGCAGAAGCCATTGGTGAGGTGCCTGTAGGCGCATGCGTTGTATTAAATGATGAGGTGATAGGAGAAGGGTGGAATACACCAATAAGTGATAATGACCCGTCAGCTCATGCAGAGTTGCGTGCGGTAAAAGACGCAGCACAACACATCCAGAACTATCGCTTGGTTGACGCTACGTTATATGTCACCCTTGAACCTTGCTCTATGTGTGCGGGAATGCTTGTGCATGCTAGGGTTAAACGAGTGGTGTTTGGTGCGTGGGACGCGAAAACAGGCGCGGCGGGTTCAGTAATGAATTTACTTCAACATCCTGCGCTTAACCATCAAGTCGATATTCAATCTGGTGTACTTGCTGATGAATGCGCTACAAAGTTGTCGCAGTTTTTTCAAAAGCGCAGGAAGGAAATAAAAGCGGCTAAAAAAGCCAAAAAAGAAAGCCAAAAGTCCTAGTATCTTAGCTAATAGAATCTCGGCTAATGGTATCTTGTATAATAATATCTTGATTAATAAGTATTGCGGTTAATAGGTATCACGGCTAGTTAGCAGGGCGTACCAATTGGGTAAATAAGTCGGTGGTTACAAATAGCTTGCGGCGTTGCAATACTTTTTGGTGACAACGTTTCAACATCATTCTACGTCGATTGTTATTTTTCAATGGTGTTCCTTTTCTCATAAAACGGTTTTTCTTCATTTATCCTCCTTGCAGCATCTTCTTGATAGCAATACGGGACAGCACGCCTCACGTGAAGCGATATTTTTACTGTACATAAGTAAGATGACACCGAAATGACAGTTATCAAGCCATTGATGGTTTGAATTGAGCTTAAATTTTACCCTGTTCGTCGAGCCACACTAAGCTATCGTAATAACGACGTATGTTTTCAACATAGGTTAATGCTTCATCTCCACGAGCATATCCGTATTTCGTAGTACGGTAATACTTTTTCTGGCGCAGCTGCGGTAGTCGGCGTTTAACATCTACCCACAAGTCAGGATTTCCTCCTTGACGTTCTGTAAGGATCCTTGCGTCTTCAAGGTGTCCCATACCAATGTTATACGCGGCCATTGCCATCCAGGTTCTATCTGGTTCACCAATACGTGCTGGAATACGCTGAAGGAGGCTTGCAAAGTAGCGCGAACCACCGCGAATGCTCTGTTCTGGATCGGTTCTATCGTCAACATTCCAGTCGCTCGCAGTATCGAGTGTGAGCATCATTAACCCTCTAACGCCTGTGCGTGAAACTGCATCGGGTTCCCAATGACTTTCTTGATAGCTCATGGCAGCAAGCAAACGCCAGTCTAAATCTCCTGAGTACTGTTTAAACAGTGCTTCATATTGAACAAGGGTGTTTTCAGCGGCAGCGTTAAATGCGCGGCTATCGACATAATCAAACTGGCGAATGTGCCCAAAATACTTGTCCTCTAAAACCGTAAACCACCCCGACTGATGCACGGTACCAAAGTATTCAATAAGCGCTGCTTTTACTGAATCATCTTGGTTGCGGGGCAGGGCCCATGCCATGGGCATGGCGTCGTTAACAGTAAAAGCAACAGCAAGGTTTGGATAGCGGCGACGCTGTAAAGCTAAACGGTTACTGTCGGCCACAGTATATGAAATATCACCAAGCGCGACTTGTTGAAGCAGTTCTTCTAAATCAGAATCTTCAGTGGTAACAAGCTTATTTTTATCTTCCTCGCTATTGGTGTTTTCTAGCGCTTGGTAAAGCAAAAATGACTGACTGCTGCCTGTCACCGATACCACTGGTGCTTCAAGGTCTTGTATACTGCGTGGACGCGCTGTGCCCGCTTGAAATACCAGCTGTTGTTTAACTTGTTGATAGCGAGGGCCATAGTCAAATCGAGCCATCAACTGGCTGGTAACAGCATCACCCGTTGCTACGATATCCAGATTGCCGTCTTCCAACTGCTGCAGCATTTCGTCGTAATTGTAAAAAGGATAAACGTCGAGCGTTACGCCTAAGTAGTCGGCAAAACCAGCTAGCAATTCGTATTCAAAACCCTGAGGACCTTCCGCACCGTTATAATATGTTGCTGCGCCATAAACCGTACCTACTCGAATAGATTCGCGTTCAAGTAGTGATGATAATGCCGTTGGCACGTGTGGCGTACCACAGCTGAACAAAAATGCAGTAAATGTGATTACCAAGAATGTTTTTAATCGCTTTTTATAGCCGTCTTGCTGCATAAACCTTTACTTATTGTTATTAAACCAACTAAGTTTAAAAAAAACGTCATGTTAGCGCGTTATGAGGTTACCAAGGAATGATATTTACTCTATAATCCGCGCCGAAATACTCATCAATCCAAGAGGCAACGGGTCGCATTGGTGGTCGTTGTTTCTAACAAACCAGGTAAAACAATATGTTGGTCCTAAGAGGCGCTCCCGCACTATCAGAGTTTAACCAAACTAAACTGATTGCAAAGCTGGGTCAATCCGGCGTTAAGGTGAAAAACCTTTACAGTGAATATGTTCACCTAGTCGATACCCAAGGTGATTTGTCTAAGCAGCACATAGAGATACTAGAAAAGCTGCTCACTTACGGCCCCGCGAGGCAAGCACAATCACCTTCTGGAACCCTCTTCCTTATTACTCCTCGCCCTGGCACTATCTCTCCCTGGTCTTCTAAAGCCACCGACATCGCTCACAACTGTAACTTAAAAGAAATCAATCGCATTGAACGCGGCTGTGCCTTTTATATTGAAACGGAAACCGCATTAAGCGAAAGCGATTATGCGCATGTTGCAAGCTTTCTACACGACCGAATGACAGAGTCGGTATTTACGCAAACAGCAGACGCAGCAGTACTGTTTACGCAGGCCGAAGCAAACACCTTTGCTACGGTTGATGTATTGGGTGAAGGCAAAGAAGCACTTGTTAGTGCAAACTTAACATTGGGCCTTGCACTTGCTGATGATGAGATTGATTACCTTTTTGACAGTTTTACGAAACTGGGTAGGAACCCAACTGACGTAGAACTGTATATGTTTGCTCAGGCAAACTCTGAGCATTGTCGACACAAAATCTTTAATGCAAGCTGGACCATCGATGGTGACGAACAAGAAAAGTCACTGTTTAAGATGATTAAAAACACGTTCGAGCTACTGCCTGATCACGTTTACTCTGCATACAAAGACAACGCAGCAGTAATGGAAGGCTGGCAAGCGGGCCGTTTCTTCCCTAACCCTCAGTCTCATCAATATGAATATCACAATGAAAACATCGATATTCTAATGAAGGTGGAAACGCACAACCACCCAACCGCCATTTCACCATTTCCAGGTGCAGCTACTGGCTCTGGCGGTGAAATTCGCGACGAAGGTGCAACAGGTCGTGGCTCAAAGCCAAAAGCGGGCCTAGTTGGTTTTACCGTATCAAACTTGCGTATTCCTGGTGCAGTTCAGCCGTGGGAAGCAGAATATGGCAAGCCACAGCGTATTGTTAGTGCTCTTGATATTATGATTGAAGGGCCGCTAGGTGGGGCTGCATTTAACAACGAGTTTGGCCGTCCAAACCTGTTGGGCTATTTCCGCACTTACGAGCAAGAAGTAAATAGCTTCAACGGTGTTGAAGTGCGCGGTTATCACAAGCCAATTATGCTTGCAGGTGGTTTAGGTAACATTCGTCGTGAACATATCGAAAAAGGCGAAATAACGGTAGGTGCTAAACTTATTGTGTTAGGTGGCCCTGCAATGAACATTGGCCTAGGCGGTGGTGCAGCATCATCTATGGCATCTGGTCAATCAAACGAAGATCTAGACTTTGCTTCAGTACAGCGTGATAACCCTGAAATGGAGCGCCGTTGCCAAGAAGTCATCGATGCATGCTGGCAGCTGGGTGATAACAACCCTATCCAATTTATTCACGACGTGGGCGCGGGTGGTTTGTCTAACGCACTTCCGGAACTTGTGAATGACGGCGGTCGTGGCGGTAATTTTGAGCTACGCAAAGTATTGTCTGACGAACCAGGCATGACGCCGCTTGAGCTTTGGTGTAACGAGTCGCAAGAACGCTATGTATTGTCGGTAGCCCCTGAAAACCTACCTGTTTTTGAAGCAATTTGTGCACGTGAACGCGCACCTTTTGCGGTAGTAGGTGAAGCTACAGCAGAGCCGCATCTTAATCTAAATGACAGCCAGTTCGATAACAAACCTATCGATATGCCCCTGGATGTATTGCTAGGTAAACCACCTAAAATGCATCGCGATGTAACGTCTTTAACGGCTAATTCTGCGGCATTAGACGATAGCGGTATCACGCTTAGCGAGGCGGCTCAACGTATTTTGTCGTTGCCAACGGTGGCGGAAAAAACCTTCCTAATTACGATTGGCGATCGTTCGGTGACAGGTTTGGTAAGTCGCGATCAAATGGTAGGTCCTTGGCAGGTGCCGGTTGCTGACGTTGCGGTAACTGCTTCTGCGTTTGATACCTATCACGGCGAAGCGATGTCGATGGGTGAACGTACACCAGTAGCACTCCTATCACATGGAGCATCTGCTCGCTTGGCGGTAGGTGAAGCACTAACTAACATCGCAGCAGCAAACATTGGCGACATTAGACGCATTAAGTTATCGGCAAATTGGATGGCCGCGGCAGGTCACCCTGGAGAAGATGCTGGTCTTTACGAAGCAGTAAAAGCGGTTGGTGAAGAGCTGTGCCCTGAGCTAGGTTTAACCATTCCGGTGGGTAAAGACTCAATGTCGATGAAAACCGCATGGACAGACAACGGTGAAGACAAAGCGGTAACGTCTCCGCTTTCGCTTGTTATCTCAGCATTCGGTGCGGTTAAGGATATTCGTAAAACGGTAACGCCACAACTGCGCACAGATAAGGGCGATAGCTGCTTGTTGCTTATTGATTTAGGTGAAGGTAAGAACCGTTTAGGTGCGAGCTGTTTGGCGCAAGTTTACACGCAGTTAGGCGATAGCCCAGCAGATGTAGTTTCAGCTACACGTTTAAAAGCCTTCTTCGATGCCATGCAGGCGCTTATCGAAAAAGGTCTGGTACAAGCCTATCATGACCGTTCTGATGGTGGCTTATTCACTACAGTTGCTGAGATGGCGTTTGCAGGTAAGACTGGGGTAAGTGTTAACCTTGATGCATTGTCTGGAAGCGATATTGCGGTCCTCTTTAACGAAGAGCTGGGCGGCGTTATTCAGGTACTTGAAAACGACATTGATGCGGTTAACCAAATCTTTGCACAATTCGATTTAGGTGCATTAACGCACGATATCGGTACGCTGAATGCTTCAGATACTATTGAGTTCTCTCGTGGCGGTACTTGTATCCTTACTGATAGTCGCGTTTCTATGCGTACAACGTGGGCGCAAACTACGTTTGAAATGCAAAAACTACGCGACAATCCTGCTTGCGCTGAACAAGAACATGCTGCCAAGCAAGATTCACAAGACCCAGGTTTACATGTAGCGTTAAGTTACGACGTAAACGACGATATTGCGGCGCCATACATTGCCAAAGGTGTAAAACCTAAAGTCGCTATTTTACGAGAGCAAGGTGTTAACTCGCATCTAGAAATGGCAGCGGCGTTCACCCGTGCTGGCTTCAACGCAATAGACGTACACATGAGCGATGTTTTGTCAGGCCGTGTTACTCTTGAGCAATTTGCGGGGCTAGCTGCATGTGGCGGTTTCTCTTACGGTGACGTACTGGGTGCAGGTGAAGGCTGGGCTAAATCAATTCTGTTCAACAGCATGGCTCGTGATCAATTTGAAGGTTTCTTTAACCGCGAAGATACCTTCAGCTTAGGCGTTTGTAACGGATGTCAGATGCTTTCAAACTTGAAGTCACTTATTCCTGGCACAGAGCACTGGCCTCATTTTGTGACGAACCAGTCTGCACGCTTTGAAGCGCGTGTAGCCATGGTTGAAGTGATGGAGTCGAAATCGGTACTGCTAGATGGTATGGCTGGCTCACGTATGCCTATTGCGGTTTCACACGGTGAAGGGCAGGCCGAGTTTGCAAATGAGCAAGCCTTAAGTGACGTAGGTCAGCAAGTAGCAATGCGCTATGTTGATAACTATGGCAACCCGACTATGCAATATCCGGCTAACCCTAATGGTTCGCCACAGGGCATAACAGGACTTACCTCACAGGACGGTCGTAGCACTATTATGATGCCTCACCCTGAACGTGTATTCCGTGCTGTTGCTAACTCTTGGCGACCAGACGACTGGCAAGAGGATGGTGCGTGGATGCGTATCTTTAGAAATGCACGAAAGTTTGTGGGTTAATAACTCAAAGATATACGGCTTTTTTTGAAATTTTCATCACTAAATGTAATTGAAAATACGCAAAATTAGTCGTTTATTTGTTAGTCAGTGTATTTCTTATGTCAAATGTTTGGGAAAGCGTCAAAAAAGTGATTTTGGCGCTTGTCATCAAGTTGTCACTGATTTATTGTAATGCAAGCAAGGAATGCGAAAAGGTTACAGGAGTTCAGTTGGGGTGTACCAGTCACTATCACTGTGCTGGTTTTAAATAATAAGAGACGACCAATGAATCGTTCTTCAAAAGGGTTTGGCTTAACCGGAGTCGCTGTTGCTGTAGTGCTGATGTTTGTAACTGCTGTGTTTAGCACTTCTGCAAAATCTGCCGAAGCTCCATCGCCGCTGAGTGTGCAGTCTTCAGTTAAGTAGTCTGAAAAAAATTCGAGGGCCCGTATCAAGATATTGATACGGGCCTTTATCATTTATACACTTCAGATTTGTAGCGTGAACTTTTAGCGTTTTCTATTGTTTTCTCTGTTGATCAACTTCTGATCAGGATGCTTCTTAAGCAATACATAGGTAGCACCAAATCCACCGTGCATAGGTTGAGCGGTATGGAAAGCAATCACTTCTTCAAGCTCTTTTAGCCAGTGATTTACGTAGCTCTTTTTTAACCCAGGAAATGGCTTGCTGTTAACCCCTTGTCCGTGTTGAATGAGAAGTGCTCGCACGCCGCGCTCATGGCTTTGCTTTATGGTTTGGTATATGCGATCGCAACTCTCTTTAACCGTTAGACCTTTTAGTGAGACCTTCACTTCAAGAGGATATTTCCCTAGCCTAAGTTTCTTAAATACACCGTCTTGGATCCCTGGCTGTTGAAAGGTAATAAAATCATCTGCAGGGACCGGCTTTACACCTTCCATGCTTAATGGGTTTAACAGCTTATCTCTTGTACTTGCTTTTGCAGACGCGCGCTTTTTCTTTTCTTCTACCGCACTTTCAGCGTTGTGCAAGTTTGCTACATCGTCGTTTTTTATGGGCCTTACGTCTTTCATTTCATCAAAGAACGAACCTACATCGTCGTCATTATCGAAGGTCATGTTGCTTCTCCTTACATGGCGTGTTCTTTGGGACTGCAAACTATTCTAAAGTAGGGGCGTATTTATATTTTACAATGATACAGTTACGTTTCGGCAAAGTATAAATTTTACGTTATACTTAAAAAGTGCGAACGAATATTGGTGCTTAATACTTGCGTTTTTTAATTATCAGTCTGGTTACATTTTCTAGCGTTACTTTTGCTGCTTCGAAGCCATTTCAAGCATCAGTAGTCGCGTTTGATGAGGCTATAATTAATGAATCAAATCCACTTCATTTTGGCACTATCCTAACCAATGCAGGCGCATCGTGCTCACTAGATAGCTCAGGTAGTACTTCTGGATCTTGCGCAAGTGTAGATGCAAATATTGCGGTTGGCGTAATAAATTTATCTGGACTGGTAGCAAACCAATCCTACCAGATAGAGGTTGTGGGCAGCGACAATGGGGTTATTCGTTTTAGCCCGGCAATTTCTGTAAATAGCATAGAAACGTTCGACGATGACAGCAATCAGGTCGTGAGCACTACAACGACGCCCTCAACAAGCGATACTGATATAGTTGTATTTGGAAGCCTTGAGGTTTTAAGCCAGCTTACGGCGGGGGCAACTTACAATGCTAACTATACAGTTAACGTAAGTTTCCAGTAATTATTAGTCATACATTCCACAGCTATATAGTTACCAGAATCACAAACAGCAATATTATCTGGGTAACACAGCCTCTTTGTTAACTTTGAATGGCTGCTTTCGATACTCACTATCAAAGTAATCATCTATACAGTCATTGTCCGCATTCATCGGTGCAATAAGTCGATAAAATTCGGCATTATTCTTTTTATTTGGTAGCAGCATCAGCGCTTGGTGTCTGAAAAGTATTTCAGGGTTAATAGACGATTTCGAATAGTAAGCTGACAGCTGGCATAACACGGTGTTTGGTGTGTTTTCTGTGGCCGCTAAAGACTGCTCTATTCGCTCTTCTAACGATGTGTATACAGCCTCTTTTCGCCATTCATTGCCAACATAACGAGATACAGGGCTTACAAATGCATTGCTGAAAGCGGGGTGTGTTTTGATAGCATCTAAAAACGCGTTTGCTGCGTTAAAGGAATCAAACTGTCCCACTGTGACATAAGTCATAGCAACGTCGTGGTTTCGGTAATACTGAATAGCACTAGTCGGCACGGGTAGCTGTTTCAACACTTCGTGAATAGAGCGGGCGTGTCTAAATATACCTACTTGGATTTCATATGAAACATTGGTTTGAACACTAGGTTCAGTCATAACAACTTCAGCGTTATCATTGGCGTCGTCTGTGGGCACCATGACTTGAATGTCATCTAGAAAGATAACATCACCTTCTTCTGGTGCAATAAATTCAATTTCACCATTTTGTACAACAAGGTTATTCCTTTCTAAATATTTATCATCCACCAATAGTTTATATTTCCCTGGTGGAAGTCTATCCATATAGAAATAGCCATCACTTTCAGTTCTTGTTTGAGTAACAACGGTATAATCTTCATCCACAACATTAAGTAATAGGTTAGGGGCACCGCGGCTACTTGTTGAACCAACAAGATATACTGTACCTTCAACGTCATTTACAGCTTGTACTGCCAGTTCAACTTGACTAATGCCACCACCGTGCGTTTGAACGTCAACGAGGTTATCTGTCGGTACCATAAAGGGGTCGGGAAGTGATGAGGGCTTAATTGATAAGGACTGCGTCATATGCCCAGTGAGCAGCCTAGCTTGGCCATTTTCGTTAGTGTAGTTATTTTTCCAGCGTGCATGCCCATCAAATTGAACGCCTTCAATAGCGTAGTCATCTCCATCAAACGCGTTATTTCTATTTTTATCAAAAAATGCAAATGCATCAACACGACCTGCAGAGGTTGTTGCTGCACGATCATAGCTAAATGAACTCGCATAGGGGTCGTAATTTATATTGCCTGTGAGAGTTAGGTTAAAAGACCAGTCTCCACCTTCTGCAACACTAGCACCCATACCGAGGTTAAATGAATCAAAGCTCCAGTTATGCGTGTGGAGAAGCTCAAGTTTACTTGACCCGTTAGCTCTGTACTGAAGTCGAGTTTCTCTATTTTGTTTTAATAAATAGGGCCATCGAAGTGCTACGTAAAAAGATTCAGTGTCAAACTGGTCTGAAGGTTTAAAATCCCAGGAGCTCGCTACCTGCCAGCCTTCAATTGACTTTGAATAATAAAGGCGTCCCAACAAGGATGATTGCTGATTATCGGTGTAGGTTAATCCTCCTGAGGCAGTACCACCTAAAAATGTATCATTGAGGGCTAACGAGATAATATTCTGGTCATCACGGTTTGAGAAAGTACGTCTTGATAAGTTGGCATTCCAACCTAGTCGATTACCCAAGGTAGTTCTGCCATTAAAGCGCAATGCAGTCTCACTTTCTAAGCCTCGAGTCTCATCGAACCTTTGACTTGAGAAGTCGTTTAACTGACTGTGTGTAAAGTTAAATGCGAGGTTGCTATCTATGCGTCCACTCCAACCCAAAAATGCACCGATTCCTCGGTCTTTCTGTTTGGTTATTGATGCGTTTAAGGCAGAGCCAATAAATTGAGTATCAATGGTGGCTGCAATATATGATAGCGGTTCGTTGTTAATCCAAATTTTTTGTGTTGAAGCCGAAATAGTGGTTGAGTCGGTTAAACCATACCCTAGCTTAGCGATCGTCGACTTGCCTAAACCCACATCAGATATTTGCCCATCGACTAATCGATATTGATTGTCGCTCGCGCCTAAAAAGAAGTTTACGCTTCCTTGTTGGGTTTGGTCCTCTCCTACACTTATGTTTTGTGTTCTTGTTTCTTGTTGTCCTTCAGGCCCGTAGAGTTTCAGTTCAAAAAGGTTATTTCCATAAAAGGTATCCACATCTTCGAAAACCACTCTGTTCTGTTCGTCGCTGAACTTTTCATCAATAAATTGACTGTTCCTAAAAAGCTGAACGCGCCATCCGGGGAGTACGAATTCTTCTATTGTTGTTTTCGAAAAGTTGCGCTGGCCGCGCTGATTAGCGTTGTGAAGTATAAAACCTAGCGATTGTGAAGGGTTGGTAACAAGGTTATCACCTAATAGTTGAATATCACCAAATTCATAAGTGAGGCCCGTGTTGGGGTTCCCGAAACTCCTATCCCTGATATGACGTGAAAAACGTAAAAAATGATTACTCTTATCGTTGACTAGGCTAACTCTAAAGTTTGTAGCGTGGTGAGCAAGGTCAAACGCTGAGTTAAGGTTAATGTTTGTACGTTCTGATTCAGAGCGCCTTTTACTCGCAGTAATGCGATAGCTAACAAGCGGCGATGTATACCATTGATATTCATCATCTATGGTGCGATCAGCAAAAGCGTTATCCGGCTTGAAAAAGCTGGGAATATGAATAGCTTCTCCTTTTTTATTTTCTTTCAGTGAGTTACCAAATAAATTAAGGTGGAGCAGTGATAGGTTGTATTCGTATTCTACAGAAAGAAGGCTGGAGATTAGTTCTACATCTATGTATAGATCAAAGTCGTCTTTTGCCCAATAAACAAGCGCAGACGGGTCTTGCATATCGTCGAAGCTCAATTCAAAACTGCATAGCTCGTCATCATCTTCTGCGTTGTAAGCAAGATAACCAGACTGAATATTTAGTTCCCAGTCCAAGCTCATAGCATCGATAAAAAGTGATGCAGGGATTAACAGTCTGTCGTTAACAGCATATACGTCAAAACCATCTAAAATAGGTTGACCGTTAAGACGAAGCACACTTATAAGAAAGTCATCGTCGCTTAGCGTTACTTTTTTAAACGATGAAGGTGTGTTACAAACTTCCGCATAACTACAAAAAGAGAGAAGAATACAGCATGTAGCACACCACAACCTCATAGAGAATTTTGTCCCCAAATATGAACTATTCGAGTGTATGCTCTACAGCGAGAACAAGGTCTCCACCGAATTTCTTATTTTCGGTGTATTTTATAATGACTGGGCCTTTTTCAATTTCTTGCAAAGGAATAAGCACGCGTCTACGTTCAAGAGGGCGATAAACAGCGACGTTATTCATTACACCTAGGACTTTCCCGTCAGGTGTCTCAACCGAAAAGTTACCGAACAAAGAGCGGTTTCCTTTTCTAGTAACCCATACTTGAATATTCAAAGCGCCATTGTGCATCACTGTCGATGGCTCTACTAACGCTGATTCAACAAATACCTCACCGTGGCGCACAATAATCGGCAAGCTATAAGCAAGTTTACTCGCTAGATTAACATTACCACCTTCAGTTGGAGCCAGCTCAGAGCTAATTCTTACTATTGCTCTATATTCTCCGTGCTCTAAACCTGACGGTTTTCGAAGTGCAAATCTTATTGCCTGGCGTTCACCGGGTTGAATTTCACCGCGTTTTGGTGAGAAACGGATGAATTCGAGTGCGGAGTAGGGCTCTTCACTTACAGTGTAAATAGAACCTTCTTCGGTCATCGCGTTAATATCAAGCTCAGCCGTGTATTTCATTGGGCTTCCGCCTGTATTTCGTAATTGCAAAGACTCTGAGCGAGAGTTCGAATCAAAAAATATTCTGAATTTTGACATTGCTACGTTTGCCGAGGCAAAGCCAGAAAATAAAAGAGCGAAAATGAAAACGATGTTATAGATAGGTGTGCGTTGAAACATAAACTACTCGACTACGAAAACAAAAAAGGGCGCTTTATTAAGCGCCCATAGTAATCGAATTACTGGAAAGATACATCTACTGTGTATTCTGCAACATAAGTTGAACCAGGCGTAAGCGCTTGAAGAACGGTCATAGTGCCGAATACATCGATGGTAATGTCATCGGCAGTACCATTTGTTATGATGGCTGTCTGTGTTCCATCAGCAATACCTGTATGTGTACCTTGTGCGTTATTGATGTTGTAATCGGCATCGAAACCCACGTTCGTACCATCAGTTCCTGTTACAGTTATGTTCATCGGTGTGTTTGCAGAAAGTGATGAAACCGTAACTAGACCGATAGAAATGTTTGCGTCAGTAGCATCGCAATCACCAGTCACTGCGCCGCCGGTTGCCATAACACACGCTGCGCCTACTTGAGGTTGCATAGCACCAAAATGAAGAGGTGTGGTATTTTCGATGTTTGCATCAGAAATTGCATTAACGGTTGCGTTATAGTTAGCAGAAGCAGCAATTGATGAACCAGAAGCTGCAGATAATAGCGCGAGCGCGATTAAACGTTTTTTCATTGTTATATCCCAAATTATCCCAAAAGAGCGTTTGGTTACCAAACTGCTCACTAATTTTATGAATTTTTATTTTTAATGAATGTACGCCTTGGAGACTGCAAGCATACTTCGGAATCTATTCAACCACTGACTTGACAAATTTAAAAGTATGTTAACGTATACTTAAAGCATTCTTTTCTTACTTTTCAGCATATTAAAAAGCGATAATAAATTTAAATGTTTGATATAAAAGTTTTTTTTATGGTGAACAATGTGTGTAAACGATTTCCGAAATAATTTCATACTTTCGTATAATTTTTCAAAAAACACTGATTTACATGGTTTTTTTGCCAAAAAGCGGTTTACCGATCGAAGAAAGGGTGATTTTTTCTGTGAATACTGGAATATTTGCGATCAGCGGATAGAGTAAAAATACTAAAGGTATGTATAAATATAAGTATTTTGGCGTCCCCACCGCGACTCGAACGCAGATCTAAAGCTTAGGAGGCTCTTGTTTTATCCAGTTAAACTATGGGGACACGGCATTTATTATACTTAAGTCTTCAAAATTCTAAAGTGTTGATGTTATTAAGTTTATGGGCGCTTAATTTACAGTGGCCAACGCTGGTGTGACTTCCTGTAGCTAGCAGCCCAAATTAGTTGATCAAGGTGATATAAAAAGGCCCCTTCGAGTGAAGAGGCCTAGTATTTTCATTTAACCTGCTAACCATTAAATATCCGTAGGTGGCAGCTTATCTATTACGGTTTGCAAGATCTCAGAGTCAGTCGGAGAGTTTGATATTGTACTATCGCCGCTCTCGTCTACACCCGTTTCGGATCCATTGTTGTCTACCGTCATTTCTTCTTGCGATCCCAAGTCGTCTTCTAACGCTGGAATTATCAATTCCTCCGGTGGAAGCTCAAGATCAACTTGCTCAAAGGTGACTACCGTTGAACTGTCTTCAGTTGCGATATCATCAGAACCTGGAAGCGTGATGGTATCGTCAGGCATGCCAATAACCGGAATAGTTTCATCAGGTAGAATCGGTGTAACCTTTCCATCAGATTGCGGCTGCGGTGTTTCCTTACTACCTGGTTGCAGAACGATCTCGCTAATTGGCTCGTCGCCTGCAGTGTTACTTTCTTCAACACCACCTGTGCCGACAGCACCGCCAATCGCATCCTCACCAGGTAAGGTAATTCTAGACTCTGGAGTTGTAGGCGAAACAGTTCCTTCATTAAGAGGAGTTATCTCAACACTTCTACCAGTCTCTGTAATAAGCGCATTGTCGTTGCTTTCATCTACTAATCCCGTTTCGGAAACAGTGACCACCGTTTCATCATTTTCCGGTAAAGTGATGGTGTCCATAGGTGGAAGCGCAACTGTTGCATCTACTGCGATAGGTGCAACGTTGCTTGCTCTGCCAGTATCCTCAATGTTCGTACGTTCTGTAACAAAACCTGCTGTTTCACCAGTACTTGTTGACGATGAAACTGTATTCTCATTCGAACGTGAAGTGTCATCTTCTGGAAGAGTAATGGTATCGTCAGGCATGCCAATAACCGGAATAGTTTCATCAGGTAGAATCGGTGTAACGTCTCCGTCAGATAGCGGCAGCGGTATTTCATCGCTACCTGTCTGCAATGCGATCTCGCTAATTGGCTCGTCGCCTGCAGTATTACTTTCTTCAACACCACCTGTGCCGACAGCACCGCCAATCGCATCCTCACCAGGTAAGGTAATTCTAGACTCTGGAATTGAAGGCGAAACAGTTCCTTCATTCAGAGGCGTTAATTCAAAACTTCTACCAGACTCTGCAATAAGCGCATTGTCGATGCTTTCATCCACTGATGTCGTTTGAGAAACACTGGCTACTGTTTCATCATTCGCAGGCAAAGTAATGGTGTCCATAGGTGGAAGTGTAACCGTTGCATCTACCGCGATAGGTGTAAGATTGTTTGCTCTTTCAGTATCGTCGATGTTCGTACGTTCTGTACCAAAACCGGCCGTTTCACCACTATTTGTTGACGATGAAACTGTATTCTCATTCGAACGCACAGTGTCATCTTCTGGAAGCGTAATGGTATCGTCAACCGGTAACGGTGAAATTAAAGACGCGCCTAACGCCATAACGGTGAATGCAGATGAACCAGATTGCCCAGCAATATCCTCATTGCCAACTTGGCTGCTTGAAGTAACTGCACTGCCACCTCCAATAAGCCCAGAAGTCCCTACTATACTGAAAGCAAAATCATCGTTCGGTATGGTAATTGAGTCTTCAGGCTGAACTGGTGCATCCGATATTCCAGTGTTGTCATTGGTAAAATCGCCAAACAGCGAGTCTTCAAATAGCGAGATTGAACCACTGCTGCCGGTATCGTTTATCTCATTACCGCTGGAATTATAATCCTGAGTTAATGTAACTAAGTTTCCAGCAGCATCGGTCATTGAAATCTCTACACTAACGGTAGCTAAACCAAGTAAGTTCAATCCAAGGGATGCTATTTCAAAACTACCATCAGATTGCACCAAAGCGGTTTTAATTATCGGTGCTTCTAGCGCGCCGAGTGCCGTTTTAACGGTTAACGTAATAGTGAGTTCAAACCCTTCGAACTCTGGCCCAACGGTACCGCGCAATATTTCGGAACCTAATAAACTGGTATCGAGCTCTGTAATTTGAATGTTAGGCGCTACGTTAATTAGCTGTGTTAATGATGTAGTTTCAGTACCACCGCTGCCATCAGACACGCTGGCTGAAACCACCAAATCTCCTACTTTTACAGGAGCAGCAGGTACCACGCTGAAAGTACCGTCATTTTGAACGGTTGCCGTTTCGTTATATACGTTGCCTAATGGGTCAGTAAGTGTGAAAGAAATCACTTCGCCAATACGATCGCTAGTGCCAGAAATCGTTGGAGTCAGCGAAGAGCCGTCAATTGGATCTAGCTCTAGCGTCGTTAAATTAACGCTCATCACACCATTTGTGTTTAATGTAGCAATAGACGTTGTTCCATCATTCACATCGATAATTTCCGCATCGACAGTAAGCAGACCGTCTACAAATGCCTGCGCAAAATCTATGCTGAACGTACCGTCGTTAGCTACTGTAGAGGTGATCGTTTCTGTATTGCCCAACCTATCGGTAACCGTAATGCGAATAAGATCGCCTACGTTCTCACTTTCACCAGTGATCGTTGGTATAGCATTTTCGAAACTCAGTGAATCGATGCTAAGTACATCCAGATCTACATCAATTAATCCCGTAGTTGTGATATTGGCAAGGGCATTATTCCCTGAATCTAGAATGGTGGCATCTACCGTTAATAAGCCATCCGCTAGGTTAGCTGTTACCGGAATAGAGAAGGTACCGTCGTTTGCCACAATACCCGTTACGGTTTGCGTTGCGCCGGTGCCATCGGTAATCAACAAGCTAATAGTTTCACCAATAAACTCACTTTCACCGGTGATAGTTGGTGTAGCAGAATTAAAGTCTAAAGAGTTCAGACTTAACACATCCAGATCTACATCAATCAACCCCGTAGTTGTGATATTGGCAAGGGCATTATTCCCTGAGTCCAAAATAGTGGCATCTACCGTTAATAAGCCATCCGCTAAGTTTGCCGTCACTGGAATAGAGAAGGTGCCGTCGTTTGCCACAATTCCTGTTACGGTCTGTGTTGCGCCGGTGCCATCGGTAATCAATAAGCTAATAGTTTCACCAATAAATTCACTTTCACCGGTGATAGTTGGTGTAGCAGAATTAAAGTCTAAAGAGTTCAGACTTAGCACATCTAGATCGACATCTATCAACCCTGTAGTTGTGATATTGGCAAGGGCATTGTTCCCTGAATCCAGAATGGTGGCATCTACGGTTAATAAGCCATCCGCTAGGTTAGCTGTTACCGGAATCGAGAAGGTACCGTCGTTGGCCACAATACCCGTTACGGTTTGTGTAGCGCCGGTGCCATCGGTGATAAGTAAGCTAATGGTTTCACCTATGTATTCGCTGACACCAGTAATAGTAGGCGTTGCCGAGTTGAAGTTAAGCGCATCAATGCTTAGTTCGCTAAGGCTTACGTTAATGATGCCTGTTACATCAGCGGTTACTAAATTGTTGTCTGCATCAAGTACGCTTGCTTGGACAGACAGCAAACCTTGTTGAAGGTCAACGGGGACCTGATAGCTGAACGTACCATCATCTTGCACTGTTACCGATACTGTTGTTGTGCTGCCATCAGGCTCGGTAAGCGTGAGTTCAACGGTGCTGCCAATGCGTTCGCTTATACCAGAGATTATCGGTGTTAGGGTAGACCCATCAATGGCGTTTAATTGAAGCACTGGTAAATTGAAGTCAACAATTCCACTAGTGTTAAGTGTCACCAAATTACCGTCGCTGTCTAATACCGATGCATCTATATCAAGCAAGCCTTGGGCTAAATCGCTTGGTACAGTAATTGAGAATACACCGTTATTTTGCACTACCGCTGTAAGGGTTTGTACCGCGCCACTGCTATCTGTAAGCACGAGTGTTACGGTTTCACCGATTCGCTCACTTACGCCAGTAATCGTTGGTGTAAGTGAATCTAAGGTTAATGTATCTAGTTGCAGCACAGGGAGTGTTAGGTCAAGTACGCCCGATGTGGACACAGTGACTACATTGCCGTCGCTACCTAGAACTGATACATCAACGTCTATAAGGCCTTCACTTAAATCGCTTGGCACGGTAACGGTAAAGAACCCATTGTTTTGTACAACCGCCGTAAGGTTTTGAACAACGCCGTTACCATCGGTAACGATAATGGTGACAGTTTCACCTATACGTTCACTCATACCTGTAATAGTTGGGGTTAAGCTATCTAGGGTTAAGCTGTTAATGTTCAGCACCGGAATAGTTAAATCAAGAATACCCGAGGTGCTAACGGTTGCTAAGTTGCCGTCAGCATCAAGCACTTCTGCTTGCACGTTCAGCAAACCTTGCGCCAAATCGGTAGGTACGTCTACCGAGAACGTACCGTCGTTTTGAACAATAGCTGTAAGTGTGTAATTGCCGCCATTACCGTCTGTTAGCGTAATGGTAACTTCACTACCTACACGTTCGCTGATACCAGTTATAGTAGGGCGTAATGTATCTAGAACTAGCGCGTCTAAGTTGATGACCGGCAGCGACACATCAACAATACCCGATGTTGTCACTGTTGCTAGGTTGCCAGCATCGTCAAGCACCGATACATCCACAGAAAGCAGCCCTTGTGGTAAATCGCTTGGTACTGTAATGGAGTATGTGCCATCGCCCTGCACTGTGGTAGTCAGCGTGGTTTCATTACCTGCGCTATCGGTAAGTACTATGGTGACAGTGGTTCCAGCCTCACTTAGCCCGCTTATAGTTGGACGAAGTGAATCTAGGTCGGTGATATCGACAGTAATCGATGGTGGGGTGATATCTATATCGCCCAGCACACTAACACTTGTTGTATTACCTGCTTCATCAGAAATTTCAGCGGTAATGGTGACTACACCTTCGGGTAAATCACTTGGAACCGCTATTGAATAGGTACCGTCGCTTTGTACGGTTGCACTTAGCGTTTGCGTGCTGCTATCGCTGCCCACTACCGTGATGGTTACTGTGGCGCCAATTTCGTCACTGGTTCCACTAATAACCGGGGTTAAATCGTTTACTGCGCCCAATGCGTCTATGGTAAGAATTGGCGCGGTTACATCAATTTCAACGTCTGTGGTAACGGTACTGACTACGCCATCGTCAACAGTAACTTCAATGGTAGCGGTACCTTCATTAAGGGTAATAGGCACCGTGCCTGAGAAGGTTCCATCAGGTAGCACCACAGTATTTATGGTGACCACTTCACTGCCATTTTGAGAGATAACGATAGTAACTGGCGTACCAGCAATGGCATCGGTGACACCTGACACTACCGGCAAGTCGCTTACAACATCAGCGGTGAGATCTAGCGTTATGCTTGATGCTGTAAGATCTAATTCTAAGATTGTGGTTTCAACTGAAGAATTACCCGCAGGGTCGGTCGCATCGACTTGTATCGTTAGCAGACCTTCTGCAAGTGCATCGGGTATCACAACAGAGAAGTCGCCGAACTCATCAACAATAGCGGTTAAGATTTGCGTATCACCATTTGAATCTGTAATGGTAACAAGAATCTCTGTGCCTTCCTCAAGGTCTACAGAGCCTGAAATTTCTGGGGTGGCAACGTTTATTACGCCGTTTTGGTCAATGCTAATAATAGGTGCTGTCGTGTCTACTTCAGCGTTAATCGACGCATTAACAATATTACCAGCCTCGTCGAGTACCTGAGCACTTACGGTAAAGTTTCCATCTGCAAGAGGTAGCGGCACATCCACACTCCAGCTGCCATCAACTTGGACTACGGCTGCAATGGTTTGCTCAATGCCCGTACTGCTTGTTACTGTTACAAGTACAATAGTACCTACGCTCACATCCGTAGAGCCGGTGATAGTTGGCGTTGGATCGCTGGTAAGGTCAATAGGGTCGATAACAATGGCCGGAGGCGTTGTATCCACTTCACCTGTATCAGTGGCTGTTGCACTGTTTCCGGCACTATCGCTTACTGTTGCACTTACGGTGAAATTGCCCTCAGCAAGCGCAGTAGGCACTTCCACAGAATAAGTACCGTTCGCTTGTACTATTGCTGATAAAGTTTGAACCGCTCCATTGCTGTCTGTAACCGTAATAGTTACCGTGGTTCCAGCTGCAGCATCGGTGGTGCCGTTAATAACCGGAGTGGTATCGTTGGTAACATCATCAACATCCACGGTAATGGATGGGGCCGTGACGTCTATAACACCTGTATCAGCGTCGGTTGCGGTATTTCCTGCGTCGTCAGTGGCGCTTACTGAAACAGTAAAACTTCCCTCAGCCATAGCAGCAGGCACATCCGCGCTAAAGGTGCCATTAGCGGCCACAATCGCCGTGAATACTTGCGTAACGCCAGCATTATCTACCACAGTAATTTGAACACTGCTTCCAGCTGGCAGGTCTGTAGAGCCAGTGATGGTAGGCGTTGTATCGTTACCTGTACCAGGATCGTTCACACTTATCACAGGAGCCGTAACGTCAATAGTGCCGTTTTCCGTATCTGACGCAGTATTACCGGCAAGGTCGGTAACTTGAGCTTCTACTGTATAGCTTCCCTCAGCCAAATCGACAGGTACTTCAACGCTGAAGCTACCGTCTAACTGCACCGTTGCCGTTAGGTTCTGCACGTTACCTGCACTGTCCGTGACGGTGATAGATACCGTGCTTCCCGCTGGTTGGTCAGTGGTGCCGGTAATTAATGGCGTAGCATCGTTTCCTAAACCAGGATCTGCAACGTCAACTGCGGGTGAGGTAGTATCAACTACACCACCTGTTTCCGTATCTGTTCCAACATTGCCACTACCATCAGCAACTTCAGCTTCTACAGTGTAAGCACCCTCAGCTAAATCGGCAGGTACGCTTGCGCTGAACGTGCCATTTGCCTGCACAGTGGCAGTAAATGTTTGTGCGTTGCCCGCGCTGTCAGTCACCGTAAGCGTTACCGTACTGCCCACTGGCGCATTAGTAGTACCGCTGATTAGCGGCGTAGGGTCGTTGGTTTGACCTAACGGGTCGATATCGATGTTTGGTGCACTTGTGTTAATGGTGCCACTGTCACTCACCGTTGCGCTATTGCCTGCAGCATCAGTTGCGCTTGCCGTTACGGTGTAGTTGCCGTCTGCTAGTGCAGTGGGTACCTCTACAGAGAAGGTGCCATCATTATTTACCGTAGCATTAAGTGTTTGAGTATTGCCGTTTGCATCGGTGACTACCAGCGTAACAATGCTGCCTTGTGGTAAATCGGTAGTACCGCTTAATGTAGGCGTATCATCGTTGCCGCTACTTACAGGAGTTAGCGATATAACAGGCGCGATAGTATCTACTACGCCATCATTGTTCGATACCTGAACCGTGTTACCAGCATCGTCTGTGGCAGTTACTGTTACGGTGTAACTACCTTCAGCAAGTGCAGTCGGTACTTCAGCTTGATAGCTGCCATCATTGGCAACCGTTGCTGTAAACGTATGGCTAATGTTGTTACTGTCAGTTACCACTATGGTAACAGTGCTGCCTTGTGGTAAATCAGTAGTACCTGAGATAAGTGGTGTATCGTCGTTGGTTAGCCCTTGTGCATCAACCGTAATTGCAGGAGCTAGCGTGTCTACTACGCCGTCGTTGTCATTAGCAGTAGCAGTGTTTCCAGCTTCGTCTGTAGCAGTTACGGTAACCGTGTAGGCGCCCTCAGCTAGGTCAGCAGGTACGTCAGCACTGTAAGAACCATCGGCACCCACTACTGCAGTAAAGGTTTGAGCGTTGCCCTCACTGTCTACGACTGTAATCGACACGGTACTTCCTTGAGGTAGGTCAGTAGTGCCAGAAATCGTTGGGGTTGCGTCGTTAGTAAGCGCTTGCGCATCAGTAGTAATTGCAGGTGGCATGGTATCTACAATACCGCCATTTTCTGTTGCAGTTGCCGTATTACCTGCACCGTCGGTTGCAGTTGCCGTAACGGTGTAAGCCCCCTCGGCTAGCGGCGTGCCAACCTCAACACTGTACGAACCATCTGCTTGCACTGTGGCAGTCAGGTTTTGGGTATTGCCTGCACTATCAGTTACGGCGATAGACACAGTGCTACCCGCAGGTAAATCGGTAGTACCCGATATAGTTGGTGTGGTGTCGTTGTCTGCACCTAATGCATCTATGGTAAGTGATGGGGCGGCCGAATTGACGGTACCGCTTACGCTATCACTTGCAGTGTTGCCAGCTTCATCAGTTGCATTTGCAGTTACGGTGTAGTTTCCGTCAGCCAATGATGCCGGTACTTCCACAGAGAAACTTCCATCGCTGGCAACAGTAGCACTGAAAGTTTGTGTTGCACCGGCACTGTCGGTAACCGTTATTGATACTGTGCTTCCTGGAGCTAAATCAGTGTTTCCACTTATAACAGGTGTACTGTCATTTCCAGTGCCTTGAGGATCCAAAGTAATCACGGGTGATGTTGTATCTACGCTACCGCCAGTTTCTGTTACCGTGGTTGAATTGCCCACCGAATCAGTGGCCGTGGCAACAACATCAAAATCACCTTCAGCAAGTGCAGTAGGTACTTCAACACTGAAATTACCAGCTGCATCAACCGTTGCTGTTAAGGTTTGAACATTACCCGCGCTGTCCGTCACGGTTAACGTTACGGTAGCACCTTTTGGCAGATCGGTGGTGCCCGAAATTGTAGGCGTTGGATCGTTGTCGGTGTTAAGCGGCGTAAGCGTTAATATTGGCGGCGTAGTATCAATGACGCCGTTTCCATCAGCTACGGTTGTGGTGTTGCCATCGCTATCTGTAGCAACCACTTCAACTGTATACGGGCCATCAACCAGCGCTGTCGGTACGTCTGCAGAGAAGTTTCCGCTTGCATCTACGGTTGCGTTAAATACCTGAACGTTACCCGCATCGTCTGTTACGGTAATAGATATGGTGCTACCCGCAGGTAAATCGGTGGTGCCTGAAATCGTCGGTGTTGAATCGTTTCCTTCACCTTGTGGCGCGAGTGTTAACGATGGCGCAGTGGTATCTATACTGCCGCTTTGTGTTGCAGATGCGGTGTTACCCGCGGCATCGGTAGCTTCTGCAGAAACCGTGTAGTTTCCGTCGGCAAGTGGGGTTGGAACGTCAACTGAAAAGTTGCCATCCGCATCTACGGTTGCCGTTATCACCTGAATATTGCCCGCACTATCAGTAATGGTTAACGTTACTTCGTTACCCGCTGCAAGGTCGGTGCTACCTGATATTGTAGGCGTATTGTCGTTGCTAGCACCAAGTGCATCAAGATTAATAGAGGGTGGGATGGTATCGATAACACCACTGTTTGATGACGCCGATGCTGTGTTTCCGCTGGCATCAGTACCTGTAGCCGTAACCGAGTAAGCGCCTTCACTTAATGGTGTTAGTGCATCCACACTAAATGAGCCATCAGCATTCACTGTAGTAATAATCGTTTGCGTGTTACCAGCGCTATCGGTAATGGTTATTGTTATGTCGGTGCCAACCGGTAAATCAGTGTTGCCTGAGATGGTTGGCGTATCGTCATTACCCACCTCTTGCGCATCAAGCGTGAGTGTAGGAGCGTTGGCATCAAACGAGCCAGTCTCTGAATCGGTGGCGGTATTACCTGCGTTGTCTGTAACGCTCGCGCTAACTGTATAATCGCCCTCTGATAGGTCGTTTGGCACGTCTGCACTAAAGTTCCCGCTAGCATCCACGGTTGCGGTAAATGTTTGTGTATTGCCGTCACTGTCAGTTACCGACAAAGTAACGACACTACCTTCTGGCATATCGGTAGTACCAGAAATGGTCGGTGTAGCGTCATTACTAGTACCTAAAGGCGTTAGCGAGATAGTAGGCGATGTTGTATCTATGTTGCCGCCATTTTCATTCGCTGTAGTGCTATTACCCGCGGCATCGGTAGCGGTTGCTTCTACTGCAAAGGCGCCTTCCGCTAGCGGCGTTGTAGCCTCTACGCTGAAGTTTCCATTGTCATCAACAATAGCGGTTAAGGTTTGCACATTGCCAGCACTATCGGTAACAACAATGGTTACCGTTGCCCCTGCGGATAGGTCAGTGGTTCCCGAGATCAGTGGTGTGGCATCGTTGCTATCGCCTAACGAATTAAGCGATATTGAAGGTGGCTGAGTATCAACAGAGCCACCATTATCAACTGCTGTCGCAGAATTACCGCTTCCATCGGTTACCGTTGCTGTTACGGTGTAGTCGCCTTCAGCCAGCGCATTTGGCACCTCTGCGCTAAACGTTCCATCGCCTTGAACAATGGCTTGGAAAATTTGGGTGTTACCGTCAGCATCAACAACGGTAAGGGTTACTGTCGTACCTGGTGTAACATCAGAAGTGCCAGAAATAAGCGGTGTAGCATCGTTATCGAGTCCTTGCGCATCAAGCGTAATTGTTGGCGCTGCGCTATTAATATTACCTGTTGCGCTGTCGGTCGCTGTGTTTCCAGCGTCGTCAGTTGCAGTTGCTTCAACGGTATAGTCACCATCTGCAAGTGCATTGGGTACTTCTACACTAAAGTTGCCATCAGCATCTACGGTAGCGGTAAGCGTTTGTGTAACACCGTCATTGTCGGTTACCACTAATGTTACAGTACTGCCTTCTTCTAGGTCGGTACTACCGCTAATGGTTGGCGTTGTGTCATTCCCGCTTGTTAAAGGGTCCAACTCTACAACCGGAGGTGTCGTATCCAAGGTTGTGGTGGTAGTAGTCGTGGATGTATCGCCATCGTCATCTGTTGCTGTAACTTCAACCGTAATTTCACCGTCCACAAGACCATCTGGTATTTCAAAACTAAAATCACCATTTTCGTCAGTAGGCACTGTTATCGTTTGGCTATTACCTTCGCTATCAGTTATGGTAACGACAACCTCTGAATTAGGCGTATCTGACGAACCGTTAAACACATCACCGCCATCGGTAACAGGCTGTGGCTGCACAACAACACTTGGGCCATCAACATTTATTGCGGCATTAATCGACGTTGACGTTGTATTGCCTGCTTGATCAGAAACCGTTGCAGTGACACTGAAGTCACCATCTGCAAGCTCCTGCGGTACTTCAACGCTGAAGCTTCCGTCTTCTTGCACAGTGGCTGTAAGATTAATTATTGTTCCATCACTGTGGACCAATTGAATGGTAACTGTGGCACCCGCGCCAGCATCGGTCTCACCTTGAATTAGCGGTGTGTTGTCGTTGGTAGTGCCTATGGCGTCAAGTGATAAGGTAGGAGGCGTTGTATCAACAATGCCTGTAACCGTGTTTGACGATGAATTACCGCTTGGGTCAGTGACCGTTACGTTTACGGTATATTCGCCCTCAGCAAGCTCTGCTGGTATATCAGCATCAAAGGAACCATCGGCGTTCACCGTCGTAGTAAACGTTTGTTCGTTCCCTTCACTATCAGTTACTACAATCACAACGGTACTTCCAGCAGGCGCGGTTGTTTCACCAGAAATATTTGGCGTAGTGTCGTTGGTAGGAGCAGGCTGATTTACTGTGGTAGAAGGTGCCGTCGTATCATAATTACCGTTCGCCGTAGCTGTTACTGTATTACCTGCGGCGTCTGACACAGTAGCTGTTACATCGTATGCACCTGGCGCTACGTCCGCAGGTACTTCAACGCTAAACGTTCCGTCATCATTGACCAGTGCCGTAAATGTTTGTGTGTTTCCTGCACTGTCGGTAACCGTAAAACTAACCACACTTCCAGGTGCTACATCGGTGAAGCCCGAAATTGTAGGTGTTGCGTCGCCGTTTGAGCCTGGGTCGCTCAGCGTAATGGTTGGTGCCGTGGTATCAACGACAGACGCTATACTATCTGTAGCAGTATTACCTGCTTCATCGGTAACGCTAGCATCTACCGTAAATTCTCCTTCAGCTAGGTCTGCGGGCACCTCTGCGCTAAACGTGCCGTCAGCTTGAACAACGGCAGTAATAGTTTGCGTGTTGCCGGCACTGTCAGTGATAGTCAGCGTTACCACGCTGCCTGGTGTGGCATCGGTTGTACCGGAAAGAAGTGGGGTTGTGTCGTTAGTTGTAGCAATGGCATCTAGCGCAATTGAAGGTGCAGTTAGGTCTATTTCACCTGTTGTGCTATCTATTGCCGTGTTGCCCGCTTCATCGGTAACGCTGGCGTCTACAGTAAATTCGCCTTCTGCTAATTCTGTTGGTACTTCAGCGCTAAACGTGCCGTCAGCTTGAACAACGGCAGTAATAGCTTGCGTGTTGCCGGCACTGTCAGTAATAGTTAGCGTTACCACGCTACCGGGCGTGGCATTGGTTGTACCCGAGAGAAGCGGCGTGGTGTCGTTAGTTGTAGCAACGGCATCTAGCGCAATTGAAGGTGCAGTTAGGTCTATATCACCTGTTGTGCTATCTATCGCCGTGTTGCCCGCTTCATCGGTAACGCTAGCGTCTACAGTAAATTCGCCTTCTGCTAATTCTGTTGGTACTTCAGCACTGAACGTACCGTCAGCTTGAACAACGGCAGTAATAGTTTGCGTGTTGCCGGCACTGTCAGTAATAGTTAGCGTTACCACGCTACCGGGCGTGGCATCGGTTGTACCCGAGAGAAGCGGCGTGGTGTCGTTAGTTGTAGCAACGGCATCTAGCGCAATTGAAGGTGCAGTTAGGTCTATTTCACCTGTTGTGCTATCTATTGCCGTGTTGCCCGCTTCATCGGTAACGCTGGCGTCTACAGTAAATTCGCCTTTTGCTAATTCTGTTGGTACTTCAGCGCTAAACGTGCCGTCAGCTTGAACAACGGCAGTAATAGTTTGCGTGTTGCCGTCACTGTCAGTGATAGTAAGTGTCACCACGCTGCCTGGTGTGGCATCGGTTGTACCAGAAAGAATCGGCGTGTTGTCGTTAGTTGTAGCAACGGTATCAAGTGAAATAGTGGGGGCAGTAAGGTCTATCTCACCCGTTGTCGTATCGGTAGCCGTGTTGCCGACGGTGTCAGTCACGTTTGCATCAACAGTGAATTCGCCTTCAGCTAAGTCTGCTAGCACTTCAGCACTAAACGTACCGTCTGCCTGAACAACGGCAGTAATAGTTTGCGTGTTTCCTGCGCTGTCCGTTACCGTTAGCGTTACAACACTGCCTGGAGCTGCATCTGTAGTACCCGAAAGCAGTGGCGTTGTGTCGTTGGTCGTCGCAATGGCGTCTAATGCAATGGTTGGTGCTGTTGTATCAATCTGACCTGTTGTTGAATCGGTTCCTGTGTTACCAACCTCGTCAACAACACTTGCATCAACGGTAAATGATCCCTCAGCAAGCGCGGCGGGAACTTCTGCACTAAACGAACCATCAGCTTGTACCACAGCAGTTACCGTTTGTACGTTACCAGCACTATCAGTAATAGTGAGTGTTACAACACTGCCTGGCGTGGCGTCTGTGGTACCCGACAATAGCGGAGTAGTGTCGTTTGTTTCGTCAATATCATCTAGGTCTATCACTGGCGGTGTAATATCAATAACACCTGCGCCGCTATCTGACGCCGTGTTTCCAAATGGACCAACCACAGTGGCATCAACGGTAAACGGCCCATCTGAAAGTGGCTGTGTAACTTCAGCACTAAATGAACCGTCATCTAATACTGTAGCGGTAACGGTTTGCACATTACCCTCTGCATCAGTAATGGTAAGCGTAACGGTACTGCCAGGAATTGCCGATGTTTCACCAGTAAGTAGAGGGGTTGTATCGTTAGACGCTGGAATATCATCAAGCGTTAACAGTATATCAGCCGACTGGTCGCCATCGCCTGATAGGCCGTAGTTTGACGTGTCGTTAGTGTTACTCGCATTGCCTTCCTCTCCAAAAGAGGATGGTGTGGTTTGTTCATTAATTCTATCGACACGCACAAACGTAATACCGCCATCGGCACCGCCACCACCATTAAGACCTGCAGCGGTTGCTTCTAACGACTCAAGAATGTCACCGTCGCCTGACAATAAATCTAAAATATCATCGCCATCACTGGTCGCCTGCTGATTACCATCATTATTATCAACACCAAGCAGTGCAGCAACGTCATCTAAACTTTGATCGAATACACTGAACTCATCGTCTGAATTGTCTTCAGTAAAATCAGCTTGAAGTGGAAAAACAACATTTTGCCCTGCAGGTAAAACGCGAAGTTCGCCGTCTATCGATACAACAACGGTTGATGATGAAAGAATTTCAAGTCTGTCGCCTTCTAAAATAATGTCACCTTGTTGAAGCGAGACAGTTTCACCGGTTTCGTTTCTTATTAACGTCGCTGTACCGTTTATTTCATTAACAATTACTGAGGCCATGTGTGTCTCTCGTACTTTTTTTGCCAATCTCTTATAAAAGTAGAAGAGATTTTTTTTATTCGTTACCGGACCGTAGTACGGGTAGCCGAAAGTCTAGTGCTTACATCGTTAGTCACCTAAGGAGTTACCCCTAATTTCACTTAAACTTTAGTCGTTAAGTACTGAGTTCGTTTGCGGTTTTTTTTTTACCGACTACTGTTTAAGTACAAAAGAAAATTTGTCTTTACATATGCGTAACAGGACAAGCCTTGGGAATTTGTTTGCGAGGATATGGTCAATGAATACGTTAAAAACTGCCGCTGCACTTTTTACAGTCTGTGTTAGCTGCAACAGTCTAGCCCAAACAATTTCAGACAGTACGAATGCGCCTACGTTGGAAGATTACGTGCGTAAAGTAGTTACAACAAACCCCGAGGTACAGGCTAGTTACAGACAACTACAAGTGGCGATGTCAGACGTTGATATTGCACGCGGAGGCTTTAGGCCACAAATAGATGCCTTAGCAAGTAGTTCATATACCGATCGTAATTTCGGGCTTGAACAAGAATTCGCTGGTCACACAGCTGAAATCGCGCTTACGCAAATGTTGTATGACGGCTTCCTAACAAGTAGCGAAGTAAAACGCTTTAAGCAAGCACAGGTCGTGCGTTTATTTGAATTGTTCAACGAAATTGAACAAAAAGCATTAGAAACCTCGCAAGCGTATCTAGACGTACAACTTTTCCGAGAGCAACTGCGCCTTGCTGAAGAGAATTTGATAACGCATGTTGATGTGTTCAAACAAATTGAAGAAAGCGTGCAAGCGGGGGTAGGACGCCGTGCGGACCTAGAACAAATAAGCGGTCGTTTGTCACTTGCTGAATCAAACGTCCTGACTGAGTTATCGAATCTACATGATGTTACAGCGCGATTTTTACGCATTGTAGGTGAAAAGCCAGCACCAGAGCTTGAGCCTGTTAATGTGTCTTCTGCCTATCTTGATGTAAATGTTACTGATATTAAAACGCTGCTTAATAATGCTTATGTTACTAACCCGCAGTTCAACGCTGCTATTTACAACATAGATGCGCAGCGATACGGGGTACAGAGCGCGAAGAGCTTGTATCATCCGCGCGTTGATTTAACAGCAAGCTATGGTGCAAATACACGAGATCAGGCAGCGCTAAACAACACAATTATTGAAGCCTCGGTCGGCATTAACTTTTCTTATAATTTGTACAATGGTGGCTCAGATGCTGCGGCCATTCGTCAAGCGTTATCTCAAGTAGACCTTGCCAAAGACCTGCGCGACAAAGCGTGTATCGACATGCGTCAAACCGTGCAGATTGCGTACAATGATATTATCAATATTTCTGATCAGCTGCCCTCACTTAATGCGCACCGACTATCTTCAGATCGCGTAAGAACAGCTTATATGGATCAGTTCACCATTGGGGAACGTTCATTACTGGATTTACTTGATTCTGAAAATGAATATTACGAATCAAGCCGTGCTTATCGCGAGGCACAATTCACACTAGAAAAAGCTCGCGTACGTTTACTCGCAGCGTCAGGTAACTTAGCGCAAACGTTAGGTGTTAAGCGTAGTGATGTACCTGAGGTCTTAGAGCTTGCAGAAGAAAAAGTCACATTCGATCCTAACTATGTTTGTCCTGCACAACGTACGCATTTCGAGGATGACGCCAACATACTCAAGCGCGATTCTGACCGCGATGGCATTGTTGATTTATGGGACGACTGTAACGACTCTACACCTGGTGCGGCGGTAGATGATTTTGGCTGCGAAGCCGCGAAAGTTGATCCCAAAGCTTCCGAGTTCACAATCGATAATGCCAACATTATTAATACCATTAAAGTGAACATTGAATTCGCTTCTAACTCTAGCAAAATACGCGACGAGTATGCTGCGTCGTTGAATGATGTTATTGCTGCACTAGAGCAAGACGAAAATACTGGCGTAATCATTCATGGCCATGCGTCTTTAGACGGAGATGCATCTTATAACCAGCGACTATCTGAACGTCGCGCAAATGCGGTAGCATCAATGCTCATGTCTATCACAGATATCGAGCCTCGCCGAATTACCGCTGTGGGATACGGTGAAACACGCCCATTGATAGACGAAGAGTCAGAGTCTGCAAACAAGCGTAACAGACGAATAGAAGCGTCTATTATTCAATTACCACCATCGCAGTAAGCAGTAAGGACCTTTATGACGGATGACAAGGTCGATGAAATATCGTACTTAGACATGCAAGGGGGAATGCTAATGGATTGTCTTATGACACTCTGTCAGCATTACCAGCATAATGTATCTCGAGTGAGTTTGCTTAGTGGGCTTCCACTTGACAAAGGTATGTTGTCGCCGAGTGGGTTTGAACGTGCCGCAAAGCGCGCAGGCCTTACCAGCCGAACGGTAAAACGTGACTTAGACAAAATTAACACCGCGTTGTTGCCCGCAATTTTGCTGTTAAAAGACAATAACGCTTGTGTACTTCATTGTTTTAACGATGAGTGCGCAAGTGTGAGTTATCCAGAGCTAGGCAAGGCAGTGGTTGACGTACCTTATGAACAAATTGCTGAGCAATATACTGGGTATGTTATTTTTGCGCGCCCTGAAATGACGCCTAGTGGCACATCGTTACACGTTGATAAGTCTTCTGTGGGTCACTGGCTATGGTCATCGGTGAAGCTCGCTAAAGGCTTATATAAGGACGTTATTCTTGCCTCGGTGTTTATTAGTTTATTGTCGATAGCATTACCGCTTTTTGTGATGAACGTGTACGACCGCGTTGTGCCTAATGCCGCGCTTGAAACGCTATGGGCATTGGCCATCGGTGTACTCGTTATTTTAGCGGCAGACATGTCGTTGCGCATGCTGCGTCAATACTTTGTTGAACTTGCTGCAAGCCGGCTTGATGTCACCTTATCGTCTAAAATTATGGAAAAGGTGCTTGCTATAAACTTAGCCAGTAAGCCCGCGAAAAGCGGGGCTTTTATCAACAGCCTTCACTCCTTTGAAAGTATCAGACAGTTTTTTGGTTCATTGACGTTAGTGGCTCTAGTCGATTTACCGTTCGGGATAATTTTTATTGTCATCATCGCCATGATTGATTTTTATTTAATTATTCCGATGTTGATAGGCGCTGGTGTGCTTTTGCTGTACGCGCTTAAAGCACAAAGAGTTATGCGTACTCTGTCTGACGAATCAATGGAGATTGGCTCTAGGAGAAGTTCACTTATTACAGAAAGTGTAGTGTCGCTTGAAGATATAAAAGCATTCGGGTTTCAAAGTAAAAGGCAAAGCGACTGGGAAAAGCACACAGTGTTTTTAGCCAAGGTGAACGCTAAGCTTCGCTTGGTTTCAATGTCTGTTAATAATGCCGCACTTTACATTCAGCAAACAGTGGGTGTTGTCATCATACTCACAGGTGTTTATCTGATTATTGACGGTCATATTACGCAAGGCGGTCTTATTGCAGCTTATTTGCTGTCTAGTCGAGCAATGGGCCCTATCTCACAAGCGGCAGGTTTACTTGCGCAATACCATCATGCTGAAACAGCCAAAAACACCCTTGATGAAATAATGCAGCTTCCCAGCGAAATGTGTAATGGCAAGAAGCGTCAGAGCAAAGTAAACGTTAACGGCAACATTGAAGCTAATAATGTGTGCTTCAAATATCCAGATGAAAATGTAATGGCGCTCAAAGATCTTAACGTAAAAATAAATGCGGGTGAGCACGTTGCAATTCTCGGTAAAAACGGCTGCGGTAAGTCCACATTAAACAAACTCATTATGTCATTTTATAAGCCTGAATCTGGACAGATATTGCTTGATGGCGTTGATTTGCAGCAATACGACCCGTCTGTAGTTAGGAAAAGCATTGGCTACGTACCTCAAGATGTAAGCTTGTTCTACGGTACGCTTAAAGAAAATATATTGTGCGAAGGCACAAATGTAGATGATGAAAAACTATGGCAGGTTATTCAAAGCTGTGGGCTTGCCAATATTGTGAATAAAAGTGCCTATGGTCTGCAGCAAAATGTGGGCGAGCGCGGCTGCATGTTTTCAGGAGGTCAACGTCAAGCAGTTGCTATTGCACGTGCAATTGTTAATTCACCGTCTATCTTCATTATGGACGAACCAACCTCGTCAATGGATACCAATTCTGAAGCGCTAATTAAAAAGACAATAGCGAAAGCCATAGAGGGTAAAACGTTAATTATAAACACCCATAGAACCACGTTGCTTGATTTAGTGTCCAGGGTGATTGTTATTGAAAACGGTAAGATTATTGCTGATGGACCAAAAGAAGCGGTTTTAACGCAGTTTAAAAGTACTGAAAATGTGAAAAAGAGGGGCGTGTAGTCATGTCTGAAAGCACAGATTCAGGAATATTGTCTCGCTTAACTCGGGGCTGGCTTGCGCCTACCTCTGGGCAAGACTGGGTACTTGAAGCCGAGTGGCAGCGAATAATGCAAACACCTGTTAAGGCGAAAGGGCTTTTATACAGTGTTGTGCTGGTTATTTTTATATTGGTGGTATGGGCGTACTTTGCGCAAATCGACGAAGTTGCAAAAGGCGATGGTAAAGTTATTCCGTCTCAGCAGCTGCAGGTACTGCAGTCTTACGATGGTGGTATTGTGCAAGACATACTAGTAAGAGAGGGCGAAAGAGTCTCGAAAGGTCAGGTATTATTACGTGTCGACCCTACGCGCTATATATCATCTTTAGAAGAGAACACCACTCAGTTTGCTGCACTTGCAGCAAAAGTTCAGCGTCTGTCTGCATTAACGCAAGGAACACAGCTTCGTTTTGGTAAAAAGCTGTTGTCTCAAGCGCCTGTAATTGTGGAAAACGAGCGCAAGCTGTATAACTCAAATTTAGCCGAGCTAGACGAGGTCGCTGCTGGTTCAGACACCCGTATTATGCAGCGCAGGCAAGATGTTGAAGAGGAAAGAGCTAGTTTGTCTCAGTATGAAGATGTACTGACATTGTCTGAAAAAGAGTTAGCGGTTACTAAACCATTACTGGCCTCGGGGGCGGTATCAGAAATAGAAGTATTGCGTTTAGAACGCCAAATTGTAGAGCTAAAAGCTAATATCAAAAAGTCGAAGGTAGCTATAGCCCGTGGTTTAAATGCTATTGAAGAAGAAGTCATTAAAAAAGAGGAAAGCCGACTTCGCCTGATTAATCGATGGAGCCAAGAGTTAACCGAAGCAATCGGTGAAATGGCAACACTTCAACAGTCGCAAACCAGTTTGGAAGATGTGGTGTCGCAGGCCGAATTAAAGTCGCCTATCAACGGCACCGTCCAGCGGATGCTGTTTAATACTGTTGGAGGCGTTATCACTCCTGGTAGCGCGGTTGTTGAACTGGTACCGCAAGACGACCAGCTTATCGTTGAGGCTAAGGTGTCACCCAAAGACATTGCTTTTATCAGAGAAGGGCAGTCTGCAATACTTAAGTTTAGTGCGTACGACTATACTATTTATGGGGGCATGTCAGCTGAAGTGAAACATATTAGCGCAGACGCCATAACAAACGAAAAAGACGAAACCTATTATTTGGTTCGTCTTGAAACTAAAGAACAAATTGGAAATGCAGAGCTAGATATTATTCCAGGAATGATTGTTCAGGTAGATATCTTAACCGGTAAAAAGACGGTACTTAACTACATACTGTCCCCATTGTTTAACGTGACATCTTCAGCATTACGGGAGCGTTAAATGGCTAACTATATTTTGAACACCGACCAACAAGGCGTTTTACTGGATTATTTTCCTAATGCGTTAGAGTCCGTTGCGCACATCCCCAAAGGTGAAACACTGTGGTTGTTATCTAACAATCAAGAATGGAAGCGTAATGTCTTAGACGCCAAGCGTCATACTAACAATATAGTGCTGCTAACCTACGAACTAGAGCGCCAAGAAATGCAAACTGCATTGGTTCTTGGGGCGCGTGCATATTGTCATGCGTTGAGCGCCACATCAATGTTTGACTCGGTCTCAAGGGTGTTGGATGCAGGTGGCATGTGGATACCCAATGAGCTTTTGGCTCCTACAACGCGCAACATTGCGAATCAACTTAATACAAGTGCAGCGCTGTCTCAACTCAGCCATTTAACCAAGCGAGAGCGTGATGTGTTAAGCGGTATTTTGGAGGGACGCAGCAATAAAGAAATTGCGCGAGACTATGGTATTAGTGAACGAACCGTGAAAGAGCATGTTGGCACCCTATTACAAAAATTTGATGCCAAAGACCGCATTAATTTACTGCTAAGAGTGGGTGAGTTTAGTCATCTAAAAGGTGCTCTATAACTTCCATATGTGATACCACGCCATCAATCCCCAATTCTGTAAACAGTTCCTTATTGTCAGCCTTTTTCACACCGTCAGCATACACTCTAATACCAAAAGTATGCGCGAGTGTGCAAAAACCCCTTATAAATGCGTGGTTCGCGGGGTTAAAGTCAATGTCTGACATAAAGGCCGAATCTATCTTCACATAATCAAGCCCCAACTCTTGCACGTTTAATAATTGCGAGAACGATTCTCCAACGCGTTTTAGGCCTACCTCAACGTGTTTGGCTTTCAGTGTTGTACAGAACTGTTCAAATTCTTCTGGGAAACGCGTTGCGGTAGACTCTCGCACTTCAATACACAAATGATTAGCTGCTTTTTCGTTGTAGCCTATAAGGTAATAAAGTTGTGCAATGGACTCTGAGTCTAGCATAAACTGTTCAGAACATAGGAACGCATATTTGGCGTTCGTGTTCTTATTGTTTATGTAGTCGATTAAATAATTAATTGTGGTGAGCTCAAGCTTGGGCAATAAGCCCAAATAACGGGCCCAATGTGTGTAGTAACCGCTTTGACGAAGTTCGCCATCAAGCGTAACGCCGGCCCAGCTTTGGTAATGCACCAAGTCGCGATTTACGTTTAAAACAGGGTAGTTAAAGGTTTCTACATTGCAATTCTCAATAGCATCACTCAGCATCATCTGCCATTTTTGAGCTTCGTCTTCCTCTGTTGTATTGAGTAACACTTCTTCAATGTTCGGGATTTGTGTGTCTAGTTCTTGAGCTTCATCCAACATTTCATCAGTACGCATAAGTGCGCTGGAGAAGCTGTCATCTGGGCGCAGTTTTACGACGGCATGATAAACTCGAGGGTCGTTTTCATTACAAAAAACGTTTTTGCATGCCTCGTGCAGAGCCACTGTGACGGTACACACATCGTGGGTTTCAGTAAGTAAAATGGCAAATTCGTTTTTCTGCATACGCGACACTCTGCTATCACTGAAGTGGTGATGGTACAAATCTAATGTGTCGTTAATTGCTTCTACAAACTGGGTTAAGCGTGCACGCCTTTCGGGATAAGGTGTACGAAGGAAGCCTTCATCTTCAGTAAAACGAATGATAAATAAGCAGTTAATACCTTGGGTGTCGCGAAAGGCGATCTGCCCCTTGAGTATCGAAATAAAATATTCACGATTGGCCAAATTGGTCTCGTCATCGAACTGCGTTTTATATCGCATAATGTCAAGACGCGCGTTTTCTTCTTCCATTATTTTGCGTGATTGATTAGCCAAGAAGTTCATTGCTTTAACAACGCGTTTAAGTTCAAGGGTACGCGGCTCAGCAAGTTTGATAAATTTCATTTTTTGAAAGGACTGGGCTTGGTGTACAACGCCGTCTAGCGGTTTTAGTATGAGTTTCATTAACCAACCGCCAACAATGCCTGCGAAAAGGCCTACCACGGAAAGACCAAGTATTAAGCGGTATGTTGCCTGCCACATTGACGCAATTGAAAAGCTTGTGTCAGATTCTACATATACCGTACCATACTGACCCCAACCCTCGCTGACTTGTGCAACCCCTGGTGCCACTTCGGGGCCAAAGTATTTTGCAAACCATTTTGGTGTATCTTCGTCGAGTTTCACTTCAACATTGTGTTCAGAAACTACTTCACCCTCAGAAGTCCGCAGTGATATAGAGGCATAATGGCCAATATCAAACTGAGACATAATGAAAAGGTCGAGAGAAACCGGGTCTTTTTCTAGGCCGCTTAAGGTAAGCGCCAGCATACTGGCATTATCAAGATTTTTGGCGTAAAGCTGTTCTTCAACGTATTTTTTCGTAGTAAAGCCGTGGATCGTGACACTACCAGCGATAGCTAGCAGAATGATCACAACTATAGCTAACCACAATTCTTTAATTATCGACATAAACGCTTATGACCCTCTGCTTATTCCTTCTAACTTCATGCGTTCGATAACATCACGCCAGCGCGATAAACGGCTTGTAGAAGAAGAAACCTGGCTTGCTTGTCCAGGCTGCCAAATGCCAGAGTCATTAAAACTAAACACAGGCACTAAGTCGGTTCGTTCTGAACCCGGTAAAACATTAGACACTAAGCTGTCTAACACTAAGGGGTCTGACGATGGGGTTTCATAATACCCCAACACCATATGTGCTTGCGTTACGCGACTTCGACCAATTCTTGCTTTTACATATATCAGGCGTAGTTTAGCACTATCTACCCCTAAGTGTAGCAGAGCCACATATTTTGCAATGGCGTAATCTTCACAATCTCCTCTGGAATGACCGAAGAACTCAGAAGGCGTTGCCCAATAATCGGTTTGTTTAAAGACAATGTCGTCGGTTGCGTACTGAATGTGTTCGTCGAAAAACGTATTTACGCCAATAAGTTGGTCTTTAACAGATTTGTTTTGAAGGGTTCCAAGTGTGGTCTGGAGTGCTTTTACGTCTGGCGCGTTACGTGGTCCAAAATTATTAATCACTACCTGTTCGAGTTTTGGAAACTCAATAGTTAGTTGAGCCCTCATTTGCTGAGCAATTGCCATAAGAAGCAGTGCCAGTAATGCTAAACAAGTTGACGCAATTTTAGACCAAGTCATAGGTGCAGAGAGTTCTCAACGTATTAAACAAATGAGCAGATTTGTTGAATTACAATCGATACTCATTTAACACTTTTCTATACGTATAGCACGCCAAACAGGGAAAACCAATTGTCATTTTGGAGGGTATTTAGAGCGTGTTGACCTTCTCGGTACTCTTTTTGTTCATTCCAAGCGAGTTTCAGGCAATGAACGAGTTGCGTGGTTTGGTTATTCCAAATTAGCAACGAGAAAAGCAGCATGAGGCTCGCTTGGATGAACCTTTCAGGCAGCAATTGTTTAGTATTTATCCTGCGTCTGTGCACACTGATGAAGATAGCTACATTATATGTACACTTCCTTGTCTAAATGCTAAACACTTTGCTGCAAAAACGTACCGAGAAGGTCAACACGCTCTAGCCCGACTATTTTTTAACAACAAAGTCCTGCTCTTGAATATTTGCAATGATTCCCTCTTCCTTACTGACAAGCGTAGAAGATTTTGCATAAGCGGTTTTTACTACGAATGTTCCGGGATAGAGCTTGTACTGTAGGTACTTACGTCCGCGGCTGTCAGTCAGCTCTTTCGCTTGATACAAGAACAACTCGTCGTTTACATCAATGCCGTTATCTCGCCCAAGTGATACTGACACTTTGTCATAAGTAACGCCTAGAACGCGCCCTGTTACTGGCTGACAGGCCACCGTTTCTTGGATGTCGAGTATTGCTGTTTGAAGTGTTTTATCGATGGCTTTACCATATTGCGTGCGCCAGAACATTGCAGAAAATTCATCTACTATTTCAAAACGATCGAATTCCCAAGGTGCTTCATTTTGATAGGTGTTGCTAAACAACTGTCCACCGCTCACGCCATCATAAACCCTCAGCGTAATACGAAAATTACGCATGGATTCACCGTTTGCCCAAGGCAAAAACACGGAAGGCGCTTCTGTGGTAATACTTAAATCATCAATGGTGCCGACCACCACGAACTGTGTATTGCTAAGTGTCGACAGTGTTCTTACATTTTCATCAGTAAACTCATTTTTGAATTTAGCGGTATGCGGTGCAATGTGAGTCATTTTCATTGCCTGCGTGTTCAGGCGCATTGTTTCTGCAAAACGTTGAGTTACCGCCTCGTCAAAATGGGTAATGCTGCCTTGCGCTAACTGTTGGCGGTTACGCACAAGAAAATGGGTGCTAGAAAAGTGTTTTTCATCATTTTGCGCGCTACAGGTTTTCATTTTTGGAAAGATGTCGGCTCTTACACTTACCGTTACCATACCATCGCTATACACTTCGTCGATGAGCTCGAGGTGTTCAACTTCACCTGTTGAGCGAATGGTCATTTCCTCGTTTTCTAATAGGCCGTTAGTAAGCGTATGCACGCTCTGAATAGAGGCGCCAGCAAATAGCATGGCTTGTTTTAGCGCTTCTTCAGTCGCTACGCGTTTTGCTTGGGCTCTATTGCCATCAATAACCTTCGCCTGCCCCTTTGCCTCGAACCAAGCGGCATGGCTTTGCCCTCCGTTTAAGAAAAGTAGGCAAGTTAGCGCCATTATTTTCATCATGAAAGCGATATTAAGCATAGATTTAGCATGTAGCACATGGCACCTCTGCATAACTAGTTTGTGCTTTGCCACTGGCTTTTTATATACAAAGCAAGTGTCATATTGAATTTCGTTAACAAGCTATGCCAGAACAGTGCCAGAAAAGCGCCATAAAAAAGTAAACGAGAGCTGGACTAAAGCTGGCTTAAAACAAACGGGCTTACTTTTTGCTTACTTTTATGAAGTCAAATTAAACGCCGTTTCTTTGTAAAGGAAACAGTTAAAGGCCTCAGTGCTTTGTAAGGAGTAACCTTATGTCGTTACCAATGTTTTTGCGCATGCGCTCTGTGTGCAGGTTTGCAGCGATTGCCGTCGTTTTGGGAATAACCGGCTGCGGGATAATCGACAAACATGTCGAGTATGAAACCATCGAGCCCGACACTTACCCAACGCTCACGGCAATAGGCTATGCGCCTATAATGTCTCAGCGAGGAGAAAGCGACAGTGTAAAACGCATTATGGCGATGAAAGCGTCCAAACTTGATGCTTACAGAGAGCTTGCTGAACAGGTTTATGGTCAGAAGCTACAGGGCGATCAGGTGTTATCCAGCCTGGTTGTTGAAAGCGAAACCCTAAGAGCATCAGTAGAAGGTGTTATTCGTGGTGCGAAAGTTGTGAAAGCTTACCCTGTAGGTGATGACACGTATGTTACCGAACTATCGTTAGATATGAAGCAGGTATATGATTTGTATTTAACCACTGCAAAGCCAAGAAGGGTCAGGGAAGTTAAGTATTACTAACAAGTAATGTTTAGTTAATAGGTTGTAGCAAGTAGAATCAAAAAACGCCCATCAGGTGGGCGTTTAACGTTGAACGCCTTAAATCACGACCACGTTTAGGCGCTTACCCCCGAACCTAAAGTTCCACCTTTAGGTTTGCCTTTTTTGTCATAAGTCAGCGACTCTTTTGCTCGCACTTCCATCATCAAATTCCGCAAATGTGTGAGGCGTAGCTGTCCTTGCTCAACGGCTTTTTGATTAACTTGAGTGCGATACTTGCAGTCTTCTAACAGTGATTTGGCTTGCTCCATCAGCGCGTCGTCTTCAGCTTGCATACTGCCTTGAGCGCTAATAGCATTTTCAATTTCAACGTCAGTTTTCTGTATAACTTCTAACAGCTGTGTTTTGTCATCAAGCAGTTTCATCAATGGCTCTGCTTCGCGTGAGCTAATAAGCTGCAGCTCTTTCTCAAGCACTGCAGCAAGAGTAGAAAGGTGTTCAACCTGTCTTTTTAAAAGCTCTGAAACAGATGATGTTTGTGACGTCACACAGTGTCCTTAACAGTGAATTACTTTGAACTAAAAATCTCAGATTCCAGCTTTGCTATTTTATTCGCTAAAACCTCTGGATTTACTCGATACTCGCCGCTTTGAATCGCTTTTTTAAGGCGATCAACCTTTTCTTGGTTTACTGGCGCTTCAGAGCCTTTTTTCTGAACCTGATTTAACTGTTGTGCAGATTGCGTCAATGAAACTGAATCTTGACGTGGTGCTGCGGGCGCAGCCGCTGCATTTTGTGCAGACGTTTGCTGCTGAGATTGCTGCGTTTGATTTTGCTGAGCAACCTTACCATTATCAACAGGGGTTTTGGGTAATCCATTGTTTATATTGTTAATTGCCATTTTAATTCCTCACTACCTTTTTGCCTCTGTAAGAGGTATCGGCCGCAGAGCCTTTTTCTTTAGCCTTTTTCTCAACAAAAAGGAACGTATTGAGAGCCTCAATCACAAGTGTATCACGACTTCTTCCGAACTGGCGACTCTTGCTACTACCGCTTTCTGGCTACTGGCGTTAATAACCTTGATACTGTCGCCTACAACACCGTCCTGTTGGGCAATTCCAGCTGTTTTTACTCTCATTCCTGCAACTTCAGCGGTAATTGTAATGCGATCGCCCTTACAGATAAAACATAGCATATTAGCTTGTACTGCTTGTCCGTTGGTTGCTCTGCGCTTCATGCGGGCACCTACCACACTATCGATGTCACTAAATGCGGTGTGGCGTAGTCGCTTAACATCAATTTTAGCAAGCGTTAAATTTGAAGATGTGAGCACGGTACCAGGGCTGACGGCACCTTGTAGCACCACTATTTCTTTTGTCCTAGTCACCTGGCCACTAGTAAACAAGTACCAGTCGTTGTTTCGGCAGCTTACTCTTACAGAGATATACGATTGAGCCAGTGCTTCCTCTGACGCATTGTACTGAAACCCGGTAGGGCAGTTGGGTATATTTATTCGTTCATCAATTTCCACTATTGATATATCAAGGTCGGTGTCGCCAGACGCTTCATTAAGCTGCGATAGTAAATATTGTTTGGCTCCTTCCTCCACTTCGGCGTGTTGTGAAGTCGATGCCGTCGCGGTTGCTGAAATAAACAACAGCGCTGACACAGCCCAAAATTGAGCAATATTGAAATGTAGGCGAATATTTGTTTGTTTCATCGTAATTTTTCGTGTTCAGTTAGTGAGTTATTGACTATGCTTAATAATCTCAACGCAGCAAACGCGCTTAAGTAACACTCTGTTTGGCCGATAACCAACAAAGCGTCATTTTTCTGTCGTTTAACCTGCAAAAATTTAGTGATATTGTCTATCTTTAACATAAGAGGCAATGATCGTGCCCAGTATTATTTAGAGGTGACTTATGTCGGGGATTTTAGATTCAGTAAACCAGCGTACACAGCTCGTTGGTCAGAATCGCTTGGAGCTATTGCTGTTTAGACTCAATGGGCGTCAGCGTTTTGGAATAAACGTGTTTAAGGTACGAGAAGTACTGCAATGCCCACCTCTAACCGCAATGCCTAAATTAAATCCTTTGGTGCGTGGCGTAGCGCACATTCGTGGTCAAACTATATCGGTTATCGACCTTAGCATGGCAACCCGAGGCAAAAAAATTGAAGACCTTAAAAACGCTTTTATTGTGATTGCCGAATACAATCGTTCGGTACAAGGGTTTTTAGTTGGTGCCGTAGAGCGCATTATCAATACCAACTGGGATGCTATTATGCCTCCACCTCAAGGCACAGGTAGAGCGAGTTACCTTACTGCAGTCACCGAAGTTGAAAACGAGCTAATTGAAATTTTGGACGTTGAGAAGATCCTTAACGAAATATCTCCTCTTAATGCGGAAGTGAGCAATGATGTAGCTGATAGCCTGACCACAGAAGGCCAAGAGAATAAAATTATATTTATTGCCGACGACAGCGCTGTTGCGCGCAACCAAGTTAAAAAGGCACTTACTGCGCTTGGCCTCGAAATGGAATTGGCTAAAAACGGTTTAGAAGCCTTGAATCGTTTAAAAGAGATCGCTGAGGAGTACGGTGACGTCACGAATCGTGTGGGTGTTTTGGTTTCTGACATTGAAATGCCTGAAATGGACGGCTATACCTTAACTGCAGAAATTAAAAATACCCCTGAGCTTCAGAAACTGCATGTTGTATTGCATACGTCATTAAGCGGTGTATTCAACCAAGCAATGGTTCAAAAAGTGGGGGCTGACGACTTTATCGCTAAATTCCACCCAGATGAGCTGGCAACTGCGGTTCAAAAGTGGTTGATGACTGAATGTGAATAACGGAGCATAATGCGATTGGCCAATAAAGAAGTATCGCCAGAAAGCTACCTAAAATTTCGAGAATTTCTCGAAAAGCAATGCGGCATCGTGCTTGGCGACAGCAAGCAATATCTAGTACGAAGTCGCCTTGCCTCACTCCTGTATAAACACAAATACGAATCTGCAGATGAATTAATAAGTGTTGTGGTAAGAGGCTTCGACCGCAACCTTCTGCAAGATGTAATTGACGCAATGACCACTAACGAAACCCTTTGGTTTCGTGACAACTATCCGTTCGACCTACTGGTAAAAGAGCTGTTACCCAGCCTAGCGTCGCAGAACAGAAAGATTCGAATTTGGAGTGCAGCATGCTCGTCTGGTCAAGAACCGTACTCTATTGCTATGTCGGTGCTTGAATTTCAGCGTCAGCGTCCAGGTACACTTCGCTCTGGCGTTGAAATAGTTGCGACAGACCTTTCTTCTGAAATGCTTAAAAAATGTGAGTTAGGTATCTACGATGAGCTTTCATTAGCGCGAGGCTTGTCAGCGGGACGACGGGAAATGTTTTTTCAAAAAAATGACGCGGGCGCTATGCAAGTGAAACCTGAAGTAAGAAAAATGGTGAGCTTTCGAAGCTTAAACCTACTGTCAAGCTATGCCGCACTCGGACGTTTCGATATTGTATTTTGCCGCAATGTGCTTATTTACTTCTCGCCAGAAGTAAAGCAGCGCATACTGCAACAAATTGCCGGACAGCTGCAAAGTGACGGTGTACTTTTCCTTGGCGCATCAGAATCTATCAGTGCCGCGAGTAACTCCTACAGCATGGTTAAGTGCAGCCCTGGCTTGTACTATCAAAAAAAGTAATCTACCTAAATGGTCTGAAATATAAAGCTTTTTTGTATTTCAGACTCACCTGCATCCCTTTTGAATTTCCGTCAAAAAACATTTTGGCATCTGCCTTGCTATGAATCCTTGTACTTACTGTATGGAAAACTTCCAGTCAGCATAAAAAACTATGTATGGCAGCAGTAACTGAACATTAATTACGTTATGCAGGGGTCATCATTATGGCTATAAATCTTGATAAATTGGTCGGCTTCCACGAGTCTGCGCTGAAGATAAGAACCGAGCGCATGGAAGTGATTGCAGGCAATTTAGCTAACGCCAATACCCCCGGATACAAAGCAAAAGACATCGATTTCAATAAGGCAATGCAGTGGGCAATGCGTGATAGCGCAGGCGGAGCTCCTTCTCGGAGTGCTGGCGGTTTAGTTACAACCAACGATCGCCATATGAGCGGCAATTCTGCGTCGGCAGCGGCAAATTTTGACATGCAGTACCGTGTACCCACACAGCCAGATACTGGCGATGGTAATACGGTAGAAGTACAAGCAGAAAGAAATCGTTTTCTAGACAATGGTTTGCGTTACCAAGCCAGCCTTGAATTTATTAACGGTAAGGTCAAGGGTATGAAAAAAGCGCTCAGCTCAGGAGGACAGTAATCATGGGCCTATTTAATGTTATGTCAATCTCAAGCACAGGTATGGAAGCGGAAAACGTTCGCCTTAATACCACGGCAAGTAACATTGCTAACGCAAACTCTGTGAGCAGTAGTTACGATGAAACTTATCGAGCTCGTCATCCTGTATTTGCGACAGCGCTTCAAGATGCGATGCATAACCAGTCCAAAGGCACAGGGGTCCAAGTTAGAGGCATTGTTGAGAGTGATGCGCCTCTTCAAGTTGAGTATTCGCCTAATAACCCTATGGCTGACGCAGATGGTTATATTTACAAGCCAAATGTGAATATTGTCGAAGAAATGGCAAACATGATGTCGGCATCAAAAGCATACGAAACTAACGTGCAGGTAGCCGACACTACCAAACGTATATTCCGTCGAGTGTTGCAACTTGGTCAAGGGCAATAATCTGCCGCTTGGTTAATGTGAGGAAATATCAGTGAACACGATAAATAACACCGGTTTAAACAACGACCTTTACTGGCAAGAAGAAACCGTAAAAGTTGCAGATGGCACCGAGCAGCAGCTTACGCAGGAAGATTTCTTTGCGATGCTGACCGAGCAACTTGCCAACCAGGATCCAACTAAGCCGGTAGATAACGACCAGATGGTTGCCCAGATGACCTCATTTACCATGGCAGACGGTATCTCTAACTTGAACGAAAAGTTTGAGGCATTTGCGACGTCGATGACGTCTAACCAAGCACTGCAGGCGTCTAGTCTTATTGGGCAAAACGTTTTGGTTCAGGGCAATGTGGGCTATCAAGCTGCTGAAGGCGACGGTATTTCGGGTGTTATTGTTAACGACAAGACAGTACAGAACATGACAATCACCATCGAGAACCAGTTTGGTGAGGTGATTAAGACCATTGATGCAGGCACGCAGGCGGCTGGTAATATTGAGTTTGAATGGGATGGCAAAGACAAATTCGGCAATGCCATGCCGCCAGGTGAATATGTAGTAAATGCTAACGCGGAGCTTAATGGTGAAGGGGTGCAGTTAAACACCGCCATTAATCGCCACGTTGGAAGTGTAAGTTTGGCTGGAAGCAGCCAAGGCGTAATTTTGAATTTGGATGGTGATGTCAGTATCAATCTTGATGACGTCATTCAAATCGGCAGTTAGTAGGAGAATCAATAATGTCTTTTAATATTGCACTGAGTGGCGTATCAGCCGCACAAAAAGATTTGGATGTAACCGCCAACAACATCGCAAACGTAAATACGGTTGGCTTTAAAGAATCACGCGCAGAGTTCGGTGATGTATATGCTGCATCACTGTTATCTGGTGGTAAAACCAAAGTAGGTGATGGTGTTCTAACACAGGAAGTTGCACAGCAATTTTCTCAAGGCAGCTTACAGTTCACCAACACTGCATTGGACTTAGCAATTACCGGCAACGGTTTCTTCACTACAATACCCGAAATTACGTCTAGAGATTTTTCTTTTACGCGTGCAGGCCAATTTAAATTAGATAGTGATAATTTTGTTGTTAATAGTAATGGCGACAACTTAATGGGATTTCCTGTAAACAGTGATGGTACAAGTTCTTCGGTAGCACTGAGCACAACAGTACCTGTGCGAATTCCCGACTCATCAGGTTCTCCGCAGCAGACTTCAGAAGTTGACATTAGAATGAACTTACCTGCCGGTGATGCAGCATTAAATCCTGCTGATTTTAATCCTGACGATCCGCTTACTTATAATGCTGCAACCTCAGTCACAGTGTATGATTCATTAGGCGATAGCCACGTCATGACATACTACTTCATAAAAGACGGGACACCAGGCGTAAGTAATGAATGGTTTGTTGCTACTGCAGTGGATGACACACTGGTAGATATGACCGACTCAAATGGCCTAGACACTGACCCCGCAACTGCTGTTAACGCAGTAGGCGCAAACACTGGGAATGCGGTAACTGCCTCTAAACTTATTTTCTCTCAAGGTGGTGATTTCATTAACATGGAAACGCCTGACGGCTTGCCAACTCTTGATTTCAAAATGCAGACAGAGGCGCTAGGTGCCACTATCCTGTCCAATGGATCAGATCCAACACAGCAAATTGGTATCGACTTTAACCTTGATGTTAATGGTGCAACACCAAATGAGCCAACACAGTTTGCTTCTGCATTTGAAGTAACGTCGTTGGAACAAGATGGCTTGCCAGTTGGCCGTTTGACAGGAATCGACATCGGTCCTGACGGGTTAGTTCGAGCTACATTCTCAAACGGTACATCGGAACCAATTGTGCGTGTAGCGCTTGTGCGATTCTCAAACGAACAAGGCTTAACACAAGAAAGCAGCACGCAGTGGAAAGAAAGTATTCTTTCTGGTGAAGCGCTAGCTGGTGAGGCGACTACAGGTACATTTGGTGAAATTAACTCATCTGCGCTAGAGCAGGCGAACGTTAACTTAACCACCGAGCTTATCGACATGATTATTGCTCAGCGTAATTTCCAGGCCAATTCAAGAGCGCTTGAAGTCAATAACTCGCTGAATCAGACAATTCTGAATATCCGATAATACTGATATTTCAAAATAGTTTTATCCCACGATAGTAAGCGGCATAGCCATTCCGCTTACTGTCGTTTTTTGTTGTTTCACGATAGAAAAATAGACATTTTAATCACTTCTATCTTTTATATTTTTCTATAAAAATCATTTTCATAAGTAAAAAATTCACTCTTGTTGCTTTAAAAAAGTACACGTTGGCACTGCCCTTGCAAAATCAAGTGTAAGGTTTAATCAGAGTCAAAAGTCAGTCATGGACAAACTTCTCTACATTGCAGCAAGCGGTGCTTCTCAAGATTTATTGGGTACGGGTGTACGTGCTAATAACCTTGCGAACGCACAAACAACCGGCTTTCGTGCTCAGCTTGAGCAGGCCAGGTCAATGCCCGCCTATGGTGAAGGCTTACCAACGCGTGTTTTCTCTATGACTGAAAGCCCGTCAAACAACTATGAATCTGGCCCAATGATTAAGACCGACCGAGATCTGGATGTTGCTATTCAAGGTGACGGTTGGTTTGCCGTTCAAGATGAAAACGGCCAAGAGGCTTACTCGCGAGACGGTAATTTCAAACTTGGTGATGACGGTATTTTGACAGATGTCCACGGACGCATGGTGCTAGGCGACAATGGACCCATCTTTTTACCTGTGCCGCTGGACAATTTAACCATCGCATCTGATGGCACTTTATCTATGCGTCAGCTTGGCGCGCCTGCCAACGTTATTGAAGACGTTGGCCGCTTAAAACTTGTAAGTCCAAATTATGCAGACATGGAAAGAGGCTATGACGGCCTGTTTCGTATGGAAGACGGATCAGTGGCGCCAGCGAACGCCAACGTAAAAGTGATGTCGGGCATGTTAGAAGGCTCAAACGTTAATGCGGTTGAAGAAATGGTAGACATGATTAGTTTACAGCGCCATTACGAGCTACAAGTCAAGGTCATGAAGCAGGCCGAAGAACTCGACACACGCGGCAACATGCTGCTTAGGATCTTATAAACGTATTTTTTATTCGTTGCTGTTATTGCAACGTTGGAGGTTAACATGCATCCAGCTCTGTGGATTAGTAAAACTGGTTTAGATGCTGCACAAACTGATGTCTCTGTGGTATCGAACAATCTTGCCAACGCTTCAACGGTGGGCTTTAAAAAAGACCGCGCTGTGTTTGAAGATTTGCTTTATCAGAACATCAACCAGCCTGGTGGGCGTTCATCTGCTGATACTGAGCTACCCTCTGGCCTTATGTTAGGTTCAGGCTCAAAAGTGGTTTCAACTCAGAAAGCACACACGCAAGGCAACCTTTTAACTACTGAAAACGCGCTAGATTTGTCAATTCAAGGTCGCGGCTATTTTGAAATTCTACAGCCAGATGGCACCTTGGCTTACAGCCGAAACGGTCAATTTAGCATGAACGACCAAGGCCAAATTGTAACATCGGGTGCGGGTTATCTATTACAGCCTCAGGTTACAATTCCACCTGACGCGCAGCAAATCACTATCTCTCAAGATGGTCAAATAAGCGTAAGCATTCGTGGGCAAGCTGAGCCTCAGCTTCTTGGACAGCTTAACGTTACCGACTTCGTTAACCCAACGGGCCTTCAGCCGGTAGGTCAAAACCTGTACGTTGAAACGGCATCAAGTGGCGCACCTATCCAAGGCATTCCTGGCCTGCAAGGCTTGGGTATGATTTCACAAGGAACGCTTGAGACGTCTAACGTAAACGTAACCGAAGAGTTGGTAAATCTAATCGAAAGCCAGCGACTGTATGAGATGAACTCGAAAGTTATTTCATCGGTGGATCAGATGCTTGGTCAGGTTATTCAGCAGCTGTAGGAGTGCTTTAATATGCGTATTGCAATTAGCCTTATTATTTGTGCGCTGTTGTCAGCCTGTCAAAGCACACCAGATTCCAGAGTTCAAGCGAACGACCCGTTTTACGCACCTGTGGTGCCTGATTACCCAAGAGAGTCGGTAGTAGAAAATGGTTCTCTTTTTAAGCCACATCTTGCTAATAGTCTTTATTCAGACGTAACAGCAAGGCAAGTAGGCGACATTATAACGGTAGTTTTAAGCGAAAATACTGCTGCGACAAAGTCGGCTAACACTGCAACGTCACGAGATACTAACGCCGATTTGCAACCTATCACAGGGCTTGGTGGCGATGCGATAAACATTGGTAGTCAGTCAATTCAGCTAGGTTTAAGTGCTTCAAATGACTTTACTGGCGATGCAGCGGCGAACCAGACCAACAGTTTACAGGGCTCGATTTCGGTAACAGTTGTAGATGTATTACCGAATAAAAATCTAGTGGTTCGTGGCGAGAAGTGGATGACGCTAAATCACGGCGATGAGTACATTCGCCTGACAGGTATTGTTAGACCGTTAGACATTAACCCAGACAATCAGATTGAGTCGACACGCATTGCTAATGCACGCATTCAATACAGTGGAACAGGCACATTTGCCCAAGCACAAGAGAAAGGCTGGTTAACTAAATTTTTCTCATCTTCGTGGTGGCCTCTTTAGAGAGGGAGTGAGTAACTATGCGTTTTGTAACTTTCACAATTTTTTGCCTTACCGCGTTGGTTTTAAGTATTTCTGACGCAGCGGCTCAACGAATTAAAGACGTGGCTTCAATTCAAGGCGTACGCTCGAACCAACTTATTGGTTATGGTTTGGTAGTGGGTTTACCTGGCACAGGTGAACAAAACCCGTTTACCGAGCAAAGCTTTCGTACCATGCTTGCGAACTTTGGTATTCGAATGGACCCCAATACTCGTCCGAATACGCGAAACGTGGCGGCGGTAGCGGTTCATGCTAATTTGCCAGCGTTTAGCAAGCCCGGCCAAACTATTGATGTCACTGTATCATCAGTAGGCGAAGCGAAAAGCTTACAAGGCGGCTCGTTACTACAAACGTTTCTCCGCGGCGTTGACGGTCAAGTGTATGCCATCGCCCAAGGCAGTTTAGTAGTAAGTGGTTTTGGCGCTGAAGGTGGAGACGGTTCGCGTATTGTGGTTAACACACCAACAGTGGGACGCATCCCCAATGGTGCAATGGTAGAACAGTCGATACCAAGCGGCTTTGCAAACGGAGACTCATTAACGCTTAACCTTCACTACCCCGATTTTTCAACGGCAAAATCGCTGGCAGATACCATTAACCAGCGCTTAGGTGCGCAACCTGAAAATGGATATCTTATTGCCAAGCCAATTGATGCTGCTTCTGTACGTGTTACTGCTCCAAGAGACGCAGGGCAAAGGGTTGGTTTCTTAGCAGCGCTTGAGAACTTTGAGTTTACGCCAGCAGATGCGCCTGCTCGCGTTATTATAAACAGTAGAACGGGCACCATTGTAATTGGTAGTGATGTACGACTGCTTCCTGCAGCCATAACTCATGGTGGATTAACCGTTACCATTTCTGAAAATCAGCAGGTTTCACAACCTAACGCCTTTGGCGATGGCCAAACGGCTGTTACTACGCAGTCTATTGTAGACGTCGATTTAGCTGATAGCCGCATGTTCAAGTTTGAACCAGGCGTTACGTTAGATCAGCTTGTTCGCGCAGTGAATGAAGTGGGCGCAGCTCCAGGTGATCTTATGGCAATTTTAGAAGCGTTGCGTCAAGCAGGTGCGCTTCGCGGTGAGTTGGTGATCATCTAATGGAAGCATTAAGCACAAAAAATCAGCTTGATATGGCCCGTAACGTTCACGACTTGGGCAGTATTAATAAAATGCGTGAAGCAATTGCTTCTGGCGACGAAGAAGTGCTGCAAGAAGCCGCGGAACAGTTCGAAGCTATTTTTGTGCAGATGATGTTGAAGTCAATGCGAAAAGCACAAGATGCACTTGCCGACGAAAACAGCCCTTTCAATTCACAGCAAGTGAAATTTTATCGTGATATGCATGACCAGCAACTTGCTACTGATTTAACAGCAAACGGTGGTATGGGGTTAGCTGACATTATTGTGAAACAACTTGGACAAACGGAAGATAGCTATACACCTTCTAGCGTAATCAGAAGCGACGGTAATTTATCGTCGTTAAATAGCAACCGAGTCAATGATGTTAACCAAGCGCAAGCGTTTGCGCTCAACTCCGAATCGATCCGCACGAAAAGTGCGACTAAAGATGCCATGTTCGATTCACCCGAACAGTTTGTAGAAACGCTCATGCCGATTGCTGAAAAAGTTGCAGCACAATACGGCATGGATCCAAAAGCGATTGTATCTCAGGCTGCAGTGGAAACAGGGTGGGGCAAGTTTGTTATTCACACTGGCGATGGTAAGAGCTCACATAACCTCTTTGGTATTAAAGCCAACAAAGAGTGGAATGGAGAGCAAGCGGTAGTAGACACTCTTGAATTCAATAACGGCGTTGCACAAAAGCAAAAATCGGCGTTTCGAGCTTATTCCTCGTTAGAAGAAGCGGTACAAGACTATGGTCGTTTCATTAACTCGTCGCCTCGTTACTCTAATGCTGTTGAACAAGCCTCAAATGCAAAGCATTACACAAAAGCGCTTCAGGAAGCGGGCTATGCAACTGATCCTGAATACGCAGATAAGATAATGGCTGTGTACAACAGCGAACGCTTGAATACGCTACTACCTTAGTGATGGAGAATCCCCGTGAGTTCTGTTGATCTTTTTTCTCTTGCCACAAGCGGTGTAAACGCAAGTAGCAAACTTTTAAACACCACCAGTAATAACATTGCCAATGTAAATACTGAAGGTTATGTTCGCCAGCGCACAGAGCTAAGCAACAGCCAAGTATTTGGCGTAGGAATAGGTAACACCGAGCGAATCATTAATGTTTTTGCTCAAAATCAATTGCGTCGCGACATAACGTCGGTTGGCGAGTTAGAGTCATTCTCACAAAAGACATCTGCTATTGATACTCTTTTGGCCAGCGAAGCGAATTCAATATCAAAAGGTTTCAGTGAATACTTTGCCGCCGTACAAACCGCAGCAGACGACCCAACCAATCTCGCATCGCGGGACCAAGTTTTAGGTAAAGCAAACTCGCTTTATCAGCGCATGGCAACACTGTCAGACTATATGGTTGAGAAAGAGGAAGAATTAAATTTAGAGTTCACTTCTTTGGTTAATCGCGCCAACACACTTATCGAAAACATTGGCAATTTAAATAGAAGTATAGTTGTTGCCAAGGGAAACAGTACAAGTGATGAACCAAGTGCGTTGCTAAACGAGCGGGACTTAGCCGTAGACGAACTTTCGTCGATTATGGGTATAACGGTTAAAGAAAGTCAGTCTCAAAATGGCGCTATCAATATTAATCTGACGTCTGGTGAGTCTTTAGTTCTGGAAAATGGTTCGTTTAATGTTTTCGAACTAAGTTCAGATGCCGATCTGACATTTAAAGAGCTCGAGCTTGCCACTGATTTTGGTTCACAGACAAAAGCAGATACTGCATTGCGTCTGGTTGAAGATGATTTAGGTGGTGCCCTTGGTGGATTATTCCGATACCGAAACGAAGTCTTGGGCCCGGTAATGCGAGATGTTGGTCAATTGGCGGTAGCTTTCGCTGATGCAGTTAATGAGCAAAACAAGCTGGGAATGGACTTAGATGGCCAGTTAGGTGGCAATATATTTGAGATCCCATCGTTTAGAGGCTTAGCTTTCGATGGCACTACGGGCGATTACGTGGTCAGTGCACAACTTACTGAAGGCAAGGGCGCTGAACTTACTGATGCCGATTATAAAATTGAAGTGACTAACGTTGTTGCGGGTGTACCTACTGAAATTGAGGTAACTTTGTTAAATGCCGACGGTATTCCGAAAAAAGATGGCTCGGGCAATGATCTTGTTTTCTCAAACGTACCCGTAACGGGGGGCTTTGCGGAGCTTGAAGGTGGCATTGAAGTTGATTTTGCTGGTACTTCGGCTTATACCGTTGGTAATGAATTTCTGATCCAGCCTACTAAAACCATTGCATCGAGTATAACCCTTGCTACCAATAGGCCTGAGGATTTAGCTTTTGCGAGTCCCATTCGCGCTGGTGCCGATGGTGACAACCTAGGCAGTGCTAACGTTATAAATACTACAGTAACTAATACTACCGTTGGCACAGGCAATGACCGCTCGGCATTTGATGGAGCCGGTGGCATCGATCCTGCTGCACCGGCTGAAATAGTATTTACAGCAGCAAATTCATTCGATGTTATTGATGGTACAGGTGCAACAATTGCCACAGTGACGGGCACAACTAATCTGAATAACTTAATTGAACAAGCAAAAAACAGCGGCACATGGCCCGCTGCTTTCGCAGGTTTGACGGATTATCCTGGTTACGATTTTAGTTTAGACGGTGTACCACGTGCAGGCGATAGCTTTAACATTAGCTATAATACAGATGGTTTTAATGACAACAGTAATGCGCTAAATATTGCAGGTTTACAGAACGATAATTTAGTTCAGGTGAGCAGCGAGTCTACCAACCCGCCTAGAACTTTTCAGGATGCTTATGCATCTATGGTTGGTCGCGTGGGCGAGAATGCATCGATGGCCAGTGTTTCTCTTGCTTCTGCAGAAGCGATGAAAGTGCAATCTGAAAACTGGTTTGATTCTGTTTCTGGCGTAAGCTTAGATGAAGAAGCAGCTAATTTGATAAAGTATCAGCAGAGTTATGCCGCTGCGGCAAGAATTCTTACAACAGCGCAAGAATTGTTTAATACCATTTTGCAGTCTGCGAGGTAGGTGAAAAATGCGTATATCCACAAATCAGATTTATGATCAAAATATCCGCTCAATTATGGAAAATCAGGGCGAATTGTCCAAAACGCAGCAGCAGCTGGCTACTGGCAAACGCATTCTCACTCCAAGCGACGATCCAGTTGGTGCGGCAAAGGTACTAAGGCTTACCGAAGAAATTGATGAGTTAACGCAGTTTCAAAGAAACAATGATTTAGTTCAAGGTTCACTGGGGCAGCAAGAAGCTGTTTTAACCAATGTGACAGACTCAATTAACCGTGCCAGAACGCTTGTTGTACAAGCGGGTAATGGCATTGTTGCTGGTCCTGATAGACGCGCAATTGGCGCTGAACTAGAGCAGATAAAACTTGAAGTGTTGGATTTGATGAATACGCAAGATGCTGATGGCAACTTTTTATATTCAGGTTTCCAATCTGGTAATCAGGCCTTTGAATTTAATCCCGCATCACCTGGCAATGCTATTACTTTTGTAGGTGATCCAGGTGTGAGTTTTGTACAGCTATCTAACAGTTCTAAGGTTCAGGCAACCAGTAATGGTTATGAAGTGTTCGAAAATGTGCTTTCTCGATTTAAGTTTTCTGTAAACGGTGCCACTGGCGCTACGCTAGAAAGTTCTTCCGTTAAACAGCAGGGCGCATTTGACACTTTTTTTAACCAGAATTATGACCCTGTAACGGCAGCCAACAACGATTATCGCATTGATTTTCTCGCGGGTAATCAGGCTCAGTTAGTCAACCAGGGAACAGGTGCAATTATTGATACGGTAGCGTTCGCATCTGGAGAGCCCTTTACCATTAAGGGAATGGAGTTTGAAGCCGTGGCAGTAGCAGGCGATAGCATAAGCCTGTCGTTAAACGCGCCAGAAAAAAAGAGCATGGCGCAGACACTACATGAAGTGCAAGAGTTATTGTCTAACCCTCTTACTACCGACCGCCAGCTTCAAGAATCTATCGCCGATGCATTAGTGGGGCTTGATAATGGCTTAGAAAAACTTTCACTGGAACGTGCGTCTATCGGTAGCAGAATAAACATTGCTGAAAGTACCTATGAAAGTAACCTTGATATGGAGATTGCGGCTAAGGCTTCGCGTTCATCTATTCAAGATGTGGACTACGCAGAAGCTTCTACGGAATTTGCCAAACAGGAAACGGCGCTCAATGCTGCGCTGGCTACCTTTCCAAAGGTGTCTAATTTATCGTTGTTCAACTTTATTTAAAGTCTTATTTTTTTGCGTTGAATAAGGCCATAAATATCGTCGAATTTAGTAACGTAAACACGTGCTTGCTGATCGATATGCGATGAGTAATACGACATGTAGAGCGTGCTGTTGCTTTTGTCTAATACCATACCGGGGTAGCTGGTATCTAAACTACTTGGTAAAATTGCAAGCTCGCTCAGCTTTTTCGTTTCACGATTAAAGTGCCACAGCCTCGTGGTAAATTGCCTTTTGTCCCAATCTATATGTCGTCCTGAAACTAAAAAATGCCCATCATTGAGTAGCACTGCCGCTGGACCGCCGATATATATCCCTAAGTCATACCACTTCCACTGTGTATAAGGCGGTTTTGACGTGCCAAATTGCGCACTAAATGTGTCAGCGTCACGTCGCAAGAAAACGTATGCATTGCCTTGATGGTCAAATACAAATGCACTTTCATTAGGATAACCCTTACCTGTTTTTTCAAGCCCAAACACGTTTCGTTTATGCAATAACATGCGGCGCATTGGGTTTCCACTAAACAGTGAAATACTTTCAGACGGGCGATGATACCCAAAACCATACGCTTTGCCTTCTAAGCAAGCATAGTTCCAAAGCCAGTGTCCAACTACACCTAGTTTGATCTGTGAAGACCATGAAAAACCATCTGAGGATAAAAAGCTCAGTGCGTTGTAAGATTTTTTATCATCGTTGTGCTTCGTTTTGGCATAGCACGACATAATCAAATTGCTGTTAAAGAAAGTCAGTTTTGGGTCGCGTAAATCAGTGTTAGGTAGTGAAATACGCTCGGTTCGTGTAACTCGAAATGTCTGCTTATCTATCGTGAGAATAACTATTTTTCCATCCCAGCTTACGTGGTTTGTGGCCTCTCTGTAGCAACAAAATAGTGTACGACCCGTTTTATCAAAAGGGTTTTCATGTAGGTCGGTAAAAGCAGAATGCATTGCAGGAGCGGATACGCGATAAATATCAATGTCTGAAAAAATGTTGCTCATAATGACTCCGCGTTAGTCCTTAATTTTCTTAACTATTACCTTTATGAACCAGCAATTTCTTTCCGGTCATGGGCAAAAATCGTATTTTTTTCTAAAGGGATTCTAGTTCTCGTCGATAAAGTTTCTGAGAGAGCCAGTTCATCAATTACCCCTCAGGTGTTGATGACTACGAAAACAAAACTGTCGGATTACCCGACTGCCAGCACCAGCTGGACTGAGAGTGTAGGAGAGACTTTATGTCTATGTTCGTCAATACCAATGTATCCTCATTGAATGCCCAGCGTCAGCTTTTTGATGTGAGCACATCTTTGAGTACGTCTTTCGAGCGTTTATCTTCAGGTTTCCGTATTAATAGTGCATCAGACGATGCTGCGGGTCTGCAAATAACCGACCGTATGACTTCACAAGTTCAAGGTTTGAATCAGGCTGTACGTAATGCCAACGATGCGATCTCACTATCGCAAACGGCTGAAGGTGCACTGCAGGAAACCACAACTGCACTACAGCGTATACGTACGCTAGCTGTGCAATCACAAAACGGTATCAATAGCTCTGCTGACCGTGTAGCACTTCAAAAAGAAGTATCTGCGTTACGTACTGAAATTTCAAGAATTTCAACCACGACCCAGTTCGCTGGTGTAAATGTACTTTCAGGCGATTTCTCAGCTAAATTCCTTGTTGGTGCTAACGCAGGTCAAACTATTTCTGTTAACTTATCATCGCAAGCATTAACGCGCGCTGGGGTTAACGGTTTTAGTGCAACAGGCCTAGGTATTACTACCGCTGACGTGCTTACTGGCACTAATGCATCAAGCATGCTTGCTGCTGTAGACAGTGCTATCTCAGCGGTTGGTGGCTTGCGTGCAGACCTTGGTGCGCTTCAAAACCGTTTCCAGTCAACAATTCGTAACTTGAGCAACATATCAGAAAATGTATCTGCTGCACGTTCACAAATCAAAGATACGGATTTTGCCACAGAAACAGCAAACTTGACGCGTAACCAGATTATCCAGCAGGCGAGTACAACAGTGTTGTCGCAGGCGAATCAGCGTCCACAGGCAGCATTGCAGCTATTGGGTTAATAATAGCAGCGAGAATGGAGCCAGGAGGTAGTGCTCTAGCTTGATTCAAAAATAAAAAAGCCGATATACCTATGTATGTCGGCTTTTTTTATGCTTTTTCAAACCTAAAGCATTGTTTTTATTGTAATTGTGATGGTTTAAGAAAAAAAACAAAAAAAACCTAAAGTAAAAAGTAGAAGTTGACGATAAATATAATACAGGAGAGGTAAAGCGTGTATTTACTCTCTAGCGCTAAAAATAATAATAATAAAAATGCTTTTAAAGCCTGTTTGCTGAATTTGATTGTTGTTTGAGTTTGGTATTTAGTTAGGAAAAACAGAGCTTTAAATAATTAAAATGTTTTTTAATAAATTTCTAAAGTAAAAACGTTTTAATGTCGATATAAAGATAGGTTTGCTGAAGTTGGATGGAGCTGCTGACAGGCGAGAATGAAGCCAGGAGGTAGTGAGAGGTTGAGGTTCTGGAACAACAATCTCACCGGCCAGCAAAGAGAAGTAACTTCTCTATTTAGCAAGTTTTATCGGTAGTGTGCCGATAAAACGTCAGTATAACACTGACACTCAGGTAAAGCATAGGCTATGCCAATATTCTAAAACATCTGCGCAGACAACAAAAATAATAGCGCTACACTTAAAACTGTTAGGAGAGACCCATGAGTCTATTTGTTAATACTAATGTGTCATCATTGAATGCACAGCGTCAATTATTCACTACTGGTAACAACCTAAGCACTGCTTTCGAACGTCTGTCTTCAGGCTTCAGAATTAACAGCGCTGCAGACGATGCTGCCGGTCTTCAAATTACCGACCGTATGACATCTCAGGTTCAAGGGTTGAACCAAGCTGTTCGTAACGCAAACGATGGTATTTCTCTTGCGCAAACTGCAGAAGGTGCAATGCAAGAGACTACCACAGCGCTTCAGCGTATCCGTACATTAGCTATCCAGTCGCAAAACGGTATCAACAGCTCGGCTGACCGAGTAGCACTTCAAAAAGAAGTGTCTGCGCTACGCACAGAGATTTCAAGAATTTCAACTACGACACAGTTTGCTGGTGTTGATGTACTTACGGGTGATTTCTCGGCGAAATTCCTTGTTGGTGCTAATGCGGGCCAAACCATTTCGGTTAACTTGTCATCTTCTGCACTAGCTCGTGCAGGTGTAAACGGGTTCAGTGCTACCGGCCTAGGTATTACATCAAGTGATGTGTTAACAGAACAAAATGCATCGAGCTTACTTACTGCAGTTGATTCAGCGATTTCTGCAATAGGTAGTCTACGAGCAGACCTTGGTGCGCTTCAGAACCGCTTCCAGTCTACAATTCGTAACTTGAGCAACATCTCTGAAAATGTGTCAGCGGCAAGATCGCGTATTAAAGATGCAGACTTTGCCACTGAAACGGCAGAATTAAGCCGTAACCAGATTCTGCAGCAGGCGAGTACAACCATTCTTGCTCAGGCTAATCAGCGCCCACAGGCAGCATTATCTCTACTAGGTTAATTTAGAAAAGTTAATTGGTGATTATTAGGGAAGGAGTTGAGAGGCCATCCCCTGAGAAAAGGAAAGCGGCCATTAGGCCGCCCCTTTAAGAAATCGCCGACTAACAGGACTGAGAGTGTAGAAGTGTTGGTTGAGAGGCCAGTTTTTCCTACTTAAACCCTGCCAGCCGACAGAAACTGAATTTGCTCAATCTCCTAACGTGAGCAAATTGGCCGAGGATAAAATGTCTCGGCCTTTTTTTATTCTTACCGAAACGCCCCGCCAATTTCAAATACAAACTGAGCAACTTTTGTATTCTCTGATACTAAAGCATATAGAATGCCAACTTTTCTGAATTGGTGATTTGTCTTCCTTTACCTAGGTAGGTACTTTCACTTTTATCTGCGTACCCTTGTTCGAGTAGTTGCCTTTTTTTCGCGACTAGCCATTAGAGTAGGATACTAAGGTGTTGGAGCTACTTGGTAGCCAAAGCACCATTCAACGACTATTCCTCCAGCCCAGGCTTTTGGCTTACGTTTTCTTCTATTTTTTCAGTTTTGATTATTCGAGAACGGTATTTTTACTATTTATTGAAAATAAAAATTGTTTATAAAACAGTGTTTTATTTTGTTTGTTTAAGTTTTTAAAAAAATAATTCAAAAAAAAGCTAAAGAACCTAAAGGCTTTGCCGATACCTATTGTTGAGGGGTAATTTAATTTACTTTTACGAGAGGAGTTAGCCGGGAGTAGTGACCCAGCTAATTTGAACTGGAAGGGTTTGATGATACCACAAAGGCCATCGAATCCCTAGGAGGTAATCTAATGTCTTTATTTGTAAACACCAATGTGTCTTCATTAAACGCTCAGCGTCAGCTTTTTGACGTGAACGATCGTTTGAACACATCATTTGAAAGACTATCATCGGGATTCCGTATTAACAGCGCAGCAGATGATGCCGCTGGTCTTCAAATCTCAGATCGTCTTACATCACAGGTTCAGGGGTTGAACCAAGCCGTACGAAATGCAAACGACGCAATATCTCTGTCACAAACAGCAGAAGGTGCACTTGCAGAGGTAACTACAAGCTTACAGCGTATTCGTCAGCTTGCTGTTCAGTCACAAAACGGTATTAACTCGTCTGCAGATAGAAATGCGCTGCAAAAAGAAGTATCAGCACTACGCACAGAGATTTCACGTATCGCTACTACAACGCAGTTTGGTAACGTGAATATTCTAGACGGTAGCTTCTCAGCGAGTTTCCTAGTTGGTGCTAACGCTGGTCAAACTATCTCAGTAAATCTGTCTTCGGGTAACTTGGGTTCTATCAGCGGCTTCAGCGCAACAGGCTTGAACATCACGTCGAATAACGTGTCTACAGCGACGGGCGCATCAGCATTGCTAGCAGATGTTGATGCTGCAATTTCTGGGATTGGTGGTGTTCGTGCAGACCTTGGTGCACTTCAAAACCGTTTCCAATCGACTATTCGTAACTTAAGCAACATCAGTGAAAACCTATCTGCTGCTCGCTCTCAGATTCGTGACACCGATTTTGCGACAGAAACTGCAGAGCTTACAAGAAACCAGATTATCCAGCAGGCATCTGTTTCTGTACTAAGCCAGGCTAATCAGCGTCCTCAAACAGCGCTATCATTGCTTGGATAAGCTATACTAAATTGGTAACCTTAGTTGAGATGTGACGGGTGCTTGCTGTTTTTAGCAGGGACCCGTTTTGTCGTTTCGGTAAGGAGGTATTAAGTGGAAATTCAAAATACCCAAATTGGCCAAACAATTGCATCAGTTCCTTCGAGTGCTGCGCAGGTGGCACCGTTTAAGCAGGACACGTTGCCTGTTGCTGACACAGATCCGCGCAGCAATCAGCAAAATGAGCAAGGTGAAAGCCGCAATACATCCGCACAACCGGCTGATATTTCATCATCTGTTGTGGGGCAAAATTTATCTCAAGCTTCTAGTCGGCAAGCCGATAACACTAGCAGTGAGAGAGATCGCGTACAGCTTGAGGAAGCTGTCGCAAACGTTGAATCATTCCTTAAAGTTCAGAATCGAGATTTAGCGTTCACTATCGACGAAGACACCAATCGTTCGGTGGTAACGGTAAAAGATTCACAATCTGGTGACGTCATAAGGCAAATACCTTCAGAAGAAGTTTTAAAGCTGGCTGACAGGATCCAAGAATTGCAACAGGATGTTGGGAACAGTGTAGGAGTATTTATCAACAATCAGGTTTAATTGAGGTGATGTATGACAATTCAGTCTCTAGGTGTAGGTTCAGGCTTAGCGCTTGACGATCTGGTACAACAGCTTTTAACTGCGGAAAGGCAGCCTAAAGAGGCGCGTCTTAACGCTAAAGAAGAGCGAATAGAGGCTGAAATTTCAGGCCTTGGTCAAATTAAATCTAAATTGTCTGATTTTAAAGATGCCGTGGACGAGCTTCGAAGCGATAACGGCATCAACGGTCGTGAACCAACCATTACAAACCCTTCTGAAGACAACGACGTGTTGTCAGCCGAGGCGTCAAACTCTGCGCTTAGAGGCACATATGAAATTGAAGTGGAGCAACTGGCGTCAGGAAGTCGCATAACAACTGATGACGGCGCATTCACTTCAAGCTCAGATTCAGTGTTGTCATCTGGTACCGGGTCACTTACTTTCGACGTAGGCGGAAGTGATAGTTTTACCATCAATGTATCTGCAGGTATGACGCTTACACAGCTTCGCGAAGCGATAAATAATGCCGATGATAATTTCGGCGTTACCGCTAATATCATCGATACAGGCACCAGTGCTGGACCTAGGCTTGTGTTTTCTTCAAGTGAAACGGGCGATGGCAACGATTTAGTCATTACCAACGACACTGGCACTGCTGAACTCGACCGTTTGTCTACTACTGGTGGGGCTGGAAGCATTAGCGCAGCGAACATAGAAAGTGCAAGAAATGCGATTGCATATATCGACGGCATTGAAGTGCAGAGCAGTACTAATGAATTCGAAAACACCATTCAAAACGTTTCTTTTGAAGTTAATGAGGTTTCTCCAAAAGATGCTGCAGGTGATTTTCTTGCTACCAAATTAAACATTGGCTTTGACAAAGATGGTCTTGATAAGAAAATTCGCGACTTTGTGGATAACTACAACTCACTGATAGACGAAATTCAAACGCTCACTCGATACGGTGAGTCGGAGCTTGAAGAGGATGGGGCGCTAGCGGGAGATTCTCTGCTACGTGGTATTCAAAGTGGGTTGGCCTCAATTATTGGCGACAATGTGAGTTCTTCGGCACTAGGTGGTTTGTTTCAAGTTGGTATTGAGTTTAACGATGAAGGCAAACTTGAAATAGGCACGACAGACTTTGGCCTAGGCTCTGGTGAAGACCGTCTTGAAGATGCATTGGAAGATAATTTTGATGAAATTGCCAAGCTGTTCACTGATGACAATGAAGGTATTGCAACACGTCTGTACGAGTTTTCTAAAGAATACACTTCATTTAGCGGGCTTATTAGTTTGCGAGAGCGTGCGGCAAAAGATAATCGCGATGAGTTGTTTGACGAACGTGAAACTCTCGAGCTACGTATGTTGAATTACGAAGAAATTCTTCGAGATAAATATTTAAACCTCGACCAAACCGTCGCCCAGTTAAATCAAACTGGTTCCGCGCTACTGGCGTCGTTGTAAGCTGTAAAGAATTGTTGGAGTTTTTATGTCACTTAAAGGTATTAACGCGTATCGCAAAGGCAACCTAAAACAAGATGTTGCAAATGCAGACCCGCATAAACTGACTTTGATGCTGCTTCAGGGAGCGCTTGATAGGGTAGCCTATGCGAAAGGGGCAATGGAAAGAAAAGATCTAGTGTCGAAGGCTGATTTTATTTCAAAAGCAAGCGCCATTATTATGCATTTACGTGACACACTTGATTTAGAAGCTGGTGGCGAAGTCGCTGACAATATGTTTGCACTCTATAACTATATGGTTGATCGACTAAACGAAGCGCACATCAATAACGACTTGAATATGTTGGAAGAAGTGTCTAGCCTGTTAACACCAATTCGTGATGCTTGGGTTCAAATTCCTGAAGAGGCAAAGCAGGAAGCTTATGAGGCTCAGCGTCAAAAACGACAAGCTGTTTGAAAAATACAATATTAGATCACCAATCTACACCTCTTTTTCTGCAAGCAGTTAATGCTGAGCTAGCTGCTTGCCTATCATCTGACGCTGAAGAATTCTCCACCGAACGTTTTAGGCACCTTATTCAGGTTCGTCATAAAGTCGTCACGCGTGCTTTACAGAGAATGGAAGGTTCTAATAAGTCTGCTTTTGCATCTAAAGAACTTGAAATAAATCAGAAGCTTGAAGAGCTGGCGCAAGGTTTGCTTGAAAATGCAAAAAAAGAAGCGGTTAAATTTTCAAGAGGCCGCGCAGCCGTGAAGAAATATAAATAACTATGCTACAGCAGATACAGTTTCATGTTCATGAAGATGAACAGATCCAACAGCAAATTGAAAAGACTATGGCGTTACAGATTAGAGAAAACTATCGCCATAGTATTGGTGCGATAGAACGCTATATCCCTCCACTTGCCGAACTTGCAAAAAAAACAGACTCTGCTGTATCTACTTTGCTGTGCAACAAGTACTCCGAACTTAATATTGTTAACTACAACAGTGGACAGGTGCTTTATGGTATGCATCCAAAAGCTGAAGTGCTAACTCATTTTTGCGAGTACATGTCAAAGGCGCCGAAAATCGAAATTCAATCCAGCGATGTAAATTCCTCTGAGGCTTTGGTGTGTTTCGGCTTGGGTCTTGGATACCACTTAGAACATATTGTAAATGAGGGACTGTATAAACATGTTGTAGTATATGAGCCTAATGTGGATTACTTCATTTGTGCTTTATCATCACTAAGCTGGAAAAGCCTTTTACAAAAAGCGAAGGACAAAGGCATTGTTCTGTATATGCAGATTGGTGCCGACGGTACCAGCTTCTCAAAGGATATGCAGGAGTTGGTGTCTCACATAAAAATAGATACCTTACTTTTCTATAAGCACCTGCATACGCCTGTGTTTAGTGAAATTGAGCAAAAAGTACATACTGCAACTTGGGCTGAACTATACAATTGGTTCGTATCATCGAATAAGCTGTCTTTGAGTGAGAGCTTTTTGCCATTGTGGGCTCCCTTGAAAAATGATGAACAACATTCTGTTGCATTTCTTAATGAAGAGCGCAAAGCAGCAAATTTATCAACACTGGAGAAGTACTTTCCCGACGTTTACAAAGAATTCAAAGATTACACGCCTGAGCGGTGGGCTCCTATCGCCAATGCTTCAGGAGAGGTATTTCTTTTTCATAAATCCACCAATGCTTTATTTTCCGGAGAGTCCGTTCGAGACGCAAGAACCAGCTATGAGCGTTTCGCTTCAAAACCCCACAAAGACGGCTTATTGCTAAGTTATAAGGGAAAGAAGCTTAAAGGCTATCTTCATTATCAATTAGTTGAAGAGTGTGAGCGCCTATTTGATGGGTTAAAAGAAGCTCAGAGTGAATTGCCCGAAAAAGTTAAGTCATTGATTCAATTTGGTATTGGCAGTGGTTACAGCTTAGAGTCCTTAGTGGAAAATCATGACATTGGTATGCTTTTCGTTTGTGAGCCAAACCGTGATTTCTTTTACGCGTCGTTATATGCAATCGATTGGAGCCAGATAATTTCTTCATTCGATAGAGGCCAAAAGCGCTTATACCTCAACATTGGTGATGACGGAACTAATCTTACCAGAGACTTATTAGTACAATTCCAGTCAGTAGGTCCTTACATACTCGCTAATACCTTCTTTTACCAAAGTTATGTAAATGAAAAGTTGACCGACGCAGTTGCTCAATTGCGAGAACAATTATTGGTAATTGTCGCAATGGGTGATTATTTCGACAATGCAAAATACGGGTTAGCACATACAAAATGGGCGTTAGAGAATAATATCCCTTTCTTGAAAAAAAATACCAAAGACTTACTGCCTATAGATGTTCTTGATGTACCTGTATTTATAGTGGGTAATGGACCTTCATTAGATAACCTGATGAATATCCTGAAAGAAGAAAGTGATAAGGCCATTGTGATTTCCTGTGGTACGGCGCTTCAAGCTCTTCACAGAAACGGAATATGCCCAGATTTCCACGCGGAAATTGAAACTAACCGTTCAACTTTCGATTGGCTCAAAAGGATAGATGATGAAGCGTTTCTAAAGCGGATCACTCTTTTGAGTTGCAATGGGGTTCACCCTGATGCTGCTACATTGTTTGGTGAGACATTACTAGCGTTTAAGCAAGGCGAGGCCTCTACTGTAGCATTCACTGAACTTGATAAAGAGCATGGGTTTGCAACTTTAGATTTTTCCTACCCAACTGTAACTAATTTTGCATCTGATTTAGTGACTACAATCGGTTTCACTCAGGTCTACTTGTTTGGCACAGATATGGGGTTTGTTAGCGACTCTTATCATCATTCGAAATCATCAGGGTACTATGATGGGAAAGGTAATGAGTTATATGATTATTCTGCTAATCATGCAATGTCGCTCACTATTCAAGGAAACTTTAAACCATGGGTAAAAACTAAGTATGAATTTAAAGTCTCTAAGAGTGTTTTAGAGCAAGTATTTACCTCAAGAGATAGTGAAGTTTACAATTTAAATGATGGAGCAAGGATATTTGGAGCAAAACCTCTTCGTGCGGAAAATATTTTGGTTGTTTCAACACAGGAAACCAAAAAGCGTGCAAAGTCTTTGCTCTCTGAAACTGCATTTACATACGAAAAAAACCAATGGTTCGTAGAAGAGTTTGCGTCCTACTACAGCAGTGAAAGGTTAATTGAAGAGCTTACTGCTTTATGCGACGTAGTGAATGTAACTTTTGATAGCATATCGGATATAGACGACTTCATTGTAAAGCAGAGAGACTTTATCGTTTCTTCTTTCCATAGAAAAAAGTCCTTAGCGTTTTATTATCTTAATGGCACGTTTAATTACATAAACAGTATTTTTAGTAAGTTGCTTAATATTGCCGATGATGTGTTAGCAATAGATGCCGCAAATAGTCTTGTTCAAACTTGGAGTGCCTATGTCAGAGATATCCTCGCCATCATTTCCAATGATCAATATGGGTTAGACGCCATTTCATCGCTTTCAGGAGTACGTCGTCAAAAAGTCCTTTCGAAGTTCTTTAATGAAACAACATTTAATCTTAGCTTCGTACCTTGTAAACAAGTGACTGCAAGTCCACTAATGAATCTTTTAGCAAATTCGCAGGGTGAAACGACAAGAGATATATCAATTAATTGGCTTAGTAAAGGTGCTTCTTTTAAAAGCGAACAAGCATTTTGTAATGTATCTCTCAATGTTAATGAATTTGACGATAAACCTATTCAAGGTATTACAGTACTATCGCCAGGTAATTTTGAAAACAGTAGTGAACCGCTTCAAGCAAATGATACTTCACGTTTAGACCTAGCATTGATAGCAATGGTGTCTGGTTTAAACAACGTCATTTTCTTACAAAAGTACACTCAGCACCCCAGCCTTGATATTGAGTTTTTAAAACAGTTCGAAAAAATAGGAAAAGGCAGATTCTCCTATGGGGGCCCAGACTTTATTGTTGTAAGTGATGTGCCAATTAGTGAAAAAGACCTCATATTGCCCAGCGGCGATCGCCTAATCTTAATGCCCCGCATAAAAGCGATAGACTTGCGCAGAGAGTATATTGATGAGGCCGAGTATGCGCAACGTATGTCTGCGAAACTCAAGCAAGTTGGCGTCTCTAAGGGAGAGTGAAAAAATGCCCTTAGTTACGGCGCTCATGACAACTTACAATGCCTCTAGATGGGTGGAAGATACGATTACGTCTATTCTGGAGCAAACCTTTGACGACTTTGAATTTCTCATAATTGATGATGCCTCTACTGACGACACCGTTGAGACTATTCGGCGTTTTTCTGATAGCCGGATAAAGCTAATTGCAAATAGCCGTAATAGAGGGGTAGGGCATTGCTTAAACCAAGCCCTTTCGTTTGTAAAAACACCTTACGTTGCCAAAGTTGACGCTGATGACATAAGCGTTCCTACACGATTCGAAGAACAATTACGTTTCTTAGTCGAAAACGAATTTGATATTGTAAAGAGCTACCTTTCGTATTTTGCAGACGATGCGAAGGTTCAGGTCTCGGAACGCTTCAATCAATTCAAAAACAAGAAAGAAGTATTGTTGAACGATATTAGACATCCTCACGATATTGAAGCAACGCTTCTTGATTGGCCTTGCTTTCCACATACCACTTATTTTGGAAAAGCCGATTTAATTAAAAAAGTTGGTTACCCGAGCCTGAGAATGTTCGAAGACTATGTGCTTTTTCTTAGACTGCTCAAAGGTGGGTATAAGTTTGGTTGTGTTGAAAAAGTGCTTGTTAATATGAGAGTGAGCAATTCTTCGATAACTGCCTCCTTAAGTGAGAATGCTTTAGGAGAAGGCTTATCCTGTGTGGTTGATGAAAAATGGAACAGGCTTTCACTTGGTCTTCAAGGTAAATCTCTATTCGTATTTGGGACGGGGCAAATGGCAAAAGCATTTGCACGCATAATGATAGGTAGAGGGGTTAATGTGTCAGGGTTTGTAGAAAGCTCTCCAATTGCTGAGACAGTAAATGTGGGAAATGATGCTTTCCCAATATTGACCTTAAAATTGTTTCTGGCCAAGACCAATGCTTTTCTAGTGATCGCCGCGCAGCCGGTTAGAGAGGAGATCTCGACGCTGCTCAGGGAGAGAAATTTAAGCAATAGCCATGACTTTTTTGTTCTTGCATAGTATCTGTAAAAACGTGGAATAAAATGAAAATATCCATAATAACGGCAACTTACAATTGTGCTCATTTAATAGAAGAATGTCTTCGCAGCGTTGCTGAGCAAACAGCAATAGATAAAATTGAACATATAATTGTTGATGGTGGTTCTACTGACAAAACATTGTCCACGATTTCTCAATACCCCCATGTCGCCAAAGTTTATTCGGCACCAGACAGAGGTATTTACCACGCATTTAATCGTGGCGTTGAATTAGCATCAGGTGACATAATTTATTTTCTCGGCGCAGATGACTCACTGTATGAAAAGAGCTGTATTGAAACTGTTGTAGATGCTTTCGAATGTGAAGAGATTGATTATCTGATAACAAAAGTAAGGTGTTTTGATGAGGTGTCAGGAGAGGTATGGCATGTCAACACACAGATGTCAGATGAGGCAAATATTTGCCATCAAGGATTTTTCTGCCGATCCTCGTTATTTGAAAAGATAGGCCCTTTTAGCGAATGCTTTCAGTTATGTGCTGACAGTTTCTTTATGAAAAGTGTAATTGCACGGTTTAGTGGTATTCATATCAACACGACTTCCGCTAATTTTCGTCAAGGAGGCGCAAGTTCCAGCAGTGCCAGTCGGTTATTACTAAAAAGAGAAGCTAATGCTGTTGCTCAATTACTTGGAGAAACGACACCGAGTAATCAAGTGCAGTTAGATAAAAATGTTATCGATTTAAAGTTACTTCTCGATAAGGTTTTGAGTAAAAAAGAGCCCCTAGCCATTTATAGTGGTATGAAGATTGGTGTATTTGGTACTAGGCAGCTTTCCATAACAATTGCTAATGCGCTCAGTCAACAAGGTGCCATTATTGCCTGTTTCCTGCAAACCACACAAGTAAGTGTAAATGAAATAACTGGCGTTCCAGTAAAGTCTATAGAGGAAGCTCATGAATTAGGGCTTTCGCTCGTGATAAATGGCATTGAAGGCGAGCACGAGAGTACTATAAGCAAAGTGCTGAGAGAAAAACTTGAAGGAATGAAAGTGATAAGTTGGAGAGATATGTAATGCCTGAAAAAAAGAAAGCGTTAATAACAGGTATCACCGGCCAAGATGGTTCCTATTTGGCCGAGCTCCTATTAGAAAAGGGATATGAAGTTCATGGAATTAAGCGAAGAGCTTCATCATTTAATACCCAACGTGTTGACCATATCTATCAAGATCCTTTCGAATCGAATAGAAACTTTATTCTGCATTATGGCGACTTAACCGATAGCTCAAATATCATTAAGTTGGTGCAAATGATCCAACCAGATGAAATTTATAATTTAGGAGCGCAAAGCCATGTTGCTGTGAGTTTTGATTCACCTGAATATACTGCCGATGTCGATGCAATAGGCACCTTGAGGCTACTCGAGGCTATTAAGTTATTAGGCTTGAAAGATAAAACAAAATTTTATCAGGCCTCTACTTCAGAGCTTTATGGCAAAGTTGTTGAAACACCGCAAAGAGAAACTACACCGTTCCACCCGCGCTCTCCTTACGCCGTCGCCAAACTGTATGCGTATTGGATAACGGTCAACTATAGAGAAGCATATGGTCTATATGCGTGTAATGGAATTTTATTTAACCATGAATCGCCTCGCCGCGGTGAAACCTTTGTAACGAGAAAAATTACGCGTGGACTAGCCAACATTTCTCAGGGCCTAGAGAGTTGTTTACATTTAGGAAATTTAGATGCGCTCAGAGATTGGGGGCACGCCAAAGATTACGTTTACATGCAGTGGCTGATGTTGCAACAAGAAAAACCTGAAGATTTTGTTGTAGCAACTGGGGAGCAATACTCAGTTCGACAATTTGTTGAATGGTCGGCAAAGGCATTGGGCGTTGATCTTAGGTTTTCTGGTTCAGGTGTTCACGAAATTGCTACGGTAGTTTCTGTCGACAAAGCACTGTCTCCAGCACTGAATGTAGGAGATGTGATAGTCAGGGTAGATAAAAAGTACTTTAGGCCCGCCGAAGTTGATTCCTTGCTAGGTGATCCTTCCAAGGCAAAAGAAACCTTAAACTGGGAGCCTACAATCTCAGCGAAAGAAATGTGTGAAGAAATGGTAGCATCAGATGCCGAAGAGGCGCGTAGGTTAGCATTTTTAAAAGCGAACGGGTTTGAACTCCCTATCAGTGGGGAAGGTTGATAATGTCGGCTAAACGAATTTATGTAGCGGGCCACAGGGGAATGGTGGGGCGCGCCCTAGTCAGCGAGCTATCTAAAAATAGCAATATTGAAATAGTAACAGCCACTCGTGAACAACTTGACCTCACAGATCAACTTTCGGTAAAGCAGTTTTTCAAAAGCCATCACGTTGATGAGGTGTACTTGGCGGCTGCAAAAGTTGGGGGAATACACGCTAACAATACATTGCCAGCGAGTTTCATCTACGAGAACTTGATGATAAGTGCAAATGTGATTAAAGCGGCACATGAAAGTGATATTAATAAGCTGTTATTTTTGGGGTCAAGCTGTATTTATCCGAAATTTGCGGAGCAACCCATTGAAGAGTCATCACTTCTTTCAGGTGCTCTTGAACCAACGAATGAGCCTTATGCCATTGCCAAAATAGCAGGTATTAAGCTTTGCGAAAGCTTCAACAGGCAATATGGTAGAGATTATAGAAGCGTGATGCCTACTAATTTATATGGCCCTTATGATAATTTCGAGCTTAACGGCAGTCACGTTATTCCTGCGCTCATCAATAAGTTCGCACAGGCTAAGCAAAATAATGCTTCATCGGTAAGCATTTGGGGGAGTGGTAGGGCTAGAAGAGAGTTTTTACATGTTTCCGATTTGGCGCGAGGCTCTATCGAAATAGCAAACCTTCCAAATGCCGAATTTTGTGCCGTAATCCCACCAATGAGTTCACACATTAATATGGGTACAGGTACAGACTGCACTATTCGAGAGTTGGCTGAATTGCTTTGCGAAGTAACCCAATTTAAAGGGAAGCTTGATTTCGACACGAGTAAGCCCGAAGGAACACCAGTAAAACGGCTAGATGTTTCATTGGCACAATCCTTAATCAATTGGAAACCTAGTATTTCACTTCGCGATGGCCTATCCAGCACCTGGAGATGGTTTCAAGAAAATAGTAACAATTGTAGGGTGTAGAGAAATGGGACATACGATGACTACTACCCCTGAAAATAGGTTGACGGGCTTATCTAGCGAAGATGTTTTGATAGTCTCGTTTCCTAAAACAGGTTCTACATTTACACGCTTTGTTTTTGCGAATGTTGTTCATTTACTCAACAAAAGCTCGGAACCTGTAGATTTTTACAATCTTGGGCGAATAATGCCTGAGTGTCTAAAAGATAACCTTGTCGAATTTTGCTGGAAAGGTGCCCCCTTACCGCGACTAGTGAAAACTCATCAACTTGCTGAAGACAATCCGCTATACGCTCATCCCAAAGTACTTTATATTTTAAGAGATCCTAGAGATACAATGATTTCGTTCTACTACTATGCGAGTAAGCGAAAGAAAAGCAGGTTTGAAGGTACGTTCGACGAGTTTTTAGAACATAGTACATTTGGTATCGATGCTTACAACAAACACATTGAGAGCTGGTATAGCAAAGCCACTTGGGTATTCGATTATGAAACGCTTATGCTTGATCCCTTATCTAGTTTTCTCAGAGTACTTGATGATTTAGGAATAAATATACAAAAGGAGCTAGTTCAGAAAGCTCTTCTATTCTCACAACCTGATAAATTGAAAGCAGTTGAAAGAGAAAATTCCAGACCAAATCACTCAGTAAATTTTGACGAAGATTTCACCTTCGTTCGCAATGCGTCCGTAGCGCAATGGAAGGACAAAATGTCACCAGAACAAGCTACACATATTTGGGACCGTAGTTCAGCAATATTGAAGGCACGTTATGACCGCAATTGATATTCCCCAACTGATAAATCAATTCAAACGTGACGGTTTTGTTGTCTTAAAGCGACAAATTGCTCCAGCTGTCTGTCAAGAGATAGGTAACACGCTGTCTCATGCCGTAGAGATTATTTCTGCGCAGTCTTCAAGAGATATTACTAATCGATGGTACCTTACTCACCGCACTGATAGTGGCGTGCTTTACGACGTTTATCAGCGTTTTCCAGACACTAGAAAAGCAGCTGAAATGCCTGGGGTCACAGCATTCTTGCAAAACTACTTTAATAAGAGTGTTTACCTTTATGTGAACTCCTACCTTTATAAGCCAGCAGACAAAGACAATGAAGTGCCTTGGCACCAAGATTTTCTTAATCGACCTAATGAGAGCGAGAAGGTATTAGCGTGGGTTTCTCTTGATTCAGCTACACAAGAAAATGGGTGTTTACAGGTAATACCTGGTTCCCATAAGCATGGATTTAGAGAATGGTTTCATGTCGAAGGGGCAACGCACCACGACCGTATTGTGTTAGCTAAGAACGAGGAAACTAACAAAGTTTTTGTTGAGACTGAGCCTGGAGACATCGTTTTATTTAGTAATTATTTAATACATAGTTCTGCTCAAAATAGCTCTGATTTACCGCGCAGAGCATTACGGTTTGTATATAAAGCACTTGATGACGATGCGTTGCCGCGAGGCTCGATGATTATGATACATACTGAGTCAGAAGATTTTTACACTGCCGTGCCTTTACCTAGAAACTAAGGTTTGCGGTAAGATGTGTTGCTTCTTAAATCATTGAGGTATAGGTTAAACATCTCTGCCTGACGAGATTGAGAGTAAGTGTCTCGCGCGTTTTGCGATATTTGCCCTGATGTTTTTGACACACTGTTATTCAACACGTCGTACAGCGAAGCTAGTAACCCTTCTGCACTGATATCGTTTGCAAGCCTACCATTTACTCCATCCTCAATCATATCTGGCATGCCTCCAATATTAAAACCTACCACAGGAGTGCCACAACATAATGATTCAATGACAACATTGGGTAAGTTATCTTCTAAAGCTGGTAACACAAATACATCAGCTGCGCTGTAGATTAACGCAAGCTTATGTTCATCATGCACCTCTGAAAAATCATGAACTTCGGGGAGATTACTATCAAGATTTTTTCCCACACTGCATAACATGATTCGACTGTTATTCGCTTTAATGATTGCTTTTTCAAGCAAGTGAAAACCCTTTCTTTTATTATTAACACTGTCACTTACAAAAAGGACGATGTCTTTATCCTCAGGTAGTCCTAAATGTTTTCTGGCTTCTCGCTTGTCTGTATAACGATATGTTTCTGTATTGACACTATTGGCAATCCGCTTTATCGGATAGTGTTTAAACAGCGTGCTAGATGTCGCGCATTCGTGTAACCAATTCGACAATGAAATTACGGCAATAGGGATATCGCTGTTCCGTAAAATGTTTTGTTTCGAGAGCAATAACTTTTTAGCAAAGTCAGGATCACTGGTCTGCCTTAAAAAATGTGGATTACTGTCATCGGTTTTATATCCTTCAAACCCGTCACTATAGTGATACCCACCCGTAAATGGTGCCATGTCATGTAACGACCAGATAACCCGCCGAATCTTTTTAGAAGCGAAAAAAGTAGGCCAGTTCAAGAACCGAGAGGTCCAATGAAGATTTACCACGTCATACTCACTAATCTGCGGCGCATTTTCAATTCTAAAATCACTGTAAATTGAAGAGAATACATCGGTATATTTAGACGCAGCAGTGCAAATATCTTTGATATCTTGAGTCTTGTATTCGTGTTCGCCATTGACAGTTATATGGGTAACACGATTTAGGATATTTCCACCTTCTAAACCAGTGAATGATTTGTAATCGAAATGGAAAGGGATATCGTCCCTAGTCTTATTTAGCGTCAGAAGATGGCTAGTATGTCCGGCATCGATTAATGCTAGATGTAGTCTGATACACGCGTTCGCTGCTCCGCCTCTATCGTATGTATTAACGAGTAAAACTTTCATTAGCGAGCAAGCTCTTCGGGCGAATACATGCGCTTGAGTTCATTGTTGTCAGTAAGGTAATTGGTAATTTTACCGCCTTTAGTGTAATCAATGGCGCAAAAATCGGTTTCTAATGTATGCGCAAACAAGACTGAGTGGAACCGCATGCAAATGTTAAATGACGCACTCTGCATCGTATGGACAACGCTAGCTACAGAAGATAAACGTTTATTAAAGGAGATGTCTATGTCAGGCTCGTCTGCGAAATAAGTATCGATAAAGTAACGACTGAAGTCCCTATCATCATAACCTACATCAAAATTATGCATATGATCGAGTAATACCGTATTTATGCCCAGCTCCTTTACTTTTTCTTTTATTAATCGGGCTATACCGGCCTCAAATGCTTTTTTATGGACTTCAAATTCCTCTAATGTCAATTCGCGAGAGTATTCGTATGTCCACTCGCGTAAGAAGCAGGCAATAAATGGCGTGTTGGATTTTATTGACTGCTTAAGAAAATGGCGTTCTATGTAAGGTTTCGCGAAATCGCCTGAAAGAGAGGCCTTTTCAAATCCCCATGCGTTTGCAGTGGCTACGCTTTTTCTATCTCTGAGCTTAATATCAGATGATAACGCCAGTATTTGTTTTACTGCTTTTTCATACTTATCTTCATGTAGTGGGCCAAGGCCACAGCCATAAACTACGGTTTTCTTTCCATTGTCTTTGGCTACCTTAAATCCTAGCAATGGAATGTAAAGTTCGTGTAGATCCATGAGAGGGCCGCCACCCATAACAACTTCGTCGGCACTTTTCGAATATCGCAATAGATCAAGGGATTTTGTAGAAACAACCTTAGCGTTTATTCTGAGTTCTTTGCATGTTCTTTTGGTTACAAATGGATATAAGCTTCCCAAAACAAACTCAATATTGTCGCCGTGCAATTTCGTATATTCATCTGCGATTCCGCCCAATATTGCTTTGTCTCCCACGGTCTCGGTGCCATACCAGCCAAATATAAACACTTGGTAGGGTTTGCTTTTGTGTGGGGTTTTTAATGTTTTCGCTAAGTATTTAATCAGGTGAATATTGTCAATATTCAGAAGCCTGTGATGAGTTAATTCTGTGAGCTGCGTTTGTTTTTCTGCATAGGTAATGCCTGCGTGATAGTCATGAATGCAGTTTTTACAGTCGCGTTCTGCGATAGCCTCTTTTTGCGCAAAGTTGTTTTTGTACAAAACTTGCGAAGAGGTTTCTAATGCGTTGCCAATATCGTTACCTTTAGGCGCGCAGTAATTGACCTGTCCTTTAGAACCTAAAACAACACCATCGTTATGATAGGGACAACCTATCAAGCGTTCGCCGCCTTGTAGCATGTTTTGAATACTGCGATATGTTCGTTTGATCGTGGAACCAGGCTCGTATTGTCTTTTTAATTTCTCAAAAAATAATAAGAGGTTATAGGTTTCATCTTCATCGAAATTGCGTATTACCTTATCTCTATCACCGTTGTATAGACGGTTGATAAACTCGGCAACACGAAATCTACCATACATGTCGTGTTTTTTAGCATAATAGAGGAAGTCATCCACTTCCCAGACATTCTGTTTAGAAATAGTGCACCCGAACGTAGTAGGAATCCCTAACGTGGTTCGGCAAAATTCGAAAATAGCGATGGCAGACGCGAAGTTATCTTTTATTCCACGAACCCTATCATGAGCGCTCCCTACACCATCAATAGATACCATGACGGAAAAGCTCATGTTTCTGCTTTTGCAAATATCATTAATAGCGGTAATTCGATTCTTTACGTCTCTCTCTACAATCGCATTAGTTATCATGCTCACGCCTTTGAGAGAGGGTAACGTATCGATAATTGTCCTATAAATATCCGGTAAGTCTTCACGCAACGTTGGCTCGCCACCCGTTACACCGACATGCTGTAGTTCACTGTACAGCGGGTCAGACAAAATTAGGCCGAGTTCTTCAGGGGTAATATCAACGCTTTCTTCATTCTTCCATATGTTGCACATTGTGCATCTGGAATTGCAACTATCAACAATATTGAGATTTAGGGCCTTCGGTTTGCTGTCTGATCGAAGCTCATTCACCCGTTTCATTCTTCTTAATTGTGAGTAGCTATCGTAGATGTGGCGAATATCTTTTTTCTTTAACATATATCGGTAATTCGAAGGTTAGGCTATTAATGCTTTATCGCTATTAATATCGACTTAAAATGAAAATACTTAAGCGTAATGCAGAGCTGTAGTAACGAGCTAACGGGCAAGTGATGTGCAGTTTCTGCTATAAGCGAGCAGCTGCCTTCACTGAATTCACAACAAACTCAGCTTCTTCAAATTTAAGCTCGGGAAACAGCGGCAACGTAATTGCCTGCTGGTAGTATTTCTCAGCATTTGGGAAGTCGCCTACCTTAAAGCCCAAGTTTTTGTAATAGGGCTGCATATGGATAGGAATGTAATGCACATGCGCAAAAATGCCTTGTTCACGTAAATTCGTGACTAGGTCGGCGTGCTGTTTACGGTTAAGTGAATCTATGCGCACCACATAAAGGTGATAGCTGGAATAGCTATCAGCACTTTGCTTCAAAGGCGTTATGCCTTCACATTTGCTAAATAATTCATCGTAGTGCGCTGCCAGCGTATTTCTTTTTTCCAAAAACGTTTCTAGTTTTTCTAGCTGGCTTAGCCCCAATGCAGCTTCTACATCTGTCATACGGTAGTTAAAGCCTAACGAGGTTTGTTGGTAGTACCAAGGCCCATGACTCTCCTCGGTCATCATTGTTGGGTCACTGGTAATGCCATGGCTGCGCAGCATGCGCATTTTATCGGCCCACTCTTTGTTGTTGGTAAGTGCCATTCCACCTTCCATCGTGGTAATTATCTTCACTGGATGGAAACTAAAAACACAAATGTCAGCGTACTTTCCGCAACCTACAAACACATCGTTATATTTTGCGCCAACGGCGTGCGATGCATCTTCGATCACATAAAAGCCATACTGTTTAGCTAATGCATTAAGGCTTTCCATATCGCAAGGTTGACCAGCAAAGTGAACGGGAATAACCACCTTGGGAAGTTTGTTAATGCTTTGTGCATATTCTAGCTTCTGCTTTAGCGCTTTTACGCACATATTGCCTGTTTGAAGGTCTATATCTACAAAGTCTACTGAAGCACCGCAATACAGTGCACAATTAGACGAGGCTACAAATGAATTAGGTGACGTCCAAACAATATCTTCTTTACCGACGCCTAACGCTAAACAGGCAATATGCAGTGCTGAAGTTGCGCTGTTTACCGCCACGCCAAACTCGGCATTACAATAAGAGGCAAGTGCATCTTCGAATTTGGGTACGGCAGGCCCTTGGGTGAGCCAATTCGATGTTAACGTTTCGACGACAGCTTTAACGTCGTTTTCATCAAGGTGCTGGCGCCCGTAGGGGATCACTTCTGGGCTTCCTCGTTAAACTGCTGTATTTCTTCGATGCTAAGAAAGTGCTCGTTAGTGTCTGATACATACTCGAAACCAGACTCAACGGGCTTACCCTGTTCATTTAGCGCGTTCGAGGTAAAGTTGTTACTTCTGTGGAAAAACTTAATGGCCGGGGCAATAACAAAGTGGTCGTCAAACTCGAAAGTATGAAGCGACATATCACCAGGACACATCATCTCGTGAAGCTTTTCGCCTGGACGAATACCAACGTACTTAATGGGGGTGTCTGGTGCCATTGCTTTGGCTAAATCTACAATGCGAAGCGATGGAATTTTAGGAACAAAAATTTCGCCACCAAGCATGCGCTCGAAGTTTTTGAGTACAAAGTCGACACCCTGCTGGAGTGTTATCCAAAAGCGCGTCATGTCTTTGTGCGTAACGGGCATATGGTCGCTGCCTTCTGCAATAAGCTTGTTGAAGTAAGGAACAACTGATCCTCTTGAGCCTACTACATTACCATAGCGAACAACGGAAAAGCGTGAAGCACCGGCACCAACGATATTATTAGCGGCAACGAATAACTTATCAGACGCTAACTTTGTGGCCCCGTACAAATTAACAGGGTTAGCGGCTTTATCTGTAGAAAGCGCAATGACTTTCTCTACATTGTTATCAATGGCAGCATTAATGACGTTCTCAGCACCATCTATATTGGTTCTAATACATTCAGTGGGGTTGTATTCAGCGGCTGGAACCTGTTTCATAGCGGCGGCATGAATAACGAAATCTACTCCTTGCATAGCGCGGTTCATACGCTCTTTGTCGCGTACATCGCCGATAAAATAGCGCATGCATGGTGCGTTAAATTTTTGCTGCATTTCGAACTGCTTAAGTTCGTCACGCGAGTATATGATTAAGCGCTTTGGTTTGTGTCTCGCCAGCAGGGTTTCGACATATTTGTGACCAAATGAACCGGTGCCGCCTGTGATGAGAATAGATTTTCCGTCGAACATGGTTTGCTCGCTGTTTTTATGGTTATAAACACAATATATCATGTGTCGGCATTTTTGCCATAAAGCATTAGATTCTATGCGCTTAGGTGTATGTTTAAGGCGCACTTGAACAAAAATACTCTACTCACATGCGTAATCGTTGAGGTCTTAATGTTAAAGATTAAGCGAGTGTAATTCTGTTAGTTTCGAAATGGTGTATTTGGCATCAAAGCCCGGTTGAGCTTCTACGTTAGCATGCACGCCTGTTCGCACTCGCACGGTGGGCATACCCACTTTGTTCAAATTTACAAAATCTTTGGCTGGGTTATCACCTATGTAAACCATATCTTGCCAGTTGGCGCTCTCGGCTTGTTTTATTTTTTCAAAACAATAAGTAGATGGTTTTGCGTGCTTCACGCCAAATCTATGAGTAACAAACACGCGTTTGAAGTAATGAGCAATATTTAGGGCATCAACTTTATTGCCTTGTACTACTTTGTTCCCGTCAGTAACCAAATATAGCGGTGCCGGTAATGACTCAAGCAAATCTAGGTGGGAAAATGGCATATTAATAGATGGTGAGTGAAGACGATACGTTGTCACGCAAGCTTTTACGTTTTGTTTGGTGACCGCAACGTTATGCATGGCAAGGTAATCGTTGAAAACTTGGCCTCTACCATGTTGATCCAACAGCGATACTAACTGGCCGAATCCTATTTCTCTGTCTATGCCCCAACGAGACTCAACAAAAGTAGCGACGGCTTTCAGTCCCGATTCAACGTATTGACGCTCATCGTATAAGGTGTCATCTAGGTCAAAAATATAAATCATAAATAGTAGTCTGTTGCTGCACGCATTTGAGTGATTTTCTCATGTGAAAGGTTAACCGGAAGTGCTGCTACGTTTTCCCCAGATGATTCAAGAAGGCTCCAGTAAAGGCTATCTACACCCGCTTTTATGCCAAGCGTAGAGGCGCCGCCAAAGCGGGTGTTGCATTCAATAATGTGAAGCTTGTTATTACTTACTATTGCTTGAAGTACTACTGGACCTGAGAGCTTTAATGATGTCAGCGCTTTTCCAATTTCAGATAGAAATACAGATTGTGGCTGCGTATAAGTAATTTGTGATTCACCATTAATGACGAGTGCGCGCACACGGCACATGGCTGCTTTTACTTCATGTTTTTCTGATAACCACGCATCTACACTAATCTCTTGTCCATCTATAAAGGGCTGATAAATTGGTGTTGAGAGTTTTTTGGCGTGCTCAGCTGCCTCGCTTGAATTCAGATTTACACCTATCGACTTGCTACCTGCACCAAACCTTTCCTTCACCACGTAGCGCTCAGAGTCTGTATTCTCTTTAAGTGCTTCAAGCGCGCTAGAAGTAGGGATAATGCAATTTGATTCAGCACCAGGTATAGAGTGATTTCCAAAGCGTAATTTGTCTAAGCACTGTTCAACTGCCTCTGGCGAAGAAACGATAACGTGAATATTGTGGGCTTTAAGTGAGCTTTTTAGCTGTGCCCAAAACAGAAGTTCACCATCACGACTGGGAAGTACATGGGTAATACCACGTTGTTTCAAAGCACTAACGATTTCATCTTTATGTTGCTCTATGGTGGCTGGCATCTGCCAAAACTCATCACAAAAATGCCGACTAAGTACATTCGAATTCAAATCGCCAGCCGTTACAATTCCATTTGAGGTAACCCTTTTAACGGCATGTTGTAATGCGCGAAGAAGCGGTATTTTGTTGCTAGCACTTGAGAGAAGAACGTTCATATTAATAAGACCGCATTAGACTTCAATAGTGCGTTTTCGCACGTTTATACCACCTTCGGGCGTTTTAAGCGTTGCACGACGGTTTTCATACTCTGTAATTTGGGTGGTTTTTCTGGGGGTTTCCCAATGGCCATACATAAAGGTTAAAAATGCATGTGCATTATGGGGTGCGAAAAAGGTATCACCGAGAAATTGTATAGGCTCGTAACTATCGAAGTGTTCGGCAGGAGCGAAGAAAAGACCTCCCGATGACAATAGTTCAGAATACCCGTTGATAGATTCTCGACGTTGAATACTGACATCGAAAAGCACAAATTCACTCAATTCCGAGTTGCTAAATTCAATATTGATACAAGCGTCTATGCCGTTGACGGTGATCACTACAATATGCCAGTCAACGTTGAATTGTTGCTGCAACTGAGTCTTCAGTTCTGGTAAAGCCGAATTTAACCTAGCAAAGTCTTCGGCATTAATCGCTAGGTCAATATCATCGTCCCAAGGAATTAAGCCTTTGTTCCTTATTGCTCCTAACAACGTGCCAGAATCTAAGCAAACTGAGATATCGCGCGACTGGCAAAATCTATTTATGCAACGAAGTAATTCCTGAGCAAAGGTGAGAGTGGCTGCATCCTCGAAAGGAAGGGCTGCTTTCACTGCCTGTTTGTTTGGTATAACAATTTTTGATTCAGGCACATGCAGTTGCTTGGTGAGCTGATGAAAAATTTGGTCAACCCACTGACTAGTAATAATAATGCTGTCGAAAGAATATGTCGTTATATCTGAAGGCGCAATAACAGGGCGGTCTAGAAATGTAGTGCCATGTTTTGACTCGTCGTTATCAATAAAAGCGACTACGGCAATATTAGGGTGATTGGCGATGTAGTTTTCGCCACCTTTGCTTGCACCAAACAGAATAACTTTCATCTTATAAAAGTTCCCAGCTCATTGGCGTGCCTTTCGGCGCATCTTGACGTAATTTTTTACCCAATAATAGGGGTAAGTATTTTGGTGCCAGTCCAAGTCCGGGTCGTACCGAGCGCAAGTTTGTCTCGTTTAATGTATCGCCCGCTTTTAAATCTTCTGCAATGTACAGCGAGCGTCTATGTACCAAAGACGCTTTTTCTCTTTCAGTTGCGCCATAGCTCACCTTGCCTATAGCCACTGCTGCACGTGCCGTTTCTTCAACAAGCAGTTTTAACTCAGCAGGCTCTAATGAAAACTCTGCATCTACCTCACCTCCGCTGCGATCTAAGACAAAGTGTTTTTCCACCACAGTTGCACCTAACGCAACCGCTGCAACGGCAACCCCTACACCTGGAGTATGGTCAGACAGTCCAACATGGCAATCGAACAACTCGCTTAAATGAGGAATGGTTTTTAAATTTGCGTCAACTGGGTTGGCGGGGTAGTTACTGGTACACTTGAGCAAAATAATGTCGCTGCACCCGTTGTCTCGAAGCACTTCCACCGACTCTGCAATTTCGGCCTGACTTGCCATACCGGTTGATACAATCACCGGCTTACCCGTTTTTGCGACTGCCGCTAAAATGGCATGGTCAGTGTTTTCGAACGACGCTACTTTATAGCAAGGCGGGTTTAGCGTTTCCAGAAAATCTACGGCAGTTAAATCGAAAGGTGTGCTAAACGCCATCAACCCTTTTTCTTTGGCGTAATTAAATAGCTCTTCGTGCCATTCCCATGGTGTCATGGCCTCTTTATAAAGATTGTATAGAGAGTTGCCTTTCCACAAACTGTTCGGATCTTCTATAAAGAATTCGTTTTCGTGGCAATCAAGGGTAATAGTATCAGGCGTGTAAGTTTGCAGTTTAATGGCGTGCGCGCCCGCGTCGGCGGCTGCATCGATTAAACGATATGCCTTTTCGAGTGATTGGCCGTGATTTCCAGACATCTCTGCAATGATAAAGGGTGCCAAACCTGGCCCAATTTGCATATCACCAATTGTTATTGGCTTCATGGCTACCTCGTAATAGCGTTAATTATAGTGTCCATCACATAGGAAGAACATTGTTCATGGTTTAATAAACTGCGTGCGTTATTCGCAATATCGCTTATTTTTTCTGGCGAATTTAACGCAAATTCAATGGCTTTGCGAATTTCGTCACTCGTTACCTTTTCACTTTCCCCTAGCCACATACAGCAGTTTCTTTGGTGCAGATAACGCGTTGTTTCAATCTGATTATCAGCAATAGTTATAATCAGACCCGCCAAATTCATTTGGGCACGTTCCCAATGCATAGAACCGCCAGCACCAATCATAAAGCTCGCTTTTTGCATCAACTGTGGCATCGAAGGCGTATTGTGATGAAGCGTCATGTGGTTATGTTTAGCAACTAACGTTGTTAATGCATCAACGTGAGCATAAGCTCCGCCAACTACAATATCGGCCGTGAAGCTGTATGACTTTAAATTACTTAACTCAGCCACTACCTTGCGAGTAATGTCGCTTGGATCGCTTCCTCCAAAACAAACCAGTATATGATTTGACTTTTGAAGCGGTATGTCCTGCTCAGACTGCAAAGTTGGTTTCACTGTTATTTCAGTTGAAGCTTGATAAAACGCTTCTTTCAAAACAGCAAACTCAGGCCCTAACAAAAGAACGGCACTACTGGGAACCAGCCCTTTGTACCGGGTATTGGTATTTTCAAACAGGTTTTGATCAAGCAATACATCGCAATCATGAGAACGGTTTGCAAGGTCGTCGATAACTACAATATGTTTGCAGTAATCTCGCATTGCCGTGCAAAACGGTGACGATAATTGGTAGTGGTCAACGATAAGGATGTCGGGTGGTATGTTTGATTGTATCTGAAGCTTTGCAATACAGTATCGAGCTTGCTTGTGCTGCGCCTGTTTAGATAACACCATGCTTGAATGTACAGTCGCTTCATTAACACTTTCAGCATTTTCAATATCTGACAGTTTGTCATTGCCCAGTAGCCACTGAGACTCATCAAGTAATATCAATGCATTCACAGAACCCTTTAAAAGCGATTCAACATGGGCGGGTAATTCATTGCAGATAAACGTAACATGGTGCTCATCCATGCACTGCTTCGCCAAGGTTAAGCAACGCATAATATGGCCTAAGCCAATATGAGAAGAGCCGTCCACTCTAAAGGCAATATGCACTAACGTTGCTCTTTGTGAATTAGTTGATAAAGCAATTCGGCGCGTTCCCAATCATCAAGCGTATCTATGTCTTGCACTAAGTGATCGGGCATTACCACCATTTGAGAGTCAGCCCCAAAGATTTTTTTTGTAGTATCTAGCCATGTTTTATGATGCCCCCAATACAGTTGCCCTGCGTCGTGATAAGCAGGCTCTAAGTCTTGTGAACGCTGGGTAATTCCAAATGAGTCAAATGGCTTAACACCGCCCGATTCGGTTTGTAATATTGCCCGTTGAATAGGAAAAGAAAAGCGCGCAGCGGTGAATACGTAATCTGTATTCTCACTGGCTACGAGCTTTTCATAGCAGCTGTTAATAAGTGCGGTGGATAATAGCGGTGAAGTAGCATATACACAGGCGCAGTATGCGATATCCCAACCACTTTCTAGTAAGGTAGTTAATGCGTGGCGAACAACTGGGCTAGTTCCGGTATAGTCGTCTGCAAGCTCAGGTGGCCTAAGAAAAGGCACATCGGCCCCATATTGTTGAGCAACTTCCGCTATCTCTTGGTCGTCGGTCGACACAACCACATTATCGATAAACTCACTCGCCAGCGCAGTTTCGATGGCGTGCGCTACCATTGGTTTACCACAAAACGGCTTTATATTTTTACGTGGAATGCGTTTACTTCCGCCTCTGGCAGGGATGATTGCTACGTTCATTGATGCCCTTCGCTACACTTTACATTTACACTTTCAACGGTAATCGGCCGTTATGTTGTTAACTTTACTGCAAAAAGTGAAACAGCACTAACAGGCTTTTATAAACGTATACATAAAGCGTATGCAGTATAGCGTTTCATACATAAGGTTGGTTATAACTTGACCAGTGGTGTGCTATACTTCACAGGAGTGAGAGTTAAGGGTTTTTTTATGCAAATTAATAACGACGGTGTTTCGTCACTTTTAGGCCAAGTCCAAGAAAAGCAAAATAGCCTTTTCGAAAAATTGGCGTCAGGGAAAAGAGTGAACAATGCGCTTGATGATGCATCTGCGCAGCAAATTATCGATCGTTTAACCTCTGAGGTTGAGGGAAATCGCCAAGCTATCAATAATGTGTATGACGGCATTTCTGTTGCTCAAGTTGCAGAGGGCGGCCTTGGTAGCATCAACGACGACGTTAATAGAATTCGTGAGCTAACGCTACAATCCGGCAATGGCGTGCTAAGTGCAGGCGACCGCCGAGCGATTCAATCTGAAATCACCCAGCTGCAAGAGAACATTACGCAAACAATCGAGCAAACGAACTTTGCTGGTACGCCTTTGTTATCAGAAAACGGTACGTTAGACTTTCAGTCTGGCTCGAGTGCAGGGCAGTCTATTAGCATTAACACCCAAGACATTGCATCTCAGTTAGGTGACGTTTTGGCTATTGATATTACGTCAGGTACCAGCGTAAATGACGCGCTAGAAGCAGCCGATGCTGCAATTGAGACCGTGGGTGGTGCGCGAGGCGACCTTGGCGCTACACAAAACAGATTTGAAAGCGCTGCGCGTACGCTTACTCAAGCAAACGTTAATACGGCTGAAGCACGAAGCCGCATTCAAGACCTCGACTTTGCGCAGGCCGCGTCGGAGCGAGCGTCAAACGATGTATTAAGCCAAGCTTCAATTAGTGTGCAAGCGCAGGCTAATCAGCGTGAAGGACAAGTACTCTCATTGCTAAGTTAATGCTAAACAAGCAAAATTATCCAAAAGAAGCAGGGCAACCTGCTTTTTTTATTGATAAATTTCCTAAAACAGCAGTTGCGCAACTCTCTTTTGCCGTTACAATTTAGAAATACGCTAAACTGTAAATAATAACAAAGCGTTTTCGGGGAATTAATGAAGAACATTTTGCTGGTTAGTGACAACCAGGAACTTATTCAAAGCTTAGAAACTATTGTTGTTTTCATGGGCGAGTCTTGTCAGGCACGCGGTTTTGATGAAGCACAGCAGTATCTTAAAGAAAGCGGTGCAGATGCCGTGCTAATCGAACATGTATCTGCGCAAGCTGTGAAAGGGTTCGTTGAACAGTTTCCTCATGTTCCTTTTGTTGCGCTTGTTGAAAACAACGGCGAAGCATCAGCCCACCGAAATCTTGTTAGCGTCATCGCAACACCACTCACTTATCCTGTGCTTACTCAGGCTATTCATCGCTGCCAAGAATATACCAAGCGCAAGCCCGGGTTATCACGTGCTGGTGGCAACAAAATGCGTTTGTTCAGAAGTCTCGTTGGAAAAAGCGACCAAATTCAAATTGTTCGTCGCTTAGTTGAGCAAGTAGCCCCAACCGATGCCACTGTGCTTATTTTAGGTGAATCTGGCACGGGTAAAGAAGTAGTTGCGCGCAACGTACACTTTTTGTCTGAACGCAAAGAAGGCCCATTTATTCCGGTTAACTGTGGCGCTATTCCCGGCGAATTACTAGAAAGTGAATTGTTTGGCCATGAAAAAGGGGCGTTTACCGGCGCAATAAGCTCGCGCAAAGGGCGTTTCGAACTGGCCGAAGGCGGTACGCTGTTTCTAGATGAAATTGGTGATATGCCACTTCAAATGCAGGTAAAACTGCTGCGTGTTCTTCAAGAGAGAACCTATGAACGGGTTGGTGGGAACAAACCTCTGCAGTGTAATGTACGTATCATTGCTGCTACTCACCGTAATTTGGAAACCATGATAAACGAAGATAAGTTTCGAGAAGACTTATATTATCGCTTAAACGTTTTTCCAATTGATAGTCCGGCGCTACGTCAGCGCAAAGACGATATTCCACTATTGCTGCAAGAGCTAAATAGCAGGATTCAAGGCGACGGCGTAGAGGGCGTTAGGTTTACAGAACGTGCCATTGCGTCACTGATGGAACACGAGTGGGCAGGTAACGTACGTGAGCTTTCTAACCTCGTTGAGCGGCTTACTATTTTGTATCCTGGGCAAATTGTCGATATAGCAGACCTCCCCGAGAAATATCAGTATGGCGAAGTACATGCCTACGAGCCCGACTATCCTGAAGAAATCCTAGAACGCGACGCTTTCAATGAGCTATTTGCACAAGCGGCGGCCGACGAAATCGACGACGACCTAGATGTGGGCGAGCAAGACACTATAACTACAATGGTATCTTCATCGCTTCCAGAAGAGGGCGTTAACTTAAAAGAGTATTTATCTGAGCTTGAAGTTAACCTAATCAAGCAAGCGCTCGATAACCAAGATTGGGTAGTTGCACGTGCAGCTGACAAGCTTGGTATGCGAAGAACAACCCTTGTCGAGAAAATGCGTAAGTACGATATCCAGCGTACGGAAGATGTGTAACGTCAGGTAATTGACGTTACATTTAAGCCTTTTTACTCCTCTATATTGCTGATATATAAAGTATATTAATATTGGCACACCTTCTGCTTTAACTAGTCATAATTAAACAGCGTCTGCAATTTGACGAGGGTATTATGGCTTTTGACAGCACTTACAGTTCATCTGACAACACAGCGTCGCGTTACGTATTAAGTGACATCGACAATGCAATAGCGGGCAATGGCTATTCTGAAGCTGCAAGCGATGATATTGACTCGCTTCGTCTTCAGGCAAGTCGGCTAGAACATTTGTTGCAAGTTATGCCCGCTGGCGTGATTGTGATTGATGGCAAAGGTGTGGTGCGTCAAGCCAACGAACAAGCCAAAGCGCTTCTTGGCGAGCCGTTAGAAGAAGAAGTATGGCGCAGTATTATTACGCGTTCGTTTAAGCCTCGTGCTGATGATGGACACGAAGTATCACTTGTTGACGGTCGTCGAGTAAAGCTCTCTATTACGCCTTTGGAAAAAGAGCCAGGGCAACTCATTGTTATTACCGACCTGACTGAAACCCGAAGATTACAAGCGCGAGTTAGTCATATGCAGCGTTTATCGTCGTTGGGAAAAATGGTGGCATCGCTTGCTCATCAGATACGCACGCCGTTGTCGGCAGCTATGTTATATGCTGCAAATTTAAAACGTAAGGGGCTAGGGCAAGACTCGCAAACGCAGTTCGCTTATAAGCTTTCTGACCGATTAAAAGAGCTTGAGAGCCAGGTCAACGATATGTTGCTGTTCGCCAAGTCTGGTGAAGAGCAAGTCGTAAGTGAATTAAGTCTCAACGACATTTTCGCTGCCATCGAAGGTAATGCCAACGCCATGGCATCGCAGCAAAACCAGCACGTTTCATTCAAAGGTTTTAACAGTAATGTGTGTATTACGGGTAACCTAACTGCACTGCAGGGGGGCCTGTTAAATCTTATACACAATGCCATTCAGGTATCACCCAAAGACAGTAATATTTGTGTAGAAGCAAAGCATCACAACGAAAAGCTTGTCATCTCAGTTATCGATAATGGCACAGGTGTTCCAGACGCTTTGAAGGCCAAAATATTCGAACCTTTTTTCACTACTAAAACCCACGGTACAGGTTTGGGGCTAGCAGTAGTGAAGTCGGTTGTAGGTGCACACAATGGCAATTTGAGTGTAACAGACGCCGCTAATGGTGGTGCATGTTTTAGCGTAGCGTTACCGTGTAAGCCACAATCAAGTTCATTCACGCAAGTGGCATAATTAGGAGTTCAAAATGGCAAAGACAACAATCTTGATAGTTGAAGATGATGCAGGTCTTCGTGAAGCGCTTTTTGATACTTTATTATTAGGCGACTACAACGTTATTGAAGCTGATTGCGCAGAGACTGCACTAATGAAGCTTGGCGCACAAAAGGTTGACCTTGTAGTAAGCGACATCCAAATGGGCGAAATGAATGGGTTAACATTGCTTAAAAATATTAAAGCAAAATACCCAAACATGCCTGTCTTGTTAATGACAGCGTACGCCACCATCGACGATGCCGTGCAGGCAATGCGAGATGGTGCTACCGACTATTTGTCTAAGCCATTTGCACCAGAAGTGTTGTTGAATTTAGTAGGCCGCTATGCACCGGCTCAGAAGATAGAGTCACGCACGCCAATTGTTGCCGACCCCTCTAGTATTAAGCTTCTTGAGCTTTCTAGAAAAGTGGCGAAATCAGAAGCCACCGTAATGGTATTAGGTCCGAGTGGCTCGGGTAAAGAAGTGTTGTCGCGTTACATTCACGATCAGTCTCAGCGAAGTGATGCGCCATTTGTTGCCATCAACTGTGCGGCTATTCCGGAGAATATGCTGGAAGCCACATTGTTTGGTTACGAGAAAGGTGCATTTACCGGCGCTATTCAAGCATGCCCTGGGAAATTTGAACAAGCGCAAGACGGTACGTTACTGCTTGATGAAATAACGGAAATGGATTTAGCGCTTCAGGCCAAGTTGCTGCGTGTTCTTCAAGAACGCGAGGTTGAAAGGCTAGGTGGAAGAAAAACCGTGAAACTGAATGTTCGCGTTATAGCAACAAGTAACCGCGACCTCAAAAAAGCCGTTGAAGCCGGTGATTTCAGAGAAGATTTATACTATCGCTTAAATGTATTTCCAATTGAGTGGAAGCCTTTAGGTCAAAGACCTGGTGATATCGTTCCCCTTGCTGAGCATTTGATAGAGCGTCATGCCTCTACGCAAGGTCTGGGAGCCATTCGATTAAGTGCAGCCGCTCGAAATAAGCTTAGTCAGTATAGTTGGCCTGGTAACGTGCGAGAGCTAGAAAATGTCGTTCAACGCGCTCTTATTCTTTGTGAAAACGGCGAAATTGGCGCTGGCGATCTAATGATTGATGAAGGCATTACCTCACAAGTCGAGGTAATGTCAGAGCCTGTTGACGACAACAAGCTCGGCTCAGAGCTTAGATACCAAGAACACCAAATCATTCTTGATACCTTAGCGTCGTGTAAAGGTAAGCGTAAAGATGTAGCTGAGAAGTTGGGCATAAGCCCACGAACCCTTCGCTACAAACTAGCGAGAATGCGAGAAGATGGCATAGAAGTTCCCGCATAATCGATTTCATAGCCGACCGTCGCCCTTGCTGTATTCAGGGTGGCGGTTTTTTGGTGTCTCGCGTTTAACCCCTGTCATAATTTTGGCTTTGCTTACTTTTCCCTTCTTAAGTTGCTGAAATTATTGATTAATTAAAGTTGGCAAGCCCCTTGCTAATCTATATCCATTACTAAGATTCTTGCCCTGAATTCGGGCGCACGCAAAGTACTTTATACTAGTACGCTAGGAGTGGTTATGGACGTTAAAGCCAGCAGTTTGTACCAAGAAATGCAAAACATGATTGGACAAACTCGTCTTCAAGTTAACGAGCCTCAGCAGGTCGCAGAGATTAATTCGTCTGCAGACGACTTTGCATCCATGCTTAAAAATGCAGTAGACGGTGTGAACGGACTTCAACTTGAATCAAGAGATATGCAAAAACGTTTTGAAATGGGCGACCCAAATCTAAGTCTGGCTGAAGTGATGCTAGCGAAAGAAAAGTCGGGAATAGCTTTTGAAGCGACAGTTCAAGTGCGTAATAAAGTGCTTGAAGCATACAAAACAATTATGAATATGCCGGTGTAGGTGGAATAGGTTATGGCTGAAGCAACTGGTACAAATCTTACCGTCCCTGATCAGAATACGGCGACAGATAACGAAGCCGAAAACAAATCAGGCTTTATGGATGCACTGGGCAGTGCAGATATGATGCGCCAGATGGCACTGGTTGTGGTGCTGGTTATTTGTGTGGCTATCGCCATTTTTATACTTATTTGGTCGCAAGAGCCAGATTATCGTCCGCTGGCGAAAATGGAAACGCAAGAGCTTATCGAAACGTTGGACTACATGGATGCCAACCAGATTGAATATAAGCTTGAAGGCAACACGGTTTATGTAAGAAGCGACGAATTTCAAAAAATTCGTTTAGGTATGACGCGCCAAGGTCTCACTCAAACTACAAGCGCGGGTACCGACATTATCATGCAAGATATGGGTTTCGGCGTAAGTCAGCGCGTTGAAATGGAACGCCTTAAGCACGCTCGCGAACAACAGATTGCCGCAACAATAGAAGATATTGCGAGTATTCAAAAAGCGCGCGTGCTATTGGCAATGCCAAAAGAGAACGTGTTTGCAAGAAGAGAAAAGAAAGCGTCAGCCACTGTTGTACTTACTGCGAAACGCGGCGCCGTTATTGCGGGTGAAGAAGTTGACGCAGTGGTTGATATCGTGGCTTCAGCGGTGCAAAACATGGAGCCTTCAAAGGTAACCGTCACCGACAGTAACGGCCGTTTACTTAACTCTGGCTCGCAAGATTCTATGAGCGCACGCGCTAGAAAAGAATACGAAATTGAGCGCCAGCGCGAACAAGAGTACCTAGAAAAAATTGATGCCATTCTTATTCCTGTATTGGGTATTGGCAACTATACCGCACAAGCCGATGTTTCTATGGATTTTACTGCCATGGAACAAACACAGCGCAGCTATAACCCAGACCTTCCAGCAGTGCGTAGCGAAATGATAATGGAAGAAAATAGCGTTGGTGGCGGTGTAGGCGGTATTCCTGGTGCACTTTCAAATCAACCACCGCTAGATTCCAACATTCCCGAAGAAGCTGGTGCAGCTAACCAACAAACGCTGCCGGGTAGAACGGCGAAAGAGTCGACGCGTAACTATGAACTAGACACCACAATAAGCCACACTAAAAAGCAAACTGGCACTATCCGTAGACTAAGCGTTTCGGTAGCCGTTGATTACGCGCAAGTGGCGGGTGAAGACGGCGCCATGACGCCTACGCCTCGTAAGCAGGAAGAACTTCTGAACATCCGTAGACTACTTCAAGGCGGTATAGGCTTCGACGTAACACGTGGCGACTCGCTAGAAGTAGTAAGTGTGCCATTTACACGCATGGATGCGGGCGAAATTGAAGACGTACCACTTTGGGAACAGCCAGGTTTTCTACCAATTCTTAAGCTAGTTATTGGTGGATTGGTTATAATCGTACTTATTATCTTTGTTATACGTCCAATGCTTCGTCGTCTTATCAATCCTGACGAGTCAAACGACGCCGAAGACTTTGATGCTGATGAAGGCCTAGACTTAGGTGACGACACCATAAGCATGCTGACATCAGACTTTGATGAAGGGCAGGTGGGCTTCGCGCCAGATGGGTCGCTCATGCTTCCAGATCTGCACAAAGATGAAGATGTATTAAAAGCAGTGCGCGCACTAGTTGCAAATGAGCCAGAACTATCAGCCCAAGTAGTGAAGGGCTGGTTGATGCAAGACGAGTAGTGAGAGGAAATCATGGCTGAAGAATTAGCAAATGTTGAAGAGCCGTCATACGACGTCAGTAAATTAGAAGGCGTTGAAAAGGCAGCTATTCTTCTGTTGAGTTTATCTGAAGAAGATGCGGCGCAAATTTTAAAACACTTAGAGCCAAAACAAGTACAGAAGCTGGGTACTGAAATGGCGAAAGTGGATGATATGACGCAGACTAAAATTACTGCGGTGCACAAGCATTTTATCGAAGAAATACAAAACTACAGCACCATTGGTTTCCAAAGCCAGGACTTCGTCAAACGTGCATTAACAGCAGCGCTGGGTGAAGATAAAGCGGCAAACCTCATTGATCAAATTCTAATGGGCAGCGGAGCAAAAGGTCTCGATTCACTGAAGTGGATGGACTCGAAGCAAGTCGCAAGCATTATTCGAAACGAGCACCCGCAGATACAAACCATTGTATTGTCGTATCTTGAGCCAGAACAAAGCGCCGAAATCTTGGCACAGTTCCCTGAGAAAGTGCGTTTAGACTTGTTAATGCGTATTGCTAACCTTGAAGAAGTTCAGCCAGCAGCACTACAAGAACTTAACGAAATTATGGAGAAACAGTTTGCGGGACAAGCCGGTACGCAGGCTGCGAAGATGGGCGGCTTGAAGTCAGCTGCGAATATCATGAATTACTTAGATACTGCCATTGAAGGTCAGCTAATGGATGCAATCCGTGAGCAAGACGAAGAAATGAGTCAGCAAATTCAAGACCTTATGTTTGTATTCGACAACCTTGTGGATGTTGATGACAAAGGTATTCAAGCCATACTTCGTGAAGTTCAACAAGATGCCTTGCTTAAAGCCATTAAAGGTGCTGACGAAGAGCTTAAAGACAAAATTATGCGCAATATGTCGAAGCGTGCAGCAGAAATGCTTAACGACGACCTTGAAGCACTTGGGCCTGTGCGTATTAGTGAAGTGGAAACAGCGCAGAAAGAGATCCTGTCTGTTGCCCGTCGTCTATCTGACTCAGGTGAAATTATGCTTGGCGGTGGTGGCGGTGAAGAGTTCTTATAAGAGCCTTTACGCGGTAAATAACACCAATATTATTTTTGATTAGCACAGACGGTAGCAGCATGACGGCAAAAAAGAGTTTCAGTGATAGCGAAGCAAATGAAGCTAAAAAGTGGGACCTACCGTTTGTAGATGACCCTTCTGCAGTCAAAGAAGATGAACCCACCAATGCGCTAAACCGTCGCTCAGACTGGAAATATGAGCCTCCTGAAGAGGAAGAGGAAATTCTTCCTCCTACGGCTGAAGAAATTGAGGCGATACGGCAAGCGGCTTACGATGAAGGTTATCAAGAAGGTAAAACTACCGGTTTTGAAGAAGGCAAAGCTGAAGGTCTTGAAACAGGCCATGCGGAAGGTAAAGAAAAAGGCTATAAAGAAGGCGTTGAGCAAGGCCTAGAAGAGGGACGACAGCAAGTTCAAACGCAGGCCGAAGTGTGGCAAATATTAGCAGATAAACTTCACGACCCACTCTCTCAAGCAAACGATGAAACCCGTGACCAACTGGTTAAGCTAGCGGTAACACTTGCCAAAGCGGTTATCAAAACTGAAGTAACCACCAACTCACAAGTGGTTCTGCAAGCATTAAGTGAAGGTCTGAAGGCGCTTCCAATAAATCAGGTAGAATTTCAAATCCATATGCACCCAGAAGATATCGACATCATTAAGTCGCATTTCGGTGAAGAAGAGGTTGCTAAAAAAGGGTGGAACCTGATTGAAGCTCCCGCTATGGAACGTGGCGGATGTGACATTACTACTGCGCAGAACGCCGTGGATGTGTCTGTTGAACGTCGTTGTCGCGATGTCATTGAAAAATTCTTACTAAACCAAGGGCTAAGCGATGAGTAGTCCCTGGCACAATCACTTCGAAACTATTACGAAGCAGGTTATGTCTCCGCCTGTTGTCGCGGCAGGCAAGCTAGTTCGTGGTATTGGATTAACACTTGAAGCAGTGGGTTGTCAGCTTCCCGTTGGCAGCCAATGCTTAGTGCAAACTATCGAAGGTGAAATTGAAGCTGAAGTGGTTGGCTTTGGTGATGATATTACTTATCTCATGCCTACAGAAGCGGTGCGCGGTATTGTACCTGGCAGTCGCGTAATGCCATTAAATCGACAAAGTGGTTTGCCTGTAGGAATGGGGTTGTTAGGTCGTGTTGTTGACGGCAACGGTCAACCTCTTGATGGGTTGGGTGAAATAGACGCCGAAGCACGCGCACCAACCACGCGCCCTCCTATGAATCCACTCATTAGAAAACCCATCAACGCGCCTATGGATGTGGGTGTAAGAGCTATTAACGCGCTAAATACCGTGGGCATTGGACAACGTATGGGGCTATTTGCCGGAAGTGGCGTGGGTAAAAGTGTATTACTGGGCATGATGACCCGCGGCTGTGAAGCTGATGTTGTTGTAGTTGGCCTTGTTGGAGAGCGTGGTCGAGAAGTAAAAGAATTTATTCATGAGATACTTACCGAAGAAGAGCGTAAGCGCGCTGTGGTAGTGGCAGCACCTGCAGATACGTCGCCATTGATGCGTCTAAAGGGGTGTGAAACAGCCGTTACCATAGCCGAGTATTTTCGCGACAAAGGCATGAAGGTACTGCTGCTTATCGACTCGCTAACACGCTATGCGATGGCACAGCGTGAAATTGCTCTAGCCGTTGGCGAGCCGCCAGCAACAAAAGGATATCCGCCATCTGTGTTTGCGCGTTTACCTGCGTTAGTAGAACGGGCTGGAAATGGCAGTGAAAGGCAAGGCTCTATTACTGCTTTTTATACAGTGCTCACCGAGGGCGATGACTTACAAGACCCTATAGCCGATGCGGCAAGAGCCATTCTAGATGGCCACGTAGTACTTTCTAGAACACTTGCAGACAGCGGGCATTACCCTGCAATAGACATCGAAGCCTCAATTAGCCGCGTTATGCCAATGGTGGTAAGTGAGGAGCACCAGCTCATGGCGCGCCGAATTCGCCAGGTATATTCAAATTACAAGCAAAACCAAGATCTCATTTCTATTGGTGCCTATGCCAAAGGCTCAGACCCTAGAATCGATCTTGCTATACGCGCCGAGCCAGCAATTAATGCATTCCTTCAGCAGGGCATGAAGCAGGTATTGCCATACAGCGAGAGCTTAGAGGGAATGGCGGCGTTGGCGAAAGGTTTGGGGCAGGGCTAATGTTTACGGCTGAGCTGATAAACGTCGGGCTAATAAACAACAAATGAGTAGCGGTTGATGTCTAAACAATTGCAAAGACTTGCTGAGTTTGAAAAGGAAAAAGAGCAGCGAGAGGCGCGTAGCTATAAAGTTGCACAGCAGAACGTTGAGCAGCAAAAACAAAAACTCTCCAGTCTAGAGCAATATCGCATTGATTACATCAAAGGCATTCAGCAAACCGGGCAGGATGGTGTCACGGCAACCTACTATCAACAACACCTTTCGTTTGTGGGCAAACTAGATAAAGCCTGCGAGCAACAGATGCAGGTGATTGCGCGGGCAAAGATGGCTGCCGACCAGCGTAAACAGCTTTGGCTAAAGCAACAGCAAAAAGTTAAGGCTGTAACGTTATTGCTTGATAAAAAGCAACAGGCTGCTGAGAAAAAAGCAGCCAAAGCAGAGCAAGCCATGATGGATGAGTTTGCGACGCAACGCTTTTTGCGCGCCGCGCGTTCACCATTCAATTAGCAATGAGTTAACACTTCCAGACCAATTCATGCCGTGCGCGATATTTGCTTGTGTATTTCTAATGGCCTTTATTTTGCTGAGCTTTTGCTGACTTTATTGGAAACGCCCCGTTTTTAGAAAAACTCCTTAAATAACAGTGAGTAGTGCCTTTTTAGTATTTATGTAGCATCAATGTAGAGCCAACGTAGCGTCAATCTTGCCCCATTATTAATAACCATAAAAACTTGGCGCAACCCTTGCATTCAACAATTATTGGCTGTGACACAATATTAAAACCAAAAGGGCGATATACGGTACTTAATTTTGTTTTTCACACAGATTAAAACGTACCAAGCAACACTTTGTAGTAGTCGAAAATAGAGAATTTTCATGCATAAAAGTGTTGTTAATCAATAAGCTGTATTTGCTTTGACTAAAAAAGTTTTACGCTGCAAGCGCAAACTTCAAGTCAATTTTGCTGAAAGTGTATAAAGAGTAGGACGGTAAAAAATTATGCAACAAGTTGCCGCACAAAAAACAGACCTTGCCGCTTTGCCGTTTGCGGCTTCATCAACAGCCAAAGCGGTAAGCGATGGCGTGGGGGCCGGTCAAGGTACAGACGGTGGTCGTTCGTTCGAACGGTTCTACGAAGAAGCAAAAGCACCAAACCCTGACTTTATTCCCAAACAGGCAACTGCAGCGAAAAGTGAAGGTTCACATAAAAACCAAGCAAGCGACAAACTGCTGAATGAAAACCAAGCTTCTCATCGCGATGTTCCGGTGAAGAAGGGCGAAAGCATTGAATTACCGGCAGATGAAAAGTCATACGACCAAGAACTTCCTGAAGAAGCTCGTATGCAAGAAGAAGCCGAATATGCACTAAATGCAGATGAACAAAACGAAAGTGTTCAAAAGCCAACGCTTTCTGATAAAAACGGCCGCGCCGGTAACGACGTCATTTCGAATCCATTGAAAGGTGAGATTACGACGCCAGGCATACCAGACGATGAACTTCATGGCGGTAAAAAAAGTGATACTGATAATGACGGCAACGACTGGATTGCCTTCGTAGATAGCATTGTTAATAAAGCTATCAATAACGAAGCAGACCTTGCTAGCAATACTCGCGGGACTGAAATAACACAAAAAGAAACCGGCAAGTTGTGGAAACTCCCTGATAACGTAGACAGTAACTCCGCAGAGTCTGTACTCAACCACTTGTTTACGCAGCTAAAAGAAAACGAAGGCCTTGAAAACACAGATACAGCGTCAAATACCGATATCATTGTCGCCGTAAAATCGCTAAGTGCACTTTTAAAGAAGGGGGCATCTGATGGTATAGCGAGCGGCAAAGGGGATGACGAAATTGATGTGTACCGAGAGTTTCAAGGAATCACAGGTGAGGATGCACAGAGCGAACTAAGCTCGATGTTAAGTGGCTCTCAGTCTAGTCAATTTGGTGATGGCGATTTTAGGAACAATAATTCAGACAGCACTGATTCGCTTCAACAGCTCATCGCCAAGCTTGTTAATAATAGTGATGAAGACGAAATAAACAGTGCACAGTCTGAAAGTGCGTTAGCTGACAACCACATCACAGACGTTATTGATGAATTTAACGCAGAAGAAACTCTGGTATTGAGTATCGTGCAAGACCAAGTGAGTAAAGCGGTAAACGCAGAGCGTGAACTACAGCAAAACGACAATACGTTGGCTGCGCTTCAGACTTTGCTAGAAGGTGAACTCAGTGAACAGGAATTAGCACAAACCGCAACTGAAAATTCAACTGTTACTACTGGGATTAGTGCGAACAACGCTGAACAAACAACAGGCAATCAAGGCGAAAATGCAGGTGCGCAATTAGCACAAGCGAATGCGCAAGCGGTTGAAAATGATGCCGCAAGCCTTTTAAACAAAATAGCTGAAATGCCGTTACAAACCGGGCAGAAGGCAGCCGAGGCGTTTGCAGAGCAAATAGCTGGCGCTGTACCTAACGCTCAACAGCAGCAGGCAGTTAAAGCCAATATTATTGCAGGTATTAATGAGTTCCAGCAGCAGGTGCAGCAGGGTAGAGAGCCTGGTATCGACTTGTCTGCCATAGTGGCTGATGCGGCAAAAGAAGCGCAGTTGAGCAGTGATGTTGCTGCCAGTCTTACCGCCAAAGTAGACACGCAAGCCAGCCAGTTCCTGCAGTTGGTGAATAATGCACAGTCTACTGCAGCACAAGTTTTACAAGCGCAATTCACTCAAACTGATACGGTAATGAACGAAAATAATCAGCTTCGTTCGGAAGCGTCAAAAACACAGCAGCAGTTTGAAGGCTTCGATAAGGCGGTCAATATTCATAAGCCTGAAGGCCAGCAACAGTTAAATGAAAAAATTCGCTGGATGGTTAACGCGCGAAATACCATGGCCGAAATTCGCTTAGATCCGCCTGAGTTAGGCAGCATGCAGGTACGCGTTAATGTGTCGGGAGATGCCGCCAGCGTGAGCTTTGTTGTGCAGTCGCAACAAGCTAAAGATGCACTGGCTGAAGCCATGCCTAGACTAAGAGACATGTTATCAGAGCAAGGTATAGAGCTTGGTGACGCGCAGGTGCGAAAAGATAATTCATCGGGTAACGAAAGTGGCCAGCAATTTGCAAACAACTCTAGTACGAGCACAGGAGCTCAAAATAGCGCAAATTCTGACGGTATGGATGAAAGTGCCGCAATAGAACAATTAATTACTCGTGAAATGAAAGGTGGTATCGATTATTACGCCTAGAAGCAAAGGTGCTCAAACCCTATTGTGCCTAATTAATGACCAAGCGTTCAATGCGAAGCGTTTTAGCATGGTGAGAAAGGGATTCACCTGCTAAATTTTACGGTACATTTGTTTGTTGAGCCATTGCCATTTTAAGTGGAAGGCCGATAATACCTTTTTTAAAATTTTGAGTGCGAGTGACACATGGCTGAAGAAGAATTACAAGTAGAAGACGGTGGCAAAGGCAAAAGTAAAATGATGCTTATCATCATTATTGCCGTGGTATTGATTGGTGGTGGCGCCGCAGCTTATTTCTTACTTTTTGCTGGTGGCGATGAACCGACTGAAGAGCAACTTGCACAAACCGATGCCGCTGCAGCCGAGCAAGCCGCCCCCGCACCTACGGGAAATGCGGAAATTGGTACTGCATTATATGTGGCCATGCCTAGACCGTTTGTGTTTAACGTGCCGGGCACAGGGCGTGATCGTTTAGTACAAATCAAAGTGCAGCTTCTAGTAAGAGGCTCTGAAAATGAAGAAATTGCGAAAACGCATATTCCGCTAATTGAAGGTACATTGTTACAAGCATTTAGTGCATCTAACGCTGACGACCTTATCACTGAAGCGGGTAAAATTGAACTACGTGAGCAAGCGGTGGTTCAGGTGCAAAAAGCACTGAAAGAAATTGAAGGTAAAGACGTAGTTGAGCGTGTGTTGTTTACTGGTTTTGTAATGCAATAAGGCAAACAAAGCCTCTACACGCAAACGTTAGTTCCATTTACATAGGTAAATATTGTGAGTGATTTATTATCTCAAGACGAAATCGATGCGCTACTACACGGCGTAGACGACGTAGACGAAGACGAGCCAGGTGGTGGTGGCGAGTCTGATGCCTCTACGCTTGAATATGACTTCTCCTCACAAGATAGGATTGTTCGTGGGCGAATGCCTACGCTTGAAATTGTAAATGAGCGTTTTGCACGTCATATGCGTGTTAGCTTGTTTAACATGATGCGTAGGTCAGCCGAAGTGTCGATAAACGGCATTCAAATGATCAAGTTCGGCGAATACATTCACACCTTGTTTGTACCTACCAGCCTAAATATGGTTCGCTTCCGTCCTTTAAAAGGTACGGGGCTAATTACCATGGAAGCCCGACTGGTATTTATTCTGGTTGATAACTTCTTTGGTGGTGACGGTCGCTATCACGCCAAAATTGAAGGCCGTGAGTTTACGCCTACGGAACGTCGTATTATCCAAATGCTGCTTAAGATCATATTTGAAGATTATAAAGAAGCATGGGCGCCCGTTATGGATGTGTCTTTTGAGTACCTTGATTCAGAAGTAAACCCAGCCATGGCAAACATTGTGAGCCCTACGGAAGTAGTCGTAATAAGCTCGTTTCACATTGAGTTAGACGGCGGTGGCGGTGATTTCCACGTATCATTGCCTTACTCCATGCTTGAACCAATTCGTGAACTGCTTGATGCCGGTGTACAAAGCGACAAGGAAGACACCGACCTGCGTTGGAGCAAGGCGCTTCGCGACGAAATTATGGATGTTAAAGTAGCACTCACCACGCATATGCTTGATGTTGATGTGCCGCTTAGAGAAGTAATGGAATTCCAGCCTGGCGACATTATTCCGGTGGAAATGCCAGAAACCATTACGGTACTTATTGAAGATTTACCCACCTTCAGAGCTAAATTAGGTCGTTCAAGAGACAATTTAGCACTGAAAATTGTAGAGAAGATTGCAAGACCGACTTCTGTGAAGTCTGAGTTACAGTTATTAACCCGCGGCGGGCGCATTATTGATAATGATGCAGAGCTGCAAGTACTCGAAGAAGACCTGTAAGGTATAGGGGAGTTCCCATGAGTGAAGACGGTATGGACGATTGGGCTGCGGCGATGGCCGAGCAAGCAGAGTCTGAAGGCGAACAAGAGGGCGGCGAGAACGAAGATGTTCAAGTTGCTGAGTTAGATGAACTTCAAGACGATGCACCTATTACGCAAGAAGAAAAGAAAAAGCTAGATACTATTCTTGATATTCCGGTTACCATTTCAATGGAAGTAGGCCGTAGTCAAATAAGTATTCGAAATCTGCTACAGTTGAACCAGGGTTCTGTGGTGGAGCTGGATCGTGTTGCCGGTGAGCCATTAGATGTATTAGTAAATGGCACGTTGATTGCTCATGGTGAAGTAGTAGTGGTCAACGATAAATTTGGTATTCGATTAACGGATGTTATTAGTCAAATTGAGAGAATCAAGAAGCTCAGATAAAACTTCTTATTTACTAAGGGGTTGCGCAACGCTGCCCCTTTTATTCAGCCAGTTCGTTGGCGCACAGTCTACCCAGTCAATTACCAATCCCACATCGGTACTGTCAATTTTTCTATCGCTTCTGCTTGTGGTAGGCATTATTTTTGCGCTTGCATACGTTATGCGTCGATTTAATGTCACTACGATGGGCGGCAACCAAATGAAGGTTGTTGCAAGTATGGTGGCAGGCGCGAAAGAAAAAATTATGGTCATTCAGGTAGGCGATGAACAACATCTCATTGGCGTGACCAGCCATAATATTTCCCACTTAAGCAAGCTGGAAACACCATTAGACGTGCCATCAAAGGGAAATGCTGTAGGCGCTACTCAAAATGGTGTCGACTTTAAGCAAAAGCTAGTCGCGGCGATGGCGGAAAAAATGAACCCTGAATTAAAAAAGAAAAACGAAAAGGGAGCATCGAGTGATGCGTAAGCTACTTGCTGTCTTAACACTTACACTAGTTGCATTTGGCGTTACCATGCCGGCGTATGCCCAGCAGGGCATTTCTGCAGTAACTGTGGTAACTAATAGCGACGGAACCCAAGACTATTCAATGACGTTGCAGGCGCTGTTTATCATGACAGCGCTAAGCTTAATTCCTGCGTTCATTATGATGATGACTTCGTTTACGCGAATTATTGTCGTGCTATCAATTCTACGCCAGGCTATTGGTCTTCAGCAGTCACCGTCTAACCAAATACTCATTGGTGTAAGCCTGTTTTTGTCTATGTTTATCATGGCGCCCGTATTTGAAGAAGTAAACGAGCGAGCTCTACAACCTTATTTGAATGAAGAGCTAACCAGCTTAGATGCGCTTGAACAAGCGAAAGGCCCTATGCGTGCCTTTATGCTGTCGCAAACTCGGGTGAAAGATTTAGAAACCTTTGTACGCATTGCGGGTGATGAAGGGAAATATGCCGATACCGAAGAGGTACCGCTCAATATTCTTATTCCTGCTTTTGTAACTAGCGAGCTTAAAACCGCGTTCCAAATTGGGTTTATGCTGTTTATTCCGTTTTTGATTATCGACCTGGTTGTTGCCTCAATCCTGATGGCAATGGGTATGATGATGCTCTCCCCAATGATTGTATCGCTGCCATTTAAGCTAATGTTATTTGTACTTGTAGATGGTTGGAACCTTATTTTTGGTACGCTAGCTACCAGCTTTGGTATGGGCGTCTAGGAGGGCTTATGTCACCAGAAGTCTTTGTAGAGATACTACGCGAAGCCATGTTTATGGTTATCGTGCTGGTGTCGGCCGTTATTGTTCCCAGCCTTGTTGTAGGTTTAGTGGTAGCGGTGTTCCAAGCGGCAACCAGTATCAATGAACAAACCATGAGCTTCCTGCCACGTTTGCTGGTTACCTTGTTGGCATTAAGTTGGGGCGGGAACTGGTTAGTACAACAGCTGATGGATTTTACGTTTCGCATGGTCGATTTAATCCCTCAGGTAGTAGGTTAAAAGGGCAACTACGTGGAAGTTGAACTGGCTACAATTAACCGCTTTTTAGCCGATATGCTGCTGCCTTTTATGCGTATCAGCGGTTTGTTTGTGGCAATGATAGGGTTAAGTGCGAAATCGATTCCGCCTCAAGTAAGGGCGTTACTAGGTATTATGCTTACGCTAATTATTATGCCTGTGGTACCGCCATCGCCTGTGGAAAATTTGGTTGATGTTGGAACCTTCGTCATTGTTATTCAGCAGTTGCTTATTGGTATTGTGATTGGTTTTATTTCAATGATGGTACTAAACACCTTTGTTCTGGCAGGCCAAATTATTGCCATGCAAACCGGCTTGGGGTTTGCCTCAATCGTTGACCCCGTTAACGGTATTAACGTACCTGCGGTGGGCCAGTTTTATCTTATTTTAGCGACGCTGCTTTTTTGGACCCTAGATGGCCATTTGTCGATGATCCACATGATTGTAATGAGTTTCGAGGCATTTCCCATCGGCGAGGCCTGGTGGACTGGCGAGCAATTTCGCGATATCGCACATTGGGCGGGCTGGATGTTTATTTCGGCCGTAACATTATCTTTGGCCCCTATTGTGTCGCTTCTAATTGTTAACCTAGCGTTTGGCGTTATGACAAAAGCAGCGCCGCAGTTGAACATTTTCAGTATTGGTTTTTCCATTGCACAGGTAATGGGCCTGCTGATTATTTGGATTACGTTAGACAACTTTACCGCTCACTATGAAACCCAGTGGCTTCGCGCCGAACAGTTTATGTGTGAGCTATTGAATATTTGTCCTTAGCATTTTTAGTGAAATGTAGAATTGAATTTCTGTTTGTGTACGGTTGCTTGTCACAACCTTGTTCAAACAACAGCGTTTAAATTGTAAGTCAATTAGAGTCAAGCGAGAGAAGCGACGCGTTTAATGAACCTTCCACCGCACGGATGCGGTGGCAGAGCGCCCATGGATGGGTTTACAGCGCGTTCAGTAAACGCGTCGCTTTTCTCGGCTAGAAGGCAAAAAGAGCAAAAAAATGGCAGATTCAAGCGAAAAAACAGAAGACCCCACGGGGAAAAAACTCGAAGATGCCCGGAAAAAAGGGCAGATTGCGCGATCCCGTGAATTGTCTACCACGCTGGTATTGGTGATAAGCGCCTTTATGTTTTTATTTGTTGGTGGATGGATTGCCGAATCTGTGTTTTCACTTACCAAACGCATGTTCACGCTATCTCGCGATGAAACTTACGACCTTACCCATATGTTTGGTGCTTGGGGAGAAGCCTTTTCAGCTGTCGGACCGTCGGTATTGCTTTACATGGTAGTGGCAATGATTGCCGGTATTTACGGCTCAATAGCGCTTGGAGGTTATAACTTTACGTGGGAAGGTGCGAAACCGAAAGGCTCTAAAATGAGTCCTATTCAAGGCTTCAAGCGCATGTTTGGCATGAATGGTTTGGTTGAGCTATTGAAGTCTATTGCTAAAGTTGTGCTTATTATCTCTATGGCATTAGGGGCGTTACTGTACTTCCAAGATGAAGCATTACACCTTGATATGGAGTTATATCCGGGCAATATTTTTCATGCCCTTGATATGTTGAAGTGGGCGTTTCTCATTCTGGCCTGCGGCATGATACCCATTGCGTTAATTGATGTGCCTTATCAAGTGTATAAGCACAACAAAGAAATGAAAATGACCAAGCAAGAGGTGAAAGACGAGCGCAAAAATGCTGAGGGCGACCCCATGGTGAAAGGCCGCATTCGTCGTTTGCAATATCAAGCTGCCACCAAACGTATGATGCAAGACGTGCCTAAAGCTGACGTGGTGGTAACTAACCCAACTCACTTCTCAGTGGCGATAAAATATGACGAAAACGGTACACGTGCACCTGTGGTAGTAGCCAAAGGTGCAGATGAACTCGCTATGCACATTAGAAAAATTGCTACCGCTAACGACGTTCCTTTGATCCCATCCCCCATGCTAGCACGTGCAATTTTCTACTCTACAGAAGTGGAAGAAGAAATCCCTAATGCGCTGTTTATGGCGGTTGCTCAAGTATTAGCGCACGTTTATCAGTTGAAAGCCTATCGTGCAGGTAAAGGAAAACGCCCTAAACCATTAAAACGCGACTTACCGATACCGCCTGAGTACCGTCGATAGTTCAAAATGAAGTAGTGTGTAAAACCCTAAAAATGGTTTATATATCAATTGCTAAGTAGACAGTACTTTACTTAGCTAAAAGCTGGCACGTTAGTTGTTAAACACCTATCAGTATTACGTAAAGCGTCAATTTTCTGATAGTGAGACAGTAAACGATGCAGTTATCCGGTTATCTTCAGCGTTTCGATAAAAATCAGCTGCAAAATTTTACCAGCGGGCTTGGTGCGCCAATTGTACTTTTAGCGATTATGGGCATGGTTATTTTGCCCATGCCCCCATTTTTACTGGACGTCCTGTTCAGTTTTAACATTGCACTTTCGCTTGTCATCATCTTAGTTGCTGTACTTACCCAGCGTCCTGTCGATTTTGGTATCTTTCCTCTTGTGCTACTTATCGCAACCGTTTTGCGATTGGCGTTAAACGTTGCATCAACGCGTGTGGTATTGCTTTATGGTCATGAAGGGGGGGACGCTGCAGGTAAGGTAATTGAAGCGTTTGGTGCTGTTGTTATTGGCGGCAACTATGCCGTGGGTATCGTGGTGTTCGCTATCTTACTTATTATCAACTTTAAAGTAGTAACCGCGGGTGCTGGACGTATATCTGAAGTAAGCGCCCGCTTTACGTTAGACGCTATGCCTGGTAAGCAAATGGCAATTGATGCCGACCTTAATGCTGGTTACATAGACCAAGATCAAGCCCGTCAGCGCCGTGAAGAAATTACTGCAGAAGCAGACTTTTACGGGTCGATGGACGGTGCTTCTAAATTTGTAAAAGGTGATGCTGTAGCGGGCTTGTTCATTATGCTTATCAATATCGTTGGTGGGCTGTTTATTGGCATGATTCAGCACGACCTGTCGTTCGGTAACGCCATAGAAATTTATACCATCTTAACCATCGGTGACGGTCTTGTAGCGCAAATTCCTTCACTTCTACTTTCTGTTGCAACAGCCATTATTGTGACGCGTGAAAACGAAACACAAGAAATGGGTAAAGAAATACGTGGTCAGCTAGGCAATAATCAAGCGCTATATATTTCATCTGGCGTGTTGTTTGTCATGGGTATTATTCCTGGTATGCCGCATATTGCATTTTTAGGCTTCTCTTTTTTAATCGCCGGGTTTGCTTACTGGCAAACGGTACAAGAGAAAAAACGCGCAGAAGCGCCAGCAGTGCCCGACAATGTAGTGAAAGATGAAACTGTTGTGCCTGAGGTAAAAGAACTTGGATGGGACGATGTACAACAGGTAGATACCATTGGACTTGAAGTGGGCTATCGCTTAATTCCGTTAGTTGATAAGTCGCAAGGTGGTGAGCTATTAACGCGTATCAAAGGAGTGCGAAAGAAGTTGTCTCAAGAGCTTGGATTTCTTATTCCACCTGTACACATTCGAGATAACCTCGACCTAGAACCTAATACCTACACCATTGCTATGCTGGGCGTAACCATTGGTGATTCTGTTATCAGCCATGACGAAGAATTGGCGATTAATCCAGGTCAAGTATTTGGCAAGCTTGAAGGTAGAGTGACTAAAGACCCTGCCTTTGGTTTAGATGCTGTTTGGATAAAGCCTAACAAGCGAGAGCATGCACAAACCCTTGGTTATACCGTGGTAGACGCAGCTACTGTAGTGGCAACGCATCTAAGTCAGCTATTAACGAATAATGCTTATCAACTATTAGGCCATGAAGAAGCACAGCAGCTTCTAGACATGTTAGCTAAACAGCATCCGAAGCTAGTAGAAGGGTTGGTTCCTGACATTCTTCCATTAAGCACGGTGGTTAAAGTACTTCAAACGCTACTGTTTGAAGGTGTGCCAATTCGAGATATGCGTACCATTGTTCAAACGCTTAGTGAATACGGTACACGTAGCCAAGACCCTGATGTACTAGTGTCTGCAGTGCGTATTGCGCTTAAACGACTCATTGTTCAAGAAATCACGCAAGGGGCAAAAGAAATACCTGTCATAACCTTGGCGCCAGAGTTGGAACAGATGTTGCACCAGTCTTTACAAGCAGGTGGCGAAGACGGCGCTGGCATCGAGCCAGGCTTGGCAGACAAGCTGCAAAAATCATTGCAGCAAGCCAGTCAGCAGCAAGAGTTAGAAGGCGAACCTGCAGTACTTCTAACGTCAGGCATGCTACGACCGGTACTGTCTCGCTTCTTAAAGTATTCGGTTGTTGGGCTCAATGTACTTTCGTACCAAGAAGTGCCTGATGACAAACAAATAAAAATAGTCAGTTCGGTCGGTCAATAATCTGACACTGGGTGATTGGAGAGGTTGCAATGAAAATTAGACGTTTCTTCGGCAAAGATATGCGTGAGGCGTTAAGCCAAGTAAAAGCTGAGCTAGGCAGCGACGCTGTGATTATGTCTAATCGCAAAGTGGCGGACGGTATTGAGTTAGTTGCGGCTTACGATAAAGAGCCTGAAGCAAAGCTTTCGGTGCCCAAGAAGCAGACGTCAGTACCTGGTAAAAAGCCAGTGCCAAGTTTAAGTGAGATTATCGGTGACGATGGCCCAGATAGTTTGAAAGCACTTCTTGAAAAGCAGCATGGTGGCCAGCCAAACTCTTCAACGCAAAGCTCTTTATCACAAAAGAATGCCGCTAACGCACAGCATGCTAACGACATCGCGTCTCACCTTAACTTCTCAGATGAGTTTATTGACGAAGTAGAGTCGCAACACTCTCAGCAAGCACAGCAGCAAGTGCAACAGCACTTTGAAGCTTTTCCAACCCATCAAGCATCTGGCATGGGCGAAATGCCAGCAAGCCAGTCAGCTGAGCTAGCGCAAATCAAAGAAGAGTTGGCGTCACTTCGCGATGTATTGCAATATCAGGTCGCCGATTTGATGGAAGCAAAGAATAAGCGTCAAAAACCAGTTCACCAATATCTTATTACCCGTCTTACTGATATGGGCTTAAGCGCATCACTTGCAGCACAATTAATCAGCTACACACCGGCGCATTACAACGAACGCGATGCATGGGTATATCTTCTTAACCTATTGGCTAATCGCATAAATGTGACCGGCAACGATATACTTACAGCACAAGGTGCGGTGGCTCTTGTTGGCCCAACAGGTACTGGAAAGACAACCACAGTGGCAAAGCTGGCTGCGCGTTATGCTCAAAAATACGGTGCTGATTCGGTTGCTATGATAACCATCGACACCTACAGAATTGCTGCGTTCGAACAGCTTGCTACCTATGGGAAAATCATTGGGTGTACAGTTAGAAAAGCACAGTCTAGTGAAGAACTTGCAGATTTATTATTCCAACTTCGCCATAAACGTCTAGTATTGATTGATACGGCAGGATTTAGTCAGCGCGATAGTCGATTAATTAAGCAAATTAAACAATTTGACAACGGCCAAATGCCCCAGGTAAAAAAATATTTGGTAGCACAGGCCAATACGCAATATCCTGCACTTCAGAGAATAATTGCTGCTTATGATGACATTGAACTAAGTGGCTGTATTTTCACAAAGTTAGATGAGTGCTACTCTTTAGGAGAGGTGCTGAGTGCGGCGGTAGAGTACCAATTACCGGTTAGTTATGTCACCGATGGTCAGAAAGTACCTGAAGACATTAAGATTGCAGAAGCGAAATCTTTAGTTTCCGCTGCTGCAAAGCTTTATAAAAAGTACGGTTTGAATCATACTAGTGCTAACAACGCCATTAAAACAGCATAAGCAGTATGATTGACGACCAAGCGAGTAGCTTAAGAAAAATGAAGCAATCACGGTTAATCAAAGTTATTGCCGTCACCGGAGGTAAAGGTGGCGTCGGTAAAACAAATATCACGCTTAACACTGCCATTGCCATGGCAAAGCAGGGTAAGCGAGTGATGGTTCTCGATGCAGACTTAGGTCTTGCAAACGTAGATGTCATGTTGGGCTTAAGAGTTGAGAAAAACCTTTCTCATGTACTTTCTGGTGAATGCACGCTAGATGAAGTACTTGTCACAGGCCCTCATGGGATAAAAATTGCCCCTGCAACGTCGGGTACGCAGTCTATGGCAGAGCTTTCGCCAACACAGCATGCAGGGCTTATTCGCGCCTTCAGCGAACTGCGCTCGCAAATAGATGTGCTTATCGTTGATACCGCCGCGGGTATCTCAGACATGGTTTTAAGCTTTTCAAAAGCGTCGCAAGATATCATGGTAGTGGTGTGTGATGAACCTACATCGCTAACCGATGCCTACGCACTGATTAAAATACTAAATCGTGAGCACGGCGTGTTCCGCTTTAAAGTTGTTGCCAACATGGTGCGTGATATTCGCGAAGGTCAAGAGCTATTTAGCAAGTTAAGTAAGGTTACAGGGCGCTTTTTGGATGTTGCACTAGAATTAGTAGCAACGGTGCCGTTTGACGAAAATATTCGCAAGGCGGTAAGAAAGCAAACTGCTATTGTTGATGCGTACCCAAGTTCACCGGCAGCAGTGGCTGTTACGCAGCTTGCCAATAAAGCATTGTCGTGGCCAATTCCGGCGCAACCGGGTGGTCATTTAGAGTTCTTTATTGAACAATTAATTGCAGATAAAGCAGTAGGAAGTCAGCGTTGAATAGCAAGGCAGCCGCTTATCAACAACAAACCGATAAGTCGCAGTTAGTTGAAAGACATGCGCCTTTGGTTAAGCGTATTGCCCATCACTTGATGGCGCGTCTGCCTGCTAGTGTTCTTGTTGATGACTTAATTCAGTCTGGCATGATTGGGCTGCTAGAAGCCGCGAGAAATTTCGACGGCTCCAAAGGTGCTAGTTTTGAAACTTTTGCGGGTATTCGTATTCGCGGCGCAATGTTAGATGAAATTCGTAAAGGTGACTGGACGCCTCGCTCGGTGCATAGAAACGGCCGAGCTATTACCGAGGCAATATCGCAAGTAGAAAGCGAAACCGGTCGCGATGCACGAGATTCTGATATTGCTGCTAAGCTAAATGTAAGCTTGCAGGATTATCACCAAATGCTCAATGAAGTAAATGCTGGCAAGTTAGTGGGTATTGAAGATTTGGGCGTTTCTGAAGACGTCATTACTACCGAACAAAACAAAGGTAGCGATGCGCCGTTAGAAGATTTAATGCAGGGCGCCTTCCAGAAGGCTTTAGCGCATGCAATAACAACACTACCTGAACGAGAAGCGATTGTGCTCTCGTTGTACTATGATGAAGAATTGAATCTTCGAGAAATAGGTGAAGTGCTCGATGTTAGTGAATCGAGAGTGAGTCAAATTCACAGCCAGGCCATGTTAAAACTCAAATCACGAATGAAATCGTGGCAAGCTGACGAAGAATAGATATTAATAACAATTAACCCCTCACTGGAGGCTATTTTGGATAAAAGCATGAAGATTCTTGTGGTTGATGATTTTTCTACCATGAGACGTATCATCAAAAACCTACTTAAAGATTTGGGTTTCTCCAACATCCAGGAAGCGGATGACGGCAGTACTGCGTTACCTATGCTACAGCAGGGTGACTTTGATTTTGTCGTTACCGATTGGAATATGCCCGGTATGCAAGGTATTGACCTTTTGCGTGCTATTCGTGCCGACGACAAGCTTAAGCACCTTCCTGTATTGATGGTGACTGCGGAAGCGAAGAAAGAGCAAATCGTTGCTGCAGCACAAGCTGGCGTAAATGGCTACGTTGTTAAACCGTTTACGGCGGCTACACTTAAAGAAAAATTAGACAAAATCTTCGAACGTTTAGGTTGATCCAGACGCTCACCAGAGAAACGAGGTTTACTGGATGACAACGAATGTAAACGTTCCTATATCGCTAGAAGAAGCTAAACAGCTTGTTGTATATCTTGAAGAAGGTGACAACGAGTCTGCTAATGCGCTTCTTGAAGCAGCGTCAATGAAAGAAAATGTTGAACTGTTTGCTGAAGTAGGAAAGCTAACGCGTCAACTTCATGACGCACTAAATAATTTTCAAATTGACGACCGCATCAAGAATCTTGCCACTGACGATATTCCCGATGCGCAGTCCCGCCTTACGTACGTAATTGAAGAAACTGAAAAAGCTGCTAATACTACTATGGATGCTGTTGAAGCAAGTATGCCAATAGCCGAAGGTATTGCCGAAGGCATTGAGAAAGTTATGCCTGAGTGGAAAAAGCTTATGAACCGCCAAATAGAACTGGGCGAGTTTAAGGTGCTTTGCGCAGATTTGGATAAATTACTTGAAGACAGTGCGGATCAGGCAACTAAACTTACACAGCTACTTACCGAAGTGCTGATGGCGCAAGGATACCAAGATCTTACGGGGCAGGTAATTCGTCGTGTAATCGACTTGGTTAAAGAAGTGGAAGATAGCTTAGTGAACATGTTAACCATGTTCGGAGAGCGTGATGGTGCAGAACAAATTAAATCTTCTAGCGTTAAGGCCGATAAAGTTGATGGTGTAGAGGCAGAGGGCCCAATCATCGATGCCGACCAACGTGATGACGTTGTTTCTGGCCAAGATGATGTTGATGATCTTCTGTCTAGCTTAGGTTTTTAGGGGAGCGGGCGCATGTCGTTTGATGTTGACGAGGATATATTACAGGACTTTCTAGTAGAAGCTGGAGAGATACTTGAACAATTACAAGAACAGCTCGTTGATCTTGAGAACAATCCTGAAGATGCGGATTTGCTAAACGCAATATTCCGCGGATATCACACAGTTAAAGGTGGCGCAGGTTTCCTTTCGCTGACTGAACTTGTTGAAATCTGTCATGGTGCAGAGAACGTGTTTGACGTTATGAGAAACGGACAACGAACGCTCACACCTGAACTGATGGATATCATTCTGCAAGCAACCGACGTGGTTGTTGAAATGTTTGAACGCGTAAAAGCAAGAGAACCACTTGAGCCTGCAGACTCAAACCTTGTCGACATACTGCACAAACTCAGCCGACCTGAGTCTCCTGACGAGAATATATTCGGTGGAGACGATGGCGCAGCACCAGCTGAGGCAGCATCAGAGCCCGAGCTTGTTGTAGAAGAAACGCCTTCGCAGTCTGCAGCGTCCAATACCGAAGGCGGTATTGACGAAATTACAGAAGATGAATTTGAAGCGCTGCTAGACGAGCTGCATGGTTCAAGCGCGCCAGGAAAGTCTTCTTCTTCAGATGCAGCACCTACCCCATCAGCTAGCGCTTCTAGTGATAGCGATGATATTACTGATGAAGAGTTTGAGGCTTTACTTGACGATTTACACGGTAAAGGCAAATTCAGCAGTGCTGAAGATCAAGCGCCAAAAGCAGCCCCGGCACCGGCGCCTGCGTCACCAGCAGGTGGCGACGATGAAATTACCGATGATGAATTCGAGGCGCTCTTAGACCAACTGCATGGTTCTGGCCAAGGCCCTACTGCACAAGCAAGCAGCTCTGCAAAATCACCAGAGCCGCCTGTAGATAAAGCTGCGACTGAAGCCGTCCAGAAAGCCAAACAACAAACACCAGCAGCACCAAAAGCAAGCGCGCCAGCAGCCCCCAAAGCTGCACCTGCACCTAAGAAAGAAGCACCGAAGAAAGACGACAAAAAAGCCGCTCCTGCTGCTCCGCCTGCTGAAACTACAGTACGTGTAGATACAAAACGTCTTGACCAAATCATGAATATGGTGGGAGAGTTGGTGTTGGTTCGAAACCGACTTATCAGCTTGGGTATTAATAGCAACGATGAGAGTATGTCTAAGGCTATTGCTAACTTGGATGTCGTAACAGGTGACCTTCAAGGTGCGGTAATGAAAACCCGCATGCAGCCAATCAAGAAAGTATTCGGTCGTTTTCCCCGCGTTGTTCGTGACCTTGCCAGAAGTCTGAAAAAAGAAATTACACTTGAGTTGGTGGGCGAAGAAACAGATCTAGATAAAAACCTGGTTGAAGCCCTGGCCGATCCACTAGTGCATTTGGTTCGAAACTCGGTAGACCACGGAATTGAGATGCCGGATGATCGTGCTGCAGCGGGTAAACCGCGTATGGGTACAGTTCAATTATCTGCATCTCAAGAAGGCGATCATATCCTTCTTACTATCGAAGATGATGGTAAAGGTATGGACCCTGAAAAGTTGAAAGATATTGCAATTAGCCGTGGCGTTCTTGATTCAGACGCTGCAGCACGTATGTCTGATGTTGAAGCGTTCAACTTGATATTTGCACCGGGCTTCTCAACCAAGACCGAAATCAGCGATATTTCTGGTCGTGGTGTTGGCATGGACGTGGTGAAAACGAAGATTAACCAACTTAATGGTACGGTTAACATCGATTCACAGCTTGGCAAGGGGACTCGGTTAGACATTAAAGTGCCGCTGACATTGGCTATCCTACCTACACTAATGATTGTTGTAGGCAAACAGACCTTTGCGTTACCATTAGGTGCGGTGAACGAAATAATAAATATGGACATCAAGAAAACCAATACGGTTGATGGCCAACTAACAATGATAGTTCGTTCAAAAGCAATTCCGCTGTTCTTCCTTGGTGAATGGCTAATTCGTGGCCCTAAAAACATTGATAGAGAAAAAGGGCATGTTGTTGTAGTACAAATTGGTACTCAACAGGTCGGATTCGTCGTTGACGCGCTAATAGGCCAAGAAGAAGTGGTTATCAAGCCTTTAGATGCATTGTTGCAAGGAACGCCTGGAATGGCGGGTGCAACCATAACTTCAGATGGTGGGATTGCGCTAATTTTAGATATTCCGAGCCTGCTAAAACGGTACGCGCGTAAACCAATAAAGTAAGGCGATGAATTAACAGGAATAATAATCCATGGTCTTTAAAGTCCTTGTCGTGGATGACTCGACATTTTATCGTCGTCGAGTAAAAGAGATACTTGATGATGATAGGGAACTTGAAGTTGTTGGGGAAGCGAAAAATGGGCGCGACGCATTAGAAAAAGCAGAAGCGCTTAAGCCTGACGTGATAACAATGGATGTGGAAATGCCGATTTTGGACGGCATTTCCGCTGTGAAAGCCATTATGGAAAAGCGTCCGGTACCCATTCTCATGTTTTCCTCGCTTACGCATCACGGCGCACAGGCAACCCTTGACGCACTAGAAGCTGGAGCTCTCGATTTCTTACCTAAAAAATTCGAAGATATCGCACAAGATAGAAAGGACGCCTCTCGTTTACTTTGTACGAAAGTACGGCTGATTGCTAGACGAGGCATAGGCTTAAAGCGTCCTTCATTTCGCTCAGTTGAAGCAAGAAAACTTCCAGACAACGCACCAAAACAGGCCTTTTTTAAGAGCTCTGGTTTACTGTCAGGTCACAAGGATGCAGCAAAGCAGCCAACAGTTTCGTCGGTAAGGGCGTCGGGCAAGCGTTACCAGTGTCTCGCCATTGGAGCCTCTACGGGCGGCCCTGTAGCGCTTCAAAAAGTACTAGCACCATTACCAGAAAACTTTGCTTATCCCATTTTGCTTGTCCAACATATGCCTGGCACATTTACCACGGCATTTGCGCAGCGCTTAGACACTAACTGTAAAGTTAAAGTCAAAGAGGCTGAGAGTGGCGATATTCTCAAGCCCGGTCATGCTTATCTTGCACCAGGCGGTAAACAAATGATTATTGAGAGTTCTGGTTCAGTTAAGCGTATTGCCGTTGTTGATGCGGACCCTTCTGACAAGGCAAGCTATAAGCCTAGCGTAGATTTAACGTTTAATTCTGTAGCGCGTGCTTACGGTGGTGATGTATTGGGGATCATATTGACAGGTATGGGCGCAGATGGTCGTGAAGGTTGCCGAACATTAAAAGAGCGCGGCGCTACCATTTGGGCACAAGATCAGGATTCATGTGTAGTATACGGTATGCCGCAAGCAGTGGCGGTAGCCAACATATCTTCAAAAAATATAAATATTGATGATATAAGTGACTGTATTAAGACAGAGATGCGATAGCAGCGTGTAGGCTCACGGAATAAAAATCATGAAAGTATGGACGGTTGCAAATCAGAAAGGCGGTGTAGGTAAGACAACCACAACGGTTAGTCTCGGCGGCCTGCTTGCTGAAAAAGGCAAGCGCGTATTAATGATAGATACCGACCCTCATGCTTCTTTGAGTTACTACTTCGGCATTGATGCGGAGGCTGGAAGTCATTCTGTTTACGATATTTTTATTAAATCTAGCGGCATAACCGCCGATAACGTATTAGATTGTTTGGGTTCAACTAAATTAGATAATCTTTATGTGTTGCCTGCGACTATGGCGTTAGCCACTTTAGACAGAACAATGGGCAGCGAGCAAGGCATGGGGCTTGTGCTTAAAAAAGCATTGGCAACAATTCAAGATGAATTTGATGTTGCTATTATCGATTGCCCACCTGTACTAGGTGTTTTAATGGTTAATGCTTTAGCGGCTTGCGATAAAGTAATCGTACCAACGCAAACCGAATACCTTGCACTGAAGGGGTTAGATAGAATGATTCGCACCATGGAAATCATGGGGCGCTCGTTAGATAAATCGTTTGATACAGTTATTATCCCCACGATGTTCGACAAGCGTACAAATGCCGCATTGGCATCACGTAAACGTTTGATGAGTGATTATGGTGATCGTGTTTGGACAGGCGTAATCCCTGTCGATACGCATTTTCGAGATGCGAGTTTAGTGCAGCTCCCCATATCTGCTGCCTATCCAAAAACACGGGGAGTAGCTGCTTACTCGAAACTATTAGATGTTCTGGAGAAGTAAATAAACAATGAGCAAGCAATCGCCATTTGCCCGTGAAGAAGTGATGGAAGCGTATTTAGACGCGCTTCTAAAAGAGCCTGCATCTGAGGAAGATGCAGCGGTTCGCACGGCAAAACTGCTTGAACAGGCTTCTCAAAAAATGGCAGAAGACGCGCTGGCGTCGACGCGACAGCAGGCAGACAGTTACGCTGAACAAGAGCAAATTGTAGAAGAGGTGTCATCTTATTTAGAGTCACCCAAAAAAGCGGTTATTCTTAAAGAAACGCTTGCTGAAAATCCTGTTGTTATTGAAGAGAGTAAAACAACACTTGAAGAAGAGTCAGTACAAACTAAAATTCCATTAAAGGACTCGCTTGGGAATCGTTTTCAAGCATTGTTTTTTGAAGTGGCTGGTCTGACACTAGCGGTCCCACTCATAACATTAGGTGGTATCCATCAAATTGAAAAGGTTGGCCCTTTGTTTGGCAAACCGGACTGGTTTATGGGTGTAATGTTGCACAGAGATTCAAAACTTAACGTTGTTGACTCTGCCAAGTGGGTAATGCCAGAAAAATATGATGAAAACCTCGCGGAATCGCTTAACTACCGATATCTTATAATGTTAGGGGAAAGCGAGTGGGGTTTAGCGAGTGAAAAGCTTGTAAACACAGTAAGTTTAACTATCGATGATGTTAAATGGCGCGAGTCCACAGGTAAACGTCCTTGGTTAGCCGGGATGGTGAAAGAAAAAATGTGCGCGCTAGTTGACGTTGAAGAATTAATATCTATGCTTAACAAAGGCTTAGGCAGTAACGACCAGACGCCATAGTTGGGAGCCAAGTACATGAGCGACGAAAGAACAAATAATAATGCCACTGACAGCAATGACGAGGTCCTTCAATGGGTTACGTACCGCTTAGGTGAAGAAACATACGGTATTAATGTAATGCAGGTACAAGAAGTATTACGTTATACCGAAATTGCCCCAGTGCCAGGTGCGCCTGATTACGTGCTAGGGATTATCAACTTGCGTGGTAATGTTGTTACCGTTATCGACACGCGTGCGCGTTTCGGACTTCCGCCTACGGAAATTACCGACAATACGCGTATCGTTATCATTGAATCTGACGAGCAAGTCGTTGGCATCTTGGTAGATAGCGTAGCTGAAGTGGTTTATCTTAAGTCTTCTGAGATTGATAGCGCACCGAACGTGGGCACAGAAGAAAGTGCGAAATTCATCCAAGGTGTGAGTAACCGCGATGGTGAGCTGCTTATTTTGGTTGATTTGAATAAGCTGCTAAGCGATGAAGAGTGGGACGAACTCACCAACATCTAATTTGCGAAGAAGACAGTGATGTAACCTTCACTGTCTTTTTTTGTACGTAAAGGTAATGCGCACATGGACTTGCAGTTTGCTGCTCCTAGCCTCATCGAAGCCCTTCTAGCCCTAGTTGTTGTACTGCTGTTTATAGTAGTAGGTGTTCTTGCCTCTAAAATTAATGCGCTGCAGGCCTCATTTAGCAACTTAGAAAACGACATGTCTGCCAAGCTTTCAGATGTGGCTGCACAAGCGAATGATGCAAACAACCAGCAGTCTGAGGCTCAAGCTCGCAGTTTGGTTATAACTCGTCATCTTCAAACTTTGGAAGAAAAACAAACTGATATTGAAAATCAAGTAAGAGAACTTAAGCTGCAAGACCCATCTCTTCGTCTTTATCAACGCGCTGCCGAACTGGTAAAACAGGGGGCAAGCATTGATGAAATTATTGAGGCTTGTGATATTCCTCGCGCCGAAGCAGAGATGCTTATGATGGTGCATCGTCAAAACGGTTGAATGAATCATCTATAAAAAACGTTTAGACGTCTAGACGTAAAGATGTTGACATATTCTGTGTAATAGACACAATACAGTCATTGTTGTTTTTATGACTGGAGCCCTTTATGCCAATTCGTATCCCTGAGCAATTGCCTGCACAGAATGTACTTCTAGGTGAAAATATCTTTACTATGGATATGGATAGGGCGTCCAACCAGGACATTCGTCCTCTTGAAGTAGGCATTCTTAATTTAATGCCCAATAAGATTGAAACTGAAGTTCAAATTTTACGTCTTCTTTCAAATACGCCGCTTCAAATTAATGTTGATCTCATACGAATAGACAACCAAGCTCCTAAGAACACTCCGCAGTCGCACATGGATGCGTTTTACCACGACTTTTCAAGTGTCGCGAATAAGAAGTACGATGGGCTTATTGTTACTGGCGCGCCGCTAGCGATGCTTGATTACGAGAAAGTAAAATATTGGGATACGATGACCACGATTTTAGAGTGGGCACAGCGACACGTGAACTCAACACTTTACTTGTGCTGGGCAGCTCATGCGGCAATGTACCATTTTTACGGTGTCACTCGCACGCTTCGAGAAGAGAAGTTTTCAGGCGTCTACAAGCACACAGTGAACGACCCACACAATGAATTATTACGAGGTTTCGACCCCGTTTTCTACGCGCCGCATTCTCGGTATGGACATATCGACAAAGCGCAGTATAACAATGTAGAAGGATTGAACGTGGTTGCGGAATCGCAAGACGTTGGCGCCTACATCGTCGCGTCAGAAGATAAGCGTATGGTGTTTGTTACGGGTCACCCAGAATATGATCCAGATACACTCAAAGAAGAGTATTTCAGAGACCTAGATAGTGGACAATCGCCCGCTGTACCAAAAAACTATTTTGAAGGGGACGACCCGTCGAAGTCGCCCATTGTTCAATGGCGCTCACACGGCAGTTTATTATTTACGAACTGGCTAAATTACTACGTTTACCAGACCACCCCTTACGACTTAAATCAGCTTGCTGAAAAATCACAGCCAAAGAGGTAGCACGTGAGTCACAATATCGTTTCAAAGGCCCATGCCACGCTTTCAGACGCCGCCAAAAAACGCATTCTTATTCTTGATGGCGCAATGGGCACCATGATTCAGCGTCATAAGTTAGAAGAAGAAGATTATCGAGGCACCCAGTTTGCCAATTGGCACTGCGATGTGAAAGGAAATAATGATTTGTTGGTTATAACTCAACCTGACATTATTTATCAAATACACTGCGATTATTTTGAAGCAGGCGCAGATATCATCGAAACCAACACTTTCAATGCAACCACTATTGCAATGGCAGACTATGATATGCAAGCACAGTCCAGAGATATTAATCTTGCAGCAGCAAAGCTTGCGCGAAAAGCGGCTAATGAGTACACCGCGAAAACCCCTGAAAAGCCACGCTTTGTAGCTGGTGTTTTAGGCCCTACAAATCGCACGGCCTCTATTTCTCCTGATGTAAACGATCCGGGAAAGCGCAACGTAACATTTGACGAGCTTGTTGAGGCATACAGTGAGTCAACTGAGGCACTTATAGAAGGTGGTGTTGACCTTATCATGCTTGAAACTATATTCGATACATTAAACGCAAAGGCGGCAGCTTATGCGGTTGAAACCGTATTTGAAAAATTAGGAACGTCGCTGCCAGTCATGATCTCAGGCACAATAACCGATGCATCGGGCAGAACATTGTCAGGCCAAACCGCGGAAGCTTTTTATTATTCTATGCGCCATATAAGTCCGTTTTCATTTGGGTTGAATTGTGCGTTGGGGCCAGACTTACTGCGTCAATATGTTGATGAAGTGGCAAACGTAAGTGAATGCTTTATTTCTGCACACCCCAATGCAGGCTTACCTAACGAGTTTGGTGAGTATGATATGGAAGGACCAGAGATGGCCGAACATATTAAAGAGTGGGCTGAGTCTGGATTAGTCAACATTGTGGGCGGCTGTTGTGGCAGCACGCCTGAACATATTCGGGATATTGCTAACGCCGTAGAAGGCATTGCGCCTCGTCCACTTCCCCAGTTTGAACCCAAAATGCGTCTGTCAGGCCTTGAGCCGTTTGTACATTAGGAGGCCTTGTGAGCGCAGAATTTTCCACATTTATTAATATAGGTGAGCGAACCAACGTAACCGGTTCAGCTCGCTTTAAGCGCCTTATTCTGGAAGGCGATTATGAAACTGCCCTTGATGTTGCAAGACAGCAGGTAGAAAGCGGTGCGCAAATCATCGATATCAACATGGACGAAGCCATGCTTGATTCCAAACAGGCGATGATCACTTTTTTGAATTTAATCGCGTCTGAGCCTGACATAAGTCGCGTGCCTATTATGATTGACTCGTCAAAGTGGGAAGTCATTGAAGCTGGGCTTAAATGTGTGCAGGGTAAGGCCATTGTTAACTCCATTAGCTTAAAAGAGGGAGAGGCGCAGTTTCTCGCTCAGGCAAAGCAGATAAAACGTTTTGGTGCCGCTACTGTTGTAATGGCGTTCGACGAGACAGGGCAAGCAGATACGCAGGCTCGCAAGGTTGAAATTTGTCAACGCAGCTACAAACTGCTTACCGAGGAAATAGGGTTTCCGCCGGAGGATATTATCTTCGACCCTAATATCTTTGCGGTAGCAACCGGTATTGAAGAGCACGATAATTACGCCGTCGATTTTATAGAGGCAACACGGGTTATTCGCGAAACCTGCCCGCACTCACACATTTCAGGTGGGTTGTCTAACATTTCATTCTCGTTTCGCGGAAACAACCCGGTACGCGAAGCCATGCACTCAGTGTTCTTATATCATGCCATTCGCGCTGGCATGGATATGGCTATCGTGAACGCGGGGCAGTTAGAGGTATATGATGAGATACCGGCTGAACTGCGCGATGCTGTTGAAGACGTGATCCTGAATAGGCGCAGCGATGCTACTGAGCGCTTGCTTGATATTGCGCCGAATTATCAAGGCGATGGTAAAGCAGCCGTCAAAGAAGACCTAAGTTGGCGCGAACAAGACGTTAATAAACGTTTAGAACATGCGTTAGTAAAAGGTATAACCGACTATATTGTTGAAGATACCGAAGAAGCTAGGCAGCAAGCAGAAAGGCCGCTACATGTTATTGAAGGTCCGCTTATGGACGGCATGAATGTAGTAGGAGATTTGTTTGGTGAGGGTAAGATGTTCTTACCACAGGTGGTTAAGTCTGCCCGTGTGATGAAAAAGGCCGTTGCGCACTTACAACCGTTTATTGAGGCTGAAAAGTCAGACGATGCCAAGAGCAATGGCAAGATATTGCTAGCCACCGTAAAGGGTGATGTTCACGATATTGGTAAAAACATTGTTGGCGTTGTACTTCAATGTAATAACTTCGAAGTGATAGACCTAGGGGTTATGGTACCTGCAGCCACTATTCTACAGGTGGCAAAAGAAGAACAGGTAGATATGATTGGTCTGTCTGGGCTTATTACACCGTCGCTTGATGAGATGGTGCATGTTGCTAAGGAAATGGAACGACAGGGTTTTTATATTCCGCTGTTGATTGGCGGAGCAACCACGTCTAAAGCACATACTGCCGTGAAGATAGAGCAGAATTATCATTCACCGGTAGTTTATGTACCCAATGCAAGTCGTGCGGTTGGCGTATGCCAACGATTGCTCAACAAGACATCTCGTGATGTGTTCGCGTTGGAACTTGCTAAAGAGTATGACACCGTACGCGAACAGCACGCTCGTAAAAAGCCACGAAGCAAACCTGTTACGCTTGAGCAAGCACGCGCTAACGCCTTTAAGCCTGATTTCTCAACTGCACCAGTAAAACCACAGGCATTGGGCGTACAAACAGTAACGGCGGACTTAGCGACGCTGCGAAACTATATTGACTGGACACCATTTTTCTTAACGTGGTCATTGGCAGGAAAGTACCCACGTATTCTTAACGATGAAGTAGTGGGTGAGCAAGCAACGTCATTGTTTGCAGACGCAAACGCCATGCTAGATAAAATTATCGAAGAAAAAACGTTAGTAGCGAAAGGTGTTTTTGGCTTATTTCCGGCCAATCGTGTTGACGACGATATTGAAATTTATGCCGATGAAAGCAGAGAGCAGGTTATTGGTGTTTCACACCACCTTCGTCAGCAAACCTTAAAAGATAAGTTCGCTAACTACTGTTTGGCTGATTTTGTGGCAGAAAAGGAAAGTGGAATTGCCGATTATGTTGGTGCGTTTGCGGTAACAGGTGGTATTGGCGAAGACGAACTCGCTGATGCTTACATCAGTAACGGTGATGACTATAACGGAATAATGGTGAAAGCGGTTGCCGATAGGCTTGCAGAGGCCTTTGCTGAATATTTACATGAGCAAGTACGAAAACATCATTGGGGTTATGCTGCGGATGAATCGTTAGATAACGATGCGCTTATAAGAGAGAAATACCAAGGTATTCGACCAGCACCTGGTTATGCCGCTTGCCCTGAGCACACTGAAAAGCAGTTAATATGGGATTTGCTATCGGCAGAAGAAAACACAGGCATGAAGCTAACCGAGAGCTTTGCTATGTGGCCGGGTGCCGCAGTATCAGGTTGGTATTTTGCACACCCACAAAGCAAGTATTTTGCGGTAGCGAAGATTCAAGCTGATCAAGTAGAAGATTATGCCAAGCGCAAAGGCTGGACGCTGGAAGAAGCGGAAAAATGGCTAGGGCCTAATTTAAGTGATTAAATGAAACACGAGTTAAGCAAAATGTTTAAGCATGCTTGTAAGTAACGTACTTAAACAAAGCACTTAACTAAAGTACTTTAAAAAAGTGCTTAAATGAATTAGTTGCCTTAGTAAGGATTGAGCAGGTACTGAATTTGACTACGCAGTACCCGTTTAACAGAGGTAAATAGCACAATGACTCCAGTTGAAAAGCCTTTTAGTCAGGCGTGTGAAAATAACAAGCGTCCCATTCTGGCAGTATTATCAAGCGTGTTTGAGAATACGCGACATATCCTTGAGATTGGCAGCGGCACAGGTCAACACGCTGTATTTTTTGCTGACAATTTACCTCATGCTAACTGGTATACCAGCGACCAACAACACTACCATGCTGGCATCAACGCGTGGCTTCTTGATGAGCCTAAAAATAACTTGCACGCTCCAATTGAATTTAAAGTGGGCGAGCATAAATTTCCCGAATTACCTATCGACGGTATTTTCACAGCAAACACCGCACACATCATGCAGAAAGAGGAAGTTAAGATACTAATGCAATTGGTGTCCTCTCACTTACCTTCTGGTGCATTTTTCTGCCAATACGGCCCTTTCACACAGCAGGGTAAATTTAACAGTCAAAGCAATTATGACTTTCATCACTCACTGCTAGAAAGAGGGTTTGGTGGCTATCGTGATATCGACGAGCTTATAGCGTGGGCACCAATGTTAGCGTTGCAAGAGATTGTAACCATGCCCGCCAATAACCTTATGTTGGTGTGGCGTAAGAAAGACAATTAGTACTTATCAGTGACTTCGTTTTAAAAACTATACCTTCGTAGACTTGCACTTTTATTTGCATTGAGGGTTGTAATGTTGGCCATTATCTTTCAAAGTAAGACTGTGTTACTGAAGGATTTTTCTAAATAAGCAGTTTTCTTTTAGCACCTTCCGTAAACCTTTACCGCATATAAATAAAGCTATGTCTTACAACACGCTCTAGTCCTCCACTGGTGTTGTTGGTATTTAGTAATAATAAGAATGAGAAGTATCAATGAAGTCGATATCACTGCAAAAAAAGTTCATGCTTATAGTGGGTGGCAGTATTGCATTTATGTTGCTAATAACAGCTTTGTTTTTAGTGAACACCGTTGCTGACAACACCCGACTTAGAGTTGAAAAGGAAGTTAAAGCCCTTGTGGCACGTGAAGCGAATGATGTGAAAGGCTTCTTTGCCACTTACGGTGGCGTTGCAAAAGCATTTTTAAGTAGTCCTTTTTTAAAAGACTTCTTTGCTGAACACACCGCCCGCGGCGCCTCAGAAGCGCAAATGAACGACGCTACTCGCATTTATACACTGTTTGAAAATGTAAGTAGTGAAGACCCGGTAATTAAGTCTGCTTTCTTTGGTTCTGCGCTAACTGGCGAATACTTTTATGAAGAAGGACGAGTAGGAGTAGACACGGACGGGCCGAATGCCGGTAACCCGAATGAGGGCTATTTTGCTACTAAACGACCGTGGTTCACCACAGCCGTTTCTCAAGGCAAACTGTATGTTACGCCACCTGCGGTAGACTCACAGGATGGTAGTGTGTCTGCAGTAGTGCAAACGCCGGTTTATCAAAATGGAAAGTTACTGGGTGTAGGCGGCGTTGATATCTTAATCAGCACCGTGGGTAAAGTGGTAGATACCATTCGCTACGAAAACCAAGGTACTGCCTTTTTGTTGGATGAAAATCAAAACATAGTTTATTTCCCTAAACAGTCAGTTGAACTGCCGCTTAGCTCCGCTATCAGTAACTTTGATAATGCATTTAACGACACACAAGGCTTTACTAAATTAGCATCTGCAATTTCAGCCAACTCGTCAGGTATAGTACCCGTGATTTGGAAGGGGGAAGAATACGTAGCCGTGTTTGAGCACGCTGCTTTAGATACGCCCCAGATGAATTGGTCGCTAGGTATACTCATACCTGCAAGCATTATTAACACGCCTATTAATACAGCCATTACAACGGCTACAGTTGTAGCTTTTGTTATCATTGGTTTAATTGCGCTAATTACCTATATTGCTAGTGCCAAAGTGACTAAGCCGTTGGCAGAAATGCGCAGTGCCATGGCAGAAATTGCGCGAGGCGATGGAGACCTTACTAAGCGTCTAGAAGTAAAAAGTAACGATGAAATCGGCGCACTCGCCGTTGAATTTAATACCTTTACCGATAAATTGCGCGACCTTCTTAAAGATACAGCGCTAAGCACAAAAGCGGTATCCGATGCAGCCGACCACCTTCGCGATGTAAGTCATGCAACCAGCCAAGAGATAAATCAAGAGCGTAGTCAGGTTGATAATGTGTCTACTGCAGTTACACAAATGGCCGCGACCGTTGACGAGATATCTCAAAATGCAGCGCAATCTAGCACCGCAGCAACAAAAGCAGATGAGCTTGTACAAAGTGGAAGTGCACAAATTCAAGAAGCAATGACGGAAATACGCGCGCTTGCTGACTCTATTCAAGAAGGGGTTGATGTTGTAAGCGGGCTAAGTAAAGAGTCGGACAACATTGGTGCAGTGGTTGATGTTATTAATAGTATTGCTGAGCAAACTAACCTGTTGGCACTAAACGCTGCAATTGAAGCGGCGCGAGCCGGAGAACAAGGACGAGGTTTTGCTGTTGTTGCTGATGAAGTACGCTCACTTGCTAGCCGTACTCAAGAGTCGACGACTGATATTGGTAGAATGGTGGAAAGGCTGCAAAGTATGGCTGAACAAACCGACCAAGTGATGCAGGCTGGAAAGCTGCGCTCTGAATCAGGTGTTGAAAAAACTGAAAAAGTGGTAGTTACATTACAAGACATCACTGAGTCCATTGGGCAGGTTCACGAGCAAAGTACGCATATTGCGTTAGCTACAGAGCAACAGACTGAAGTGGCGCAAGATATTAATGAGTCGCTTGTGGCTATTACGAGCTTGAGCGATCGCACCAGTCAGCATGCAGAAGAGCTTGCTGTAGAGGCAACCCAACTCAGCGCCGTATCTACAGACTTAAAAGAGCTAGTAGGACAATTTAGAATTTAGTCCTAGAAAAGTAGTATTAAATGGGCGGGGGAGCACATGTGCCTTCCGCCTTTTATGTCATTAGGCGCGCACTTCGCACGCTAGCTTTATAAATTCTTCTACAAAGCCAAGAGCATCGTTCGTTTTTCTATGCCCAATATACAGAGTTTTAGGCAGTCCATGCTTACCTAGACGTCGATAGACAAGATTGGTATTATCATCCAGTTCGTCAATTAGCCAATTAGGTAGTGCCGTAACACCGCGATCTGCAGCTACCATTTGCAGAATAATTTCAGTTGTCTCAATGGTTTTGTGACGTTTTACCGAGCATTGCGCAGGCGTTAGAAATTGAGAAAACACATCTAACCGGCTTTGCTCTACTGGGTAAGTAATTAGTGTTTCATTGGCTAAGTCAGTGGGTGTGATAAATGGCTTGTCAGCCAATGTGTTCATTTTGTGCATGACTAATACTTGTTCATACTCAAAAACGGGTGTGTAAGTAATAGTATTAAGTTTTAATGGATCAGGGGTAAGTAGCAGGTCGATATCGTAACCGTGCAAAGCTTGAAGGCCACCAAATGAGAATGCGCGCATAACATCTACATCGACATCAGGGTAAGCTTTAAGGAAGGGCGCTACAACCTTCAGTAACCATTCAAAGCAAGGGTGGCATTCCATACCAATTCGCAATATACCTTGCTTACCTTCAGAGAAGCGCTTTAGCTGTTCCTCGGTATGTTCAAACTGAGGGAGTACACGGTCGGCCAGCGCCATCACACTATGCCCTGCTTGAGTTAAACGTAAGCGCCTGCCTTCTTTTTCCCACAGTGGCACATTGTATGTTGCCGCAAGCTTTTTAATTGCATGGCTTAGCGCCGACTGCGTTAGAAATAAGGATTTTGCGGCATCGGTAACGGTGCCTTGTGTCTGAATAGCTTTAACAATGCGTAGATGTTGTCGGTCAATCATTAGCATGAACAAAGTAAATGGTTTTAAGATAACTTAACACTTTTATTCATGCTTTGTTGTGCGTTATTTATTGCTGTTGGTCATAACTAAAACGTTTACGATATAGAGACGGCGGTAGAAAGACGTGCCTCTATTATTTCTTTCACAATAATTGATATTTCTCTAAACGTCTTTCTTCCAGGAGCCGTGTTTCTCCAAGCTAGAGCGTGTTGGCGCTCTATTGGTAAATCGGCAATTTCGCACACATGCAATGCTTCGGGTTTGTGCAATTCAGAGTGAATATAAAGCCCTGGTAAAAAGGCAACGCCCATTCCCATTACCACCATTTGGCGGAGTGTATCTAAACTGGTGCCCTCATAATCCCGTTGAAGATCTGCACCAATATCATCGCAAATGCGCTGTACCTGATGGTGGAAATGGTGTCGGTCTTCCAATGTGAGCACTTTTTCACCTTTTAGCTCTTCTGGTCTAACGTACGCTTTTCCTGCTAATTTGTGGTCAGATGGAATAACAAACTTAAGCGGCTCTTTGAAAAGGGGCTGCGTAATAAGTTGTGAGTTTTCACCCGATAAAGGTGCAAGAATAAGGTCGTATTCACCACGCAACAATCCATGCTGTAAGGCACTTGGTGCAGCTTCACGCACATAAAAACGTAGGCCTGGTTTGCGCTTGTGCAAATCGGGTAAAACAAAAGGCAACAAATAAGGGCCTAGTGTAGGTGGAATGCCTAAACGATAAGTCACAATGTCGCCTTCAGACAAATCTCGGGCAATTTCACTAAAGCGCTGTGTCGACTGCAGGACTTCTTCTGCTACCGACAATAACGCTTTCCCTTGAGGTGACAACAGTGTTCCGGTGCGCGAGCGCTCAAACAAGTTAATGCCCAACGTGGTTTCAAGGGCACTTATTTGACTGGTCAAAGTAGGCTGACTTATTCCCAGTATCCCAGCGGCTTGTCGAAAGCTTAAATATTTTGCCACTGCAACAAAGTACCTAATTTGGTTGATGGACGGGGTTTTACCGCTAAGTTGCATACAAGAATTTCCGAGATGTAGTTAGGCTGATAGCAAGTTTGTTAGCCACTTGATAGTAAATGGCTATCGCGAACTAGTATATTAAACTATTAATCTATCAAGTGACACTAAAGTATTAACATAATGATAAAAACTATTTAATTGGGAGCTATTAATGGATCACGTTATTTCCGCTGTAGCCAACCTCAAAGGGGCGAAGAAATATGGTCAAAATTAATCTATCTAATATTCGAGGCGATCTTACGGGTGGTTTAACCGCCGGTATCGTTGCTCTGCCACTCGCGCTTGCACTTGGTGTTGCTTCTGGTCTTGGCCCAATGGCCGGTCTGTATGGCGCTATTGCAGTAGGTTTCTTTGCCGCATTGTTTGGCGGTACACCTGCTCAGATATCTGGCCCTACTGGCCCAATGGTAGTTGTTCTTGCTGGTTTGTTTGCTAGTTTGTCGGGCGATGCAAGCCTTATTTTTACGGCGGTAATATTGGCCGGTATTTTCCAGATAGTGTTTGGTTTCTTAGGCGTGGGTCAATACATTCGCCTAGTCCCTTACCCGGTTATCTCAGGCTTCATGTCAGGTATCGGTGCCATCATTATTATTCTTCAAATTGGTCGTTTGTTGGGGCACGAGCCTCCGGGCGGCACAATTGGTGCACTTACATACCTTCCAACTGCGTTAGCTGATATCGACTTTATTACCCTTGCACTGGGCCTAGGAACCTTGGTTATTGCTTATAAGTGGCCACCTGTATTAGGTAAGTTTGTTCCTGGTGCACTTGCTGCATTAATCATTGGTACATTGGTTAGCTTAACATTATCAGTACCTGTACTAGGTGATATTCCAACAGGTCTTCCAAGTTTACATCTACCTGTGTTTGACCAAAGCAAAGCATTACTTATCTTAGAAGCTGCCTTTATACTTGCTGTTCTGGGCGCAATTGATAGCTTGCTGACATCGTTGGTTGCAGACAACATGACGCGCACACGTCACGACAGTAATAAAGAGCTTATCGGTCAGGGTATTGGTAATACTTTTGCGGGTTTAATTGGTGGTATCGCAGGTGCAGGTGCAACCATGCGTACCGTGGTTAATATCCGAAGCGGCGGTAAGTACAATATTTCTGGAATGACTCACGCATTGGTACTGCTAGCCATTGTGTTAGGCTTAAGCCCTCTTGCCGCTCAAATCCCTCACGCAGTACTTGCTGGTATCCTGGTTAAAGTAGGCTTAGATATTATTGATTGGAGCTACCTGAAACGCGCACACAAAGGTCCTCGCTGGGACTTCGCACTTATGCTAATGGTGCTTGGTCTTACTGTGTTCGTTGACCTGATTACTGCAGTTGGTGTGGGCGTTGTATTCGCTGCACTTGCTTACGTGAAGCAAATCGCAAAGCTTCAAATTGAAGAGCTTAATAAAATTCCAGAGTCATTGAATGATCCTGCTGAAAATGAGCTTCTTGAGTCGTTGAAAGGTAAAGTGTCTATCTTCAGCTTTGGCGGTCCGTTAAGTTTCGGTGCGGCAGCCGATTTAGGTCACCACGTGCGTGAGCGCGTGAAGCCAGGCTCTAAATTCACAATTCTAGATTTCTCTCGTGTACCGTTAATGGACGTGTCTGCAGCAATGGCGGTTGATACCGTAACCTCTGATGCCTTGGCTGCAGGTAGACAGTTATTAATCTGTGGTGCAAACGAAGAAGTAAATAAGGTGCTTGAAGGCGTTAATGAAGCGCATCCAGGTATTCCTAATTACGCAACGCTACACGAGGCATTGTTACATGCAAAAAAGCATGTAGCGGGGACTGAGAGCACACAAGCTCGCTTTCAAACCGCAGCGCAGTCTTAGAATTTGTTAAGTCTCAGACACTGAGCACTTAAATACGCCAGATACTAAAAAGCCCTCCAATTGGAGGGCTTTTTTATTGGTTTATAAAACTATTACCAAATGCGTACACGCTCTTCAGGAGGTAAGTACAGTGCATCACCTGGTTGTACATTAAATGCTTCGTACCACGCGTCGTGATTACGCGGTGCTTGTGCACGGTAGCGTCCCGGTGCGTGAGTACCAGCACGTAGTTGGTTAAGCATGCTTTGCTCGGTGCGCTTTTCTTTCCACACTTGTGCCCATGCCAAGAAGAAACGCTGATCGCCTGTTAAACCATCAATTACCGGTGCTTCTTCGCCGTTCAAGCTAAGCTTATAAGCGTGGTATGCCATTGCTAGACCACCCACATCACCAATATTTTCACCTAAGCTGTTTCGACCGTTTACGAAGTTACCTTCAATAGGCTCGTACTGGCTGTATTGCTCTGCAAGCATGTCCGCTTTTTCTTCAAATGCTGCACGGTCAGAGTCTGTCCACCAGTTACGCTGAATACCATTTGCATCAGACTTTGAACCTTGGTCATCGAATCCATGCCCCATTTCGTGGCCGATAACCGCACCAATGGCACCATAGTTTACAGCTGCATCAGCATTAGGATCGAAGAACGGAGGTTGTAAAATGGCTGCTGGGAATACAATTTCGTTAAACGAGCTATTGTAGTAGGCATTTACGCGCTGTGGTGTCATACCCCAACGATTGCGGTCAGTTTTCTCAAGTTCACGTTCAACGGATTGTGCTTGGAAGAATTCACGCAAACCTCTTACGTTGCCAATAAGGTCTTTGTCTGAGATTGATAGTCCTTCAAACGACTGCCATTCATCTGGATACCCAATTTTCGGGTTAAACGCCATTAGCTTTTCTTTTGCATTTACCTTGGTTTCTTCACCCATCCAATCAAGATTGTCGATGCGCTCACCTAATGCGGTACGAAGGTTTTCAACCAACTCTGCCATTTGTGCTTTAGAGCTTTCTGGGAAGTATTCGTTTACGTAAATTTTACCAATTGCGAAACCCAGCGATTCAGTGCCAGACATTTGGCTAACTGCACGCTTCCAGCGCGGGCGAGGCTCTTGCTGTCCGCTTAGCGTGCGGCCAAAGAAGTCGAAGTTAGCAAGGTAAATCTCTTCTGATAGCAAACCTGCGTTATTTGAAATTGTGTGATACTTCAAATAGGCCTTCCAGTCAGCTAGGTCGGCTTCATTGATAAGCTTAATAACTTCTTTCACTGGCTCAGGCTGTGTAATGTTAAGCGCTGGAACCTTATATCCTGTTTGTGCGAAATAGGTGTCCCAATCAAAACCCGGGTATTCGTCTGAAAGCTCACTACGGTCAATTTGGTTCAACGTTAAATCACGGTTACGACGCTTCTCACGTGGCCATTGTACTTCAGCAATTTGCGTTTCAAGTGCTAGGATGTTTGCCGCTTTCTCTGCCACATTTTCCACACCCGCAAAATTAAGCATTTGTTCGATATGGGCAACATAGGCGTTGCGAATATCTACGAAACGTTCAGCGTCGCTTAAGTAGTAATCACGGTCTGGAAGGCCTAAGCCACTTACGCCAACACTAAGCTGGTATTCGTTCGGATCTAGGCGGTTGTACCACATGCCGCCGGCAATAGGCGTTTTTGAGCCAACTAGCCAACTTTTGCCAAACGCTGCAGTAAGGTCTGTAGTATTTTCAATGCCATCTATAGACTGCAGTACATCATTAATTGGCGTAATGCCTTTCTCATTGATGGTGTCTGTGTCCATGTAGGCTACAAAAAAGTCATGTACAAGTTGCTCTTCGGCGTTTAATGATGTTTTTTCCAGTAAACCATCGATAATGTTTTTAACTTGCTCTTCACTGCGCTCAGCAAGCGCGGTAAATGCGCCAAAGCGAGTCTTATCGGCGGGTAGCTCATAGTTGTCATACCAGGTGCCGCTGGCATACATAAAGAAGTCATCGCCAGGTTTAACAGCTTCGTTGCGTGCTGATAAGTCTACACCGAATGATCCAAGCTCAGCTTCGCCTTTCACCTCAGGTGCTTCAACCTGTACCGTTTGATCTTTCGCCTGTTCAGGTTGACCGCAGCCAGCAAGGCCCAGTGATGCCGCTATAGCAACGGCAAGTAAGTTATATTTCATAGTTTTTCTCGTTGTGGTTATGCGTGTCGTCGTTAGGGTGTTTAACACGTGTTGTTTTTAATAAAGGCACGAATTCCTGATTAAACGGTAATGCATTCCGAGCCTGATTAAAATAGTTTGCAAGATGTTGTGTTTCTTGCTGTAAAAACTGCGCCACAGCATTGGCAAATGCTGGCTCAAAAAGCTGGTGGTTTGAATAACAATAGATAGGTTCAAAACCACGCAGTATTTTGTGCTCTCCCTGCGTGCCAGGATTAAAAAGAGGCAGCTTGTTGGCAATGGCAAATTCAATACCTTCAAAGTAGCAACAGGCAAAGTGTAAGCCGTCAATCTCTTTCAATGCGCCCCAATAACGACCGTACAAACCTGTTGTGTCGTAAAAGAATAGCGCGCTAGCGACAGGCTGCTGGTCTTGATGAGCAACAACAATAAGCATGTTATTACGCATAGTGTTGTGCAAACTGCTAAAGAAAGCATCGTTTAGGTACCCAGTATGTCCGCTTCGCTTTAAATAGGTGGCTTGGTAACATTCCAAGAAAAATGCGAGCGTGTCAGTTTGTATATCGTCACCGGTGTGATAGCTAAAATGAATACCAGCTTCTTGATGCTTACGTCGCAGCTTTTTGATGTCTTTACGTTTTCTTGATGTAAGTGCGCCAAGAAAATCGTCAAACTGCGAATAGTTATAGTTGTGCCACTGAAACTGCACCGCGTGTCGCACTAAATTTGTAGAATCTTGCGTTAAAAGCGCCTGTTGTTCTTGCGATGTAAATAGCCAGTGCATCGAAGAGAGCGCTTCGTCATATGTGGAGTTTGTGTGGGTTTGCAGCGTGTTGCTTATGTCGTTTAACAGCGCAGGCGTTACAAGGCCCTTATCGTGCGTAAGTAATCTAGCGCCAGTCACAGGGGTAAACGGTATAGCAGCAATCCATTTTGGGTAATACGATAAACCATGTTGGTGATAGGCGTTTGCCCATGCATGGTCGAAAACATACTCACCGTAGCTGTGTGTTTTCAGGTATCCAGGAATAGCTCCAACCATTTTATCATCGGAAAAAATAGCGACATGGCAAGGTTCCCAGCCTGTTTCACTATCACAGCAACCTGTTTGCTCAAGTGCATGTAAAAAATCATATTGAAGGAAAGGCCCTGCATCTTTCGCAAGGTGATTCCAATCAGATTTAGATACCTGCGATATCTGGCTAAAGGTGGCTATTCTATAATTCATGAAGTTCGCAAGGACGCTCTTTTGTAGCAAGATGAAAGCGGTAAAGCGTTGCGGTATGAACGCGAAATTCCAAAATCAAACTGATCTTGCTAATAACATCTGTAAAATACAGTAATACGTCATAATATTTAGAGTAAGTTCACACAAAATGTCAGAGTTTGATAGAAAAATCATTACCGACGCGATTACTCGCATGTTGGCACGACGAGAACATAGCTTTAACGAAATCGTGAGAAAGTTAAAGCAAAAGGGTATGCCAACGGAAGACTTTATCGGCATTCTAGAAGAGTTCAGAACAGCTGATATACAAAGCGATGCAAGGTTTGCCGAAAGTCGAGCAAGAGCGCTTTACCTTAAAGGGAAAGGGCCTAGAACCATAAAACTCGACCTGCAACAATACGGTGTTGATGAGTATTGCGCTCATCAAGCATTAGAAGAAATCGATGCTGATTGGTTTGAAAGTGCGAAGACGGTAAAAATTAAAAAGTTTGGCGAATTTTATGAGACCGACTATGCCGCTCGTCAAAAGCAAAAGCAGTTTCTGCAGTACCGCGGTTTTTATCAAGAGCACATTGACTATGCGGTAAGCAGCGACTAATTCAGTGAATATCTGCCATCACACATAATATATACGTCAAAATTATGCTAACGAGCGCTTGCTTGGTCTTAACAGAAACGCGCTTTCCATGGTATCGTTGCGCAAATCTGTGCATATAAAAGCACCCATATCCCTACTTGGATATTTTGGTGCACGCCCAGCATGGTTTTAATACATGTAAAACGCTACTCGCTAAAGCGATGCACACCCATTTAATAGAATAAAGGAAGTTAGGTTTTCAATGACATTATCAACTGCTGACTTGCGTAACAAGTTTATAGAATATTTCAAAAGTCATGGCCACCAAGCAGTGGCAAGTTCGTCACTGGTACCAGCAGATGATCCCACGCTTCTTTTTACTAACGCGGGCATGAATCAGTTTAAAGACACGTTTCTTGGCGCCGAAAAGCGCAGCTATACGCGTGCAGTGTCATCGCAGCGATGTGTTCGCGCAGGTGGTAAGCACAACGACCTTGAAAACGTTGGTTATACTGCCCGTCACCATACCTTTTTTGAAATGCTGGGCAATTTTAGCTTTGGTGATTATTTCAAAAAAGAGGCCATCGAATTTGCATGGACATTCTTGACCAAAGAAGTAGGTTTACCAAAAGAGAAGCTGTTAGTAACCGTATACTCGGAAGACGATGAAGCGTTCGATATATGGGAAAACCATATTGGTGTACCAAAAGAAAAAATTATCCGCATCAGTACATCGGATAACTTTTGGTCAATGGGTGATACCGGTCCTTGTGGTCCGTGTTCTGAAATCTTCTACGATCACGGCGAACACATTTGGGGTGGTCCTCCAGGAACGCCTGAAGAAGATGGCGATCGTTTTATCGAGATCTGGAACCTGGTATTTATGCAGTTTAACAAGCAAGCTGACGGTACCATGGAACCTCTTCCTAAACCTTCTATCGACACGGGAATGGGGCTAGAGCGTATTTCTGCTATCTTGCAAAACGTTCACAGTAACTATGAAATTGACCTGTTCCAAAACCTGATTAAATCTGCAGCATCTATTGTTGGCACCGATGATTTGGAAAATAAATCTCTTCGTGTTATCGCCGACCATATTCGTTCTTGTAGCTTCCTTATTTGCGACGGTGTTATGCCATCGAATGAGGGGCGCGGCTATGTATTACGCCGTATTATTCGTCGTGCAGTTCGCCACGGTTACAAAATGGGTGCAAACGACATTTTCTTCTACAAGTTGGTTGCCTCATTAGCAAAAGAAATGGGCGAAGCGTATCCAGAACTCGTAGACCAGTTGCCGGTAGTAGAAAAAGTATTACGCGTTGAAGAAGAGCAATTTAGCAAAACACTGGCTCGCGGTATGGCCATGCTAAACGACACGCTTGAAGGCTTGGAAGGCGACACTATACCCGGTGACGTAGTATTTAAACTTTATGATACCTACGGCTTTCCTACTGATCTGACTAACGATGTTGCGCGTGAGCACGAGCTTAAAATTGATGAAGAAGGCTTTGAGGCTGCGATGCAAGCGCAGCGCGCACGTGCTCAGCAAGCAAGTAACTTTGGTGCCGATTACAACAATAAGCTGGCGATTGAACACTCCACTGCGTTTACGGGTTATACCGACGTAGAGGGCCAAGCAAACGTGGTAGAGCTTATTGCTGATAACGCATTTGTAGACAGCCTAAGCGATGGTCAAGAAGGTGTAGTGGTGCTAGACAGTACGCCATTTTATGCTGAGAGCGGTGGCCAAGCGGGCGACAAAGGTGTTTTACGTGTAGCTAACGGTGAATTTATTGTTACAGACACGCAGAAAATGGGTAATGCTTTTGCACATAAAGGCGTTGTTAAAGGCTTAGTTTCGAAAGGCGACATTGCTACTGCGGCTATTGATGCGGAAAACCGCGAAGCCATCAAGAAAAACCACAGTGCAACGCACTTATTGCACGCTGCGCTTCGTGAAATATTAGGCGAGCATGTTACACAGAAAGGCTCACTGGTTGAGGCACCTCGCCTTCGCTTTGACTTCTCCCATTTTGAAGCAGTAACTGCACAGCAGCTTGCTGAAATAGAGCGTCGCGTTAACGAAGAGATTCGTGCAAACCACTCTCTTGCTACTGAATTGATGGAACTGGAAGAGGCGAAAGCGTCTGGTGCAATGGCACTATTTGGTGAAAAGTACGACGAGAAAGTGCGCGTTGTTACTATGGGGCCATTCTCAGTAGAGCTTTGCGGCGGTACTCACGTAACGCGCACAGGTGATATTGGCTTGTTTAAAATTACCAGTGAAGCAGGCATTGCATCTGGCGTAAGACGTATTGAAGCAGTAACCGGCGTACAGGCAATGAACGTAGTTCAAGCCCAGCAAGCGACGCTGTCTTCGTTATCTGCTTTACTAAAAACAGATAGTCAAAACGTAGTAGAACGCGTTACAGCATTACAAAATCAAACTAAAGAACTAGAAAAAGCGCTTAATTCTGCGAAACAAAAGCTGGCGAGTCAGCAGGGTGCTGATATGCTTAATAATGCAGTGGAAATAAATGGCGTTAAGGTTCTCGTTGCTAATTTAGAGGGTGTTGAAGCGAAGTCTTTACGCTCAATGATGGATGACATTAAAAACCGAATTGGCGAGGGTATCGTAGTACTAGGTGTTGCAGGCGATACAAAAGTAAACCTTATTGCTGGTGTTACGAAGAATCTAACATCAAAAGTGAAAGCGGGCGAATTAGTTAATTTTGTGGCTTCACAGGTTGGTGGTAAGGGCGGCGGCCGTCCAGATATGGCTCAAGCGGGTGGCGATAAGCCAGAAAGTCTCCCTGCTGCGCTAGATTCGGTTAACGCATGGTTGCAAGATAAGCTATAATTATTTTTGTGAATAACAGTGAGTTTTTGAAGTGACACAGAAACAGGGAATCACTGCCGCTTTTACGGGGTCGTGCCTGTAAAAGCAAAAGTAAAAGGATATGTTCATATATAAGGAACAGGAGCAAGCGAATGCTTATTTTGACTCGTCGAGTTGGTGAAACGCTTATGGTTGGTGACGACGTAACTGTCACTGTACTAGGTGTAAAAGGGAATCAGGTACGAATCGGTGTTAATGCACCAAAAGAAGTTTCTGTGCACCGTGAAGAAATATACATGCGCATTCAAGCAGAGAAAGGCGGTCAGCCTGGTACTGCTGAGTAATTGCATAATACTCTTCATTGGAAAGGTCAGCGAAAGCTGGCCTTTTTTGTTTCTAGTAAGCACTTCTGAAAAGTGGTGTTGAATAGACGCTATATTCACTACCTATTACAAGCGGAGTAAAAAATGCGGATGTGGCATTGTCTAAATCTCATAAATATGGCGCTTTTAGTTTCAATTTTTTATGTGAGAACGTGTCGTCTTTGAAAAAAACTAAAACAATTTTCAAATGAATTTATTTTTTTAAGGAATTTCGACGCACAAACACAAATTGCTGCTTAAACTTACAACAGAAAAGTGCAGTGTTTAATTAAGAAAACCCTAACTAATCAAAGATAAATTGTATGTTAGCTATACAAAACACCTCTTTTTTGAACGAATCGCATAAAAAGCCAGCGAGCGAACATTTTCTTTATAAAAAAGGTTTGACTCAAGGCCATGAATCCGTAAAATGCACCCCGCACTTACGGAGAGGTGGGTGAGTGGCTGAAACCAGTTCCCTGCTAAGGAACCATACGCATATACGCGTATCGAGGGTTCGAATCCCTCCCTCTCCGCCATTATTCGTTGGTAGTGGCGGTCAACAAAAAGTTTTTGCGCGTGTGTAGCTCAGCTGGATAGAGTACCTGGCTACGAACCAGGCGGTCGGAGGTTCGAATCCTTCCACACGCGCCACTTACTTTAAAGCGTCACCTTTCGATGTGAAAATCGGAAGTATACAAGTTAACGCGTGTGTAGCTCAGCTGGATAGAGTACCTGGCTACGAACCAGGCGGTCGGAGGTTCGAATCCTTCCACACGCGCCATATTAGAAAAACCCACCTCATTGAGGTGGGTTTTTTTATACCTCTGCAAAAATATCAATATTTCACAGGGTTGTATGAGCTCGCTGTAAGTGCTCCGGGCTTCGCCCTGTGCTTTCGACTAGTCACACGCTTTAGAATACTTACAGCATATTCTCTATTCAAAAAACGTCATATGATTTTAAAGCGTGTCGAAGAGGATATTGACGATTCCACTATTGTCTAAGCGCGTCGTTTAAAAAATAAACTAAACTTAATGTGAATCATGTAACTCTGCTGTATTCAAAGAGAGGTTTGTTATGACGCATCCAATAACCACGTTCCGATTTCTGGCTGAACCTACAGACGTCAATTTTGGTGGTAATGTACATGGCGGCATTGTTATGAAATGGATAGATCAAGCCGCGTATGCCTGTGCCGCACAGTGGTCAAAATGTTATTGTGTCACTGTGTCTGCAAATGGGATCCGTTTTATAAAACCAATAAAAGTAGGTCAACTTGTAGAAATCAACGCTTGTTTAGTACACACGGGTGCCTCCAGTATGCATATATATGTTGTCGTAAAAGCAGGAGACGCCACAGATGACAATATGAGCGTGTCTAATCGTTGTTTTATTACTTTCATGGCAGTCGATAAAGATGGAAACCCGAAGAACGTGCCCTCTTACGTTCCCGAGGATGAAATACATATGCAACTCGAGTTAGTGGCGATGCATGCTAAAGACTTTGCCAAAGAGCTCGACAACGATTTTACTAATAACATTGGGGTGCATTAAGCAAGCTACTTACGCTCATCATGTTACTACTTTGCTTGCTGCTTACGGCCTAAATTAATTCGCTTTTGATTTTTATTAAAAACGTAGTGATACTAGTTAAAGGTTAAATTTACAACATGGCTTAAAATGCATCCAGAATCCGTTACTAGCTTACTTTTAGAGGCCGGTTCACTTATGCTTATCGGAATGGTGTTTGTATTTTCATTCCTTGGTTTGCTTATTATTGGAATTCACCTTATTGCACGGTTTTGCGAAATATTTCCCGGTAACGTAGAAAACGTGAAAACAAGCTCAACAACTACGCCACAAGTCACTCGGTCAAGTGTTGACGGTAAAGTTATTGCAGCAATATCTGCAGCCATCCATACTCATCATAATTCAACTAAGTCTTAATTTCTCTTGGAGCAAACATGTCTAAGCCCCTAGCGTTAACCGAGTTAGTCCTGCGCGACGCTCATCAATCGTTATTAGCAACCCGTTTGCGAATTGAGGATATGCTGCCTATTGCGCAGCAACTTGATAAAGCTGGCTTTTGGTCAGTTGAATCGTGGGGCGGGGCAACATTTGATGCCTGTATTCGCTATCTTGGCGAAGACCCGTGGGAACGTATAAGAAAGCTAAAGGCTGCGATGCCCAATACCAAGCAGCAAATGCTGCTGCGAGGACAAAACTTGTTGGGGTATCGTCACTATGCAGACGATGTCGTAACTCGCTTTGTCGAACGTGCACACGATAACGGCGTAGATGTTTTTCGTATTTTCGATGCAATGAATGATGTACGAAATTTAAAAACAGCCATTAAAGCAACCATCGATACAGGTGCACATGCCCAAGGTACCATCTCTTATACGGTAAGCCCTGTCCATAACTTGAAATTATGGCTTGAAATGGCAAAGCAATTAGAAGATCTGGGTGTTCATTCTATTTGTATAAAAGATATGGCGGGTTTACTTAAGCCTTATGATTGTGAGGCGCTTATCACGGGTTTAAAAGAAACAGTTAACGTGCCAATAGCAATGCAATGCCACGCAACAACAGGGTTAAGTACTGCCACTTATCAAAAGGCCATTGATGCGGGTATTGATATGCTAGACACGGCTATTTCTCCAATGAGCATGACATACGGCCATACCGCAACAGAAACAATAGTGTCTATTGTTGAAGGTACCCAGCGGGATACGGGTATAGCATTAACTGAGTTAGAAGAGATAGCGAGCTATTTCCGTGGAGTTCGAAAAAAATACAGTAAGTTTGAAGGTAGCTTGAAAGGGGTAGATGCGCGTATTCTCGTTGCTCAAGTGCCAGGAGGCATGCTTACCAACATGGAAAGCCAGCTTAAAGAGCAAGGTGCACAAGATAAATTTGAAGATGTATTAAAAGAAATTCCGAGAGTGAGGGAAGATTTAGGCTTTATTCCGTTAGTAACACCAACTTCGCAAATTGTAGGCACGCAATCTGTGCTTAACGTGCTTACTGGCGAACGCTATAAAAGCATTACAAAAGAAACCGCTGGTGTTTTAAAAGGCGAATACGGCGCTACTGCAGCTCCGGTTAACAAAGCACTTCAAGACCGCGTACTAGACGGTGGCGAGCCGATTACATGCAGACCGGCAGACAACATTAAACCTGAAATTGAATCACTTAGCGCAGATCTGGATGCGTTGGCTGCCAAAAAAGGCATTGTGCTGTGCGATGAAAAAATTGATGACGTACTGACTTATGCGCTATTTCCTCAAATTGGCTTAAAGTTTCTAGAGAATCGAGGCAATCCGGATGCATTTGAGCCTGCGCCCAGAAACGACGATGATGCGAAAGCACAAACTAATGCACAAGCCTTGACAAACAAACACGCTGCTCAGACGCAAAGTGCAACAGGCACAGCAACGTACGACGTGAATGTAGATGGAAAGCTTTATCACGTTGAAGTCGCACCTTCAGGAACGCTGACGAGCGTTAAACCGGTATCTAACTCGGGTGCTTCTGCTGATAATACAGCAGTAAGTGTTGCACAAAACGAAGAAGCCCCTCAGGCAAATTCATCAGTGCAGAGCATTGATGCGCCGCTGGCAGGTAATGTATTTAAAGTCATGGTGCGTCAAGGTGATAACGTGCAAGAGGGTGATGTAGTAATGATTTTAGAAGCCATGAAAATGGAAACAGAAATTCGTTCTGCATTTAATGGAACGGTATCCGCCGTGATGGTAAGTGAGGGTGACGCGATTTCTAGTGGTCAGCCGCTTATTACATTGGGGTAGTGCATGGAAAAGTTAATGGTGTTATGGGACAGCACAGCGCTGGCCCATTTGGAATCTGGCCAGTTAATTATGATGGCCGTTGGCTTTGGCCTTTTGTACTTAGCCATAGTGAAAAAGTTTGAGCCACTGTTACTGTTACCTATTGGTTTTGGTGCTTTATTGACAAACATTCCGCTTGCAGGGTTTTCTGAAGCAGGTGGTTTGCTGTACTACATCTATAAAATCGGCATCGATACCGGTGTTTTTCCATTGCTCATTTTTATGGGTGTTGGTGCCATGACCGATTTCAGTGCGCTTATTGCCAACCCTAAAATGTTGCTGTTAGGAGCGGCTGCTCAGTTTGGTATATTCGCCACTTTGTTTGGTGCCATTGCGCTTAACTTGGTTCCGGGCTTTGAATTTACGTTAAAAGACGCCAGCGCAATTGCCATTATTGGTGGTGCAGATGGCCCAACCGCTATTTTCTTGGCATCTAGACTTGCACCTGATTTGTTAGGCGCTATCGCAGTGGCGGCGTATTCTTATATGGCGCTGGTTCCCATCATACAGCCCCCGATCATGAAGGCGCTAACCTCGAAAGAAGAGCGTGAAATAAAGATGGGGCAACTGCGTCCGGTGTCACAGCGTGAGAAAATTATATTCCCGTTAGCCGTACTGTTTATGACAATTCTGTTCCTTCCTGCTGCAACACCACTTGTTGGTATGTTTTGTTTTGGTAATTTAATGAAAGAGTGTGGTGTTGTAGACCGCCTAAGCAAAACGGCACAAAACGAGCTAATCAATACCGTAACCATCTTCTTAGGGTTGGCTGTAGGCTCTAAGCTTTCTGCCGAGCAATTTCTTACCGTTGAAACCTTAGGTATTTTAGGCCTAGGTGCAATTGCCTTTGCTATTGGCACGGCTGCAGGCGTGTTGATGGCTAAACTTATGAGTAGACTGACCGGCGGGAGCATTAACCCATTAATTGGTGCAGCAGGCGTTTCTGCGGTGCCTATGGCTGCTCGGGTTGTTAATAAGGTTGGCCTTGAGTCAAACCCTCACAACTTTCTTTTAATGCATGCTATGGGCCCCAACGTTGCGGGTGTTTTAGGTAGCGCTGTAGCTGCGGGGATCCTTTTGGCTCTTGTAGGTTAATGTGATAGGTGAAGTGAGGTAGTTTGGGCGAACATGTCTAGCGAATAGTGTGTTGGGGAACCAACGACTGATAGGCTGATACAAGCTTTTTCGTGCGGCTGTGCTGCGGCCATCTAAACAGGGTTTCTGTTTTACCTTCTTCTACAATTTCACCGTTCTCCATCACAATAATCCTATCGGCAATGTGGCGCACAATCCCCAAGTTGTGACTAATGAAAATGAAGGCTAACCCCAGCTCCTTTTGCAGCTCTAATATTAGGTTAACCGTTTGAGAGCGAATAGACGGATCGAGCGCAGCAAAGGGTTCGTCGGCCACGAGCACTTTAGGCTTCAATACAATGGCTCGAGCTAATGCAACGCGCTGTTGTTGTCCATCAGACAGCATATGCCTGTAGAAGTAATAGTGCTCGCGCAAAAGCCCAACCTTTACCAACATATCCTCTATAATAGGTTTTCGTTCAGCTTCAGATAAGTCTGTGTTTAGCCTTAATGGCTCATCTAGAATTTTGCCAACAGGTACCGCTGGATTCATCGATTCACTGCTGTGCTGCAATATCATACGTATGTCGTGAGTACGCTTTTGCTGGCTATCTTTCGATTGGTATTTTGCTACATATTTATGGGCATTTATTTCTATCTCACCGGCATCGGCGGGCACTGCACCAACGAGCAGCTTGGCTAACAGTGATTTACCTGAGCGGTTTTCACCAATAATAGCAATAGTTTCGCCACGTTTTACGCTTAAATCTACTGGCCCAAGTTGAAAAATCTCAGGCCGCTTTAACCAACGCTTTTTTTCGTTGTGTACAAACGACAGTTGTTTAACTTGCATTATGTCCATTACTGCTTCTCCACATGCAAAGGATAGTGGCAACTGTAGCTATGGTCATGGATACGCCTAACTGCTGGCGTTTGAACGCATGCCCGCTGAGCTCTTGGGCATCTAGGCCCCAATCGACAGCCGATGGGTAAATGTTGTAGCGTGGGTATTGAGCCACCAAGCGTTGGCAAATGGGACTTAGGCGGTAAGTCTTTTCTAAAACTTGGAGCACTGTCCAACAACGCTTGAGTATAAGGGTGCAGCGGGCGCTTTTTAATATGTTTCATTTTGCCCGACTCTACCGTTTGTCCAGCGTACAGTACGGTCATGGAATGGGCCATACTGGCAATTGCAAGTAAGTCGTGGCTAACAAACAAAATAGACAATGACTTAGTTTGATTCAAACGCGTGAACAACTTCAATATTTGCGCTTTTGTTGTCGGCTCCATTCCACGAGTAGGGTCGTCTGCAATAAGCAATTTGGGCTGTGACACTAATGCCATTGCAATCATAAACTTCTGACCAATATCAGCAGGTATTTGATGCGGGTAGGCGCTCAAATAGTGTTTGTGGTGCTTTATACCCACCTTGTGAACGGTGCTGATTGCAATTTTCTTTCGGTGCTGCGCACGCTGCCAAAACCAGCTACCTTCAACAAATTCTTCTGGAATACTCTCTGCTAACTGCTCACCCAATGTCGCTGAGGGGTCTAGGGATGCCTGTGGGTTTTGAAACACCACCGCTATTTCCCTTCGCATTACTTCTCGACGCTGATAGACTGACATGCCAAGCAAGTTTTCGCCATTCCAGCTCATGCGGTCGGCGGTTAAGTGCCATTGGCCAGGAAGTGCGCCACAAATTGCTGACACGATAAGGCTTTTTCCTGAACCCGACTCTCCAACTAGTGCGCGAATTTCGCCACTGCTTACCGATAAGTTAACTTTGTCCAGCGCTTTAATGGTGTTGTCGCCACTACTCATTTCTAACGTAAGGTTTTTAATATCCAACATCGGCATGTTAATGGCTCACTCTTTTTCGTAGTGCAGAACGTAGCCCGTCACCGACGATATTTATCGACAGCACCATTAGGAAAATAGCAGTACCTGGCACAGCAACATTCCACGGTGCCAAATAGGCAGCATCAAGGCCATCAGCCAATATAACACCTAGTTCTGGCAACGGTGACTGTGCCCCTAAGTTCAAAAAGCCTAGCGCTGATATATCAATTACAGCAATTGAAAGCGCTAACGTGCCTTGAACAACCAAAGTCTCAATCATATTAGGTAATATAGAATGTACGAATAGCTGCCATCGGTTTGCACCGTCTAATTTGGACGCAACAATATAGTCTTTTTTCATTTCAGCGCGAACGAAGCTTCGAGTGTGATGTACAAATTGTGGAATTAGCGCAAGCGTAATAGCCCACATGCTGTTTAGAAGGCCTGCTCCTAAGATAGCAACAATAATAATGGCGATCAGCAGAGTAGGAATGGCCATCAATGCATCTAGCAAATGGTTGGCGATACTAGAGCGTACCCCTCGAAGCATACCTGCAAATGTACCTAGGCTTACGCCCACAAGCATTGCAAGCACAACCGTGATAAAAGCAGTACCTAGGGTAATACGGCAGCCATAGATAATGCGCGTAAACAGGTCTCTTCCTAGTGCATCCGTACCAAATAAATGGGAAATAACGCCGTTTGCCGTCCAACTAGGAGGAATGAGCAAGCCATCAATATTTTGTTCTGTTGCATCATAAGGGGTGATAATAGGAGCAAATAATGCGAAAAATACAAAGCACCCCAACATAACAAGACCCACCACCGCAATATGGCTGGATCGGAATGCAGCCCAAGTGCGCTGCCACGGCGATGGGTGAAATTCTTCTTCGTACAAACTAAACTGCGGCATGTTCGTACTTCTCTCTGCTAGGGTCGATAATGCGGTTAAACAAATCTACCAGAATGGTTAAAGTAATAACTAACGTAGATACTGCCATCATACCAATACGTAGCGCGGGATAATCCCGTTGATAGATGGCTTGTATTAGCCAATTACCAATTCCCGGCCAAGAAAACAGTGTTTCAACAATCATTGCATTAGTAATAAGCGTTGTAATTTGAATTGCCATTAAAGGCAAGATAGGTAGCAGTGCATTTCGCAAAATGTGCCGCGTAAAAATTTGCCAGCTCGACAGACCTCTTGATACCGCCGCTGCAATATAGGGCCGGTGTTTAACATCAATAACAGAACGACGCGTTATTCTTATCAAAGACGCTGTAGTAATGGCACCAATGGCGAACGTAGGTAACGCAATGTGCGACAATGCATCTTTAAACGCCAATGATTTATTGTCTAAATCGCTCAACAGCACGTCTACCAGTATAAAGCCAGTTACTCTAGGCACATCGTAAAGCAGGCTTATGCGTCCAGAGAGTGGCGCTGCATCAAGCTGTAAACTGAAAACCAGTATGAGTAACAACGCAAACCAAAACACAGGAAACGAGTAGGTGGTCATGCTAGCACTGTTAAGAATATGGTCGGTGGTAGAGTAGCAACGAATACCAGCGTAATAACCAAGTGGAATACCAACAAAAAGTGCCATTAGCATTGCGTAGGTGGCTAGTTCTATCGTGGCCGGCAATGCAATGCCAACCTCTTCTAGAAGCGGAAGACCCGATGTGAAACTGTATCCCCAATCGCCAACTAACAAGTTGCCCAAGTAATAGAAAAACTGAAGAACCACTGAACTATCGAGCTTAAACTGTCTTTCAAGTGCTTCTCGCTGTGCTTCGTTTTCAGGCACCAGACCGGTTAGGTTTTCAAGCGTATCGCCTGGAAATAAATAGGCCAATGAAAATGACATTATGGCTAGTACTAATAGCGTTAAAACAAGAAGGGTGCAGTATCGGGTTAAAATTTGAATCACAGTGTTTTCTCTACTCCACCGAAGCGAACGCCACCAAATGGATTGATAACAACGCCATTTAATTCTTCTCGATATGCTTGATAGCGGTAAGCGTGTGCAATAGGTACCAAAGGTAGTCGCTCGTAAAGTAACCGGTTTACTTGATGGTAGATTGCAGTTCGTTCGTCGATATCTTCTGTTTGAAGCGCTGCATTTAGCAAGCTATCGTAATCCTCATCACACCACATAGCGCGGTTTGTACCAGAGGGAATAGCACCGCAGCTTAGTAGTGGTCGGTAGAAGTTATCGGGGTCCCCGTTGTCTGCCGACCAGCCTATAAGCACCGAGTCGTGTAACCCGTCTTGTAAATGTCTTCTGAATGTTGCCCAGTCATAACTTACGATAGTGGCTTCAATACCCACATCTTGCAGGTAGCGTTGAATCAGCTCTGCCATTTTAGTTGCGTTTGGGTTATAAGCTCGCTCGACAGGCATTGCCCAAATAGTCATCGAGAACCCTTCGTTCACTCCTGCATTGGCCAAAAGTTGCCTTGCTAGTACAGGGTTGTATGCGGTGTCGTCTGCATCATTTTGAAATGCCCAGCTAGCCGCAGGCAACAACGTTTTGGCACGCGTTGCGCTATCAAAATAAACGGCTTCCAATAAGGTGTTTTTGTCAATTGCAGCGGCAAGAGCTCGTCTTACGTCTGGGTTGTCGAAGGGGGGACGCTGCGTATTAAAGGCCCAAAAGCCAATGTTCAACCCAGGCTTCTCTGCAAGCGTAAGGTCGTTTCGTGCTCGAATTACCTCAAGTTCTGTTTGCGCTGGAAACGCCGTTGCATCACATTCCCCGGTCATAAGTTTGGCTAAGCGTAATGAGCTTCTAGGGGTTATGTCGAATATCAACTGCTGCACGTTCGCTACATCATCATTACTAATGTTGCCATTTAACTGTACGTTATCTTGCCAATTTGCGTCAACATTCGACCTGTTGTCAAAGTCATCAGCGGATGATGCGACGTTGTCGTCACCCCTTAATTCACTCTTGCGCCAATAGTCTTCATGGCGAAGGTACTTTATAAATCTATCTTTTCTGTAGCTTTCAAATTTAAACGGGCCAGTGCCTACAGGCAGAATGTCTATCTTACTTGGACTGCCGGCCTCAAATAATGTGGTTGCATATTCTTGTGAGAGAATAACGGCAAAGTCTGTCGCAAGGTTTGCAAGGAACGACGAATCTCGACGATGCAGTGTGATCTCTACGCGATAACCATTAACCCTCTCCACCGATGCAATATTTTGTGCAAGCCCTAAGCTTTCGAAATAAGGGTAGCGGCCTCCAGACACCGAATGATAGGGGTGTGAGGGCAAGCGCCATCGGTTAATACTAAAAATAACATCGTCGGCGTTAAAGTTGCGGGTGGGCGTAAAATAGTGTGTCTGGTGAAACTTAACGTCTCTGCGTAACTGAAATGCGTATGTTAAGCCATCGTTGGTTACCAGCCAGCTACTAGCTAGGCTGGGTACAATGCGTCCCGAGTCAGGGTCAAAGTCCAGTAATCTATCGTATAACTGATGCGATGTTGCATCCGACGTAGTACTGGAAGTATCTAACTGCGGGTTAAAGGTAACAGGGTTGCTCTCAGAGCAATAAATAATACCTGTATTGTAAAACGCTTTTTTATTTTGTTTCGCACAGGACACAATAAGTAATGCCGTGCATAACGCTACTGTTAAACGCTTTACTACACCGATGTACATACCTTACGCCTCGAATTTCTCTGCGTTTTCCGCAGATGAATCTAACAAGTTGTACTTTTTTAAGTAACCCCTTAGCTGATGGTAGGTCAGGCTTAATTTTTCTGCCGTCTTTTTTTGATTAAACTGACTATCTGCAAGTGCCTGCTTTATCATATCAATCTCGTATTGTTGAGAGCGATCTTTAAGGTCTATGGGATACTCTACAACCTCTGGCGAGGTTACTGATGCTGGAATAGGGGCGTCGTTTTGTGCTTGTGCTTCATTTATTGCCGTGGAAGCAGATGGTATCGTTGATGCTGTTGGGGTAGCATTATCAGTATTTACTCTATCGTTTGTTTTTACACGACCCACAGGGCGATAAGCAGATTCAAATGGGTCTAGCACAATTTCATGCACGGGAAGGTGAGGGTTGTTCGTGCGATAAACCGCTCTTTCAACCACGTTTTTAAGTTCACGTATGTTGCCGGGCCAGTGATAATCTAACAGTGTTCTTTTGGCTTTTTCAGTGAAACCGCTGAACAGCTCCATTTCCATTTCCCGCGCCATATTAATCGCGAAGTTTTCCGCAAGCATCATAATATCTTCACGTCGTTCGCGAAGCGGTGGAATAGTAATAACGTCGAATGCTAAACGGTCGAGTAAGTCTGCGCGAAATTCACCTGCGTCAGCAAGTGCAGGTAAGTCTTCATTTGTTGCTGCTATAAGGCGTACATCAGTTTTTACTGATTTGCTGCCACCAACACGCTCAAATTCACCGTATTCGACGACACGAAGCAGTTTTTCTTGAATAAGGCCTGATGTGTTGGCTAGCTCATCAAGGAACAATGTACCGTTGTGCGCCACTTCAAAACGGCCTTCACGGCGTTTAGATGCGCCAGTAAAGGCGCCAGCCTCATAACCAAACAGTTCACTCTCTAGCAAGCTTTCACTCAGCGCCGCGCAGTTTAACTTTACGTAGTTTTGATCCCATCGCTTAGACAGAAAGTGCAAGCGAGCTGCAATTAGCTCTTTACCTGTGCCTCGTTCTCCAATAACAAGAACCGGTTTATCTAGCGGTGCTATCTGTGAAATTTGCTCTAGCACTTCCAAAAAACTATTGGCTTGTCCTAGCAAATTGTCTTGCTGTCGATACCTACTCATTAAATCCCTCAAAAGTTAGTCATTTCGACCAATTAATAGTGTAGAGCAAAATAATTTGATAAACGAGCATTATTTGTTTTATAAAAAAATGCTTTAAAAGCAGTTGCTTGCGCAATGATTAAAAGTGGCAAGCATATTGTATAGTCTATGCCAAGAGTAACCGTGTTTATCAAACAAGTTGTTATTACAGCTTAGCTAAAGAACAAGAGGTAATTATTATGGGTATCTTCTCGCGTTTCACTGATATTGTGAACTCAAATATAAATGCGCTTTTAGATAAAGCGGAAGATCCTGAAAAAATGGTTCGACTAATTATTCAGGAAATGGAAGACACGCTGGTTGAAGTGCGTTCAGCTTCAGCAAAAACTATTGCGAACAAAAAAGACATTGCTAACCAGATTGCGAAATACGAAAGTGATGCGTCAGACTGGGAAGCGAAAGCGGAGCTTGCGTTAAGCAAAGATCGTGAAGACCTTGCTCGTGCAGCGTTGCAGGAAAAGAAAAAATCGGCAGAGGCTGCAGAAGCCTTAAGCAAAGAGCTGGCTATTGTTGATGAGCAAATTAGCAAACTTCAAGATGAAATAGCACAGCTTCAAGAAAAGCTTGCAGATGCTAAGAGCCGTCAAAAAACGATCATCATGCGCCAAAAAACAGCGAGCTCTCGTTTAGAGGTGAAAAAGACGCTTGATAGCACTAAAGTAGATAATGCTATGGGACGTTTCGAGCAGTACGAGCGCAAAATTGACGATTTAGAATCCCAAGTTGAAGCATACGACTTAGGTAAGAAAACGTTGCAAGATGAGTTTGCTGAATTAGAAGCTAGCGATAAAGTCGATGACGAATTAGCGGCGCTTAAAGCCAAAATTAAAGGTGCAAAAAGTAGCACCGAAAAATCAGAATAATAATAAGTACGGTGCCGCTTTATTACGTGAGAGCGAATAGAGCGGACGCAGATAGGGTTTGTTGGAGAATTTGAGATGGATGAAGGTATCATTGCAATGTTGGTAATGCCGCTGGTTGTGTTCACTATTTTTGTGGCGCCAATCTGGTTAATTTTGCATTACCGCAGCAAAAAGCAAGTCAACCAAGGGCTTAGTGCTGAAGAGTACGCTCAACTTCAAGTCCTAGCCGAGCAAGCTGAAAAGATGAGCGAGCGAATTGAAACGCTAGAAGCCATTTTAGATAGTGAGGCGCCTGAGTGGAGGAACAGAGCATGAGAAATGGAAAGCAGCTCTACCGCGACCCAAGTAATAAGCGTATAGCGGGTGTATGCGCAGGTGTTGCAGACTATTTCGGGCTCGAGACGTGGTTGGTACGAATTCTTGTTGTAACTGGCTTCTTCTTACTAGCTGGGCCTTTCGTGTTGGTGGCTTACGTTGCGGCTTGGTTTATTTTAGATAAAAAACCTGAAGGTTTAGAAACACAAGCGCCAGAGCCTGTTTTCTCGAAAGGCAAAGGGTGGAGAAACCCTAACGCAGGCCAAGTTAAAAGCCCTAAGGTAGAAGTGAAAACGAAGGTTTGGCAAGCAGGCGAACCGCCAAAGCAAGCTTTCCACGATATAAAAAACCGTTTCGCCAAAGCTGAAACACGCTTACGTAAAATGGAAACGTACGTTACGTCTAGAGAGTATCAATTAAATAAAGAAATTAGTCGTCTCTAAGCAATGTACGAAGTATGAAAAGCCGCTTTTTATAAGCGGTTTTTTGTTTTTTTACAATACATTAGCTTGTTGTTGTAAAATATTGGTTACACTCAAAAGTGGGACTTCAAATGTCCTACTACTTTCCGGCGCAACGAATTTCATTAGACTAAAAGGCAAGTTGTTTTTAACACTATTGGTCTTTGAAGTTATGCCAAAATCAACACAGTATCAGTCGAGAGAATCAGACGAGAACGGTCATATTGCATGGTCGGATGAAGAGAACCAAATTTGGTCTGAGCTCTATGCTCGTCAAATCCCACTAGTGAAAGAGCGTGCTTGCCAACAATATCTGGACGGCCTTGATTTGCTGAAGCTCAGCGAAGATAAAATTCCGCAGCTACCAGATATCGACAAAGTGTTGATGGAGAAAACCGGTTGGAAAACGGCAGAAGTGCCAGCCCTAATCAATTTTGGCGAGTTTTTCCGTTTACTTGCGAATAAGCAGTTTCCGGTTGCTACCTTTATCAGAACGCGTGAAGAGTTCGATTATCTTCAAGAGCCTGATATCTTCCACGAGGTGTTCGGGCATTGTCCGTTGTTAACTAATCCAGCGTTCGCTCACTTTACACATACTTACGGAAAGCTAGGGCTTGCGGCGAGTAAAGAAGATCGCGTCTACTTAGCTCGACTTTATTGGTTTACTGTAGAGTTTGGCTTAGTAAGAGCAAACGACGAGTTGAAAATCTACGGCGGCGGCATTCTGTCATCTCCAGGGGAAACAATATACGCATTGGATAGCGATACACCGCTTCGCAACCCCTTAACTGCATTAGATGCACTTAGAACGCCATATCGAATTGATATCATGCAGCCGTTATATTACATACTCCCTGAGTTTGACCATTTATTCGAACTTGCGGAAATGGACATTATGGCGCTGGTTGAAAAAGCGAAGTCATTAGGGTTGTTTTCCCCACTTTTCCCTCCTAAGGAAAAAAAGGCAAGCTAAAGACTTGTTAATTAAATGTGTTTTTTATAGGATGCCGCTCGTTGAAGCGGCATCTTTGTATTAGCCTCTACCTACTACCTCTATCCACCGTTTTGCGTGCTTATTTAACGGTCTGTTACAAATATCATGTTATCTTTTTGTAAAAGTGTGATATCTTGTACAAAATTCTTTACAAGTATCCTATAATACCCTATGCGCTTAGAAATCATTTGCCAGGATCGCTTGGGCATAACCCAAGATGTTTTAGATATTCTGGTTACAAAAGAAATTGACCTTCGTGGTATTGAAATCGATCCAGTGGGAAAAATTTTCCTTAATTTTCCTAATATTGAGTTTGCCGATTTTCAGCACTTAATGCCGCAAATACGCCGCATTGATGGTATTGATGACGTAAAAACAACACTTTTTATGCCCGGAGAGCGCGAGAAAAATCAGTTGTCAGCAATTCTTCGCACGCTTCCAGACCCCGTGTTTTCAATTGATGCAAAGGGGAACATTCTGTTGTGCAATGAAGCGGTTTGCGCAGGCTTGGAAGTGCCGTTTAGTGATATCGAAGGCACCGAAATCAGTGAAGTAGTAAAAGGGTTTAACTTCACTAAATGGATGGATGGGAAATCTCCGGGTCCACAAACGTCAAAAGTAAAATTCATTCAGCAAGACTATTTAGCCGACATGTTACCTATTACGGTTCCTGATGGTGAAAAAAATGGTGAGCAAAATAAAATAATGGCCGGTGCTGTCGTTATTTTAAAATCTGAAATGCGTTTAGGTCAGCAGTTCACCGCGTTTCACCAATCGCCTACAGATAGTTTCGACCGTTTTGTCACCCAGTCTCCTTTTATGAAGAGAGTCGTTCATGAGGCGAAGCGCGTGGCTGACTTAGACGCTCCTATTCTTATCTTCGGTGAAACTGGCACAGGCAAAGAGATGATAGCGAGAGCCTGTCATCAGTCTAGTCGCCGCAGTGAAGGGGCGTTTCTAGCGCTAAACTGTGCATCGTTACCAGATAGCGTAGCCGAAACAGAGTTATTTGGTTACGCCGCTGGCGCATTTAACCAACCGAACGCTAAGTTAGGGCTTCTTGAACAAGCTAAAGGGGGCACGCTTCTATTAGACGAAATTGCTGATATGTCGTCTCAGCTTCAGGCCAAGCTATTGCGCGTTTTGGAAGATGGGGAGTTTAGGCGCGTGGGTGATGCTTCACCTGTTAAAGTTGACGTACGCTTTATTTGCACCACCTGTCGTGATTTAGGACAGCTTGTTGAAGAGGGGCGCTTTAGGAAAGAGCTTTACTACAGACTAAATGTATTAAGCCTTGTTATGCCAAGTTTGAAAGATCGCCGCCAAGACATCGTGCCGTTAGCGGAGTCGTTTATTATTCAGCACAGTACAAAATTGGGACGACGTCCGGCTAAATTAAGCAAATCGTGTGTCGATTTCCTACAGCAATACCCATGGCCTGGAAATGTAAGGCAGCTACAAAATGCACTTTATCGAGCGTTATCGCTGTTAGATGGTAAAGAAATTACCAAAGAAGACATTCAGCTTCCAAGCTGTGCGCCAAGCGTTACCTATATTGACGAGAATTTTGATGGCACCCTAGATGAAGAAGTGAAGAAGTTTGAAAAAGATTTGCTTAAACGTCTTTATCCCTCCTATCCAAGTACGCGCCAGCTCGCTAAAAAATTGGGCCTCAGCCATACTGCGATTGCCAATAAACTGCGCGAGTACGGTATTAACAAAGCCACGGTCAAACTCTAGCGAGTAAGCTGTTTTCGAGCCCCATAAAGGTGTCTTTTAGCGTGTTGCGTTTTATTTACAATGCGCCAGAAGACACCAGTATTAGGGGCTGTCGCACACTTACAGTGACCTATTTGTACACGCTTTCTTACAGCCACTAAAAACTTCGTTCGCTACACACTTCTCATTGCCTACAGTCTAATGGCATAACTATACATAGCTATTTTTCAAATCGCTCTAACTGGCTGCCTACCGACCATAGATTTACTAACATGCTGGCCAGCGCATTGCGTGCCAAGGCTAAGGCTGTCAAAGCGTATCGACGCAAACAAGAGCACAAAAATATTTCGAGGAAAGAGACATGAAGTTAGCAACATATAAAAATGATACTCGCGACGGCTGCCTAATGGTGGTGTCACGTGACCTTTCTCGAGCATGCAGTGCACAAGACATTGCTAGAACCATGCAAGAGGCCTTGGATAACTGGCAAGAAATTTCTCCTCAGTTGCAAATGCGTTATCAGCAGCTCAACAACAATGAGTGTGAAAGTGTTGCATTTGATACCACACGTTGTGAATCACCACTTCCTCGCGCTTACCAGTGGGCCGACGGCAGTGCGTATGTAAATCACGTTGAGTTAGTGAGAAAAGCACGTGGTGCCGAAATGCCAGAAAGCTTCTGGACAGACCCGCTAATGTATCAAGGTGGCTCGGACGACTTCATTGGTCCTAACGACGATATTATTTTACCAAGCGATGATTGGGGTATCGACTTTGAAGGGGAAGTTGCCGTCGTAACAGACGATGTACCAATGGCGTGTACGTCTCAACAGGCAGCAGAACGTATTCGTCTTATTATGCTAGTAAATGATGTTTCATTACGTGGCCTTATTCCGGGTGAGTTAGCAAAAGGTTTTGGCTTTTTCCAATCGAAACCTGCATCAAGCTTTTCCCCTGTTGCGGTAACACCAGACGAACTTGGTGATGCTTGGCAAGACAGCAAAGTGCATTTGCCGTTGCGTTCAACGTATAACGGTGAGCTGTTTGGGAAGCCAGAGGCAGGGCAAGATATGACGTTCGACTTTGGCGAATTGGTTGCGCACGCTGCTAAGAGCAGAAATCTTGGCGCAGGTGCTATTATTGGTTCTGGTACCGTATCTAATAAGCAAGGCACTGACCACGGGTCAGCTATATCAGAGGGCGGTTTAGGTTATTCATGCATCGCCGAAGTGCGTATGATTGAAACTATTCGCGATGGCAAGCCAGCTACGCCATTTATGCAGTTCGGTGATAGAATTCGTATTGAGATGATGGATAAAGACGGCAACAGTGTTTTTGGTGCAATAGAGCAGCAAGTAAAGCCGCTTAACTAATACACAGATAGGTATAACAGTATGAGTTTGAAATTGTATGGCTACTGGCGATCAACAGCATCTTATCGCGTAAGAATAGCGTTAAACCTGAAAGGCGTGCAGTACGAGTATGTACCGGTTCATCTTGTTAAAGAGGGCGGTGAACAGCACGCTGAGCCATACTCTCGACTTAATCCTGCACACCTTGTACCTACTTTGGTCGATGAAGATGAGGATATTATACTTAACCAATCTTTATCGATCATTGAATACATTGACGAACGTTTCGACAGCGCGCCTAGACTTGTACCTGAACACAAAACCGAGCGCGCCAGAGTAAGAGCGCTTGCTCAGGATATTGCGTGCGACATCCAACCTCTTGGAAACCTGCGGGTACTTAATGCGCTTAAAGGCTCATTTGATGCGCAGCAAGAGGACGTGCAGCGCTGGGCTGCACATTGGATCTCGTTGGGCTTTGACGGCATCGAGCAGCGTCTTCAAACACAAGCTGGTAAGTACTGTTTTGACTTTGACGTTACACTTGCTGACGTTTGTTTAATACCTCAGGTATACAATGCGAAGCGTTTCAACTTAGATATGAACAAGTACCCACTGATTAGTAAGATAGCGGATAACTGTAATGCGCTTGAAGCGTTTGAAAAAGCCAAGCCTGAAAATCAGATTGATGCGAGCTAGTTGATGTAGAAAAGCAAAGGTTAATTGCCTAAGTATGTTGTAAGAAGCGAGATAATTTGAAAGGCCGCAGTTGAATGCGGCCTTTTTTGTGCTGTCTTTATACTGTGAAAAGCGCTACTGGCGTTTTATGGGCAATTCAGTGGTGTTTTTCACCTGTTTCAGGGCAAACGTTGAACTTAGGTGGTCAACCAATGGCAGGTGAGTAAGCTTCGTTTTTAATAGAAATTCGTACTCTTCGATGCTTTCTACAATAACTTTCAGCAGATAGTCTTTTTCACCACTTGTTGTGTGACACTCAACTATTTCATCAATATTTTGAACGGCATTTTCAAAGTCAGTTAACGAATCGCCATCGTGGTTTTTAAGCGTAACGTAAATAAAAACAGACACGCCTAGATTTAGTTTTTTATTATTAAGCAGCGTCACTTTACCTAAAATGATGCCGTCGGCCTCCATCCGCTTTACGCGACGCCAACAAGGAGTATGTGATAATCCTACTCGTTGACTTAAGTCGGCCATTGATACTGTGGCGTCTTGCTGTAGGACACGCAAGATCTCACGGTCGAATTTATCCAATTTCATGAACACTGATTCCGTCGTTTTTATGATGTTTATTATATATAAAAATAAATCCTAGGACAGATGTCCTAGTAAAATAGTATTCAATTCCTTTGCGTTTCAGTTTGTAAATTTCATTAACAAACTTTGCAACGCCTGTCCTCAAAATATTCAGCTAACATTGCAGTCAACTTAGGGTCTTTCCAAATACATCGAATGGTAGGGAAGGACTTCACCCAAATCACTACAGTTATAATAGGGAATGTATGTCAGTTTTCGATCATTCAGAGTTCGATAATCACGAGCATGTCGCGTTTTATCACGATAAAGAAGCGGGCCTTAGTGCCATTATTGCTGTACACAATACGAATTTAGGCCCCGCGCTTGGCGGCTGCCGCATGTGGCCATACGTCAATAGTAGCGAAGCCCTTACAGATGTTCTTCGTTTGTCGAAAGGCATGACCTACAAAGCGGCGATGGCAAACTTAAAATTGGGTGGCGGAAAATCTGTGATTATCGGTGACCCACGCAAAGCCAAAACCCCGGAAATGATGAAAGCAATGGGCAAATTTGTTGAGTCATTAGGCGGCAAGTATTTCACAGCAGAAGACTCTGGTATTGCGGTTACCGACCTTCAAACAATGGCTACTGAATCTGACTACATTGCTGGCGTTAACGCAAAATATCACTATGCCGGTGAAGTACCAGATGGAAATCCAGCTCCATCAACTGCCTATGGCGTGTTTGTTGGCTTGAAGGCAACAGTTGAGTACGGCCTAAAACGCAGCTTAGATGGTGTATCAGTTGCTATTCAAGGAATGGGGCATGTTGGCTATCGACTGGCCAAACACCTGCATGATCACGGTGCAAAACTGTATGTTGCCGACATTTACCCTGAAGGCGTTGAAAAAGCGGTAGCTGAACTTGGCGCAACAGCTGTAGCACCGGAGGAGATTCTTAGTTTGGATGTTGATGTACTAGCGCCATGTGCATTGGGTGCGGCAATCAACGACCAAACGCTGCCGGATATCAAAGCAAAAGTTATTGCGGGGGCTGCAAATAACCAGCTTGCGCGAGAAGACATTGGCGAACTACTGCAGCAGCGCGGTATTTTGTATGCGCCTGATTACGTTATCAATGCAGGTGGTGTTATCGATATCTTCCACCAACGCATGGAATCAAGCTCAAACGAAGCAATGCGCGCACATATTGAACAAATCGGCGATACGCTGAAAGAAATTTATACGCGTGCTGAAAGCGAAGGAGCCGCTACCAATCGCGTGGCGAACGTAATTGCTGAAGAGAGATTTTCGATTAAGGGTTGAAAACCATTAATCAAATAGTCATAATGCGCCCCGCACTTAAGCAGGGCCTATGACTTTGTTTTAGTCGCATTTTTCTATGGTGGGCTTTTGGTCCTCCCGCAATGATACTCTGTGAACCCGGTCAGGCCTGGAAGGGAGCAGCCGCAGCAGACGACTCATGTGCCGGGATGTGGCTGGGGGCCCGCCACCCAAACCCCCTTTTGGTATTTCTATTCCAGCCCAAAGCTACTTCGAATTCTTGGTATCATCCAAAAACTTAAGCGCTTTCTGGATAGCGTGCTCAACGTTCATTTCCATTTGTCTTCGTTCGCTTTGCGGCAAATAAAATGCCATATCAACTTCGTAACGAATGTAACGTGGGGGTACTTGGTTTAGCGCCAAGCAACACAAATCTGCTAGATAGTCAGCGTCGTTTGTCTTATCTAACCCTAGGCTGCTTATTCTTTCTAAGACCAGATGCTCATAATAATTATGGATATCGTCATCGAGTTTCATGCACTTACCCTTTTCCTTTTTTCTTATGCCTTCTTGAGCGTGTTGACCTTTGCAGCAAAAATGTACCGCAAAAATCCATACTCTCTAACCATAGCGCTATTGGATAGTTTTTTATACATAAAAGTACAAACTTGTTAACACTTGAAATCTGCTTCTGTTTAAAAGGTATAGCGCGAATTCTGTGGTTGTCGAGCAGGTGGTGATAGAATCATGAAATTAAAAAGTAGTTGAAGAATATTTTAAAACTGAAGGCGAGAACATGAAGAAAAATATCGAGCCATGCTATTACGGTGATTACCTACACCTAGACAAAGTGTTAGGAGCGCAAGAATTACAGAGTGTGAAGTACGGTGAACCTGCTCACGAAGAAATGCTGTTCATCATAGTGCATCAAGTGTATGAGTTGTGGTTTAAACAAGTACTTCACGAATTAAATGCGGTTATCGATACGTTTAATCAAGATACGGTCAAAGACCAGCAGCTTACTCAAGTTGTCCATCGTCTACATCGGGTTATACAAATTCAGCGTTTAATGAATGACCAAATCGCTATTATGGAAACCATGACACCACAACAGTTTCTTTCTTTCAGAGACTATTTAGTACCAGCGTCTGGTTTTCAGAGTATTCAGTTTAAACGGCTTGAAATCTCACTGGGCTTGAAACGTGAGTTTAGAATCGACTTCGATAAGCAAAGTTTTTATAACCGCCTAAACGAAAATGACCGTGCCTTACTAGAGGGCCTCGAAGAAAAACCAAGCTTATTCGACCTAGTAGATAAATGGCTATCAAGAATGCCTTTGCTGAAAACCGATGACTTTGACTTTTGGCAGTACTACAAAACTGCAGCAGACAGTATGCTGCAAGATGACCATCACACTATTACCACCAACACCATGCTATCTGATGTTGAAAAACGTCAGGAGCTAAACGATTGGCAATCAACTAAAGAGAATTTCGATGCGCTGTTTGATGATGAGCAATATCAACAATTATTGAAAGAAGGAAAGTTTAGGTTAAGCCATGAAGCCTTGTTGTCGGCATTGTTTATTAAACAGTATTCAGAAGAGCCTATTTTCAATCTACCATTTCAGCTAATTACTGCGCTTACAGAAATTGACGAGCAACTTACCATATGGCGATACCGTCACGCTATGATGGTGCAGCGTATGCTAGGAACAAAAATTGGCACTGGTGGCTCATCTGGACATCATTATTTGAAGAAAACCACAGAGTCGAATCGCATCTTTCTTGACTTCTTTAACATGGCAACATTCTTATTGCCTAAAACTGCATTGCCTGACTTACCAGAATCAATAAAACGAAAACTTGGATTTTTCCTACAGTAAAAAGCGAGCTTGAAAGTAATCAGTGAAATTACGAATTATTCTTCTTCGCACCTCTCGGACACTGAGTATGAGAAAAATCATATTTTGTTACTACGAAAGTATAGAGAGGTGTTTACCAACCGGTGAAGTACAAAAAACAGCCGATAAAATGCGTCTTTTGTAAATAATCCGTGAATTGTAAGTTAATATTTACGGATTGTTGAAAAAAATAGAAAAAAAAATGAACTTTTGAAACCCAGCCGTCTGATCCCAGTTGACCCTTCACTCTTGTTGTGGTTATTATCAAAGTGAGGCTTCGACCTTACTAATAATAATTCGTTTTAAACGATTTAAGAAACACACACTAAAGAGTTAGTGGTCCAGGGAGACAATACATGTTTACAAACTCTAAGCTGGCTAAGTCAGTGAAGTTAGCGTGCGCATTCGGTGCTGCATCAACAATCGGCTTCACTGGTGCAGTTAACGCACAGGAAACCGAAGAAGCAGCTGACGCTGTTGAGAAAATCGAGGTAACAGGTTCACGTATCCGTCGTACTGACATCGAAGGTGCGAACCCAGTTACAGTAATGTCACGCGTTGACATTGAAAGATTCGGTGTTACGTCAATCGGTGACGTTCTTCAAGCAATTCCTTCAGCAGGTTCTGCTATCAACACCAACAATAACAACGGTGGTAATGGTACAACTACTATTAACATCCGTGGTATTGGTTCAAACCGTACACTAGTTCTTGTTAACGGTAAGCGTTGGGCACCAGGCCTTGGCGGTTCTGTTGACCTTAACAACATCCCTGCTGCAATCATCGAGCGTATCGAAGTACTTAAAGACGGTGCTTCTGCGGTATACGGTTCTGACGCAATCGCTGGTGTTGTAAACATCATTACTCGTCAAGACTTTGAAGGCGTTCAAGCGTCTGCTTACATCGGTGAGTGGGACGAAGGCGACGGTAACAAAGAGCAGTGGGACATTGGTTTCGGTACTGCTAACGACAAAGGTAACGTATACTTCAACATCTCTTACGTTGAAGAAGAGCCAACACTAGCGGGCGACCGTGAAATCTCTGCTGTTCCAGTATTTGGTACGCCAGTGGGCTTCGGTGGTTCATCAGCTCCACCTCAAGGTCGTTTCTTCACATTCGGTCAAGATGGTTCTGCTAACAACCTTCAAGGTGACAGCAACGGTGGTCTAGAGCCATGGGTTGAGCCTACAAGCCGCTTCAACTTTGCGCCGTTTAACTACCTTTCTACACCACAAGAAAGAACGAACATCTATACTCAGGCACGTTACGAGCTAACTGATAACGTATCTGTAAACGTAACTGGTTTCTACGGCAACCGTAAGTCAGAGCAGGCGCTTGCACCTACTCCACTATTCATCGGTACTGCGTTTGGTGACACTGGTTTCACACTTTCTGCAAACAACCCATTCAACCCATTTGGTGTTGACGTAACTACTGACCAAGACGTTCTTGATGCAAACCCAGACGCACAAGAAATGTTCTTATTCGGTCGTCGTATGATGGAAGCAGGCTTCCGTAGCTTTAAGCAAAACGTTGACCAATTCCAGTTCAACGGTGGTTTTGACGGTGTTATCGAATTTGCTGACCGTGAATTCTTCTGGGATGTGAACTACACATACGCAGACATCACGCAGAACACGTCTACAGATGGTCTACTTAACATGGACCGCGTTGCGCAAGCAATCGGCGATCCAGCAAACTGTACTGGCGACTGTGTTCCACTAAACCTATTTGGCGGTGCTCCTGAAGTAATAGGTGAAGGTACAATTACGCAAGAAATGCTTGATTACATCACGTTCACTGCGCAGGACGAGCTAAACTCTTCATTAGAAAGCTACACAGCTAACATCTCTGGTGAAGTATTTGAACTTCCAGCTGGTTACCTAGCATTCGCTGCGGGTTATGAGAAGCGCTGGCAGTCAGGTTACGATCAGCCAGATGCAATCATCGCAGCAGGTATCACTTCTGGTAACGCACGTCTTCCTACCTCTGGTGCGTTCAGTGTTGAAGAAGCGTACCTAGAGCTTGCAGTTCCTCTACTTTCAGATATGCCTGGCGTAGAGCAACTAGACCTAGAACTTGCTACTCGTTACTCTGATTACAGCAACTTCGGTGACACGACTAACTCTAAAGTTGGTCTTAAGTGGCGCATCAACGACGACCTATTAGTACGTGGTACTTGGTCTGAGGCATTCCGTGCTCCGTCACTAACTGAATTGTTTAGCGGTAACAGCGACGCATTCCCACCACTAACGGATCCATGTAACGGCGGTGCTGCTGCTAACCCAACCCTACCAGGATGTGCGGGTATTCCAGCAACATATACACAGCCAAACTCTCAGATTCGTATCACAACTGGTGGTAACGCAAATCTAGAAGCTGAGGAAGCAGAAAGCTTTACATACGGTTTTGTATACTCTCCAGAAGCAATTGAAGGCCTATCAATCACGTTTGACGTGTTTGATATTGAAGTTGACAACGCTGTATCTTCAGTAGGTGCGCAAACCATCCTTAATGCGTGTGCTGAGACAGGTGAGACACTTTGTTCCCTAATCACTCGTGGTTCAGGCGGTAACGTTGTTGACCTATTCAACGGTCAAATCAACCTTGGTGGTCAAACTACTTCTGGTTTCGATTACAACGTTGCGTACAACTTCGAAACTGAATACGGTGATTTCCGTGTGAACTGGGACGGTACATACATTGATGAGCGTTCACTAATCGTTGTTGACCCTGTAAGCGGTACTTCAGAGACCTTCAACGATGCAGGTCAAGCAGGCGACCGTGATGTTGTTCCACGTCTACGTACTAACTTGTCAGTTACTTGGAACTACGACGATTGGACAGCTAACTGGCTAATGCGTTACATCGGTAACACTACAGAGCGTTGTCAGATTGACGGTGGTGATCTTGACCAGCAACTATGTAGCGACCCAAGTGCAGAAGTGGGCGGCGATAGCTTCAACGAGCTAGAAGCAATGGCTTACCACGATGTATCACTAGGCTATGCAGTTAACGATAACCTACGTATCACTGTTGGTGTTAACAACCTGTTCAACACTGACCCAGAAGTATCATACTCGACGTTTGCTAACAGCTTCGACCCGTCAATGTATGAAGTACCTGGACAATTCTTCTACTCTCGCGTAAACGTGAACTTCTAATAGAAGTGTAGAATGAATTAATAAAAAGCCTCTTCGGAGGCTTTTTTCGTTTGAGAAGAGTAATAAATGACGATTGAACAACTGATTAACAAAGCCAACGAGGCCTACGCTAAGTCCGATTTTGATGGTGCGATGGGATTCTTAAAAGAAGCTGGACTTCAAGGTAGTATGAATGCAGCCCTTGATTATGCTTATCAATTGTCTAGTTCAAAGCCAAAACAGGCCGTGCAATATCTAGATTCCATTCCTGATTCTGTTAGGCCAATTGTGCATTATCATCAATTGCTTATTGGTTATTTTGGGCAGGTTCACAGTTCAGACAGAGAAGTAGTAGAAAAACTATTACAGCTTGCAAAACAAGGCGTAATTGAAGCAAGCATCACGTTGCTAGCTTATGCACCAGTGAAAAGCCCTGAATTTGAATATGTGGCAAAGGGGCTTCAACAAAAAAGCCCAAACATTTACCAACAACTTCAACTTAATCGCTTTTTATCTGACGGACACACAATGCTTTCAGACAACGAAGCAAGTGATTTATTGAAAGTAGATTTTGAATCAGCAACTCGTTCAGATGAAAAAGCACGAAATGTTATTGAAGATGCAATGCCAATTGTGGTGTACGAAGACGTGCTAAGTGCTTTTGAATGTCACTATTTAATCACTAAGTTTTCACCGATGCTTGAACCATCTATGGTTGTCGATCCCATAACAGGCAAAGGGCGCGTAGACAGCGTGAGAACAAGCTACATTGCTACGATAGTGCCGCAAGTAGCCGATTGGATCACGCGTAAAATTGATACCACCATAGCTACTCTTACCAACACCCATGTGAATCAAGGTGAAGCATTAAGTTTATTGCGTTATGAAGCAGGACAAGAATATAAGCCACATTACGATGCATTGAGTGTTGGTCAGGACGCAGCTATTTTTCAAGATGGTGGTCAGCGCATTAAAACAGCGTTAGTCTATTTGAATACCGTCGAAAAAGGCGGTTGTACTGTATTTCCAAAGCTAAATTTGAAAGTGGCACCAGTTCAAGGAAGTATGCTCGTTTTTCCTAATACTGACGAACAAGAGAAGACTATTTTAAACAGCTATCATGCTGGTGAAAAAATAATCGACGAAAATAAATGGTTAGTTACAAAATGGATTAGGAAATGTACAACAAACTATGGTAAGTTCATATACGGTAATTAAACTAAAGGATAACACGGATGAAAAATCTATCACGCGTATTACTAGCAGCTTCTGTTGCTTTATCGATGGCTGCCTGTAGCTCTACTAGCAACGATTCATCTTCTGCGTACGCAAAAACTGACGAAGGCGACGATGGAATGGTATGTAAGTTAGAAAAGAAAATTGGCTCTAACCGCATGCATCGCGTTTGTTATTCAGTAGAAGAACGTGAGCAAATGCGAGAAGCAGGTCGTGAAGCTTGGACTCGTATGCAAGGTCGTAATGAAACTGGTGGTGGCGACCTGTAATTCACAGCCTCATTAGTTTACTATGGGAAGCAAAACGCTTCCCATTTTTATATGAATAACAATAATAACCACATCTCTGAATTAACAAGTCGTATTGCAACTCTGGTTGAACAAGCTGACTATGATTCAGCATTGTCTGTTTACGCTTCATTGTTTGAACTATACCCCGAGTTTTTAGCGCCCGAAATGGACGAGCCTATGACAAAGTCTCGGGCTACGCACATCCATAATGCTGCAAACTTGGCGCGAAGGGCGCTGTACAATGCTTGCCATACAATAGGCACCACAATAAGGATGAAACAAGCGGTAAACATGTTATGTGGCGTTGAAAAAAAGACTTTTCAACAAGAAAAACAACAGCCAAGCTTTCTTTTTATACCAGATTTACCGTCTGCTCCATTTTCCAACATTAACGAAGTGGATGGTCTCAAGGACTTAGTCGACGCTTTATCTTCACATCAAGACGCTTTTCTCTCTTGCGTCAAACATGCAAACGATAACTATGTTCATGAAATAGGTGAAATGCCCACGTCAGATGATTGGAAGCGACTAAGCGAGAATTGGTCTTCCATGCATTTAATGAAAGGCGGCGATTTGACAGAACATGCCAAGCGTCTACCCAAAGACGTAATAGCCTTGTTTAATTCCTCAATACTAGCACATTGCCCTACGCACGCGCCTGAGGTGGTTATTTCAGTGTTAAAGCCAAAAGCTTATATTCCTCCGCATTTTGGCATTTCGAATATTAAGTGGACATTGCATATTCCGCTTGTCATTAACAATAAGGCTTATTTGGAAGTGGCGGGTGAAAAAAGAACGTGGAGTGAGGACACAAAAGCGCTATTGTTTGACGATAGTTTTATCCACAGTGCAGAAAATCCTGCAGACGAAGCAAGGGCGGTGTTGATCATTGATATTTGGAATCCTTACCTTTCCTCAGCCGAAAAGCAAGACATACAGAAGTTGATGCGCGAATATGCAAATTGGTCTGCACGTTTTGGTGCGCTTTCAGTATTGGATAAGAGGTTTTATTAACACCATGCAAGGTCAACCTAATATTGTTATTCCTCAGCTCATCAATGCATTTAGACAAAAAGACTTTTTAAGCATTGTAAAAGCGGTTGAAGCGACGCCGTCTCTTGTTAATGTTGACCCCGTTGTGGTGCAGTTATATGGCGGCGCATTACGCAAACTAGCGCAGCATAAAAAAGCGGCAAAAGTGTTCGAAAAAGGGCTAAAAAAGTTTCCGTCATCAACCGACTTAATGAACAGCTATGGCAATTTTCTTTTAGATAATGGTAATCCAGCAAAAGCATCACAGCTTTTCAGAAAAGCGAGCAGTATAAATACGTCTTCATTCGACTATAAATACAACCTTGTAAGATCGCTTGCTGCTGAAAACAAGTACCGTGAGGCTAAGCAATTAGGAGAGATGCTCTTAAAAAACAGCCCAAGCCATTCTTCACTCATTATTCAACTTGCCGCCATTGAAACTGAGCTTGGCAACACAGAAAATGCCGAAGCCTACCTAGTCGCTGTCATCAATATCGACAATCGGAATGTTACGGCATTGAATAACTTAGGAAACCTTTTACGAGGGCAGGGTAAATTAGTAGAGGCAATCAAACATTACGAGTTAGCACTTTCTAACGCTATTCAAGAGAAAGTAGATACACCATTAATCTATCAAAACTTAGCTGCGGTGATGGGACTGAATGGTGATACTGAAGCCGCTTTAGCAATATATGAAAAAGGTTTGACGCGTTTTCCCACAGACAGCGCATTAAATAAAGAGTATGCGCATTTCGCATGGATAAAAAACGTATCGTCTCCGTTTGCTTTTTTTGAGAAACAGTTGTCGGTAGAAAATGCGGCCTTAGTAGTGGTTTATTGTGAGTTGATGCTACGAATTGGCGAGGCCGAAAAAGCGCGCAAGTGGTTAGAGCGTTTGACAGACCATGCAGACGATAGCGTTCACCTTGCCGCGTCCGCTCATTTAAGTAGCGCCCTGAGGGATATGGGCGAGTTTGAAGCTGCACTACAAGTAAGTGAAAGTAAGCTTAAAGGAACATCCGGTGATACCATTTCACTTCTTGTTGAGAAAGGGTATGCGTTACTTAGCCTAAATAGATTCAAAGACGCTATTTCAGTATTCGAAAGAGTGTGCCGTATGGCACCGCTTAATCAAGGTTATTGGACGTTGCTTTCAACGGCCTATAAGGCTAATGGCAATACAACTAAGTACAGCAACCTTTGTGATTATCAGCGATTTGTGCACGCTCGAATGCTCATCCCCAGTAGCGATGAAAATGACAGTTTTATAAACGTTTTGAAGGACTATCTTTCAACACTACATAGCGATGAAAGACACCCAATTGGACAGTCTTTAAGAAATGGCTCGCAAACCTTTGAGAACTTGTTAGACAGTGATAATTCTTTACTACAGAAATTAAAACATTTTTTAGAGGAAAGGGCCGCGGAGTTCATTGCTAGTCTTCAAACAGAAAAGAAACATCCGTTTCTGTCCAGATTAAGTCAGGACCTCACCTTTATAGGAAGCTGGTCGGTTCGCCTTCGCAAGTCGGGCTTTCACAAATCTCACTATCACTCTGAGGGGTGGCTAAGCGGTGTGCTTTATATAGACGTGCCGGAAGAGGTTAACGTAGGTGGTAATGGATGGCTTTGCTTTGGAAGGCCAGATATAAACGGCGTAGAAATGGATGAAGATTTTGCGATAAAGCCAGAAGCGGGCACGGTAGTCTTCTTTCCTTCATATATGTGGCACGGTACAAACCCTATCGAAACGAATAGCCAAAGAATGACCGTTGCCTTTGATATTGTTCCAAAAGATAAAAAGGGTTAACAAGGGCGTTGTTTATTACGCGAATTAACCCTCTATTCACTCAAACTCTGCCGCATCATAGATAGCGTGATGCATTTTTCTGTGACGCGGCAATACCTTAACACTTGATGCAGCACATACATTCAAGTGTACAGGTGTGTATTAGGTAATTGGCTCCAATTTAAAAGCCAAAGTGTAGCGTGGTGTATAGCAAATTCGATTAGGGGGACGACCTACATGTTTAATGGCCCCATGAAATATTACCGTTCTGCCAGGCTTAGGTGTGCTGGCGAATACACAGTCATCATGCTCGTTGTAAAATAGCGTTTCGCCTCCCCATTCAATGTCCCACTCAGGACAAAGATAAACTAGCACTGTTAACTCATCTGCTTCTGGTAAGCAGTCGGTATGTGTAAACAGCATATCGCCGTACGATGCATAATTAACATAGCCTCTGTAAGCGCGATATTTTTTACCTGTGGTTTCAGAAATCTGTGCCATAGCTCGCTGGTATACAGGTAATGATGCAATCTGCGCATCGCTGAGTTCAACAGCCCAATGCTTGTATTGTGCCGTATCAGGGCGTGCTACTTCGTTATGTTTAAATGCACTTATTTCAAGCCCTTGGTATATTGAAGTAGCTTCATCTTGTGAGCACAGATTATCGAAAACCCAGATTGGTTTGTTGCCAACAGTATGACTGTAAGTTGGTTGTGTCATTGTATTGTTCTTAATTTTATTTCTATGAGACTATGACGGTCATTAATAGCAAATTGTGTTGTACAATCCAACGCTATTGTAAGAAAAACGCTTCGAAAGAAATGCGTATCCGAACGAAATAAAACAGGAAAATCGATGATTGATGGTATGAATAGTCAGCTGTCTCAAGCTGATGTAAAAGCCTCTTTCGACAAAGAAAGAAAAGTAAGGGTTAAGAGTTTCTTAACACAAGATCACGCCGAGCAGCTTTTATTGAGTCTAACTAATGAAGTTCCTTTTGAAATGGCGCTAGTGCGCGGTGGACGTTACGAATCTATTTCTCAAAGCGCTTGGAAGGCGATGGATAATCAAGCTAAACAGGCCGTTAATACAGAGGTGATGTCAAACGCAGCCAAAGGAATAGGGTTTGTCTACGGACGCCATTTGGTTACATCTACCGAGCGTATTGCGCAAATGAGCAAGTTTTACGATTGGATAAACAGTGAAGCTGTACTTCAGTGGGCGAGGGACCTTAGTGGTTTTGATGATATTTGCACTGCAAGCGTTCAAGCTACGCGCTATACCCCTGGGCAGTTTTTAACCCGTCATCAAGATGTGGTAGAGCGTGAGCAGCGTCGATTAGCTTACGTTATTAATTTAGCTCCGCAATGGCATCCAGATTGGGGTGGTTTGTTACAATTTTACGAAGAAGATGGTACGACCACTGAAAGTTGGGCACCAGAATTTAACACTTTGAGCCTTTTTGATGTAAAACACATTCACAGCGTGAGTTATGTCACCCCTTTTGCTCAGCAGCCACGTTATGCGTTAACGGGTTGGTTTAAAGCGACCTAATTGGCCTGTATTTGCGCTGAAAGAAGGGAAAATAGCGCTAAATTCAAGTTAATCGATTAAGGAATGAACGAACGTACGTTAACGCTCACAATTGTGACTTTATCGAAAAGTGGCGGTAAAACCAGCAGATAGCGTTAAAACTGTAAGGTGTAAATGGGGTGTTACTTGACTAAACGTAACAATCCATGTGAGTATACTACGTTCGTAGTACTGGCGGTTGACGTTTGTACTGCATTCCTGAAACAAAATTGTAAAAGTTTTATACGCCCCTTGCCCGAATATTTTCCTATCGGCGAGGATTCAAATAAGAAATTTGGTTGGGAACTATGTCCAAAATGAGCAAGAGAACTCTTATTGCTTCTACTGTTATGGGTGCATTCGCACTAACAGGTAGCGCAGTCTCTGCAGATACGCTTGAAGATCTTCATAAAGAAGAAGCGAAAATCCACGCGGCTGCAGCGAAATCTCAAGAAAAAATCAATACGTTGTTTGAACAATCTCAAGAACTACTTGTTGAGTATCGTCAAACAGTAGATGAGACAGAAAACCTTAAAGTTTACAACGATTACATCGCTAGTCTTGTTGCTGATCAGCAACGCGGTATCGACTCACTACAGCGTCAAATCGATAGCATCGAAGAAACTAAGCAGGGCATCGTTCCTCTTATGTTCCGCATGATCGACAGCCTTGAGCAGTTCATCAAACTAGACCGTCCAATTCACTTGGAAGAGCGTCTTGGTCGTGTAGAGCGTCTTCGTGACCTTATGGCTAACTCTAACGTGACTGTTTCTGAACAGTTCCGTCAGGTGTTGGAAGCATACCTAGTAGAAGTTGAGTACGGTACTAAGATCAACTCTTACCAAGGTACTATCAACGACGCGGGCACAGAAGTAACTGTAGACTTCTTCAACCTTGGTCGTGCTGCTCTTACTGCACTTTCACTAGACCAAACTCATGCTTGGGTTTGGAATAATGAAACTCGCACTTGGGAAAAACTAGGCGACGAGTACCTGTCTTCTGTAATTGAAGCAGTGAAAATGGCTAACGGTTCAATCCCAGCGGACCTAATTAAAATTCCAGTTAGCGCAGCGGAGTAATAGTTAATGAAACCAGTATTCAAAACTCTTTTAGCCGCTGTTGCAGTAGCGGTTACGGCAACCGGAGCACAAGCTCAGGAAGCAAAGAGCCTTAAAGATCTACTTGATCAAGTACAGCAAAACCGTGTATCTGAAGCACGCCTAGACAAGCAACGTGAAGCTGAGTTCCAGTCTGCACGTGCTGACAAGCAGGCGCTTCTACGTAAAGCTCAAGCTGACCTTAAAGCTGAGCAAAGCCGTGGTGACCGTCTTCAGAAGCAATTTGCTGACAACGAAGTAACACTAAACGAAAAAGCAGCTGAGCTAGACCAAGCAACTGGTACTCTTGGTGAAATGTTCGGTGTTGTACGTCAAGCGTCTTCTGAAGCGTTTGGTCGTATCTCAACGTCAATCGTAAGTGCACAATTCCCAGGTCGTGGTGAGTTCCTTGCTGCAATGTCAGAAGACTCTAAAGGCCTACCAAACATCAAAGAACTTGAAGATCTTTGGTTCGCACTACAAAAAGAAATGACTGAAGGTGGTGAAGTAGTTAAGTTCACTACAGAAGTTGTAAATCTAGATGGCGGTTCATCTCAACAAGAAGTACTACGTGTTGGTACATTTAACCTTGTTGGTGAAGCTGGTTACCTAGCTTACGACGCTGAAGGCGAAATCGTACAGCCTCTAGGTCGTCAGCCAGATGGTCACTTTGTAGCTTCTACAGCTGACCTAATCGACGCAACTTCAGGTTTCACGCCTTTCTACGCTGACCCATCACAAGGCGCTATCCTTGGTCTATTGAAGCAAAAAGCGACAATGTCTGAGCGTTACCACGCTGGTGGTCCAGTAGGTTATACAATCACGCTTATGCTTGGTGTTGGTCTACTAATCGGTCTTTACAAAATGATCACGCTTACGCTGGTTGGCGGCAAAATGCGCTCACAGCTTAAGAACGTTGGCAACCCTTCAGATAGCAACCCTCTAGGTCGCATTCTTAAGGTATACCAAGAGAACAAGACAGCTGACGCTGAAAACCTTGAACTTAAACTTGATGAAGCAATCTTACGTGAACTTCCACGTATCGAAAGCGGCATCAACGTAATTAAGATTTTCGCAGCTATCGCACCTCTACTAGGTCTACTAGGTACTGTACTTGGTATGATCGAGACATTCCAAACTATCACACTATTCGGTACTGGTGACCCACGTATGATGGCTGGAAGTATCTCAATGGCTCTTGTAACTACTGCTCAAGGTATTATCGCGGCTCTGCCTCTAATCCTTACTCACAGCATCGTAGCTTCTCGTAGCAAGTCAATCATCCACATTCTTGATGAGCAAACTGCGGGTATCGTAGCTGCTCACACAGAGTCGGAGAAGGCGTAATATGAATTACCTGATTGGATTATTCGAATCGGTCAGGGACTTTATCGCTACCGGCGGTGACGTACTATATTTCGTTGCTGCCGCGCTCTTTCTCATGTGGGTATTAATGATTGAGCGTTACTGGTATTTAACCTCGGTCTTTCCAAAGGTGAAGAAAACAATCATCGCCAATTGGGATGCCCGAGCTGATACCACATCATGGTATGCGCATAGAATCCGTGACGCGTGGATTTCTCAAGCGTCAGATGACCTAAACGCTAGAATGCTGATTATTAGAACCATTATTGCAATGTGTCCACTAATCGGTCTACTTGGAACAGTGACCGGAATGATCGGCGTTTTCGAGACAATGGCAACGCAGGGCACCAGCAACGCTCGTCTTATGGCCGCTGGTATCTCTATGGCAACAATCCCTACTATGGCGGGAATGGTTGCAGCGCTATCTGGACTGTTCATCAGTTCACGTCTTGAAGCGAAAGTGAAGCTGGCAAGAGAAGGGCTAGTTGATAGCCTGCCACATCATTAGAGAGAGAGATTATGGCTCGAAAAGTCAGAACCGAGGAAGAAGATGCACAGATCGACATGACGCCCATGTTGGACATCGTGTTTATCATGCTTATCTTCTTTATCGTTACCACTGTTTTCGTTAAAGAAGCAGGGATTGAAGTTAACAAGCCAGATGCGAGCCAGGCAATTCTTCACAAAAATGCGAACATCTTTATCGCCGTAACGGAAGATGGAAATGTTTGGTTAGATAAACGTGAAGTTGCGCCGGACAGCGTAAGAGCGAATATTGAAAGACTGCTTACCGAGCAGCCTACTGACTACGTTATCATTCAAGCCGATGTTAAGGCGAAGCATGGTTTGGTAGTTGAGATTATGGATCAGGTTAAAGCCGCTGGCGTTAACCGAGTCTCGGTAGCGGCAAGGGGATAAGATGTTACGTATAATTGTATCTATACTATTAGGTGCTGGTGTTGCATTTGCCCTGTTCGTTCTAATGGCTAAGTTGATTGAAAACTCATCTAGACCAGCAGACGAAGTACCGCCTGCACCGGTAATTGATATTGTAATGCAGGAACCAGACGACCAGACGCAAACGCGTACTCGTGTTCCACCACCACCTCCGCCTCCGCCGCCTCAGCCTCCAAAAATGGAGCAAGTTGAGCCGGAAACAGCGGAACCAGATGCAGACGGTTTTAGCTTAGCTATTCCTGCTGTAGATACTGGCGGTGTTGGTGTAAACATTGGTGGTGTTGGTGCTATGCAGCGCGATGGTGATGCTACACCTATCGTTCGTATCGACCCAAAATATCCACCTGATGCAGCCCGTGACGGCCGTGAAGGTTGGGTAAGACTATCTTTCACAATCAACGAAGTTGGTGGTGTAGAAGATATCGAAGTTATCGAAGCTGAACCTAAGCGTGTGTTCGACCGTGAAGCGCGTCGTGCGCTACGCAAGTGGAAATACAAGCCTAAGATTGTAGACGGCAAGCCGGTTAGACAAACAGGCATGTTCGTACAGCTAGACTTTAAACTGGAGCAATGATCATGATGAAACAAACATTCAAAATGTCAGCATTTGCTTTAGTGCTTGGTGCAGGTGCGGTGCTTTCAGCACCGGCTGCTCTAGCGCAGTCGGCACCTGTTGTTTGTCCTGGATATACAAAGGGAAAAACAACGCTAGTAGGTGAGCGTACGGGTAAGAAAGTGCAAAAAGCTTTCGAATTCTACAATCTTGACCAGGTTAACGAAGCGTTAAATGTTTTATACGAACTTGACCCTTCTGACGACTTTGATAAGGCTTACGTGCAACGTTTTATTGGTAACTTGCTAGCAGCACAAGAAGGTCAAGGCGGTAAAGCGCTGGGCTATCTTGTTGATGCAGTAGAGCCAAAAGTACTGAATGACCTTGAGCACGCTCAAACGTTGAAACTTCTTGGTGACTTGAGCATGCAAGAAGAGAAATACACGGGCGCCATCAAGTGGTACAACGCGTGGATGGACTTTACGTGTAAAGAAGACGCTGACACCTATACGCGTTTGGCACAGGCGCTATTTGAGTCTAAGCAATTAGACAAGATGGTAGAGCCAGCAGACAGAGCAATTGCACTGTACGAAGAGCCGAACAAAAACCCGTATGTATTAAAGCTGACTTCTTACTACGAGCGTAAGATGTACCCAGAAACGGTTGCAGTAGCTGAAGAACTAGTACGTGTTTTCCCTCAAGAAAAAACGTGGTGGTCTCGTTTAGGTTTCTTTTATCTTTTAGTTGAAGACTACAAGAAAGGCCTTTCAACTTTCGAATTAGCGTATAACCAAGGCTATTTGGAAAAAGAGAACGAAATTAAAACGCTTGCTCAGCTATACCAAACAAACGGTATGCCTTATCGTGCAGCTCGTCTGCTAGAAAAGCACATGAAGAGTGGTTTGCTTAAAAACGATGCGGATATGCTAGCGAATATTGCGAACGCCTATCATCAGGCTAAGAACTTTAAAACTGCGGCAGGCCTCTATGCGCAAGCAGCAGCGAAGAGTTCAGACCCTGAGCATTATCGCAAGCAAGGTACGCTGTTAATGGTTGCTGAAGATTACAGAGGCGCTATAAAGGCTCTTGAGAGTGCGTTAGAGCGCGGTATTGATAACCCTGCTAAGGTCCACTTCTCATTAATGGAAGCTAACTTCTATGCAGGTAACTTCAAAGCAGCCTACAAACACGTAGTTGAAGCTAAGAAAGATCGCTCTATGCGTCGCAATGCGTCAGCATGGGAACCTTACATTAAGGAAAAAGCGAAAAACCGTGGTATTAGCATTTAATACTTCGAACTTTCTTTGAAAGCCTCCCTTGGGAGGCTTTTTTA